>CAILEM010000067.1 GCA_903833215.1 uncultured Armatimonadota bacterium
CTCTCGACGAATACCGTTGCACCATTCCGATGGCACAGCAGACAAAAATCGGCCGAGGATCGCATCCATGCTTTCCATGAGCTAAGGACGAAGGAAACACTCGAAAAATACTTGATGGCATTGGTCTCCGTGGCGTCGTCCGGAAACGTGAGTACGTCACTTTGGCGCAACGGAGATGCCAACAACGGCGCCCCTCTACCCAATACAGATTTCCGCACATTCGCCACAACGCGAGCCGCCGTAGCGGCCAATGCCGTATCATCTTGGCTTCATGCTCAAAGGTCGAAAGGCGGCGCTTCCGTTCATATTTATCACGCTCCTAATCGACGTGATCGGCTTTGGGTTGGTCATTCCCGTATTGCCGGACCTGGTGGGTTCTCTTGCCGGTGGGTCGAGCGACCACCGCGCCCGGATTTACGGCATTCTGCTCTCGGTCTACGGCCTGATGCAGTTCCTGTTTGCCCCGATTCTTGGCAACCTCAGCGACCGATTTGGTCGGAGACCCGTCCTCCTGTTTAGCCTGTTTTTCACAGGTATCGATTACGTGATTCAGGGTGCGGCGCCTGCCATCACTTGGCTGTTTGTGGGTCGAATTCTCGCGGGAATCACTGGAGCGAGTTTCACTGCGGCGACCGCCTACATCGCTGATGTGACCCCACCTGAGAAGCGAGCTCAGAGCTTTGGCATGATCGGCGCCGCGTTCGGAGTCGGCTTCGTGATAGGTCCTGCCCTTGGCGGTTTGCTTGGGCAATATGGTGCCCGGGTACCGTTTTGGGCTGCGGCAATCGCGTCGGTTTTGAACCTGCTGTATGGTTTGCTCGTGCTGCCGGAGTCGCTCGACAGAGAGCATCGACGCCCGTTTAACCTCAACAGCCTGAATCCTCTGAAGAGCATGGGAATCCTTGCCCGCCAGAAGTGGGTTTTGTTGCTGGCGTTCACCGCAAGCTTTCTTTGGCTTGCCCAACAGGTCCCGCCAAGTTCATGGGTGCTCTACACCGAATACCGATTCGGTTGGGACAAGCGTGCCAACGGACTATCGCTGGCTGTGTTTGGGCTCGCAATGATGCTCGTCCAGGCTGTGGTCATACGTCGTCTCTCCAAGAAGTACGGCGACGGAGGACTGCTGGCGATCGGCATCAGCTTCAACTTCGTCGGCTTCATCTTGATTGGAAGCTCCTTCTCAAGTGGCATGATGATGGCTTCAATGCTGCTCTGGACGATGTCGGCCGTATCAGGGCCCGGCATTCAGAGTTTGGTGTCGAAGCAGTACGATGAGTCGGAACAAGGTGCCGCCCAGGGATCGCTCACCGCGATTCAGAGCCTGACCAGCATCATTGGTCCGCCCATCTTCACCACAACCTTTGGATACTTCACCGGTCCGTCCCCGATCAAGATTCCAGGCTCGCCATTCTTCCTTGGTGCATGCCTTACAGCAATCGCGGCATTGCTGGCTCGTTTGGCGATGAAGATGAAGGGCCATACCCATCCTGAAACGCCTTAACGGCCCCAGCCGGTATATTTCGCTTGTCGGAAGGATTGACGATGATGACATCACTTCTACTGATGCTGGCGGCCAGTATGTCTACTGCAACAATTAACGAACCATTGCCGTTTTTGAGCCCAATGTTCGGAGACCACATGGTTCTCCAGCGTGACAAGCGAAACACCTTTTGGGGTTGGACCAAGCCGGGGGAGAAAGTTAGAGTTACGATCGGAGGCAAGTCGGCATCTGGCGTAGCCGATGATACTGGCAAATGGGTTGTCAAGCTGAACCCGCCACCTGTGGGTGGTCCGTATTCTCTGAAAGTTCAGGGTTCCCAGCAGGTTGAACTGCAGGACATTTTGGTGGGTGACGTTTGGTTATGTACTGGCCAATCGAATATGGAAATGGGATTGTCCCAGGCCCTCAACGGTAAGGCCGAAGTCGCTTCCGCCGACGAACCTCAAATCCGTTTGTATATGGCACCTCGTCAGTACGCCTATGCACCCAAGGCAATCAATGCCGCCGCGTGGAAGGTCTGCACTTCCAAGACGGTTGGAAAAGATGGTTGGGGAGGCTTCTCCGCGGTCGGCTACTTTTTCGGCCGAGAGTTACAGCATAAGCTTCAAGTTCCGGTGGGTCTCGTAGCGATAGCGTGGGGTGGCACGAGCGCTGAGGCGTGGACCAGTGCGGGCGCCCTTCGCCCCCTATCCGATTTCAATACCGAACTCGATCAACTTGAGGCACTTCAGCAAGCCAAAGCAGACCCGATCGGAACGTACAACGAACTCTGGATCACCCAGCACAATGCCGGCACATTGGGCGCTTGGCAAAAGCCTGAAAGCGCGACTTCTGACTGGAAGGCGACAACTTTGGCCAACGGATTTGCCGACCTCGGCATGTCTGGAAAAAAGGGTGTGGTCTGGTTCCGAACGACCGTCGACCTCGCGATGCCGCCGACCGGAGAGACCGCAACGATAGCCCTTGGCCGCATCCAAACAGCGGATACCGTGTGGGTCAACGGCACGAAGGTCGGAAGCAGCAATGGCCAGGGCCAGAGGGTTTATATCTTCGCTTCCGCGCTTTTGAAATCGGGTCAGAACGTAGTCGCCATCCAGGTGTTCAACACCCGGGGGAAAGGTGGTTTTGCGCAATCTTCAACTCCACCCGCACTTAAGTTGGCAGATGGAACCCGAATCGATCTCGCTGGCACCTGGCTCGGAAAAGTCGGTGGCGAAATCAAGCAAGGTGGCCCCATGCCGAAGGATGGCGAGCCAAATCCGACGATTCCAACCGTTCTCATGAACGGCATGATCGCCCCCGTTTCTCCGATGGCGATTCGTGGCGCCATCTGGTATCAGGGCGAAACGAATTCCGGTCGGTCCTACCAATACCGACGCCTTCTTCCCGCCATGATTGCCGACTGGCGCAAGCTGTTTGGCCAGGGCGACTTCCCGTTCTACATCGTTAGCCTCGCCGCCTGGAAAGCACGCTTAGCCCAGCCAAGCGAGGATGGCTGGACTGAACTCCGCGAGGCTCAAGCGATGACTGCCGCCAAGGTTCGCCACAGTGGAATTGCGATTACCACCGACATCGGCGACGCAATCGATGTCCACCCTAAAGATAAGAAGACCGTTGGTGAACGACTGGCCCTCATCGCTTTGGCAAACGAGTTTCACGAGAAGATCGAATTCTCCGGCCCCACCTACAAGCGAATGAAGGTCGAGGGTAACTCCATCCGATTGAGCTTTGATCACGTCGACAAAGGCCTCGTCGCAAAAGGCGGCGAACTTGTAGGATTCGCGGTTGCCGGTGACGATCGAAAATGGCATTGGGCAAAAGCCAAGATCGATGGCGAGACTATTCTCGTTTCATCTCCAGAGGTGCCGAAGCCAATCGCGGCTCGATTCGCCTGGGCGGCCAATCCCGACTGCAACCTCTACAACACCGCCGGTCTCCCCGCTATCCCGTTCCGAACGGACGACTGGAAGGGTGTCACTGCAGATAACAAGTAATTAGGTTAACGCGTTTTCCGGTATGGTTGGAACATGAAGGTTCTTGCCTGGGGCATCGTGGCTTCGGTTGTGGGTTTGGGTTCAGCAAGTTGCTTAGCGCAAACTTCGGTGCCGGTTGGGAACTGGCAATTACAGGACGAGGCGAAGGTGGCGGCCAATGGGCGAACCCTTTCTGAGGTCGGATTCAAGACGTCCGGGTGGTACAACGCCGTCGTTCCTGGAACGGTGTTAACGACCCTCGTCGCCAACGGCGTGTACCCCGAACCGCTCTACGGTGAGAACAACCGAACCATCCCTGAGAGCCTTTGCCGGACCAGCTATTGGTATCGAACCGAGATCATAGTGCCGCGGACGCTCAACAAAGAGCGACGCTGGCTGCAGTTTGACGGTATTAACTACATCGCGAATATCTGGGTCAATGGCCGCCAAGTCGGCGATATCAAGGGTGCGTTCACACGCGGCGTATTCGACGTCACAAAAGACACCGCACCTGGGAAACGAGCCGCTATCGCGGTTGAGATTTTGCCGCCGCCCCACCCTGGCAACCCGCTGGAACAAACCCTCAAGGCAGGAACGGGTCCGAACGGCGGACTGCTTGGTCTCGACAACCCAACCTTCCACGCAACCGTCGGTTGGGATTGGATTCCCGGCATTCGTGACCGCGACATGGGGCTGTGGCAAGGAGTGAAACTCGCCACAAGCGGCCCGGTAGTGGTTTATGACCCATATGTGAAAACAACGCTTCCTCTTCCCAAGATCGACTCTGCCGAAGTCGCAGCAGACGCAACGCTGACCAACACGACCAGTGTCATGCAATCTGGCACGCTGGTCGGCACCTATGAAGGGATGAAAGGAAGTTTCACGGTCCCATTTCACCTTGCCCCTGACGAAACCAAGGTGGTTAAGTCACCTGCCATCCATGTCCGCCAGCCAAAGCTTTGGTGGCCCAACGGCTACGGCGCGCAGAACCTGTGCCAGTTGCACCTCAAGGTTGTCGTGGATAAGTCGGTGTCAGACACCGAGGACACGACCTTCGGCATCCACTCGATCAGCTACTTCCGCCCCGGCGAAAAGACGATGACGATCAGCGTCAACGGCGTGCCGATCATGTGCAAGGGCGGCAATTGGGGCATGGACGAGGCGATGAAACGCAGCCCGAAGAAGCGACTAGACGCCCAGCTTCGGCTACACCACGACGCCAACTGCACTATGGTCCGGAACTGGATTGGCATGAGCACGCAGGAAGACTTTTACGCAGCCTGCGACAAGTACGGCATCCTGATCTGGGACGATTTTTGGCTGGCCAACCCAGCCGACGGACCCGTCCCGGTACACAGCGATTGGTTCCTGCAGAATGCTCGCGAGAAGCTCGTTCGGTTCCGCAACCACCCTTCCGTCGGCGTATGGTGCGGAAGAAATGAAGGCAATCCGCCGAAGGTTCTTGACGACGGATTGGCTCAACTCGTGAGCGAACTCGATCCGGCCCGTTTCTATCAGAAGCACTCGTCGGCGACGAACGGCGTCGGAGGCGGTGGCCCATATTCTCTTCGCCCGATGGGCACCTACTTCGGTCCATTTCGCGATTCAATGCATACCGAGATCGGTGCGCCATCGATCCCAACCCTCGAGGCCGTTCAGAGCATGATGCCCAAGAAAGATTGGTGGCCAATCAATGATGACTGGGCACAGCATGATCTATGTCGCGGGGCTCAACGTGGCGACCAGTATCCGATTCAGATTGCAAGCGAATTCGGTCCTCTTACCGGTCTTCCCGATTTCGTGCGGAAATCTCAGTTGGTCAACTACGAGTGCTATCGCGCGATCTTTGAGGGCCGCAACTCCAAGCTGTTCAACAGCGCCAGTGGTGTGCTGCTTTGGATGAGCAATCCCTGCTGGCCGAGTTTTGTGTGGCAACTCTACAGCTACGACCTCGACCCGAACGGAGCCGAGTTCGGAACGCAAAAAGCGTGCGAGCCGATTCACATCCAGATGAATCCAAACAACGGCCAGATACAGGTCATCAACAACACTCCACAAACCTTGTCGAAGGTGACGGTAACCATGTTGATCTTCAACCTTAATGGGCAAAAGGTTCAGAACGCGACCCAAGCAGTGAATGCGTTGCCGAGTGCGGCGACTGACGCCTTTCTCGCCCCCAGTCCTTCTGAAACCAATGGACCGGTTGAGTTGCTGAAGCTCGAACTCCACGATGCCCGAGGCAAGCTGCTATCCGACAACGTTTATTGGCGATCCACGAACGGATCCACGGATTACACCGCTCTCAACTCGCTTCCGCGGGTTGGACTCAGCGTGTCCGCCGACCGCATTTCTTCCGGACGCACCACGCGAATCGCAGTATCGATTCGAAACTCAACACAATCGATCGCCTTGATGGCACACCTCCAATTACGAAACGCCAAAACCGGCGAACGCGTCCTCCCCGTCTTCTACAGCGACAACTACCTAACTCTCTTCCCTGGAGAATCAAGGAAGGTGACGGTGGAGTGCGCAACCTACGACCTGAAGGGTGAGTCGCCAAGTTTGGCCGTCGACGGCTGGAATACCGTCGTCGGGGAAGGCTCGGGTGGAGATGTGCCCGTGACAACAAACGAAGCGGCGTTCAGACGCCAATAGCCGTGCACCGCAGCCCACGTAGTCGGCGGTGATCGTACCGACGTCCGGAAACGCGATTTCGGGTGATCTCTACCGAACGGCCAAGAAAAGCAAGGCTGCTGCGTCAGGTGGATCACCGCCGACTACGGCGGCAGGTGAGCCCGAAATCGAGTGGACGCAAAATCACCCGCAGCCCCGTAGACGGCGGTGATCGTACCGACGTCCGGAAACGCGATTTCGGGTGATTTCTACCGAACAGCCAAGAAACGTGCAAGGCTGCTGCGTCGGTACGATCACCGCCGACTACGTGGGCTCCGGTTCCGGCAGACTCCTGTAAATTCGAGGGGTCCGCTTGCAGATCGCCTGAGCCGGATCCCCAAGAACGGGGTCGAAAACTCCCGAATTTACCGACGGTCTCGTTGGCTCCAGAACTGAGCCTTTTCCCGAATGAGCCGCAACCGCCTAGGGCGAGCGAGACCAAATCGAGGGCGAACCCACGGTTTTCATCTCTGTATCATTTGGAACCTTGACAGATCGCAGTGTGCCACCTTCGCCATCACTCGCACTAATCACGATCTGCTTGCCATCGAACTTGTAGTCGATGGGCTTTTGGTCTATCGGACTCAACAAATCATCTGTCCGAAGCTCCTTTGGAACCTTTTCTAGAGAGATCGCCCGAAGGAGTGCGACATAGCACCTTCGTTGCGCTTCAAGGGCCAGATCGAGGACATCGGCTTTTCCGTCATCCTGCACGAGAGCTTCGTAGACGGACGCGGCAGTCGGAAAAGCCGCCATTCCCTGGAGCAGTTCTTCGTTCGCCGACTCATTCTGAGTAGTTCGTTCGGAACCTGAGAGACTGTATGACTCCCAACTCTTCCTCGCTGCCTTGATCACTTGAACTTTGGCACGAGGCTGATTGATAAGGAGCTTGGCGTAAGGCTCTAATTTGGATGTATTCTCCGGCTTGACCCCAAGCTCTTCAAGCCCTTTTTTTGTCTGCGAAGACTCGATAAGGTCCTTCATCATCAGTAGCTTGTCCCTATTCATCACCTTCATATCGACCTTCGGAAAGGCTTTGATCAGCTCAGCGGATAGCCTTCGGTACGCGGCAACTCGTGGATTCTGAATTTGCCAAATGGCGAGATGGTGTATGCAGTTGCCCCAAATCCCTACGTCAACGAGTACATCAATCATATTCCCTTCCTCGCTTGCGTGCTGCCCGATTTGCCTAGCCCGATTAAGATCACGAATTGCGTCTTCGGGTCGCCCCTCGCTCGCAGCCAAGTCAGCACGCATGAGCTCCAGTTTGGACGCCGCCTTCATTTGGGCCAACTCGGGAAAGAGAACCGCAAAACCTTTCGTCCAATCCCGGTTGAACCAACATCTTGGTAGACGAGCCGCCTGGTCGGCCAAGTCGAGGGCGGGTTTGTTTTGATCGAGGACCTTTCTGACCGACTCCCTAACCGTTTGAGAAGGTCTCAACATGAGCGTGGCATCGAGCTTCGTCGTTTCATCGGTCAGCTTCACCTTGAGCTTGCCAAATTGTCGGTACAGCCCTGCGGCGTTTTCATCTGGCTTCGCAGGCTTAATGGTTGCCGCATATTCCTGCCAAGTGGTGGGCAGCCCCTCTGCTCTCGCGAGCGACAGCTCTTTGTTCAGTGCCGTCTCATTGAAAGCAGCCTCGCGACGGTCGCCAACGTACTTCGCGATGCCAGCAATAACCACGAGAAAGGCGACTACTCCAAAACAGCCTGAGAGAATTTTCCGATTCATTTTTTGGCACCAATGTCGCCAACCTGTTGAATCCATTATCTCATTGGTTTGAGCCAAATTCGCGTTGCACCCGAAATGTGCCGAATATCGAAACTCACAGCTAGCCCAAAGCAAGCCATACACCACCTGCCCCGTAGTTGGCGGTGATCGTACCGACGTCCGGAAACGCGATTTCGGGTGATTTCTACCGAACGGCCAAGCAAGGCTGCTGCGTCGGTACGATCTCCGCCGTCTACGTGGCGAAGTGGTGTACCAGTTTGGCTGGGCTCTCACACAGTGCGGCTGCGCCAGCTTCGACGAGTTCCTCGCGGCTGCCGTAGCCGTAAAGGACGCCGATGCATGAAATGCCGGCTTGATAAGCGCCGATCACATCGTATTTCCGATCTCCAACCATCACCGTTACTGATGGATCGAGAGACTCGGTCGCAAGGATGTGGCGGATTAAGTCACCTTTGTCGGAATGTGAACCATCAAACGCGCTGCCGAAGACTTTGGTGAAAAACCCGTAAAGGTCGAAATGCTCAAGGATCCGGATAGCAAATGGCTCCGGCTTCGATGTTGCCAGCATAAGCACATGACCGGAAGCAACTAGTTCTGCTAGCGCCTCGGGAATGCCGGGATAAACCTCATTCTCGTAAATCCCAACGTCTTTGAACCGCCCCCGAAACAGGTCAACTGCGGCTTGAACCCGCACGGAATCGTCGGTTTTCAGGATCTCACGAAACGAATCCTGGATCGGTGGCCCGATCCAGGATTCAAGAACCTCCATTGGAGGAACTGCAATGTCCAGACTTCGCAAAGCATGCTCTATGCACCGAGTAATCCCCAATTTGGGGTCGGTCAGCGTGCCGTCGAGGTCGAAAAGAATGGTCTTCTTACACGTCGCAGAGCTTATAGGACGCCTCCAGAGCTTGCAGGAGGTCTCCTTTAGGAATGAACTCGTGACCCACGTACCCCGTGTAACCCGTCTCCGCGATCGCTTTCATGATCGCTGGATAATACAGTTCCTGCGTGTCATCCATATCGCGTCGACCAGGGTTGCCGGCGGTGTGATAGTGGAAGAAGTGCTTGTGGTTATCACGGATCGTGCGGATGATATCGCCCTCCATGATCTGCATGTGATAAATGTCGTACAGCAGTCCGATTCGTGGTGAGCCGACTCGTTCGCACACGGCGACTCCCCAAGGCGTCTTGTCCGCTTGATATCCACCATGGTCGACTCGGCTGTTGAGAAGCTCGATAATGACGTTGATCCCGGCGTCTTCGGCCTGCTTGGCAACACGCTTCAAACCGATGGCGGAGTTCTCGATTCCCTCCTCGTCAGAATGGCCGGGCCGTCGCTCACCGCTGAACACGATCAGGTTGGGGATTTTGAATTTCTTGGCAACTTCGAGATTTTCAAGGATCAAAGCTTCTATTTCGGCATGACAGTCAAGGTCGTTCAGTCCCTTCACTTCAAGCTTGTGGCCGGGATGGGAGGCGATCACGAGTCCGTGATCAAGTGCCATCTGGAATTTATCAACCGGAAGCAGTTCCACTGCTTTATAGCCGATCTTCTTCGCCGTCGCCATGACGACCTCATCGGGAACCTTGCTTCCAGCGAAGCACCACCAAGAAAAGGATTGATTGATAGGCATAATTCAGACTCCCTAAAGACTCACCGGCTTACCGGTTTCCAAACTTCGATTCGACGCTAACGAGACGAGGGCGCTTTTGACTCCATCGGGATACGAGCTTCGAATTCCTGACCGGTCCCCTGTCCGAACCGCATCGACAAAGGCTTGATCTTCGATCGTGAATATCCCTTCTTCTCCCTTAATGCTTTCAGGCTCCGCCCCCCGGGCCTTGATCAGAACGTCGTGATTCCACTCAGAAAAGTGAAAGTTATGGTTAAGCGAATGCACGTCGAGAAACAGGCTTCCGCCAGCGTTTGAACTGCAGCTTGCCATCAGGTTCGCAACACCGCCGTTCGCAAACTTCATCGCCACTGTCACCGCGTCGTCCATTGTGTACCCAGGGACACCTTTGTTAAAGCCGTTGGCAGCAGCAGCGTAAACTTCAACGACTTCCCCAAACAGGTACCGAGCAAGATCCACCGTGTGGGTTGCCTGCTCATGGAATTGCCCGCCGCTCTTGCTCTTGTCCGTCCACCATGGATGGTGTCCCGGAGTACCTCCCCACCAGCCGCCAAACGCCATGATCGGTGGGTCTTCAGCGATAATCTCGCGGACACGCTGCACACTCTGTCGATACCGGGTCATGTATCCAACGCTGGTGATCAGGCCGAGGTTCTCCACCTCGGTTGCGATCTCATGAAGAAACCCTGGATCGAGGCCGACTGGCTTCTCGCAGAAGAACGGCAAGTTTGCACTGAGCGCGGCACGCTCGGCATCACCGTGAGCGAAAGGTGGAACGAAAATGAGTACGGCATCCACGCCAGCATCCTGAGTCAAGGCCGTTGCAGACTCAAATACCGTTGCCCCCGTCTTCTCCGCCATCGCAGCGGCTGCCTCGGGATTGGCATCCGTTACCGCCACGATCTCCGCCCCCGTCACAGTTAAAATGGCATCAGCATGGGCCCTCGCGATGCCCCCGGTTCCGATAAAACCCAGTCGTATATTGTCAGCCACGTTGCTTCTCTCCTATCGACTTCAAACGCATCAGCGCGTTTGCATTCCTTTAACCGATATTGGAGGTTATGGCGGCGAGAGTCAAGGGATTTTGCGGGCCAATTTGGGAAATCGTGCTAAACGGATGTAGAACCATGTCCTATGGCAAAGCGAATTCAGAGCCGTGTTGCGAAATGATGTGACGCGGAAATCAAAATCTGTTACAAACCGGTAGCAACGCACTCTCGACAGGACGGGAGCGTTTCGCCTCTGATACCCTCTCTAGCGGCCAAGGAGACGGTCGGGAGCAATACTGGTCAGTTAGTGTCTTGGGCCTTGGTTCTTAGACCGGAACTGTCGGCTTGGGTTCCTTCTCCCCTTGCAGGGTCAGAAGGTCAGGATGAGGGGTCAGCCATGAACGATGTCGACGCAGTCGACATGTCCTTGTGACTTCTCGATTTCTCCTCAACGGCACGCCTCGCCCCTACACTTGGGCTAGCCGCCGGTGCCCGTACCGGGCTCGGGGGTGGGGACGAAGGGTTTGCCGCTTAGGGTTTTCAGTTTGGCTTTCTGGGCAGCGGTCAGGATTTTCCCGATCTCTTCGTTCAGGATTTTTTGATTCTTCTTCATCGTTTCCTGAACATCGGCGAACTGGATTTCTCCGCCTCGGAGTTTTTCCCAGGCGGCGGCGGTGGCTTTGCCCTGGGCGGTCATCAGGTCGGCAATTTTGGATTTCTGGGTGTCGGTAATCGACAGGCTCTTCTGGACATCGGCAACAGCGGCACTGGCAAAGCTGGACAGTTGGATTGCGATCTCTTTGAGTCTTGTCTGCTGCGTTGTTGTGAGAATGGCGTTGACTTCCTCAACGATCTTCTTGCCAATATTTTCGAACGCCTTCTTTCGCGCTTCAGGATCATCGGCGCTGATTCGGCCAGCTTCCATAAATCGTGCGGCAAGTCCCTGCTGCAGGTCGTACAACTTTGCCTTTTGGTCGTCAGTCACCTGAAGGTCAGACCGAACATCTTCCCGCTGCAGCAAAATGGCAGGGTTCGCGGCAGGGTTGCCCATCATGCCTCTCATACCTTGGGCAAACGAAGTTGCCATGAGGCACGCGACGGAAAGTAAAACAATTATTGACTTGAGATTCATTGCGTCTAGTCTCTGCCCAAATGCCAGGTTTGAACGGTTTTCCGTGCGTTTGCGATCCGCAGCGAGGCGCATAACTCCACGATACGACTAGCTTAATCGAAAGAAGCGGCGCGGAGACAAACCACTAAACAATTCTAACGAATCCAACGCATGAAATAGGAATCTACGGCTCAATCGAGTCGAGCGCCACGACCCACGAATAGGCCCTTGAGAATAGTTCTGCTTTGCCCATGCCGAAGACGCGACGGAGAGCCGAGTCCGTACGGTCCTGGCCTTTGAGAGTTCTCACGAGGTTGATTCGTGGTGACTCATTGGCAATTTCGTGCAGGAATTCGCCGAGGCGATTGACACCATCAATCGTGGACAGATATCTCCCCAGCCATCCCGCCTGTTGGTAGGCCATCCAGATCTCTTCTTTCGTGCCATCGTCATCCGATCGGTCAACGAGCATCACTTCAAGATCGGTTGGACTGAGCCACATCGATGGATCGACTCGAAACTGTTCCCATATCTCAGCATCGAACCGACGCTCGACCAATACCGAAATGGCTTCTTCCACCCAACGAGGGGCATAGTCGTCAGTGACGTTTGAACTAATGACGTGCGCATATTCATGTGCAACCGCTTGGCTGAACTCAGATTCGTCGTCAACCAGATAATTCGGAAGACATATCTTCTCATAGGGCTCTTTGCTTACGCAGTACCCGTAGGGATTCGTCGCCCAGGGGGCATCCGTCACTTCCGCCAGAATGGCAAGTCGCGTTGGCACCTTGTGCTCCCAACCAAGTCTCTTTGCAACATCAATACAGGCTTGAAGAGTGCGCTCCCCCAACTCACCTTCAATCCCCATCGTCTCATCGGCAACGAATTCCAAAGTCAGCCAAGGGGCGACCTGAAGCACCGAACTCTTGGCCCGAGTCATCGCTTCCGCTTCAATAATTCGATACCAACGAATCAACTCTCCCGCTTCGCCAACGCCGTGCTCCGAAATTTCCTCGAAAGCGTCGACCATGCGGTCTTGGTAGTAATGCTCAAAGGCTGCCTCCCAATGTGGAGTATCAGAAGCATGAGGATTTGCCATCTAGCGACTCGTTTCCTTCATACTCTATCTTCCAATGCCGAGACTTTGCCCAGATTGTAACGTTAACATGATTCCGCGCGATTTTATCGGGGTCACCGTCGACACTTGCCTACAGTGCGCAGGCATCTTCTTCGATGAAGGAGAGGTCAACGAAATCCGAGCCCGAGGCGGAAACGTTGCCTTTCAAGAACTTGATGAACTCATTCAGCCCACTCCCGAATATTTCGCTCTCGAAGAGAACAAATACCGAAAGTGTCCGAGTTGCGTTGCAACCATGAGACGTTATCGATACATGTATTCGTCGCCGGTTTTCCTCGATAGCTGCGAATCTTGTGGCGGAATTTGGGTCGAAAATGGCGAATTGACGAAGATGAAGGAATATCTCGAAGGTCAAAAGCTAACGAAGACAGCCCCTCTGAGCCCAGAGCGCGATGAAGCCGTCGCCACGCTCGACGCCATCGCAATCGAACAGCATGCAAAAGCGGATCGTGCCCACCGGATCGCACGCTTCCTTTCGTTCCACCCTTGGTCGTAATTGCGCGTATAACTATCCATGAGCGAAGAGATCCTCAAAACAGAAGACGAATGGCGTGGTGTTCTCACCCCCGAGCAGTTCCAGGTGTTACGCAATAAGGGAACCGAGAGGCCCTTCACCGGCGAGTATTGGGACCACAAAGAGCAAGGCGTTTACCGTTGCGCGGGATGTGGCGAAGAGCTGTTCGACTCGACCACAAAGTACGATTCCCACTGCGGCTGGCCCTCATTTTTCGATTCCCTCGAAAAATCGAAGATTCGAGAGATCGAAGACCGAAGCCACGGCATGCATCGTGTCGAAGTCGTATGCGCCAAGTGCGGCGGGCACCTAGGACACATCTTCCCGGATGGTCCCAGACCAACCGGCGTGCGTTACTGTATCAACTCCGTTTCTCTCAAGTTCGAGCCCAAACCTACGGCTTAGTGTTTGAGAAAGTGATTGAGCCTTGTTGCAGGCAAGTAATTCGGGTCCAGCTTAAGTGCCGCCGCGACGTCCTTTTTGGCTTCGGCGATCTGGTTGAGTTGGACCTCTGCCTGGGCACGCGCAAAATAATAGCTTGCGTGTGGCTTGGAATGAGCCAAAGACATATTGGCTTCGTCTACCGCTAGCTTGTAATCGTTGCGATTGAAGGCGATCATACTGATGATGTGGTGGCAGTCGGCGACGATGGCGTCTACCTTCGACTTATCGCCCTCCATCTTCAGGTTCCCCGGAAGCGGTGCATCGACGAGGCTTTGATTCAGTCGCTCAAGTGCGGTATCGGTGTCGCCAGACAGGTAATAGAGCAGCCCCGCCTCAAAATATCCCGCTGCCATGTCTGGTCGAAATGCGTTCATGGCGTCGAGAGTTTTAGCTCCCTCCAAAGCCGCATCCTTGTCCGCCTGCTCCAGTTCCAGCCCCATGTTGAACTTACCAACCGCAGTGGGCGTGGACTTCGTCACCTTCTCAAGCGCATAGTTGTACTGGGCTTCACTTTCGATAACGGCTAAGCCGTTGGCCATCTTGCCAGGTCGGTTCGAGAGGAAAAGTACCAAGGCCGTCCCGATGATGGCGACCACCGGGACGATGTATTTGTTTTTGGCGTCGGGCTTCTTAGCTTGCAACGAAATTCACCAACTTTCGAGGCACCACAATCACTTTCCGTATGGTCTTGCCTTCCAAGTGGGCGGCAACCTTTGGCAGCGCTTTTGCGGCGGCTTCGACCGCCTCATTGGTGGCATCAGCCTCCATTTCCAGCGTTTCGCGAAGTTTACCGTTGACCTGAACCGCCACCGTCACCGTATCGTCAACTGCCAGCGCAGGGACGAACACGGGCCAAGACACATCGACCGTGAAATCGGACTTTCCGATGTCATGCCAAAGCTCGTCGGCTGAGTGCGGTGCGGCTGGACTGAGCAGCAAGATCAACGTCTCAATCGCTTCGGAGAGGCTCAATGCAAACGCTCGGCTTGGATTCGCCTTGTGCTTGGCAACGAGGTCGGTAAGGTCGTTCACGTAGATCATCAGCGACGACACATAGGTGTTAAATGCAAACCGGTCAATGTCGGCGGTAGCCTTTTTGATCGTCTTGTGCGTCCGTCGTCGGATGTCTTTGCTGACATCGTCTGCTTCTTCGAAACCGATGAAATTTCTCCATTCCGCGAAGTACATCGGCTTCGCTTCGTCAATCAGCTTGAAGATCTTGCTCAAGAACCGAACTTGGCCCTGCATGCCGTCGTTCGACCACTGAACGTCGGCATTGAACGGCGCGACAAACAGCAGATACATTCTTAGGGCATCCGCCCCGTACGACTCGACGGCGTCTTCCGGTGTGACGACATTCCCTTTGGACTTCGACATACGCGTCCAGCGATGGAAGATGTCTTCCTCGTTGTAGTTCGCGATATCGGCAAACGACACCACCACGCCGTCTTCGCCGACTTCAAGATTCTCGTCTTCACGAGGCCGGCGATAGGGAGTCAGCGCCAACACTTGGCCTTGGTTTTCCAACCGAGCAAACGGCTCCTTTACCGTCACCAAGCCTGCGTCGTACAAGACCTTGGTCCAGAACCGGGCGTAGAGGAGGTGCATGACGGCATGTTCGGCACCGCCCACATAACAGTCGACCGGCATCCAGTACTTCGCGGCATCAAAGCTCCATGGCTCTTTGTCGTTTGCCGGATCGCAGAATCGAAGGAAATACCACGACGAGCAGGCAAATCCGCCCATCGTATCGGTTTCGCGCTGACCCAGGCGGCCATCCAAGTCCGTTGTGTTGACAAACTCGGGGATGTGGGCCAAGGGAGACGTGCCGTCGCCGGAGGGCTCGTAGTCATCGACCATCGGCAGTTCGACGGGCAAGCAGTCCAACGGTACCGGCTGCATTTCACCATCCTTGGTGTGGATGATGGGAATCGGGCAGCCCCAATAGCGTTGCCGTGAGATCAGCCAGTCTCTCAGTCGGTACTGGATCTTCCGCTCGCCAATTCCCAAGCCTTCCATCCAGATGCCGAGTTCCGATTGAGCAGCAAAAACGGGCTTGCCCGTGTACTCACCCGAGCTCACGAGAATGCCGTCCTTGGCGACATACGGAAGCACGACTTCAGAACCGTCGGAGGGTGCAATAACTTGAATGATGTCGATGCCGAACTTCTTGGCAAATTCGAAGTCTCGCTCATCGTGCCCAGGAACCGCCATGATCGCGCCGGTACCGTAAGTGGCGAGTACGTAGTCGGCGACCCAGATCGGCACTTGTTCGCCGTTCACCGGATTGATCGCATAGGCGCCTGTGAACACGCCTGTCTTTTCGCGATTGGTGGCCAATCGGTCGATATCGCTTAAGGTTTTGGCGCGCAGTTGATAGGCGCGCACATTTTCAGCATGCTCTTCGTCAACCGTCTTCAGAATCTTTTCGAGCAATGCATGCTCGGGAGCGAGAACGCAGAAGGTCATCCCGAATACGGTGTCGACTCGAGTCGTAAACACCTCGAACGCCAACCTATTCTGGAGATTCTTCACGACAAACTCAGGGTCCTCATTTGCATGAAGCGCCTTCGTCGCCGACGACGCCAACTGCATCGTGAACTGAACGCCTTCGCTACGACCAATCCAGTTGCGCTGCTGGCTCTTGATGCCTTCTGGCCAATCCAAATCATCCAAGTCGTCAAGTAGACGCTGGGCATACTCCGTGATCTTGAAGAACCACTGGGGGATGTATTTTTTCTCCACCAACGCGCCGGAGCGCTCGGCTCGGCCACCAATGATCTCCTCATCGGCCAAAACCGTCTTGTCGATGGGATCCCAGTTCACGGCTGCCATAGATCGGTAGGCCAACCCACGCTTGAACAGCAGTTCGAAGATCCACTGCGTCCACTGATAAAACGTCTTGTCAGAGCTTGAAAATGAGCGTGACCAGTCGTAGGACACGCCAACCAGTTCCATTTGGCGACGATAGGTCGCTGCGTACTGCTTGATCATCGGCTCGGGATGCGTCTTCTTCTTGATCGCCTCATTTTCCGCAGGCAGTCCGAAGGCGTCAAAGCCCATTGGGTGCAAGACATTGAAGCCCTGCATCAGCTTCATTCGGCAAATGACGTCGGTCGGAACGTAATTTCGGCAGTGACCGACACTAAGCCCGGCGCCAGAAGGATAGGGAAAGAAATCGGCACCGTAGAACTTGGGTGCATCGGGATTCGATCGCGTCTTGAAAAGATCGGCGTCTTTCCAGCGCTTCCGCCATTGGGCCTCAAAGCCAGCGGGATCATATCGGTCTGCCATAGACAGATAGTTTAGCTGAGGCTGAACGCCGGACGCGCGGACTCTGAGCAAGAGGCAAACGAGCTACGCGAGTAATATTGAGCCCGTCTCCACCACCTATTGAGATACCTTACGCGCTTATTGAATAACCCAAGAAACGAAAAGCGCGCTAGAAATCGGGCAAGCCCGGTTCACAGCGCGCATATCGTTTGCTCTCTGCGGAGTGGCCATAAACGACTACCCCGCAGTTTGCGACCGGTTTCCAGCGTACCGACTCGCGCTTTTCAGCGTCTGTCGATCGCCCCGATTCCGGGGTCGGGCCTTTGGTCGGGGAGGGCGAATGTACACCCGTCTTTTCCCCTACACTTGGCTGGCTTGATCGTCATCTTCCCAGTCAAGGTTGCAAAGAACCCAAAGCTTTCCGATGCCACCGAAGACACACTTGGCTCTTCGGCGCTACACTCCTGAGTCACTGGTCCAAGATTCCTCAGTAGGTGGCGGTCGGCCGTTTTGCTTCGTTTGAGCGGTGTTAATCCTGCTCATTTCGGCCCGTTACCGGTCCGTTGCGGAAGTCCTCCGCATCTCTGCATTTTGCTCGCCTTCAGAAGAAGAGGCTCCTGATTCTCCGCCTTTCGTTGGAGCTTCGGTCCGTTTCACCTCAGCGGCTTGCATAGTTAATATACACCTGGTCTATGTAAGTGCCAAGACTTTTTTTCGTTAGTTTTCCACAATTTTCGGTGGATAACTTTTGGGTTCTCGCTGGTGTTTTTCCAGGGTAGGTAGCATGACTACTAGTGAAATATCGCGAGTTAGGAAATACAGGCTGGAAGGTTAGCGAGGTCAGTTTCGGGGCGTGGGCGATCGGCGGAACTTGGGGCCCAGTCGATGACACCGATTCTCTCAGAGCAATGCACACCGCCGTCGACATGGGTGTCAATTTCTTCGACACCGCCGACGTCTATGGTGACGGCCGTAGCGAGCGGTTGCTGAGGCAGTTGCGTTCGGAGCGAAGTGATCAGATTTACGTGGCCACCAAGGCCGGTCGACGCCTGAACCCCCACGTCGCCGAGGGATACACCAAACAGAACCTATCCTTATTTATTGAACGTTCCCTTCAGAATCTCGGTGTGGACGCGCTCGACCTGCTTCAATTGCACTGCCCTCCCACCGACGTTTACTTCCGGCCAGAAGTATTTGAGGCTTTGGAGTCCTTCGTCACCCAAGGCAAGCTCAAGCACTATGGATTGAGCGTGGAACGGGCAGAAGAAGCGCTGAAAGCGATGGAGTACCCCAATGTCCAATCCATCCAAATCATCTTCAACATCTTTCGACAACGACCAGCTAGCCTGGTTTTGAAGCAAGCAAATGAGAAGAAAGTCGGTATCTTGGCTCGGCTTCCGTTGAGTTCGGGAATGCTCACCGGCAAGATGGCCCCCGACACTCAGTTCAGTGATGACGACCATCGCACCTTTAATCGAGAAGGAGCCGCTTTCGACAAGGGGGAAACCTTCTCCGGAGTGCCTTACGCCGTCGGACTGGAGGCCGTTGAAGACGTCCGCCAACTTCTGCCAGCCGGCTTTTCAATGGCCCAGTTCGCTCTGAAGTGGATTCTGATGTTCGATGGCGTGACTTGCGCCATCCCCGGTGCTAAGCGACCCGACCAAGCCGTAGATAACTTCGGGGCATCCGACCTGCCCGACCTATCGCCGGACACGATGGAGCAGCTCTCAGATTTGTATTGGTCAAAAATCGCGCCTTATGTTCATCAGAGATGGTAGGAATTTCATTAGGCTCCCTCATAATTATTCGCTATGGACGGACTTAATGATTCTCTATCGGGCCAGGCCGGGCTGCTGTCAGAACTCCTGACCGCAGCCATCGAGCCAAAGCTGGAAGCGACCGGTGTAAGTCTGGGCACATTCGAGCTTCTCAGTGCCGTTCACGCGAGCGGCGGTCGGGCCACTCAAGTGGAGGTCGCCAAACGGTTGGGGATCACACCTCCTTCACTCTCAGAATCCGTCAAGGGAGCGACGAATCGCAACCTTATCGAGCAACACACCGATTCAGAAGATGGCCGACGAAAAATACTAAAACTCACGCCGAGCGGACGAAAAGCGATGCTGTCCATCGTCAAAGGTGTTAGTAGCGCTGAAATTCGTATGATTGATGGGATCGATCCGATGCAAATCGCGGTTGCAATAGACGTCTTGAAAAAGGTGAATCGCAATCTCGCCAGGATCGTACAGGATGAATCCCAACCCAAAAAGCGAGTGAAGGCGGTTAGCCGAGCAACGTAGCAGGCCCTATGAAACCGATTGAATACCGATCAGACATCCAATATCTCCAGGCACTGAGGTGCGTGGAGTATCGCTTGCCGAACCATGGCCATTTGCGCAAGCAGGGCTATGTGCTGACCTTGGGTCTGCGGTATGGGTTGACCGCCATCGCGGCAACGTTTCACCTTCTGGAAACCGCGAACGGTGAGGATGAGCAACTGATTTTAGGTTCGACCAAGTCATGGGGAAGGCTGGTTGAAGATCATGTTCGCTTCGAGATCATTAACCGAGTTCCATTTCGAGTTGACCTTGCCTTCCCCATTGCCGTGAGTCGATGTGCGGAGCGATCTATGCGCATTGCGCTTCCCATGGTTCGTCGACTTTGCCCTTTGGAAAGCTGCCTGCAAGAGACCGCCGAGCAATACATCAACGAAAACATTTACGGCGTCAAGATGAATTGGCCGTGGTACAAGCGGCGGGCTGCAGTAAGGGAATTCCGCCTTCACACCCAAGAATCGTTGAGTTACGCACACAACTTTTTCGAGCGTCGCCAGGTAGATCTCGACGAAGTTCCAGAAATTGCCATGTTAGGCGAATAAACCTACAACGATTCTCGTTTGTGATTCGTCCTCAGTCAGCATAGGGGTGTAAGAGGGGCAGCTTTTCGTGATCCGGATAGTAGGTCTTCAGAGAAACGAATCAACCGCGCAAGAGTTCGTCTTGCTACAAAACCAAGGCTCGTTGCGACTGAGTCTTCGGGGACACCTGGTTGTGAGTGATGCCGCTATCGAACATTCCGATCTCTCCTTTGCCGCCCACGCGTTCAACGACGACGTGCAGGTTCCGCCCGGGATGTACATCTTGTTGGCGACAGGCCGAGGAAATCCTCGATGGGTTAGAACCAAAGAGGGCGCTCTCGTGTATTACGCATACATGAATCGAGACACATCTGTTTGGGAACGCGCCTCAGGATCGGTGCACGTTCTCTGCCCGCAACACACCTTTGCCGAACGGGCTCCAGCGCTGTTGCTGAGTTGATCGCTGGCTTCTTTTGCTAGGAGAGGACGGCATTGAGTCAGACAACTCCCGAACACCAATCCATCACGGCTGCGTCATTTCGCGTCCTCGGCTTCCTCCATAACCGTTTGTGGGGTCGAATTGTCCTCGGCCTCGCCTTAGCGGCGCTCGTGCTTATCTTCAAGAAGTTCGCGATCGAGCACCGTAGTGGGTACGAAGAGGCACGACTCTGGACTTACGAGCAGATCCAAAGTGTTCTCTCCAATCAGAACCCGACCCAATCTCCGGTTCAGATCGTAGACATCTCCCACATGCCGAAGCAAAGTGGCAAGAAAGTCGCCGTCACTGGAATCGACGATAACGAAAGTGCCACCTCACGAGCTTCGCTAAAGAATCTCCTTACAAAGATTGCCCAATCGGGTGCCCGCTCGATCGGTGTCGACGTTGACTTCTCCCCGGATGATCAAGGCAACCCCATTACCCTCGATGACGCGGAGTTTTTGAAGGACTGTGAGAAGCTCTCCAAAGAGACCGGCGTCCCCATCTTTTTCGGGGTGGACCGTCATGCCGCCGGCCCAAAAGCAGAATGGCTGGGAAGTATTGAGCATGTCGGACTCGCGGCCGGCCTTGGAATTGGCAACGAAAAGGTGCAGGGTCCCGCCAATGAAATGTCCGGCCACGTCGATGAAGTCTTAAGAATGTTCTCTTGGACCAAGTCCGAGCCGAAATTTATTCCCCTACCTTCAATTGCCTATGCGCTCGCGACCGCCAACCACCCCGAATCTCAAGAACTACCAAGTGGACTTTCGTGGGCGATTGAGTTCAAATCGGAGTTCGCCCCGGACCCGGCGCTGGAAACGGTCGGATTCCTAGTCGACTATCGACTCTTGCTGCCGCTACGCAAGACGGCCCTTCCTTATACAAAAGTCGCAACCTCCCCGCCGCAAACCTTTACCGGAAAGGTCGTGATCCTCGGAGTCGTCAACCTCTTCAAAGACGACGGTCGAATACTGAAGCGCGGAGACGACCTGTTTCGGGTGCCAAGCCGAAGCGGCCTCTATTCTGGTGTCCTGTTGCATGGCTGCGCGGTGGACACGCTCATCGATTCCCCACTCCGTGAGTGGACCCTTTTAGGGGGAGTCGTCGCCGACTTTGCCTTGGCGTTGTTCGCCATTGGCCTCGTCGAATTTGCGGGGTGGTTCCTTTACGGCCGACATGGCAAAAAGCACCACCATTTCCGCATCCACTGGTCGGTTACCGCCGTAATAGCTGTTGCGATTGGTGCAGTTGCGATCCCGTTCGTCGGAACCTTTCGACTGGCTTGGGATGACGCGTCATTCGTCGCGCTTGGGCTAATCGCCCATACCGGTCTCGATCATATTCTTGGAAACGCAGTTCACAAACATGAGCCTCCATCGCACCACGAAACCGAGCCTCCCGCCCCGATAGACCCGACTCCACCGGAAGACGCACCAACGACACCATGAGAACCCTAAGAATCGTCCTTCCCCTCCTCGCCAGCGCCTCAACTGCCTTGTGTTTGGCCAGTGTCGACAAGCCAAAATTCGTCGGCTGGATCGTCGATGCGAGTTGTCCAGCCATTAAGCGCAAGCAACTGTCCGGGAAAGTCGATAACCTAACACCCAGCGATGTCCAGAACCTGCGCCTCTACGCCGGCCAATCGGTTCGAGCCACGAAATCTGGAACCGTCAACCTATTACTCCACGGTCACAAAACCCCACTTACGCCTCGAGACGGTTGGGTACTCCTCAAAGAAAATCCGAACTCCGTGACCAAGGGGCAGAGCATTTATCCAGAATTTGTATCTCCGGCTGGACAGGAGAAAGGCAAGAGCGCGAGCCCTGAGGCGATCTGGCGGCGGATGAGTCTGCTCTCGCTGCAAACTCCGGCCAACGCGAAAGATCTTCGTGTTCAACTGCGCATCAAACCGGTTGATGCCCAAGGCAAACCCAAAGCAAAGGTGCCGATCGTCAATGGCCTCGTCGCGATCAAACACGGGGACCCCGTCGTTGTCGAGATCAGCAACGATAGTTCGATCCCACTTTACATCTCGCTCGTCGATATCGACCGGGTTGCCAACGTGGAGATCCTCAGTCCTCAAGCTCCTGCCACCGAGGTCCTCGTTCCAGCCAAGTCGAAGTGGACCCGCTTGCCGAGTCCGTTCTACATGAGCGTTCCCAGCGGCTTTGACTCCGGCATTGAACACTTCAAGGTAATCGCCTCGACTCACCGAATTAACTTGAGCCGCCTCGCCACCAAAGGAATGACCGACCAAGCGGAATCGGTCAAGCCAATTTCCGATCCATTGGCCTACCTTCTCAAAGCTTGCGGAACCGAGGACACCCTTGCAAATCCGGGCCGATGGACAACCGCGCAACAAGACTTTCTTGTACAAAGCAAATAACGTGTGATCCATCATAAGTGGGTTGCACCTAGATCTGCTCAAGGTTATTTCGTAAGATGGCATTCCTATCGCTTATCCAACTGTCCATCCTTTTGCTTGCTCGATCGAGGGTGTCCCAGGGACAAGGCCCGACGACTCAGCCAATCTTGCGGATCGAGGCGAATTCCCACGCAGGCTATGTCTCCGGGGTTGCCACCGATCGCGCCAGTAAATTCCTGGTGACGGCAAGCGATGACAAGTCCGCGCGGGTTTGGGAGCTTCCTTCCCTCCGACTCCTCAAGGTTCTGCGTCCTCCGATTGGCACCAGCGCCAATGAAGGCAAGCTCTACACCGTCGCCATCTCCCCCGACGGCAGCACCGTCGCCCTCGGTGGCTGGACCGGGTTCGAGTGGGACAAAATAGTAAGCGTGTACATGTTTGATCGTGAGAGCGGTCAGATGATCGGTCGGATCCAGCAGTTGGCATCGGTCGTTCAGGCCCTGGCCTTCGACTCTGCCGGAAAGCGCCTTGCGATAGGCCTCGCAAGTGGCGGATTTCGCGTGGCCCAAGTATCCGATGGCGCAACGCTATTCGAAGATAGCAAGGTCACCGAGGGCGTAACCGGAGTCGCGTTTGAACCGACCGGGAAGCTGGCAGTCTCAAGTTCAGACAAAATCTTACGGCTCTACGATCTCGCCTATACGGCGGTCCACCAAGCTGCCTTATCTAGTCTGGGCCTACCTGCGGGACTGGCCTTCTCACCGGACGGTGCCCACATTGCCGTCGCCACCGAAGGGAAGCCTAGCGTCACCCTCTATTCAGGAACGGACCTGAGCAAGGAGATTTCCCCGCGAACGACGGGACTCAACGAGTCGGTTGGGGCCGTATGTTGGTCGAACGATGGAACAACCCTCGTGGCAGCGGGAGCCGCCACAAGGCAGGGCCGCTTCATCATGCGCTCGTGGAATAACCACGGGATGGGTGACCCCGTCGACGTACCAGTCGGCAGCAACACCATCTACTCGCTGGCACCCATTGCCGAGAAGGACTTTGCATTCGGTGCCGCAGATTCCTTTGGAGTAGCTGCCAACGCTGCAATTGAGGTTGCCGTAGCAGACCCACGAAGCGTTGGGGCAGGTTTTCAGGTTACTCGCGATGGAGATGGAGTTTGGTTTGCCTACGCCAACGGGGGCAACGAGCCCGCATCGTTTTCGATTGCCGCACGCGCCATCAACGTGGCGTCAACCAGTGATGCCGTTCACTCCGCCGGGACACCGCCTATCCATAGCGCCGAGGGAATCTCGGTGACGAACTGGTTTGCCTCCGACGAGCCGAAGCTCAACGGCGTGAAGTTGCCACTGCGCGAGGGAGAGAAATCGCAATGCTTCAGCATCGTTCCCGATGGCTCCGGCATGCTGCTTGGCACCGATTGGCGAGTCTGCAGCTACGACGCGAAGGGCACGTTGAAATGGGGGACCGACACCGCGAGTACCTGTTGGGGCATCAACCTAACCGGCGATGGCAAACTCGTCATTGCGACTTTGGGTGATGGGACGATCCGCTGGTACAACGCCTCAACCGGTGCCGAACTGCTCGCCCTGTATCCGCATACCGACAAGAAGCGGTGGGTTCTCTTCACCGCGAGTGGTTATTACGATTGTTCGCCTGGCGGCGAGGATCTCATCGGCTGGAGTGTGAACAACGGTCCTGATCACGCAGCCGACTTCTACCCTGCCAGTCGTTTCCGACCCAGCAAATACCGCCCCGACGTCATCGACAAGATCCTGGGAACAATGGACGAAGCCGAGGCGCTACGCCTTGCCGATGCCGCTCGGACCCAAGCCCCCAAAGAACGTGCTGTGCAGGAGATTCTTCCTCCCGTCGTCCGCATACTCAGCAAGAACAACCAGGGATTCGACGGAAAATCCGCGAAGATTGAGTACTCGGTGAAGACGCCAACCGGCGAGCCGATCACGAAAATTGCCTTCCTCATCGATGGGATATCGGTGAAGGTAGAAGATCATCTGAACTTGGTCGCCAAGGTGGAAGCCAAGAAGGATGTCACTCTCGATCTCCCCAATAAAGACGCCAACGTCTCTGTGATCGCCTTCAATCGGTTTGGCGCCGGCGAGGCTGAAACGGTGAGTTTTCGCTACAAGTCCGGCTCGGTGACGCCACCGGTTCCCCCCGCCCCCGTCATTCAGCCCACTCTGTACGTCCTCTCGATTGGAGTGGGCTCGTACAAAGACGCCCGTGTGGCAAGCCTCAAATTCCCGGTAAAAGACGCCAACGATTTCGCGAACAAGATCAAAGCCCAAGGAGGCGGACTGTACAAGGATATCCAGATCCGAACCCTGCCCAATCCCAACTTGGAGACGATCATGGACGGCCTGGAGTGGATCCAGAAGTCAATGAATTCCCACGACGTGGCGATGATCTACCTGTCAGGCCACGGCGAAAACGACAACTCCAATAATTACTATTTCCTCCCCGCCACGTTCAACCAAGATCGCGTGCTAGCCACCGGCCTCAGCTTTGCCGCGATTCGCAACACCATCGAATCTCTCCCCGGAAAGCGTTTGCTGTTCGTCGACACCTGCCGTTCCGGCAACGCTTTCGGCAACGGAACCGTGCGCGGCGGAGCGGGGGATATCACCGGCTTAATCCACGAACTTTCGAGCGCCGAAAACGGCGTGGTTGTGTTCACCGCATGCACCGGTCGTGAGTCCGCGATCGAAAAAGACGAGTGGGGCAACGGCGCCTTCACGAAAGCCCTCCTTGAGGGCCTCGACGGCAAAGCCTCGACTTCGCCCGACGGCAAGGTCACGGTCACCATGCTCGACGCCTACATCACCAAGCAAGTAGCTGCCCTCACCGGCGGCCGCCAACACGCCACCTGCATCAAACCCCAAACCATCCCCGACTTCCCCATCGCCATCGCGAAGGTCAAGTAACAACCTGCATGGTCGTCGACGATCACCAGGAGCGCCGGAGGTGCGTCCCTATACCAGCCCAGGCCTACCCCTCCGAAAGCACCAACGGTGCGCCCCATAATAGCGAAGGCCGCACGCCTGGTACCGGCAGCCGCCCGTTCCCGGAGCGCCAACGGTGCGATCCATCTCGTCTGTGGGCGCCGCCCATAGACCAACCCAAAACGTCGCAGGCCACATCCGGTAGCGCCGGAGGTGCGTCCCTATACCAGCCCAGGGTGAAACCCTGGTGAAATTGAGCCACCAACCCCAGAGCCCTGAATGGGCGACATATTTCGTCGCTGGGCATCGCCCGACGACTCCGCTTAACGCCAAAAGTCCACCACATCGGTACCCATCCCAATTCGTCCTCCGACCGGCTCGCTGCTCGTTCAATCGTTTTGTTTTCTTCGAGGTCTCGCTCGAACGCTCACACCGCTGGGTGCTGTCTCCCCCCGCCATCCCGAACCGTCGCTTAACCGTTCGTCATCGCTGGGCTCGCGTCAAACTCGGCCCTTCGGCCTCAAACAGTGACGCGCTGACTGCCCAGCAACGAGCGAACGGCGACGCTTAGGGACGTCGGGGGGAGACGAGTTGGACTTTCCCCTTCCGGAACCCTGCGGGTGATCACAGGCTGGGTTTTCAAAACGACCGGCCTACTCCTCCGAGACCACCAACGGTGCGCCCAATATTAGCGAAGGGTGAAACCCTGGACTCGCCGACACATCCTGTCTGTGGGCACCGCCCACAGACCATGATAAAATACGTGTGTGCAGCGAACAGATCTCCTCGACACGAAAGACTGGGCACACCAGGAGATGCTTCGGCTGCTACGCGCCCTCACTCCGTCCGAGCGAATGCAGATGGTTGTCCGGGCAATTGACGCCAGCAGACAGATCGACGAAGCGGCTCAGTTACGCCTCTCCCGCGAGTTGGAATCAAAGTCATTGCCAGACGTGACTCAGAGCCCGCTAGACCGTTGACCCAAGCAGGAGCTTTCCAATCTGGCCCTCTCTCACGTCAAAGTGGGAGAGGGAAGGGCGAGGGTAAATCCGGTCCGAAACCGCGTCGAGCCAAAGGCGAGACTCCACTTTTCCGAAATCACCCCACCAAAGGACCTCACTTCCCCCGCAACGCACACGCCTCAATCTCCTCAGGCGCCACCGGATACGGAACGGGCAGGGCCGGCAAGAAAGTCGAGACACCCGGCTTGGCGAGCCTTATAATCTCTTCGAACGACAGCGATCGATCGACAGAACGACGCCCCGACTTCGACGTGAACCAATACCAAAACTTGCGACTGTGGGCACCCCGCAAACAATAACTGGCATAGCCCCTTTTGGCGTTCAGAACAGCCCGCACCGCCGGACTGACCTTGCCACGCGGCTTGAGTCCCTCGCGGTAAAGCAACTTGATCAACGTCCCCGCCGAATCAAGGCTTTTCGGAATGTCGTTGTACGTCGAGAACGTAAACCGAGTCAATCGTAGCTCCCATTTGGCGCGGATCAATCCATCGCGCTTCGTCTCGTACTGCAAAACCTCCACACTCCCAGCAGCAAGCTCCGCCGGACTCCCAGCCTGATTAATGTAAAACCGCTCAGAAGCCCCACCTTGAGGGAAAACAATCTCGGTAGGACGATCTTCCAGAGTGTCGTGAAACCATAAATTGCTACGTTTGGCATCATGGCGTCCGGCGAGGTACTCGTCAAAAGAAGACCGTCCCCATCCAAGTCTTTCCACCGCCGACTCAGGCGTTTTCCCAGCGTATATCGCAACCAGAATCGCAACGAGGGTGATCATAGTTTCAGTGGTGGCTCTTCTCTCGCCTGCATCGATACCATGTGCCGTCCATGAAGCAAAGATCGTATCCAAATCTAGATGCAATGGCCAGTATTTTCCGCCGTGCTTGCTTCAAGCGGCTCTTCTTAGCGACTACACTGGCGAACCAAATATCTCCATCGGATACATAAAGGAATTTTCGAGTTTCCCGGCTGAAATGGGAGAGCATTGAATGAAATTTGTCCACATGACTACCACGAACCTCTATTGCTGAACAAAGATCAACCCATGGATCATCCGCGGGCGGGTTTTGCAGACTGCTTTCTTCGCGCTTTTGAAGCTGCGACGACGAATCTTGGAGCCCCCAACCGGAGTTCACCAAGATCGTCGCCAGCAGTCCAATCGAAAGTGCCTTCTTCACAGAATAACGCCTCATCACACTCCACCCCGCGTGGCGATATCACCTACCAGGCAATCCACCTCAGTCAAATTCTCTCGTCCTACGGCCCACACAAATCAACTGTCCAATTATCGCTTGATGCTGGATGGCGACAACCATCAAGCGATCACAGAGTTCAACTCAATGCCAGATATTGTATGTCACTCGGATCGATTTACTGACACCTTTGTCGAGGAGGGTAAAGACTGCTGAGACCGTTTCCGTTCGCTTCGACTTGCCCGTCAGCCCAGGACGGATACAGTAATGACATTCCACCAGTTGGGCGCTCCCGTACTGAGGAAAAGCCACACCACAACTTAGAGCGGCAAATACAGCTGGATTTATCGGGCCAACCCACGCTTTTTGGTGCCCACCTTGCGACTAACAATCAGGCGCACTTTGGCCGAAACTAGCGAAAACTCAATGTCCTTCCCGTCGATGCTAGCCCATCTGGAAATATAGCCCTGGACGTAAATAGGCTTACTCGAGCTCGCAAACGGCACATTTGGGATAGCCACCTTTATTGATAACGTCAACCCAGGCCCCAGCGGGATCAAGTCCTCTTTTTCAAGCCGTCGTTCAAGAACTGCAAATCTCCTTTCATAGGCTTTTAACGCATGCAGTTTGCCTCGCGAAGTCTGCTCCCAAAAATCGAAATCAAACATATGCTCACTGATCGGCGGAACGAGGATGGGTCGTCGCGTAAGGTTGGTGATTGAGGCCTCAACCAGCACTGAACTGGCAATCATTTCCGCCCTAATAGTCAGCTTCGGACCAGATCCGTGTGTCCTAAGCTCGGCGAAGTCGATGACGAAATATGGCTCAGGAAGGTCAAGTGCTGGCGCAACTGGCATAGAAAAAGGCGTCGCCGCTCCTTGACACAAAGTCCAACTCAGTAAGCCGAAGCGCCAAACGGTTGAGATCAACATTGGTAAATAAGATGTATCACAAGAACCTCCTTCGACCGAACGAATTCACTGATTCAATTTGGCAGTTGAGAGATTTAGACGGATAATAGCGGATCAGGAGCGAATGATGTGCAAATGGGTTAACCCTCTTCTTTTGATTGCGTTTGTGCTTGATGCGCCTCCGCAGAACCAAAAGGATATCGCCGAGCGGGGAACGACATGGGTGGCCAAATGATGTCGTCGTGGTGGACCAATTGGTAGCTTTTATCTATCTCGCAGGTGCCTTACTGCAGGTGAACGCACTTTCTCAGCAGTCTGCGGGAGACGAGTTGAAATGGCCGGTAAAGCAGATTTCTATAGTTGGCAAACGGGCCAACTTCGGATTTGAACTCGTCACGCTTGACGGGAAATGCAAACTAGTCATTGCCGAGCTTGCTTGGGCTCCGCGTATGATGGCCCTACCGGGCAGACGAGCCCTCCATCTTCAGTATGTATTGCCAACTGGTCAGGTCATCCATCTTGTCGAGGCAGCCCATCTCAAAGGTATCCGATGCATTCAAAATTCGGATGAGATCTTGAGTCAAGGTTATTTTCCGTTTACCAGGCCCATTTCGTTCAGCAACAACCTCGGCGTTAGGTATGGATACAAGAATAATACGGACGTTGCCGTTGCTGGTCCCATCCCTGACATTGATGAGATTTACAAGGTTCTGAAACTGAAATACTAGCGAGCACTTGCTGTGCAGTCTGGCAAGTTGAGTTCTAGTTGGCTCCATCTGTAACCAAAAGGCTGGCCATCGCGAGGTCAACATCGCGCCTATTTGTGACTCATCGAGGTACAATTAATCGGTGTCAACACGCATCTTCACCGTGCCCGACTTCATCAAATTTGTGAAGAAGGAGCGGATTGCGGACGCTGCGCTTGTCGATGCCATCGAGAGGGTAGAACGCGGCCTGGTGGACTCATACCTCGGTGGTGGGCTCATCAAACTGCGGGTGGCTCGGCCCGGCCAGGGACGAAGCCGCGGGTTCCGCACGATCGTAGCTTGCAGCTTGGGTGCTCGTGCCTTCTTCTTAGTCGGGTACGGCAAGAACGACCTGGACAACATCGGAGACACCACCTTGGCTCGGCTTCGCCTTATCGCAGAGGAACTACAGCGACTTACAGATGACGAGTTGGACAGCCTAACGGCTTCGGGAACAATGAGGGAGATCGCACGATGAATACGACACGGAAAAGCAAGATGAAGACCGTCACGGACACAGCGGCCGCCGACCGCTATACCCTCGACAACACGCGAGAGACGGAGGAGATGTTGGCGAGTCTAGGAAAGTTCTCTGCCAAAGAGATCGTAGCCTCCCAGGCACTGCGTGCCTCCGTCGGAGCTAGGTCGTTGCGCCTTGGTGATGCACGCTTGTTCGATTCGTCCAGTGTGCCCGCAATCATTGACTTTACTCCCGAAACAGTGCGAAAACTGCGCGAGAGGGAGGGCGCCTCTCAGGCGGTGATGGCTGCCCATCTCGGTGTGGCCACCAAAACCCTGAGTCAGTGGGAGCGCGGTCAGCGCAAGCCTGAGGGTCCTGCGGCGAAGCTGCTGTCGCTGGTGCAAGCGCATGGTCTTCAGTATCTCCGATAGATCTTGATATCAACTGCTCCATGGCACGCTTCCCGAACGGTGGGTGGAGACGCATGTGTTCGACATACGCGCATTCCGGTCTGGCTCGTTGTCCGCTGCAAGCAGACGGGATTCACGGATGAGCAGATATTGTCAAACTATCCCGGACTGACTGCAGCCGACCTTACCGCAGTATGGGATTTCTATGCGTCCCATTCCGAGAGGATTGATGCGGAGCGGCGATCTCACGAAGAAGCAGCCTAATGGCAAGTCACTACACCAACGAAAACGTGCCAATAGGTTTGGGACCGGGTTAGGCTGATTGCTATGAATTGGAATTTTGACGTGGCGGAAGGCTGTAGGCGATGCCCACAGACGGCATGGGTCGCACCTTCAGTGCTCTGGTTTGGTGGGTTTGGCTTTCACCAGGGTTTCACCCTGGGCTGATATAGGGACGCATCTCTGGCGCTACCTCATGTGTTCGAATGTTGGTCGGTTTGCGACTCCAGGCTACGTTCGGAGGTCGGGGGGACCTACGAAGCGGAAGCCTATTGTGATGCTACGGTCGTGGGGGTCGATAGTGCGTTTGGTTTTGGGGTCGAGGTGGGTGCGTTTGGCACTTAGGAAGTCAGCGGGCAGGTGTTCGGCCCACGAACCGCCTCGGATGACCATGGTGGGGCCGGAGCCGATGGGGTCCGTCTGCTTTTTGCTGATGTCCGCCTCGTAGCCATCGCGACACCACTGGAACACGTTGCCGGCCATATCCAAGCACCCGTACGGGCTGACACCGTCAGGATGCGCAATTACCGGCGCGGGACCGCCCGCCGACAATGGCTTTTCGGCGGAAAATTGAAGGTTCTTGGGAATAAATTCTTTGCCCCACGGATAGGACAACTTCCCGAAACCGCGTGCGGCATGCTCCCATTGCGCTTCAGTGGGAAGGTCCCCACCGGCCCACCTGCAGTACTCACGCGCCTCTTCCCATGTCACGTTGACCATCGGATTCTCGTCGTGCCAATCATAGGAAGGCTTGTATTTGTCCCAGTCAAACGGTTTCGGAAAAATTTCGTTGTAACCATCGGGAGCTTGGGTGAAGGCCTTGAACTCCTTCACGCTGACAAGGGTCCGACCGATCCAGTAAGCGGACAAGGTCACGTTGTGAGGCGGGTTATCGGCCTGGCCTTCATCGCCCATTTTGAATGGCCCGTTCCAAACGTAGACCATCTCAAAGTTGGCCTTGATATTTTTCTGAATCCTAGGCTTCCGTAGCTGCCCTGGGTCGGCATCGGGAAGGTCCTGCTTCTCGTTTCGTGGGGTTGAGTCCACACCAACCGTCGCAACAAGCGAACGACCTTCGACGGCGTAAACGGTGTCGGACTTGAATTCGATCTCTTGCTTCTTGCTCGTCTCACCCCCTGAAGAAGTCACGGTGTATTTGCCGGCGATAAGGGGCACGATCGTCGTGGCTCCGGCGGGAACAGTCACCACCGCGAAGGTTTGGCTACCATTTTCAAACTTCACCTCAAGGGCGGCAGAGCTGGAGTTCATCACCGTCACCTTCGGCATTTCGTCGGCAACTAGCGTGACGGCCGGCGCCATGCGAATCGCCCGCTGAAGCTCCGGACCATCGACGATTTGGCCCTGGCCGGTTGCCCGAACCAGGTCGAGCACGACTTCTCCACTTGCCGGCCACAACTGCTGGGCGACGCGCGCCGCCACCGCCGCATCGTCGTAATCGCCTTCCAGCGTGAGAACCCGCGATAGGTTCCAATGTGCGGCTCCTGAATACGGGGACAATTTGACGGCGTTCAACGCATCTGCCACCGCTTCGCTCAATTCACCGGACGCATCCTGCCCCTTCTTCTGCTTCAACCGCGTGAGCTGGATCTCCGAATTGGTTTTTGCTTCCAAGGCGAGGTCAAAGTTCGGATCCTTCTTAAGGGCAAGTTGGAACGACGCCTTCGCCTCGGTGAACCCGGCCTGCGTGCATTGACTTGCGTTCTGAAGGCCCGCTGCATAGAACTGTTGCGCTTCGGGGGATACCGTAGGGGTGGGACCGGGACGAGGGTGGACCGTGGATGCCGCGGCCGGACGCAGGACCTTGGCGAACTGGGCTGGAAACTTCTCGACAAGATCTCCACTATCTTTGGGATAGTTGATCTCCATCTGTGAGACCTTATCGGGATCGGATTGCCCCGAGTTCACATCCACCAAAGTGCACTCGACATTCAACGTCGATCCAGTGAGCTTGTAGCTTCCGGTGACAATCGAGTTCAGGCGCAGCTTTTTCGCCAAGGCCAAGGCTTCGGCGAGATTACGACGCGGCTGCCCAACCGCTCCGCTTCGAATCTCTTTCCAAATGATGTTCTGCCCCAGCACCGACATTCCGCCCAGTTCGTTAAGGCTGTTGGTAATGCTCTCGCCAAGAGTGATCCCGATCGCCGCCGTCTCCGCGGCACCGCTCTCGTTGCGGAAAGGGATGACCGCCACCCGCTCCAAAGGTTCTTCGCCTGCCTGGCCCTGCTGGCCATGCCCCAGTGCGGCCCCCATCAGGATGGCGGCCAGGGTCGCAAGGCTAATCAGTGGTGTCCAGCGCATCGTCATTGCAGGTTCAATCCTCAGGGTCTCAAGAAATCGGAGATCAATCGTTTACAGGAAACACCACACGGAAACCGATGGTGTCGCGGACGTCCAACTGGGTTCGCCGAAGCGAAGGGCGGAACAGATCGGGATTATGATTGCGCCACGAGCCACCGCGAAGGCCATGAATAAGACCTTGCGAATAGGCATCGAAGCACCACTCCCACACGTTGCCTGCCATATCCAAGCATCCAAACGGGCTCGCTCCTGTCGCATGGGCCGTCACCGGCGTCGTACGCAGACCCGAGCCAACGCTTCCGGGAGACCATTGAAGCTTGGTTGGGTCCCAGTTGTTGCCCCAGGGATACTTCAGCCGATCGGGGCCACGGGCGGCGTACTCCCACTCGGCCTCGGTTGGCAATCGCCCGCCTACGTATTTCGCATAGGCCTGAGCTTGCTCCCAGGTGACATTGACGATGGGGTGATCCGGAATCCATCCCCACGCGGGACGATGCTGTTGAACGTCAAACCAGTCGACTCGCTGATTTCCGCGATTCTGTATGGTTTGTGCGAAGGCCAAAAACTCCTTATAGGTCACCAGTGTTTTGCTGATCCAGAAGGAAGTGATGTGGGCTTTGTGAACCGGATTCGTTGGCTGGTCGTCATCGCCGAGCGTCACGTCTCCACCCGGGACAAATACGTCATCCGCGCCTGTTCGTCGATTGTGGCGTACCTTTCCTGCTGCCGCTGGCCCCGTAGGCGTTTCGTTGCGGCCCGGTTTCAGCCGGGCGACGATCGGCAGGGTGACGCCTGGCGCGGCATGGATCTCCAAGCTGAACGGCTCGTAGCCGTCCTTGGTGACCTGAATCGTCACCGTTCCCGTGGGTGAAACGCTGGAATCGTATTTGTAATCCTGCGGTGCCTCGCCGAGTTCACTCCCACCCACCGACACCTTGGCCCCGCCGATTTCGCTGGAAATCTTGAGGGTGGCAGGCAGGTGCTTATCGACTGGCTTGCCGCCGTCTTCGGTATCGATGGCGCTGACGGATAGGGTTTGACCGTTGAGGTCGTAGGTCTTTTCTGAGCTAAAATTGCGGCTCACCGCCTGCACCGACCCACTCCGCGTGGTGGTCACGGTGTAGCGACCGGATGCCAAGCCGACGACTCGCGACTCACTCGCTGGGACCTCGACAGAGGCGGCAATGGCACCACTTTCCTGAACGAATTGGTACTCCTGGTCGACCTTTTCATCGTTGACGACGGTCACTTTCGGGAGTTCGTCAATCACGAGCGAAAGGGCGGGGGTCATCTTCAGCGCCCGCTGAAGATCGGGTCCATCTACGATTTTGCCCTTTGAAAGAGCTCGGTTCAGGTCGACGGCAACCTCGGCGTTCGCTGGCCACAGTTGGGCGGCAACTCGCGCCGCGATTGCGGCCCCTTCGTAGTTCCCGATCAGGGTGAGGGCACGTGACAGTTGCCAGTGGGCTCCGCCGTAGTAGGGAGCTCGCTTCACACCCTCAAACGCGTCACTCACCGCGTCTTGCCGATCTTGAAGCGCGTTCTTCCCCGCTTTTTCTTTCATCCGCGCCAGTTGGGTTTCGGTATCGGATTTGGCAACGTAGGCCTGAGCATAGTCGGCGTCCTTCTTAAGGGCGGCTTGGAATGCGGCTTTGGCGTTGGTGAGTCCCTCCTCCGAGTTGCGATCTGCTTTGTCCAATCCTTCGGAATACAGGAGATGGGCAGCGGGAGATGCCGACATCTCCTTAGGAATGATCGGTTTGGGATGGCTCGTCGAGGCAGCAGCCGGTCGAAGGAGGCGAGAAACTTGCTCGGGGACCTTGTACAGCAAGCCCACATAGTTTTTCGGATACTCGTCCGCCTCGGTAATCTTCTTGTCGTCTTCCTTGGCGCCAGATTTGACATCAACCACCCAGCAGTCGATTTGGAGGTTTCCTCCCGCCTTTTTGTACGATCCGACGACAAGGGTGCTTACCCGAAGCCTCTTGGCGAGGGCCAAGGCGTCGGGAAGGCTCTTGCTCACATTGGTCTGCCCCTTGGCTTGTCGCAACACATCCTGAGGCAGCACCGCAAGAGTGTCCAGACGGTTGAGAGAGTTGGAGATTTCCTCGGCGATTTCGGTTCCCACCGAAGCCGGGCTGTCGTCCAGGGTCTGAAAAGGGATGACGGCAATCTGCTGTGCAGCCGCGTCTTGCAGAGGTTGCCACGGTTGGTGGACGGAACTCGCGCTCGCCAAAAGCAAGCCCGAGACACATGCTAATAGCCCCCGCCTAAACCACATGTCCATTTGTACCTTTTCTCAGTCTGTGGAAGTGAAGCGATTGAGGTTCAAGAGACACCGTTAACACAATGAATCCCTTTCCGGTCGTAGAGGAGAGGCGTGCCTTAATGTCAAATAGTTTTGGCAGAATGGTCTTGTTCTGTAGCCGCGGCATGGTTTTTGGCCGCGCACCCAGCTCGCGGCTTGAACCCATTTTTGATCTTGGCGAACGGTCCGAACGCCGGTAAAAGCCATCCGGCGGCTACGGCGGCTGTTTAAATACCAAAACTGTTTGACATAAAGGCACGCCTCGCTTCTTGCGTTCGGTGTGACACATCAATACGCCAAGCCCGGACAATGGATACGTGCGGTTCTTTCAAAAATCGACGTCTGTGTGGCAACTCTTCTTTGGCTTAGTGTGCAGCGCCATTCATCTACAGTGGAGACCACGTTTCTTGCGCAAATCACCTTTTCGTGGCAACCCTTCGTTGGGTAAGCGAGGCATGCCTCGCCCCTACACCGGACGGGTTATGTTTACGGCACCAAACGTGTCGGGATGAACTTGGTCCACATGGGGCTTTTGAACTTGAAGGACAGGGCGGAGTACCACTTGCCGCTGGTGTCGGCATTCACGAGGTTTCCTCCGTTGTGGTGCTGTGTTCCGAAGACGTCGGTTTCCCCGGTAGAGGGCACGAATTTGCCGTCATTTCTCGAGGTCACATCCTCATCGACGAGCATGAAGGTTGCGGATGGGAACGTGATCACGGACTCGGAAATGGCAAGCGTACCGATCCCGCCATCGTTGAGTGGAATCTTCTCGGTGGCGAAATTCCCGTTCATGGTGGTGGTGATCCTTTGGTTGAGGGTGGATACAGGATTACCACTTGAGTGATCGAGGCCCGAGTCCTCGGTAGGACATTTATAAATCTTCTCCGACATCGTATAGGGCCAAAGCGATCCTCGGGTCGGGTCTGCCACGTTACAAATATCCGTCGTGTCGTTCGCATTTGGGCAAGGGGGACTGGTCGTCCCAACCAACGGCGAATTGCCGCTGAGCACCCAAGCAGAATTTGGATATCGGTTGCCGTAAGGCGCTGCGTACACTCCATCAGAGTCACCCAAATAGACGGAGAATGCCGTGCCTAACTGCCGCATATTGCTCAGACATGTCGCGGACTGGGCCGACGCCTTTGCCTGGGCAAACACCGGGAACAAGATCGCGGCGAGCACGGCAATGATGGCGATCACCACCAGCAACTCGATGAGCGTAAATGCTCGTGAAATTAAAGAGTTCCGACAAACGACCATCGCGACAATCCCCTACTCAGTCCGACGGATCAACCGACGTTGACCAAGTTCATTCCAGACTCAAGGCTTTCGTTGACGATGGCGACAATGCCCTCGGCGGCACGACGAACGGCGAGATCGACCGACACCCGTTCATCAGGGGTGAAGGGCCCCAAGACATGATCGATCGTGGTGCTACCGGCAGCAGCATCGATGCCCACCTTGAGTCGAGGATACTCGGTTGTGCCAAGCGATGCGATGAGACTTTTGTGGCCATTGTGTCCACCCGCGCTTCCACCAGGCTTGAGGCGAGTTCGCCCCAATCGCAAGTCGAGGTCGTCTGCAATCACCAAGATGCGATCAGGCAGAATTCCATACTCACGCGCAAGAGGAGCGACCGATCGTCCGCTAAGGTTCATATACGTCATCGGCTTGACGAGCACGACCTGGGTGTCACCGATCTTGCCCAACCCGAAGCGGGCGTTGTGCTTGCCCTTGTCGAGCTTGATCTTGTGCTTTTCGCTCAGGTAGTCGATAACTTCGAACCCGACATTGTGTCGGGTCCCCCGATATTCGCCGCCAGGATTGCCAAGGCCCACGATGATCCACTCAGGCGGCAAAGTGGGCTTGGATGCGCGTCGAAACGTCATATGAGATTCCTAATACGACGGTCCTAGTTCCACATCGGCACTTCGGGGGTCTCGATTCCGAGTGATTTCAGAACCAGATACCGAATGCGCTCCGAGGCTTTACCGTCTCCATAAGGACTTACGGCATTGGCCATCGCTTTGTAGGCAGCGGGATCGCCAAGGAGTGTGGTTCCCTCCTCAATAATCCGATCTGTGTTCGTGCCGACCAGTTTTGCCGTCCCTGCCGTCACACCTTCTGGTCGCTCCGTCGTGTCTCGAAGCACAAGAACGGGGATTCCGAAGGCAGGCGCCTCTTCTTGAACGCCGCCAGAATCGCTGAGAATGAGCGTGCTGCGCTGCATCAGCTTGACGAACAGTTCGTACTCGGGCGGCTCGATCAGCTTGATGCGATCGTGATTGCCCAAGATCGGAATAAGTGTCTCGCGAACGGTTGGGTTCGGGTGCATCGCAGTGACAAGGAGAACATCCGGGAACTTGTTGACGAGGGCCAGCGCCGCCGTCGCGATGTTCTTCTGTGGCTCACCCCAATTCTCACGACGGTGGGTTGTCATCAAGACAACGCGACCGGTGTGCTCGGGGAACCAAGGCTGCTCGCCTTGATTGGCGGCCAACACCACCGCGTCGATGCCGGTGTTACCGGTGACAAAAATCTTGCTGGGATCGTGGTGTTCGTGAAGCAGGTTATCTCGGCTCCACGTCGTTGGCGGGAAGTGGAGATCTGCGGTGACCGAAGCGACTCGCCGGTTGTACTCCTCGGGAAATGGATTGCGAACGGTGTCGGTTCTCAATCCGGCTTCGATGTGCCCAAACGGAACGTTGCGATAGAACGCGTCCATCGCAGCCACAAGTGTGGTCGTGGTGTCTCCCTGTCCGAGAATATAGGCGGGTTGGTACTTCTGAACGAGATTGTCCAGGCCATCCAACGCTCGGCAGGTGACCTGGGCAAGCGAGGAGCCGTGCTGCATGATCTCTAGATCCTCGTTCGGTTTGAGTCCGAAGGTGGCAAGAGACTGGTACAGGATTTCCTTATGCTGCCCTGTCGAAATCAGCATGGGTGTACATACTTCGGAGAATTTCAGGAACTCAAGCATCACCGGGGCAACCTTGATGGCTTCCGGTCTCGTTCCGATGACACAAAAAATGACGGGTTTAGACATGGGTGTTTCGCACGACGAACAAAGCAACTGCGCAAAGTGCCGCAGCAGCAGCATACAAGATGAGAACGGTTTGTCGTTGAGTTAGCCCTTTTCCAAGCAGTTGGTGATGAAGGTGTCGCTTGTCCGCTTGGGTAATCGGCTGACCGCTGAGGATACGCCGCGTAATCACCACGAAGGCATCGGCGATCGGCACTCCGAACACCAACACCGGCATGAATAGAGAAACCGCCGCAGCTGTTTTCAGGGCGCCGACGATACTCAAGCAGGCCATCATGAAGCCCAGCACGTAAGCACCACCGGTGCCCATGAAGATTTTTGCTGGGTTGTAGTTATGGCGGAGGAAGCCCACCGCCGAACCGGCGATGGCAGCGGCAACAATCGCAACTCTTGGTTGATGGGAGTACACCGCAATCACGATGAGTGTCGCAGCCGAGATCGCGGCGATTCCAGCGGCAAGACCATCGACACCGTCAATGGTGTCCATCGTCTTTGTGACCACGAAGATATACGCGGCGGTGAGTGGAACGGCAAAGGCACCCAGTGCGATGTAGGAAGCCGGCCCGCTGATCGGAATGCCAAGCGTGCTGATCTGAACTCGACCCACCTCGCCATAAAAAAACTGAACCGAGATGCCAGCGGCGAGGAGCACAAGCGCTTGAACCTTGGCCTTGTACTGGTGCAAATCGTCGAGAGCACCCACGATGACCAACAAGCCAGCGATCACCAGCATCGCAATGAGATAGTGCGGAAAGATGGTTGACTGGGGATGTGCAAACGGCATCACCGCACAGACGGCAACGACGATTCCTCCATAAATGGCGAGTCCGCCCCATCTTGGAATCGGCTTGGTGTGAACGCGTCGATTGTCGCTGGCAGGGTCATCGACCGCGCCTTGCTGAATCGCCATATTCCGAACCAGAGGGGTGAGGAAATAGCTGACGATAAGAGCAAACACAGCGGTTAGCAGGGGAAAGCGGAACCCTTGGAGGGCACCGCTACCTTCGGCTAACAACTGCGTATGGTTCATATATTCAGATCCACCGGCTCCAGGCGATTGTCGATGAACCGCATGACCTCAATTCCTGAATCTTTGAAAAGCTCTTTCGAAAAATTGTCCGGGTAGTCGCCTTCATAGATAACCCGAACAATTCCGGCGTTGATGATCATCTTCGCGCAGTTGTTGCAGGGCTGGCAGGTGACGTACATCGTGCTGCCCTCACAAGCAATTCCCATCATCGCCGCTTGAAGCAACGCATTTTGCTCGGCATGAAGTGCCCGAATACAGTGCCCGGCGCGCAAACATCCTGCTGGCCAGTCGTGATGTTCACCATCTTCGGGACAGTGAGGCAAACCTCTGGGTGCACCGTTATAGCCGGTCGCCAACATACGCTTATCGCGTACGATTACGGCGCCAACGGATCGGCGGGGGCAGGTTGCGCGAGTCTTTACCAACTGCGCAATCTGCATAAAATACGCATCCCAACTCGGGCGCTCCTGCATCGCAAAGATTATGACGGATGAACACCGGTCATGGCTTTGCCAGGTTTAGCGTACAGTCTTGAGATAGACGCTTTCGAACCGAGCCGACATCTCTTGGAGCGTAAATTTCTGCTCAACGATATGTCGTCCCATGCGGCCCATTTGCTCGCGCTCATCGTTATTGGCGAGCAAGTAGCTCACCGCTTCCGCAATTTCTTCGGGGCGGAGATCAACCAGCAAGCCAGTCTGCTTGTGGCGAACAACTTCGGGAAGAGCCCCCACTCGAGTCGCAACCACAGCCTTTCCGCGTGCCATTGCTTCGATCGCGGCCACTCCAAACGTTTCCATTCGTGACGGAAGCGTGCTGAGCGTGAAAGAATCGAGCATCCGGGGAATATCGTGCCGAACACCGGTGATGGTAATTCGATCTTGAATTCCAGCATCGATAATCGCCTGGTCGATTTCGGGGCGAAAAACCTCTTCGACTTTGCCGACGAAAACGAGATGTGCCTCAGGATGTTCCCTGCTCACGCTTCGCATGGCCGAAATCATCTCCAACTGCCCCTTATCTCGGCAAACCTTGCCAACCAGACCAACCAAGCGCCGGTTTTGCGGAATGCCCAGTTCGTCCTTTACGGCTTCGGGCCGGGCCATCTCGAAATCGACAAAGTCGGTTCCGTTGTATACGGTCTCAATAAATCGCTCAGGAATACCGCGGCCGTGGAGCATGCCACGGACAAAATTGCTCACGGCGACCAGCTTGTTTCTGCGGCGTGCGAGGCGTCGATAAATCTGATCGTTGTTGGCGATGTGAACGCTGGTTACGATGGGAACGTTGGTGAGCAACCCAAGCGCGTGGCCAATATAGGCAGACCGCGTTAGGTGGGTGTGAACGACGTCAATCTTGCTTCGGCGAACCTCGCGAACAAGGTAGCCCATGGTTCGCCACCAGCCACTACCCTTCATGTAGCTGCTGTGAACAGGAATTCCCTCTTGCTCAAGGATGTCCGGCAACCAACCTGGCCCCGGTGTGAGGACCTGAACATGATGGCCCCGCCTTTTGAGGCCCTGGGAAAGACAGAAGACATGCCGCTCTGCGCCCGACGTCGCGCTGCTGGAGCACATTTGAAGTACGTTTAGTGTTTCTGGTCGGCCCAAATCTAGTTCTGCACCCCGGCGCGATGTAGGATACCTTACTCAACGACGCTAACCAGCCATACTGAACTTCATGGTCCAGCAGCCAGCCCCCGGCAAGGACGCCCGAAAAACATTCAAAGAACGCATAGCATCCTCAAACATTTACCGGGTTTTTAGCTACAGCGATTTCCGACTGCTTTGGATCGGTGCGTTCCTCAGCTTCACGGGCAGCCAGGTTCAAAACATCGCCCAAGGCTATTTCGTATATCGCCTCACTGAAGACGAATCAAAGCTGGGATTCGTGTCGTTTTGCTCTAGTTTTGCGGTATTTCTCGTTGGATTCTTAGCCGGATCGTTTGCCGATGCTTTCGACAAGCGCGCGGTGCTCATCATCACCCAAGCTGTTTTCGCTATAGGCGCCTTCTATTTGGCGATTGCGACCCATTTCAGGTTCGTCCAGTACTGGCAAATCGCCGCCGTTGCCGGGGTTCTGGGTCTGGTTTCGAGTGTCGAGATGCCGACACGACAATCCATTATCAGCAGGGTTGTGCCACCAGAAGTGCTCTCGATGGCGGTTCCTGTGAATGCTCTTACTTTTAATGTAGCGCGCATTTTAGGACCGGCAATTGGGATGTTGCTCCTTGTTTACTTCGGCGTCGCCATGTGCTATCTGCTAAATGGCATTAGCTTCATTGCTCTGATTTGGGCGGCGCTGGCGATCAAGGCAAATCTCAAGTCGCATCCCAGGGCACCGCAACCCATCCGTGATCTTTTGATGGAAGGGTTCCTGTACACGATGCGAGATGTACGGCTAAAGACTTTGTTCTTTCTGGAGACCATTACGGCCGCGTGCGGTCTTGCCTACCTTCCGATGCTGCCAGCCTACGTTCACCAAGTCATGGGGATCGGCGGACGTGAGTCGTTTCGAGCTGGCCAGGCCGACCCTTCGAAATCCGTGCTTGGATGCCTATATATATGTGTCGGAGTTGGCGCAATCACGGGCTTGCTTCTGGTTACCCAGTACGCCGAGGCTCACCACAAAGCCGCGATTATTCGAGCCTCGATGTGGACGATTGGAATTGGCCTGTTTATCTTAAGCTTTGCTCGCCATCCGATCCTTGTCTATCCGGTGTTGGTTTTCATGGGTGCGGCGTCGGTCGCCCAACTCAACACCACCAATGCGCTGTTTCAATTGATGTCACCCGAGAGGCTTCGGGGCCGGGTTATCGCGATGCACATCTGGGCGATCAATGGCCTCTCGCCGTTTGGGGTGCTCCTCTTCGGTTGGGTCGCCGCGCAAACCCGACTTAACAGCCATATCGCGGTCGGGTCGCGAATATTCACTCTCCCAATTACCGGCGTATCGCTTTCGATGCAGATCGGTGGGCTTTGCGTGATTTTTGGGGCACTTGCAGCAAGCCTATCAAAACGTGGTTTGTCTGGGCTTGCTTAGAAACCCTGAGCGACATACCTGAGTAGAATCTACTATGCCCCGACGCGAGGTCGACGAATGGTTTTTTCAGGTGGGAAGCGAACTCCACCGCATCACCGACGAGCTTTCTGGCGGTCGTCCAAGAGTGGCTACGGGCCGCGCCTGGGAGCCACGGATTGATCTCATCGAAGAGAGCACTCGATTCCTGCTAAAAGCCGAAATTGCGGGAGTGCGCGGCGAAGAGATTCAGTTACTGTATGTTCCTGAACGACATTCGCTACTTCTGCGAGGAAACCGAGAGGAAGAGGACTATTCCGACGGCACGCGAACAGGCATACATCAACTAGAAATCTTTTATGGCGAATTTCAACGTGAGGTCAGGCTCCCTGATGTTTCGATTGACGCGACACAAATCCGCGCGCAATATCGAAATGGGTTCCTGCTCGTCATGATCCCCAAACTGGAAAGAATCGTCGTAACGAGAACCGTAACGATCAAGAACACCTAATGGCAGAACTGAAGCTACCGATTGAAGACGAGCTAATCGAAATGGAAACGGGGGAACCCCAGATCCACGAGCCGTCTGAAGAAGAATCCAAGCCGGATATCCCATCCGAGCTCAACATCCTGCCACTTCGCGAAAACGTTATCTACCCAATGCTGATCGCACCGCTCAGTGTTGCTCGCGAGGCAGGCGTCCAGTTGATCGATGAAAGCATTGTCGGCAACAACCGAGTCATCGGCGTCATTGCACAAAAGAACCCGCAAGAAGAAAACCCTGGGTTCGATGACGTTTATGAATACGGCTGTGTCGTCATCATTCGAACACTGGTCAAGATGCCCGATGCCGTGCGGCTCATCGTGCAGGGCGTGTCAAGATTCCGTATCGTCGAACGCCTAAGCACCTCGCCGTATATGCGAGCAAGGATTGAGGTCATCGACGAGCCAGTCGTCTCGGAAGAAAAGTCCGAGGAGATTGAGGCTCTGCGACGATCCGTTGCTGCCCTCTTTGAGCAGGCCATCCGGCTTTCCCCCCAACTCCCAGACGAGCTACGCACGCTCACCCAAGCGGTTCAAGAGACCAACGTCATGGCCGACCTCGTCGCCGCCCACATGACTTTGGATGTCGAAGACAAGCAGAAAATCCTTGAGACTCAGCCGATTCAGGAACGCCTTCGCCTTCTGCTGCAGATGTTGAGCAAGGAAGTCCGCGTCCTTGAGCTCACCAGCAAGGTGCAGAACGAAGTCAACACTGAACTCAGCAAATCGCAACGCGAATACTACTTGCGTGAGCAGCTGAAAGCTATCCAGCGAGAGCTTGGCGAGGTCGATGACCGAACCGAGGACCTTGACGAGCTTCGTCAGCAGATCGACAACTCGAAGATGAGCGCTGAGGCCCTCAAAGAAGTCAACCGAGAGTACGACCGCTTGAGAAGGATGAATCCGGGTGCGCCTGAGTACACGGTTGCTCGTACCTACATCGATTGGGTCACGTCGATGCCTTGGGGCAAGTCCAGCGACGATATCCTTGACCTCAAGCACGTCAAAGAGATTCTTGATGTCGACCACTTTGGTCTGGAAAAGATCAAAGACCGAATCATAGAATTCCTTGCGGTGCGAATCGTCAAAACCGAAGGAAAGATCCGTCAGCCGATCCTTTGCTTTGTCGGGCCTCCCGGCGTTGGAAAAACCTCTCTTGGTCGATCTATTGCCCAGGCGATGGGGCGCAAGTACGGTCGCATCTCTCTTGGCGGCATGCGAGACGAAGCTGAAATCCGTGGTCACCGTCGAACCTACATCGGTGCCTTGCCCGGTCAGATCATTCAAGGATTGCGCCGCGCGGAGACGGACAATCCTGTGTTCGTTCTGGATGAAATCGACAAGCTCGGCAATGACTTCCGAGGAGATCCCTCATCGGCTTTGCTCGAAGTTTTGGACCCCGAGCAGAACAGTACGTTCCGAGATCACTACCTCGACACGCCGTTCGACCTCAGCAAGGTGTTCTTCATCACGACGGCGAACCGAATAGACACGATCCCGGCGGCACTGCGTGATCGAATGGAGATCATTGAACTCGGCGGCTATACCGAAGAGGAGAAGATCGAAATTGCCGAGCGTCACCTCATCCCCAAACAGATCGAAGAGCATGGCCTTAAGTCCACGCAAATCGCGATCAAGCGCGAGAGTGCGCAGAGACTCGTTCGCTATTACACGCGCGAAGCCGGTGTGAGAAGCCTTGAGCGTGAGGTTGGAAGCGTCGTCCGACGTGCGACCCGCATGTTCGCAGAAGGTCATAAGGGCAAGATCAACGTCACCCAGAAATTCATCGAATCGGCCTTGGGTGCACCGCGATATACGATCGACGAAGTTGTTGAGCGAGACATGATTCCGGGTACGGCGGTTGGCCTAGCTTGGACACCTGTCGGCGGTGAAGTCTTGTTCATCGAAACGACCAAGATGTCGGGCCACAAGGGATTGATCGTCACCGGTCAACTTGGCGATGTCATGAAGGAATCGGTCACGGCGGCTTTAAGCTACATTCGAAGCCATACCGAGCAACTGAACATCAACCCTGACTTCTACGACAAGGTCGAACTTCACGTCCACGTCCCGGCTGGAGCCGTACCGAAGGACGGTCCGAGCGCTGGTGTTACGATGCTGACTGCTCTGACTTCCCTTTTGACGAACCGAAGGGTCAAGTCTCGCTTGGCGATGACAGGTGAGCTCACTCTTAGCGGTCAGGTTCTTCCCGTAGGTGGCATTAAAGAGAAGATCCTTGCCGCAAACCGGGCCGGCGTGAACACGCTCATCCTTCCCGAGCAAAACGAGAAGGATTACATGGAAGATGTCCCTCTGGAGATTCGCACCCACTTAAAGGCTCACTTCGTGAAGCATGCCGAGCAAGTCTTGAAGCTCGCCCTCGAAAAGCCGACAAAGTCGAACTGAAGGCACGCCCTACTGGCACTTACCAGTAGGGCGTAATATTTCACCATGATCGAGACACCGCTATTCGGTCGATTCCAGGGCGAAGATAAACGTTTGGTCTTCTCCGCGCCAATGCCCTATCACGTCCTCGTACGCGGCAGCGTCGGCGGTGGGGTTGGCATGGTCTTGTTCGGATTCCTGTTTGAGTTGACCGGGTTTGATGGCCCCTTATGGCCCGCGTGGTGGATTTGGATCGGTCTTCTCGTTGCCCTTGCCGGAATCGCCGCAGCGTTTTCGTTGGTGAGCATCTCTTTCGATATCCACGAAAAGCGCTACCGAAGGAGGCATGGCCCTGGGCTTTTCAGCAACCTTCGTCTGGGTAGCACCCAAGAACTCGACGCTTTGGTTCTGATTGCCGAGCCGAACTCGCGATTGACAACCGGCGGGGTGACCTACCACTTGGTGCTGCACTGGAAAGGTGAGGCTCAGCCAATCATGGTCTTGCAGCAGGACACGAGAGTCCTCGTACCTGGACAGCCCCTAAACATCGCCGCCCAGCAGTTGCTAACTCAAGGTCTCAAATACGCGAAGGCGCTCAACATCCCGTTCTACGACAACAGTCACTTCGCATCGAAGTGCCCTGTCCCGATCTGGAAGTAAGAAATCTTGTTCCGGTGTAGATGCTAGGCGACCCAAGTTGGTTGGTCCCACTAAAAACGGGTAAGCGAGGCACGCCTCGCCCCTCTACACATTTTGCTACGGGCTGAAGAATGGCCAATACACGGGCTTCCAATTGAATAAGCCCTCTCTGCAGTTAAACCTTGCCACTCGTATCAGCCCGAAGCACATGAATCGCGTTGGAGGTACGACTCTAGGTGCGAAATTGGGTATTAACCACCAGTTGTCGACGACTTGGTTGTTGTCGTACTCGATGAACTTGATCCATCGGGAGGATTGTTGGTGGTTGTGGATGTATCAGTCTTTGTGTCGGATCCTTTGGCAGGAGGCTGAACAACAACCACGGGAGGTGTGGCCTGATCGTGAATAACCATAGTACTCGGTGCTCGATCGTGAACGACGGTGTCGCGTCCTGGGGTGACCACGACGTCGGGTGCTGGTTGCTGGCAACCCGCGGTGATGGCAATTGCGACTGCACCGGCGAGGATTGCTCTAGCTTGAATGGATAAATTCATGTGACTCTCCTGATCGCAGAGTCTGACCCTGCGCAGGTTAGTCCGAAGGAATTACTTTGAAGTTCCGTAATCGCGGAAGATCGGATAATTTGGTTGGGATCCGGGCCAATCTATTCTTTGGCAAATTGGCCCGACTGCGTCGCAATCCTCACTGAGGGAACTCTCTGCCTACGCGTCTATTGAAGAGAAACAATTAGGATCGACAAGCCGCTGAAACCAGTAAGGATCGTCTTAGTGAACTAACTATCCACGATCTCGGTGCCGACCTCGACCTCGATCTCGATCTCGATAGCGACGAAGTGTTTCTCGCTCGCGATCCAGTTCATTTTCGATGCGGCGCACTTCTCTAAAATTACGGTGAGACCGCGCTCGCTCTCTCTCCGATTTCAGATCATCAATCCTTCTCTCCACACGGCGAATATCCCGCTGGAGACGATCTTCGGAGCTCTCCCGTCGACCGTGCTCATACGACCGTTGAGCAGATGCTGTCGGTCCCGAACAAATGGTTGCGACACCCAATAATGCCAAGGCAACCGCGCGAAACAACTTTGTATTCATCTCGATTACTCTCCTTTCATTGATTGACAAGCTAGAAATATAGCTTGACAACGGGATTAGACGGGGAAGTATTCAGAGTGTTCAAATAATTCGAACCTTTCCCGAAAACTCACTACATGTGTCTTCGCATCCATTGCTTCTAAATGAATACCTTGCGCTAGTTTGTAATGGAGTCTCCCTAGAGAATTTATGTTCTATCTATTCTATTCATAGACAATTTTATCAAATGTATCGATTTGGGATACCAAATTCCAGAGGTTCGGAATTCACTTCAGGACCATTCGAACTTGTGCCGAATGGTGAATCTTCACTTGACGAGAAAACTTGCCAGTACTGAATTCAAAATCACCTTTGAATACCCTGTACTTTGCATTGCCAAATCTATCGGTCGTAAGTGTCGTGTCAGACCACCATCGCTTCTTTACAAGATCAAGCCATGCTTGACCGTTGGGTTTTACTTTCCAGTTCTTATCCACTAAAGCTCCGGCAGGTTGCCACATACTTCCCTCCCAAAAGCCCCACATCGTAAAACCAGTTGTGGCAGGATGGGCAAACCAAGCCGTCAAGAGGTCACGTGTGTAATCTGCCTGTGCTTGGGGGTCGGCAATCGGTAAGTCGAATTCAGTGATTTGGATGGGAAGACCAAATTTCGCAAAGCGGTCGACAATACGCCATATGTCGGGGGGTGCCGTCATGACCTCACCGAAATGCCCCTGCATCCCGATGCCTTGCAGTGGAGCCCCATTCTTAAGAAGGTATCGAAGCATCCTCTCAAATTCCGCCTGCTGGGACTCCGTTTTCCCTCCGTTGGTTAGAATCGTATTCTCGTTTAGGTAGAGAGTCGGCCGTGGATCGAGTTCATGCATCAACTTGAACAGTCGAACGTAGATTTCTTCCGAACCGAATATCTTTGGCAGATCTCGTAGGTCACGTGTCTCGTTGGTCACATCCCAACTGACAAATCCAAAAGGCTTGGTGAAGGCAATCTTCTCCCGAATGTGCTTGTCCATTTCTGCCCAGAGCACCTTGGGATCGTTCTCATACTTTTTCAGGCGAGTGGGCATAAATTGCCAGCCAGGGTAAATCAGGACGTGGGCCTTTGTTGTGATGCTGTGTTCCTTAAGCCACACAGGATAGGCCTTGTACAGCTTTTGAGAATTGGGGTCTTCCCATCCCCAATCAGCCCAATACATGGGTGTCGTGGCCTTGTTATAGGCACTAAGAAACCACTTTCGATATTGCTCGCCATCGGGGTTCGATGCGAGCAGCGATGATTCTACAAAGGAGCCGAATTCATAGGCATGTCGAAGCTGCTTGACGTGAACTTTTGCTCCCTTAACCGGCTTACCCTTCGAATCTGTAACGTGGACCAACACGTCGGCTTTGCGATAGCGGTCAATTTTCTCGTTCGCTTCTTTTCGCCACGGTGCCGACGCTTCGCGTCCTGGATAGGTTAGCGGAGTGAAAGGAAGTGCCCCAGAGTAATGCCCCAAATTGTTGGCTGAGAAATCACGAAATTCAATTTCCTGGGCGCGCGAAGCTACATGGAAAGTAATGGCCATCGACCCAGGAGCGATCTCGTGGTCGGAAGTCCACTTGACGTTGTACCGGTGCCAAGTATTTCCCGGCAATCCTTGCGCGCTGAAGTACCCAATCCAAGGAGCGACGTTGCGTTGTGCATACATCGACCAAAGCCCACCACCCAATGACGGAGAGCGAGACTCAAATGTGACAAAGACGACATCACCGGTGTGAATCGGAACTTGGCTCACTTCCGACATCACTTGGACGACGTAGGGATTCTGCCCCGCTCGTTTCACATCGACTCGCAAGCCACCGGGTAACGATTTGCTCGACATATCAGAGGGTGGACCCGAGGCAGTCAACTTCGAAGACAGCAGCTGGGTCGCCGAGGACATCGCTTCTTTTGGCAACTGAGCCGACAGCATTGCCGCCATTAGAACAAACACCGCAGTAGATACATTCAGCCGAAGATTCATGGATTACCTAAAGTTGGCACCGATCGCGTGAGTAACGCTCCACAGATTAGATGCCTCTAAACAAATGGAGTTCAGCAGCTCTTCTTCAAATCAGACCATGAAAGTATTTATTGTTCACGCCCACCCCGAGCCTAGAAGTTTCAACGCGGCTTTGACTCAAGAGGCAGTCAAGGTATTAACTGCCGAGGGTCACGAGGTCGTCGTATCAGACCTCTATGCACAGGAATGGAATCCGGTATCTGACCGGCGAAATTTCACGACGGTCGCGAATCCTGAGTATCTCAAACTTCAAGATGAGGAAAGACATGCCAGCGCGAACCACAGCTTTGCACCCGACGTTCAAGCTGAACTTGACAAGGCCCTGTCCTGCGACGCACTGATATTCCAGTTCCCAATGTTCTGGTTTTCAATGCCCGCGATCCTAAAAGGTTGGGTCGACCGAACCTTTGCTGCGGGAGAAACATACGGTAGAGGGCGCTGGTTTGATAATGGTGTGTTCAAAGGGAAACGCGCGATGCTGTCAATAACTACGGGCGGGCCGGAGAGCTTATTTACGGAGGATGGCCTGAACGGAGACATCCACCAGCTTCTGTATCCCATCAACCACGGAACATTTCGCTTCGTTGGGTTTGACGTCCTTCGTCCGTTTGTGGCTTGGAGTGCGGCCGCGGCCGGTGATGAAGGGCGGGCAAAGTACCTTGAGGAATACGGCCAACGCCTGCGCACACTTTGGACTGAGACCCCAGTCTCGTACCCCTCGCTTTCCGAATTTGACCCCAGCACATTCCGCCGACGTAGCTAAGAGGCGAAGCGTGGTGTCCAAGACCGGTACCATCAAGGGCAATGCTCGACCGATTCCGAAGTCATCTATTGAACTCGGGCCTAATTCCTGATGGGGCTCGGATATTGGTTGGTTACAGTGGAGGTGCAGACAGCACAGCACTACTCCACCTCCTCCACCGATGCGGAATCGACGTCGTCGCGGGCCACCTTCATCACGGGCAAAGAGCCGAAGCGGATGATGAGATGGCGCAATGTCAGGCGTTTGCAGATAGTCTTGATATCCCGTTTGCTGCGGGCAGAGCGGATGTACCAAGAATGTCCAAAGAACTTGGTATCGGTATAGAAGAAGCTGGTCGAGAGGCACGCTATGGTTTTTTCAAACAGGCGGCTTTCAGCACTCAAAGTGACTTCGTAGCCACCGCCCATACTCGCACCGATCAGGTTGAAACGATCCTATTCAATATCACGAGAGGCACTGGACTAAGCGGCCTTGCTGGCATTCCGGAAAGCCGTGAAAACATCATCCGCCCTCTTCTGCCTTTTAGCCGCGAGGAAACCACAGGCTATTGCGCAGAACACGGCTTATGGACTCACGACGATCCTGCAAATACCGATTTGGCCTACTCAAGGGCTCGTTTCCGGTCGCGTATCGTTCCTGAACTCAAGCTCGTGAACCCTGGCCTAGATGCCGCGATTCTGCGACTTTCCTCCATTGCCGACGAAGAAGACCGGTTTCTGAATGGAATGGCTGCTGCTGCGCTTGAACAGGCTGAAGTTCCACTCAACGGAAGTTTGCGGTTCCTCACCGAAGATGCGGAAATGCGTTTTGATCGCAACAGACTCGCTCACTTACCTGAAGTGCTTCGAAAACGGGCTCTTCGTCTCGCATGTGAAGCTCTGGGCAGCCCCCTCTCTTTTGATCAGACCCAAATCGCTTCTAGAGGAATTGGCGAGAATCTGCCTGGTGCGATCACCGCTGAAGGGGGTGACGTTGTGATTGAATGGGGCGATGAGGCGGTCGATATAAGGCGTCTGGTTCGTGAATCTCCATTTCGTCACGCCCTGACACTCCCCGGAGAAACCCTCAGTGAAGAGTTCGGCTGGCAATTTACGGCCTTTCAATCCGAATATGCTGGACACGAGCCGATCCGAGCCAGCCTACAAACGGTCATGGATTCCTCGAAAGTGAAGGAACCACTGCATTTTCGAAGCGTCAAATCTGGCGATACGCTACAACCATTGGGATTTCAGGGGAGAAGAAAGCTTTCGGACCTTTTGTCCGAAGCCAAACTCACACCTGCCGCCCGCCAACGGCTTCCGATTGTGTGTGATATGATCGGTCCGCTTTGGGTGCCCGGAGTCTGTCTGGACGAAAGAGCACGGCCAAATGGATTATCTAGCCAGGTAATTGTACTGAGATTTGGCACCCTTAACCCTTAAGGCTGGCATAATATACGGAACGCGCATCCCTAGGCGAGCGTAGCCTAATCAAGGAAACTCCCTTGGAGAAGTTTTGACTAAACCAGCTAGAACATTATTGATAATCGTGATTGGCGTGATCTTTGGGATCGCTCTGATCAGTTCCGTTGGGACCGGCAACAGCGGTGGGAATTTTTTCGGTGGAAAGACCACACAACCGCTTCGCTATGACCAACTTGTCACCGCACTAAAGGAGAAAAAGGTCAAGACGGCTAACTGGCAACAGAATAGCCTGACAGGTGAGCTAAGAAACGGTACCCAATACGTTGCCACTGTGCCCGAAAAAGATAGCGAGGGCGCCAAATCCCTCGTCGAGAAACTCGAAGCCAGTGATGTAGAGTTCCAATACGATCACCCTCCGGTGATCGCGATGGTTTTGAGCGTTCTGTCGGTCATTGCATTCCCGCTACTCATTCTTGCAGTGATCTACTTCCTCCTGATCAGACCAGCCCAAATGGGCGGTAATCAGGCGCTCAGTTTCGGACGAAGCAAAGCCAAACGCGTTGGAGAGTCGGGACCTAAAGTGACCTTCGATGACGTCGCCGGTATTGAAGAGGCGAAAGCTGAACTCTTCGAGATCGTTGACTTCCTGAAAAACACAAAGAAATATGCCGCCCTCGGCGCGAAGATCCCGAAGGGCATTCTTCTCACCGGCCCTCCAGGCGTGGGTAAAACCCACCTTGCGAGAGCCATTGCCGGTGAAGCAGGCGTTCCGTTCTTCCATATCAGCGGTTCTGACTTCGTCGAGATGTTTGTTGGTGTCGGTGCAGCCCGTGTTCGAGATCTGTTCGAAACCGCGAAAGCTCACAGACCCTCACTTATCTTTGTCGACGAAATCGATGCCGTCGGTCGTCAGCGTGGCGCTGGTCTCGGTGGCGGTCACGATGAGCGTGAACAGACGCTGAACCAGTTGCTCGTGGAAATGGATGGATTCGACCCGAATTCAGGTGTCATCCTCATCGCGGCAACCAACCGTCCCGACGTACTCGACCCAGCTTTGTTGAGACCAGGTCGCTTTGACCGACAAATTGTCGTCGACGCCCCTGATGCCGTCGGCCGATTGGCAATCCTAAAGATTCACGCGAAGGGCAAGCCATTTGAGCAAGACATCGACCTCGACTTGTTAGCGAAGAGCACACCTGGATTCACTGGTGCTGACCTAGCCAACATGCTGAATGAAGGCGCCCTTCTTGCAGCTCGCGGCGGTCATACGAAGATCCACCAGGGAGACCTTGAAGAGGCTCTTGATCGCACGATCGCAGGTCCTCAGCGCCGGTCTCGTGTTATTGACCCTCGAGAGCGTGAGATTATCGCTTTCCATGAGGCCGGGCACGCTGTGGTTGGAGAACTTCTCGAGCACGCAGACCCTGTCCATAAGGTGACCATTCTCCCACGCGGTATGTCGCTGGGCTCCACTTGGCAACTGCCCATCACCGATAAGTATCTCGTTTCGAACGACGAACTTACCGATGACATCACCGCCCTCCTCGGCGGGCGCGTTGCAGAAGAGATCGTCTACAACCAGACGACCACAGGAGCTAGCAACGACCTCGAAAGAGTCACTCGAATTGCCCGTGCTATGGTTTGCGAGTACGGTATGAGCGAGCGCCTTGGAACCCTTGCATTGGGACGCCGAAGCCACAACCCGTTCCTGGGCCGAGACTACAACGACGAGCGAAACTACTCCGAAGAAGTTGCCAAAATGATCGACGAAGAAGTTCGTGCGATCGTGGATCGATGCCACCAAAGGGCCATCGATATGTTGTCAACGCACCGTGAGAAACTCGACGCAGTTGTACAGGCTTTGCTGGAAAGAGAAACGCTTTCTCGAGAGGATTTCTTAACGGTTATGGCAGGCGATGCGCTTGCTCCGATGCCGATCGCTCCCGAGACAACTCCTGAGCCAATGAAGGACTCAAGGGAGTCGGAGAAGACTTCTAAGGCACAAATCCCGCCTCCAAGACTTGAGCCTGGTCCAGCTTAGTTGAAAACTGAGCAAAATCATGAGATTGCTCGATTCTATGCCTCCCGTAGGGCTATTGTCCTACTGGAGGCAGGTGCTATACTCTCGTCTCGACGGTGGCTATGACTTTGGACATCGACCAGATTTACCAACGCGGATTTGATCTCAGGTGCGAAGGGCGCTACTCTGAAGCCAGGGTAGAGCTTGAAAGGGTCGTGAGGCAGCAGCCAGGCCATGTTGATGCACTTCATCAGCTTGGTCTGATTCAAGGGTTCGAGGGCGACTTTGACGGCTCGCTTGCAACTTTACAGAACTTGAGTAACCAGAACCCAAAGAACTTGGGAATCCGTTACGACCTCGCGATGACTCAGATGATGCTGGGTATGTACGAGGAAGCCTGCGCTCAGTTGCGATACATCTTGTCTGTGGACCCAACCCACGAGAAAGCTGCTCAGCAAGCCACTTACTGCTAGGTAAGCGCAGAACCCCATCTCCACTACGCCCTTATTCGCCCAGGCAATGTGTGCCTTCTTCGTCAGCAGTTATCTCTCGGACGCCAGGCAATTGCTTAGACGAGCTCACAAAGTGGTCGCTGCAGATACCGAATGCCCGCCCCCCAATAGTCGGTTGATGCAAGCCTCCAGGCTCCGCTTTCAGCTCCGTCTGGAGGCATCAACGGTCGAACTGGCTTCTTCATCGGGCTGCGCGAATTCGAACTCTGGTTAATTCAAGCCTCCATGCTCGGCTTTCAGCTCCGGCTGGAGGCGTGAACCTCAGGGGTACTTCCTTATCGGCCACGCCACATGGACGTGACCGACGAGCTAAAAGAAGTCGATACAATATGTCGGGCTGGGCGTAAGCAGCCACTGAGCAGCTCGGAAGTTTTCCTGAGACGTGACACTGACGCGACCTTGAGCCGCAAGCTGACCTATGCTTGGCTCTCCAAGGAACGCCTGCGCGAAATTTCGGATGTCAAGCGTGATTCCTGCCTGCAATGAGGTTCTTTCAACAGAAACATTGCCGTCCTTGAATTGCACGTTCCATGGCCCGTTGTTGGCCGCGACCAAGTCATCAGCTACTTCCAGAATGAACTCACCCGAAATCGCTTGGTCTGGCTTCAAACTAGCCAACGCACCGGGCACATCGTTGACACGGAACATGATAGGTCGGTCGAGGCTTACTTCAATTCCCTGATCTAGGTAATCGGTATAGAAGGGTCCATCGGATGGCTCAAACCAGCTCAAGGCGTGCTTATTTATCGCCAGTCCACCCAACATCGATAAAATGCCCTCATAACCAGCCCTGGTGCTCCATACGAGCTCAGAAATGTGATCTGTTGTCCAAAATGACGTGCTATGCGAAACCACCGCGTACGCCTCGATAGGATCGCCAACTGCGTAGATTGTGAGCTGACGATTCTCGCCGAGTACACGCTGCCATTGAGATTTGGTGCGCAAGTTCAGCCCACTTCGTGACCGAGCAAACGAGCTATAGCAGGGCACTAGTTGCTCCCAATCACCCGGGCTCAGACGGCGAACGGGTAAATCGCTATCAATCTTTGGCCAACGGTTGGTCGGGCACACGACTTTTGACCGTCGCCCAGCGACCTCGTATCCAAATTTCCTGTAAAACTTCTCGCGGTACGCGTACAAGGAGGCCAAAGGCGTGCCGTTCTCTCGAAAGTACGAAACAAGCCATCCAAGCATTGCACTCCCCACGCCACTTCTCCGCATCTCAGGAAGGACGGCAACCGCGGCTACACCACCGCAGCCAAGGGTGGCGAGGCCTCTAGACGCAGTTAAGTCAAGCACATTGCAACCAGCCGCTATTTGGCCATTGAGTTCCACCACAAACGACTGTGATCCAGGCGACGCAATCCGCCTTTCCTGCGGGTATGGATCTCCGTTGTTGTAGGTCAGCGACCAAACCGCAAAAAGCCCTTCGTAGTCCCGATCTTCCACGGGCCTCACCAAAATATCAGCCATCGGTTTTGGAGCATACACCCAGTCAGTGCCTCGAAGTGGGAAAATAGGTACATGCCTCTTAGAGTTGGCTTGTTAACCGCCGCGCACCTGCATGTTGGGGGATACGCCTCTGCATGTAAAGCCCACCCAGATGTCGAACTGATTGGAATGTGGGACGATGAACCGATCCGCGCCAAGGCGTTTCTTGAAGGTCGAAATATCCCGTTTTACGAGTCGTTCGATGAACTCCTGGCGAAAGTTGATGCTGTTGTCATCACGAGCGAGAACATGCGGCACGCCGAATTGGCGGTACTTGCCGCAAACGCTGGTAAGCACATCCTCTGTGAAAAACCGTTGGCAGCGACGGAAGAACATGGGCAGTTGATCCTGGAAGCGGCAGCCAAAGCAGGAGTTAAGCTGATGACGGCATTCCCCTGCCGCTTCTCTCCCGCTTTTCAGAACCTAAAGCGCAGGGTTGCTACCGGTGAGATCGGCGAGATTCGTGGAATCTGTGCGACGAATCGAGGTCGATGCCCATTTGGTTGGTTTACCGAACCCGAATTATCGGGGGGTGGTGCTCTCATCGACCATGTTGTTCATGTAACCGACCTGCTGCGTGATCTTCTCGGCGAAGAGCCGATTCGGGTCCAAGCCCAGACCGGCAACAACGTTTACGGTCAACATTGGGAAGACACAGCAATGCTTACTCTTGAATTTGCCAGTGGAGTCTTTGCGACCCTCGACTCCAGCTGGTCTCGTCCCCAAAGTTTCCACACCTGGGGCGACGTCACCATGAATGTGGTCGGTGAGAAAGGAGTCATAGAGCTCGACATGTTCGGCCAGTCGATCCAAAGATATCATGCAGGTTCGATTACCCATGCGTCTCATGGATTTGGTTCCGACCTCGATGCGCTAATGGTTGACGATTTCGTTCGTGCCTGTCTTGATGACCGACCCGTCACGGTGACTGGCATCGATGGCATGCAGGCGGCTCGCGTCGCAATTGCGGGCTACGAAAGCGTCAAGGTTGGCCAACCCGTCGCTTTGGCAATCTAGCTCGTACTCTAAGTCCGTTGGCAAAGATCACGTTGCCAACGGACTACTTAAGGAAGTCTCCCATACTTGACGTCCTCTCCATGAGCATCGCCACCGCCTGAATTGGCTGAACCCGTCCGCTTAGAACGGCCCCAACCGCTGCGAACACAGGCATTTCGACGTTGTGCTGAATCGCCAAAAGGCTGGCGGCGTGACAAGTTGGCACACCTTCTGCCACCTGCCCTAGTTCTGACAGGGCCGCCTCTAGTGAATGTCCCTCGCCGAGGGCACGTCCTAAACGATAGTTTCGAGAAAGGCGACTTACGGCAGTAGCGAAGAGATCGCCAACACCGGCTGGCCCAAGAAAAGTATCCATCCGCGCACCCATCACCAATCCAAGGCGAGCCATTTCCATGAGCCCTCTCGAGAGGAACGCACCCTTGGTGTTGTCTCCGAAACCCAAACCATCCGACATCCCAGCCCCAATTGCCAACACATTTTTCAGGGCACCGGCAAGCTCGACCCCCTTTACGTCGTCGCTGGTAGAGACTCGGAACGACTTTGACATAAACGCGTCGCGAACCTGATTTCTGGCTTCTTCGCTTTCAAATGCCGCCACAGCTGCTGTTGGTATGCCTCGCGTGATCTCCACCGCGAGGTTGGGGCCACTGATAATTCCCACTTGTGCGCCACGAAGCTCTTCCGAGACGACCTCACACATCGACTTACCAGTGTCCGTTTCTAAACCCTTTGAAGCGACGACGACGAGAGGATGAACGCCCAGAACCGACTTCGCGATTTGCCTGACCGCAGACGATGGCACTGCCACTACCGTCATGTCGACGTCTTTCGGTTCGTGCGCGAAGCTCGCAAAATGAACCGAGGTTGGAATTTCGAACTCAGGAAGATAGTGAGAGTTGTGACGCGTGGCTTCCATCAGCCCCAATTCACTCTCGTTTCGGCCGATCAGCGTCACGTTATGACCATTACGCGCGAGCAAAATGGCCAGGGCAGTCCCCCAACTTCCGGAACCTAGTACCGTCACGTTCATCGGTGGCGAGGTTACCGCCTTCAGGGGTTTTCATACGCGCCTTGCCTTACGCAGGGTAAAACCAGACACTCAGCATGCTTCAAGTGTCCAGGCTCGTTAAGCAATACAAGAAATTCCGAGCCGTTGATGATTTGAGCTTCACAATCAGTCCCGGCGAAATCGTGGGCCTTCTTGGACCAAACGGAGCAGGAAAAACGACCGCTTTACGCTGCGTGTCTGGAATTCTGAAACCAACCGAAGGAAGCATTCTCATCAACGGTTACGATGTCGTCCTTGACCAAGCAAAAGCGAAGTCCGGCCTCGCTTTCGTGCCAGAAGTTCCATCTCTCTACGAACTGCTCACTGTCGACGAACACCTCCGATTTGTCGCAATGTGCTTTGACACCCTCGATCGCTACGAAGAACTCCGGGATACGCTACTAGAGAGGTACGACCTTAATGAGAAGAGAAATCATCTCGTCGCCACGCTCAGCAAAGGAATGCGACAAAAACTATCGGTCGCATGTGCCCTCATCCACAACGCGAATGTGCTTCTGTTCGACGAACCCATGATTGGCATAGACCCAGCGGGGGCGAAGGAGCTGAAGGACGAAATCGTTCGGCAGCGGGACAATGGCTCCGCTATCCTTATCTCGACGCATTTGCTCGATACGGCAGAAAAACTCTGCGATAGAGTCATCATTGTTGCCAAGGGTCGGAAACTCGCTGAGGGCACGCTTGAGCAGCTTCAACACCTAAGTAATCGGGAGGGCCAAAGTTTGGAGCAAATATTCCTCGCCCTGACCGAGCCGGAGGCGTAGATGCGACCACTGGTATTTCTGAGTGTCAGATCGCTGGTGAACTCGATCCATCGAGCCCTCACCTCTGGCAAGCGCATGGTCACCCTGATTTTCGCCGTGGTCTATTACGGCTGGCTCGTTTTCCGCCCCGTTTCCGATCGTGCGCCGATGTTGCCAGGATCCATGCCGATCCTCACTCCAGACCAGACAGATGCGATTGTATTTTTGTGCTTCGCGTTTATGTCGTTGATCCTGACAGTGACACTTTCTAAGCCGAAGGCAGGGTTCCGCCAAGCGGATATTGACGTTCTTTTTGCCACACCCATTAGTCCACGAATCGTGATGTTCTTCCGCATGGCACGGGACTATGTGTGGACACTCTTGACACCGTTTCTGTTTGCGGTGTTTGGCGGGCAAAGGAGTTTCGTTGCCACGAAGCTCTTCTTCGAAGGAATGCATACCAACAGCTTTTTGGCTGTCCGACTAGCGATGCTCGCCTGGTTCCTGATGGCGATGGCATGGGTCTCAATTGGTTATGGCGTGGGATTCCTTATCAATCGCAGTGATCTCGATGCTGATCGAAACAAGAAATACCTCGACATTCTTTTAGCGATCACATGCGTGTCGACGCTTCTCGTTGTAGTCGTCAGTATTACGCGAGACCCGGAACTTCAAACGGTGGCTACCATTGCGCACTCACCCTTCATGCGCATCGTCTTGTTCAGCGCGACGGCTGCGTGCTGGATGGTAATGGGAACTCTTAATGGCCAGTTTGTCTTCGTTTTGCTGGGCACAGGAATTCTGCTCGCAGGCATAGGCATAGGCATCTGGCTTGCTTTGACTCAATTGCCGTTCATGTATGACCAAGCAGCTGCAAAAGGTTTTGGGTCAAGCGAACGCAGGCTCCTTATGCGCAATAACGACCTTTACGGTCTCTCCGCACATAAGGCCAGAGAAGGCAAATTCAAAATCGGGTTCATCAGCAGGAAGATAGGCAATATGCGGGTCCGTGGCGCAGCCGCACTGGTGTGGAAGGAGGTCATTCTCCAGTTAAGGTCCTCTCCTTACTTGTACTTGCTGTTTGGCTCGATTCTGCTCATGATGTTGGTGCCGGCCTTGACGCTCAAGAGCGATTCGCGGCCCGAGAGAGTTCTTGCAACGGGTATGGCGATACTCATCACTCAGGCAGTGGGCGTCCTGATGTTGACCATGAATAGCGCCGTGAGCGGCTTTATCGAACTCCTGAAACGAGTGGATTTTCAGAAGCCGCTTCCATTTCGACCTGCTGGAACCGTATTTTGGGAAGTTGCCGCAAAGTGCATCCCGAACTTGATTATTGCGACCATCGCATCAATCCTCGTGGTTATGTTCCGCCCGGTGATGTGGGCCTACGCGGGTGCGTCTATCTTTCTTGTTCTAGGATTGAGCCTAATCGTCTCATCGACGGTTTTTCTCGTTACTGTGGCGTTTCCGGATGCGGGCGACGCCTCTCAACGAAGCTTCCGAGGAATTCTCATTCTCCTAGGCAGTTTGATATGCGGAATTCCGGGGTTTGGCCTGCTCGCAGTACTGATGGGCTATCTTCACGTGAGTCCAATCCTCGCAATTCTGCCTGCCACTGCAATTAATGTTGGCGTTGCGGTTATTGTGTCCGTGTTCGCAGGTGGGCTCTACGCTGCTTACAACCCAAGCGAGTAGCGGCGGTACACTGAATTTGCTGCGAACTGGTGGCGGCCATTCCTTGTTGTAAGCGACAGGAGAGATTCTATGAAGGTGCGGAGTTCCACAAAGATCGCGATTGGGTTCGTCATTATTGCTGGCGGCGGAATATTCGGATATCAATTCGTCATGCGTCGGGCAATTATGAGCGAGCAATTTGCTCCGGTAATTCCTGGTGATGTCAACTTAGTCGGTATCAATGCCGGAACTGGATTCCGGATTATCGTCGCCAACCAAATGGCTCAGCTCGTGCAGACCACTGGTGGCTTCGGCGGCATTGAGTCGGACTCTGGTGGCGCAACGGAAGGTGCAATCAAGAAGCGCGTACCCGTGCGTGAGATGCTCATGGTTTTGCAGGGCAAGGAAGATGCCTTGGGCTCTTTCATCATGAAGGTCAACGACAAGGATGAGAGTGATGCTTGGCCACCGATTCGCGTCGTTTGGACTGCAGAACGGCTAAAGAAAGCCATTGGCGGGGATAAGGCCGAGGAAGCGAAACTCGTCCACGACCTTAACATGAAGCTGGATGGCACGCCTTTGCCCGACCTCAACAGGAACGCCATGGAGAACGGAATCATCCTAGACTATCCGGTTCCCGTACGAGTAAATATGGGTGGAGTAGTCAAAACCCTCTACGGTCGAGTTCGAGAGCCATACAAGCCAATTCTGATGAGCACTGTTGAGAAGAAACTCACAGATAAGCAAATCACCAACGACATGATTGCTGGCTACTATGCGGAAGAGTCCAAATCAATCGCCGAAGGCAAGGGTCGGCACGAGGACATTCGCAAAGGCATCATGGAGCGACTGTCTGAGGACAATGCTAAAGAACTCCGAGCAGCACCGGAACGCATCCTACAAAGCGCCGAAGTCGTTGTAAGTGACAAACACATCGATAGTGCTAGCTACCGCAAGTACGAAACGACAAACGGCAAGATGAACGACCTGACGATCGAGATGACCGATGAGGGCCGTAAACGACTTTGGAAATTCTCCGAGGATCGAGTCGGGACTCAATTGATGCTCATTGTCAATGGCGTCGCGATCGCCGCGCCGAGAATCAATCACGAATTAGCCCAAGGCGAAATTACCATCACGCAAATGGCGGATGAAACGTTAGTTAAGCAAGCCACCGATGCGTTGAACAAGAATAAGAAAAAGGGATAACTCTCAACATGAAGAACCGTTTGCTCACCATTTTGCCGCTCTTGGTATTTGTCATCGCCGGGTGTAATTCCGGGCCAGAGGAAAAGGTTGCACCCACGTCTGGAGTGGTCGCTGATAAAGTCCCTTCTGGCGGGAATGTCAACAGGACCACCACTGCCGAGATGACTGGAGCAGCGCCTACAGGCGGTAGCGCCGATGCCAGCCCGACCAAGAATCCCGATGGTATCGGTGGTGGAGTAGGTGCCCCTCCGCCAAAACCTCCGACCCCGGTTTCCCCAATACCGGCCCCCACCAACATCAAGCACGAAGGTTATCAATATTCTGGCGCCGAAAATACAAGGCCGGTGGATTTAGAACTGACGATGAGCAGTCAGCCGAACCAAGTCACAACCGGGGCTCAGATCATCACCCACACGAATGCGACCGGCGATAAAGCGTTTTACACTGTCGAGCGCACCGGCGGTCTGCAAATGCTCGGAACAGAAGAGTGGATGATCGACAAAGATGGAGTGTTCACCACCAAGTCCTCGAAAATGAGCTTCGGTGACAGGGCAATGGAACTTCCAGCCGACCCTAAACCCGGAATGTCGTGGACGGTCCATCCCAAGGCAGATAAGACATCGGGCAACATGGACATGCTGATGACCTTCAAAATCATCGGTAAAGAGACGGTCACTACTAAGAAAGGCATGCACCCTGACGCTCTTCGCGTAGAGCAAATTGGCGAAGGCACCGTTCAGTCGCACAAGATTCGAACGGTTTCCCAGAATTGGTATGTCAAGGGATTGGGACTTGTGAAAGCTGAAATGAAATCCACCGCCGATGGCAAGACAGATACGATCATGATCCAAGAGAGGTAGAGCCCATGATTCTCAGCCTAATATGTTTAGCGGCATTGCAAAGTGCAAAGGCCAGCGACTTCTTTCCGGTTCTTGCGGGAACGGTGCGAACGTACGAACAAAAGTCGAAAAGTGAGTTGCTGGTCAATACCATTGGCAAGTCGATAGACATGGGCGGGATTGATGTCATCCCTGTCACCGAAATCACGGGAGGCTCGGAGCAGCGGACAACCTACTACCGAGTCGAATCCGATCAGGTCACGATCGTCGCGTACGACATCAACAAGCCATTGGCCGTCCCGATGCCGGTGCTGAAAGTGGGCACCGGCAAGGTCACATGGGACTACCAAGGAAACACAGGAACCGGAAATACGGGTGAACGCTACCTTGCCCATGGAGAAGCCAAAATGGCCGGGCAACGATCTATCCTGGGCAAGAAAGTGGATGTCCTGATCGTCAAACTTGAGGCGGCGGTCGGCGGCGGTATGGCTGGGGTTACCTTTAGTCAAACCACCGTTTATGCGCGCAACATTGGCATGGTAGAGCAGTCAACGATTCAAAGACTCGGGAAGAAGAAGATTGAAGCTTCGTATCACTTAGTGAGCATCGAAAAGGCTCCTTGATTCGGCCTGCGTGAAATTCTATGGCAAGCCTGACCCGAGAATCAGGATATGGTGTTGAGCAACGCCGAGGGCCCAGGATCGACTGGCTCTTGCTGTTGGCGACATGCATCCTGATTGTTGTCGGCATGATGTCCCTCTACAGTGAAGGGGTTACTCATGATGGCGGAGCCAATTTTCGCACTCAACTCCGAAATACATTTATAGGCCTCGTGCCGTTCTCAATTTTCGCCTTCACACCACCGCGTATTTGGATGCGGGCTGTGAATCTGATTTACTCCGTGAACGTGATCACGCTGATCACGGTACTTGTTCATGGCGCCCACAAGAAAGGGGCCGAGCGATGGATTCAGCTTGGCCCAGTGCAATTTCAACCGAGTGAGATGGCGAAGATCCTCTTAGTTCTTACGCTAGCGGCGTTCTACGCCAAGCGCCAAGACTCTATCCAAAAGCCGTCAACCTTTGGTCTTGGGATACTCCATACCCTCGTGCCGGTCGTCCTGTGCCTCCTACAGCCTCACCTTGGGGCAGCGATGGTGTTGACCGTGATCTGGTTTGGCGTCTCGCTGGTTGCTGGCGTGCCCACGAAGTTTCTCGCCACCGCCATCGCTGTTCTTGTAGCGTTGGGTGCATTCATGGTTGCAGCTATATCGATTCCCAATGCTCCCAAGTTCCTGCACGCCTACCAAATTCAGCGACTGCTGGGAATCACCAGCAACGATCCTAAGGGCAAAGGATGGCAAACGAACCGTGCCGAGATTGCGTTCGGTGTCGGCGGAATCGCAGGCACGGGATACCTTCAGGGCGAACAGAAAGCTGGTCATTTCATCCCAGAGCAACACGATGATTTCATCTTTACCGTCGTCGGTGAAGAAGGTGGTCTTGTCGGTTGCACCCTCGTACTCATTGCATACGGCTTCTTCTTCTATCGCCTATGGCTTGTGATGTTTTTTGCCTCCGATCCGTTCTATAAATCGATCGTCGCAGGTCTATTTTCGGCACTGGGCTTTCACATGTTTGTCAACATCGCGATGGTACTCCACATCATGCCCGTCGTGGGCCTGTGGCTTCCCTTCTTGAGCTATGGAGGGACCGCGATGTGGATGTGTATGTCCTGTGTTGCTCTTGCCCTCTCAATCAAAGGTAGGGAAAAACCACTTCTCTTTTAGCGACGTCATCGCCGTTCGTTCCGTCGAAACGAAGCGCAGCGGTGAGACTCGACTTCGGATGAGTAACATAACCTTATGCTTGCCCTAGCGATGACGTCGCTCTTCCTGGTTCAACATACGACGCTTGCGTCTGGACGTCTATTGGACCCCAAACACCGGTTGGGTCCAGGTTCCTATGTCGGCGCGGGTGTGGATGGCAAGCCGGTCATCATCGTTCGTGGTCAGGATTTTACGCTTGATCTGACCGCTCGCACCCTGACCGCAGTCCATACAAATGGTCAACAGCAAGACTCCTATGAAGGAATTGGCATCCTGTTGGATTCGTGCAAGAACGTTACGCTCAAGAATGTAAAAGTCACCGGTTTTCGAACGAATATCGTGCTCAAAAACTGCACAAACGTTCACATCCTTGGTTCTGAAGCGGACCAAAGCCGAGCCATTCGGATGAGCCGAGACGGAAAGCCAATCGACACATTTCTCAATCTCCGCAGCGTAGACGCTTGGCGTAAATACGGTGCCGGTATATGGCTAGAAAACTGTAGCCAATGCACGATAGAGCATTCCAAAGCCTCACGAGCCCAAAACGGAATTGTGCTCGTGAATACCAACTACACGACCCTCTTCGACAACGAGTGTTCGTGGAACGGTGGATGGGGAATCGCCCTTTGGCATGCCGAGAGAAATACGATTGCGTGGAATCACGCCGACTTCTGCAATCGACCATGGGCAGGTGGCTGGGGTGGTGACGCAGCAGGTGTTGTCTTGGCCAACCTTTCGTACTCCAACCAGATTATTTGGAATTCATTTACTCACGGAGGGGATGGATTCTTCATGACAGATGGCCTTGACGGAGGATTCAACAAGGTCAAAAAGACTTACGACTTCAGCACGGGTTCGAATAATAATTTCGTCGCCCACAACGATGGCTCCTGGTCATCGAATAACGCTTTTGAAGGAACATATTCGACGAGCACCCTCTATTACGGAAATATCGCCGAAGAGTCCAACTACGGGTTCTGGCTGGGTTTCTCAGACAATTCCTTCTTGTTTGACAACGAAATACGCCGAAATCGAACGGATGGTGTGGCAATTGGACAGGGTCGAAGCGCGATGATCTTTCGGAATCGGATCAACGGAAATCAGAGTGCTGGAGTGCATCTGTGGTCAGAAGGTGGCCCCGCAGAACTTGCTAAGCCATCCGCATACAACCGCGTCTATGAAAACCAGATTTCTGAAAGTAAATTTGCAGTTCAGGCGGAACGATCCCAGTATCTCTTTGTGGCTGGCAATACGGTCCGAGACGCCCAACTGGCACCCAAAATGAACAGCACTATGCCTCCGCGATCGGAAGTTCTTCGTCTTTCAAACTGGCGACATTCAGGCACCGCACGACGAATCGACTCATGGCAGGCAAAGCGCCCCAAAACATGGGAGTTCTACCGCGATACTTCGGGTCTCAAGGGACAAGATGCTTTGACACTGGGCGAATTCACGCCCGCACCCAAAAAATAGCACGTCTGAGAAATACCACGCTATAATGCTGGTAGCGCCACGGATTGGCGTCAAAAGCAGGTCAAGGATGAAGGTTAGCACCAGGCAGCAGCCCATTGCGGCAAAAGTGCGAGGTGAGGTCGTGCGCTCACATCGTCGTTTCGATATCGCCGGGATACTCCTGTTTGCGATTGCGATAGTCATCGTTGTCGCCCTCTTGTCCCGTGATTCCGGCTTAATCGGCTCAACACTTGGGGATTTCTGCCGCATGATGTTTGGCAAGGGAGCATGGACCGCTCCTCTGCTTTTCGCCACCGGAGCCGTATGCCTCATCAAGGGCGAGTCGCCGAGCATCACACACCTCACTTGGGGTGCCACCTTGATTTTCCTCGCGCTCATCGGCGCACTTGCCTCAACGGTGACTGACAACTATTTTGATCCGCAGGCAATTAAGGCCAGTGGCGGATATTTGGGTGCAATTGTTGGGTGGGGATTCGCATCTCTCTTTGGTAGCGCAAAACCCGTGGCACTATCCGCACTCGGTCTTATTGGTGTTGTGCTGTGCGTTGATGTGCCGATCCGGGTCATGCTTGCCTCGACCAAAAAGACAGCTGTCACGATCAAGGAACGCACGCGGGAAATCACTATAGATCGACCAAAGCCCGTGCAGACGCCGGAAGAGAGAGTCAAAACCATCCGCAAGGGGTTAGAAGCAGCGTCTGTTGAAAAGCCTCGACGAGCCAAGTCGATCGTGATGGAGGATCCTGATCCAGATCCCGTCCACGAACCAGTTGCGATTCAAGAGGCGAAGGCTGCCAAGAAGGCTGCGGTTGTGCGTGAAACCTTACAGGGCAGCTCGCCGACGCTTTCCAACGACATGCCAACTCCGAAAGAGGGCTACGACCTCCCTCCGATTAGCCTGCTTGCTGAAGCTGTCCTTAATCCGAAGCGCAGCCAAGTAGAGATGCAGAAAAACATCGAGACGCTTGAAGGCACCCTTGAGCAGTTCGGCATTGATGCAAGCGTCGTCGAAGTTGCCACGGGTCCAACCGTAACACGTTACGAGATTCAACTCGGGCCGGGAATTCGAGTGGCTCGAATTACGGCATTGGCCGATAACATCGCGATGGATCTCGCGGCATCACAAGTCCGTGTCGAAGCTCCAATCCCGGGTAAAGCTGCTATCGGTGTTGAAGTTCCTAACTCCTCGCCGTCGGTCGTCACTTTGCGAGAGCTTTGCGAGTCTCCCGACTTTAGGAACCATCCTTCACGACTCTGTGTCGCGCTCGGCAAAGACGTTAGTGGCGTCAATAAATACGCGGACCTCACCAAGATGCCTCACCTGTTGATCGGTGGTGCAACGAACTCTGGAAAGTCGATTGGCTTGGCAACGCTCATCACCAGCCTTTTGATGCGTAACACGCCAAAAGACGTGCGGCTCGTGATGATCGACCCCAAGCGTGTTGAATTAACGCTTTTCGACCACGTGCCTCACCTGATGTGTCCCGTCATCAAAGATGTCAAAGAGGCAGCTGGTGTTTTGCGAGCCGTCTGGCGAGAAATGGACCGTCGATACGACATGTTCAGTAACGAAGGCGTGCGAAACATTGACGGGTGGAACGCCAAAGCATCCTTCCAAGATCGCATGCCTTACATCGTTGTCATCATCGATGAGCTCGCTGACCTCATGATTCAGTGCGGAGCTGAAGTTGAAACGACAATTGTTCGACTTGCTCAGTTGGCTCGCGCCGTAGGTATCCACTTGGTTATCGCCACGCAGCGCCCAAGTGTTGATGTTATTACCGGAATCATCAAGGCGAACATCCCTTCGCGAATAGCGTTTAGCGTTGCCTCCCAAATCGACTCAAGAACGATTCTAGATTCGAAGGGTGCCGAAAACCTCATCGGAAAAGGAGACATGCTGTTCCAGCCAATTGATGCGATCAAGCCAGTCCGCGTCCAGGGCTGCTATGTCTCTGAAAAGGAGATCGATGCCATCTGTAAGTTCTGGAGATCCCAGCAACAGCCGGAGTACGTTCTCAATGCCGTTGATGAGGCGGCCCATGATGGAGCCAAAGAGGGCGGTGATTTTGGAGAAGAAGTCGACCCATTCTGGGAAGACGCTATACGCTGGGTTGTAGACCGTGGTCAGGCTTCAACCTCCATGCTTCAGAGGAAGTTCTCGATTGGATTTCAGCGCGCCTCACGCCTGCTCGATATGATGGAGGAGCGTGGAATCGTAGGTCCAAGGGATGGACCTCGCCCACGCGAAGTTCTTGTGAACATCATGGACGTCGACGCGCTCTTCGGAGTGGTTCCTCGCTATGATGTTGGAAGGACGATTGACGATGATCCGGAATAGCAAATCACTTCAATAGTCGGCAGGTATTATTACTAGTTTTAATTCTTCATCCTTGCTTACATCCACAATACAGTAATTAAACAAGATCTAGGGCCCAAAATAGACCTATCCTTAATTAAGGGATCGGCCAACCGAGCCGAAGTCACTAATTGAGACTTTTCTCTTTTTGGCCCGATGGACATAAACCGTCTGCTTTGCAATGCTGCGAGCCCTTACTTAGTTGGATTATTCCACTCAAGTATGCGTGTCGGTGCTGATGCGTGTCGAAGTAGCGCTATCCCTACCTATCTCAAAGACCTCGGTTGTATTGGCGCATGGTGCTATGAGATAAAGACACCACGGTGGACACTATCACCCTCGCTAAGTGCCCTAACGAATGTTCCTTCTTCAATCGTGGGTGAGGGGGATCAAACAGACGACTGCCCGGACTTTGTTCATCACGGCGACAGGGCTGCATTCTTGGATGCGATCCACACAAAAATTAACGGCTCCGGTCTTGGCGAGATTGCCCATCGGCTTGTGTTATCAGACCACCGTGTCATCCACGCTAAGTCAATCCTCTACCGTGAGAGCCAGGATGATGCTGGGAAATGGCTTGTCTGCGCAATCTTCGATACGACGAACGAATGCAACGCGGATCGCCGAATTAGGGCACTCGCAGAGATGCCCGAAAATTCAGGTGTGGACAGTCATGATGTCCAGTTCGATTGGGATCTACAGACGAGCGGAATACAGGTAGGTGCGTCCGCAGCTCGATATCTCGGCTTGAACGCGACGCTATCGGACCATACCTTTGCCAGCCTCTTCTCCCTTGTGCACCCTTCAGATCGCGACAGAGTTTCAGCTTGCCTCACTGATCACCTAAGAGGCACCAAGACTGTCCTAAAAGTTGGAGCTCGGGTTCGACTTGCCGAGGGTCACTATCAATGGGTGACGATCCACGGAAATACTGTTCGAAATGGAGCGGGGCAACCCGTTCGGTTTGTGGGACACGTCGCCGATGTCAACGAAAGTAAACAATCTGAACTCTCACTGAAGGAGACCGAGGAGTGGCTTCGGGGTGCCGTCGAGAGTAGCTTTGACGCCATTCAAATCCTACGAAGTATTCGGAACGAGGCGGGGGCCATTGTTGACTTTGAGATCCTTGAGCTAAACAAAGGGGTTGAGCGCCTACTTGGCAAGAACAGGAGTGCGTTGATTGGTGCTCGCTTCTTTGAGATCAGCCCGAATATGAGAAGCGGAGACTTTGAGAAGTTTGTGCGGGTAGTCGAATCTCGCATTCCATTTGAAGAGGAACGCATTCAGTCGTTTGTTTCTCAGGGCGCTCGTTGGATCCACATTCAGGGGGTGCCTGTCGGAGACGGTATTTCTATCTCGATCGCCGATATCACAACTCGGAAAGAGGACGAGCGAGTGCTTCTAGACAGCCAGAGGTTCATCGAAAAACTGGCGCTATCACTTCCGGAGTTTGTCTACTTGGTAGACGCTCAGGAAACCACAATTACTTACCAAAATCGCGACTTCCTCGCTCACCTCGGTTATCCCTCGGGAATGTTCGCTAAGGGCCTACTATCACTCTGCGAACTCATTCATCCGGACGACCAGCCAGCAAGAGACGCCCATCGACAGGCAATTGCGTCTTCCAAAGGAGACGGTGTCGTCGAAACGACCTGTCGACTGCGCACCGCCGCTGATGAGTGGCGCTGGTATCAAATTAGGTCAGTTGTTTTCCGTCGGAATAATTTGGGAGAACCCATTGAGATCATCCGGACAATCCACGATGTCACCGCCCAGATGGAGAGCGAACTAGAGCTCAAAGAGCGTGTTAAGCAACTAAGGAAGGTGCAATCAGACCTCCATGAGCGTCAAGCCCAACTAGAAGAGCTCAATTCTCGACTCGCGGCACTCGCCACAACTGACGGGCTCACTGGATTGTATAACTACCGTGCTTTCCAGGAGAAACTTGACGAGGAGGTGCGTCGTTCTAAGCGTTATGCTTCTCCACTCGCGGTTGTGTTTGCGGACGTTGACGACTTTAAGGCCTTCAATGACCGTTTCGGTCATCCCGCCGGAGACGAGCGCCTTCGAGATTTCGGAGCCCTTTTGAAGGACTGCTCTCGCGACTCTGACTTCGTTGCTCGATATGGCGGCGAAGAGTTCGCGATTATTCTCAGCAATACGAATTCCGAGGAGGCAGCAACCTTTACCCGACGAGTCATAGATCGCCTCAATAAAGATACGACCGCCAAGCGAATCACCGCAAGTTTTGGATGTGTCCAACTCGAGCCGAGTGACTTTAGCAAGGAAGATCTCCTACACCGAGCGGACGACTGTCTCTACACCGCCAAGGGGCAAGGCAAGAACCGCATCGTCACCGCCGACGGAAAGGCTATTACAGCTGGAAAGAACAATTAGCCTCTTTGCGGGGTAAAAGCCCTACATGGTGTTGCTTGCCTCCCTCGCCTTGCTTATTCAAAGTCCTCAAGACCTTGCCCATCTGGTGGACACCAACCACCTTCGCCAGTTCATTGGGCATCTGTCGGCAATGCCCAATCGAAACACCAATAACGACTCGCTGAAGGAGGCTGCGGCATACATCGCCGACGAGTATCGAAAGATTCCAGGGCTGCAGGTCGAGGTCATGAAGTACATGATTCCAAAGGGCCAACGTATACCAGTTCAAAAGGAGGTAGTCGAGGTAATAGCCACGCTCCCTGGGGAAACCGACCATCGGATCATTGTTGGCGGTCATTTTGACTCGATCAACATGCAACAGGTATCAGATCTAGGTGCCATCGCACCAGGGGCAAATGACGACCTGAGCGGAACCGCGCAGGCAGTCGAGTGTGCGCGATTGTTGGCGAAGGCCAGATGGAAAAACACACTTGTTTTCGTGGCGTTTAGCGGTGAAGAACAGGGACTATTTGGCTCACGTGCCCTTGCCAAGCGCGCAAAGTCAGAAGGCTGGAAAATCGATGCTGTCCTCAGTAACGACATCGTAGGGTCTAGCCAAAGCCTGAACGGCCAATCCGACAAACACCACGTACGTCTATTCAGTGAAGACAGCAGCACTCACAATAGCCGAGAGCTAGCACGGTTTGTTGAGTGGAACTCACGCGGCAAGATACGCGGATTTTCACCGATTTTGGTCTTCAGGAAAGACCGATTTCAACGGGGTGGGGATCATTCCTCTTTCAATGCCGAGGGTTACTCAGCCGTTCGTTTGACGGAGGATTTCGAGGAGTTCACTCGCCAACATACGAAGGACGATTTGCTCGAATACGTTGACTTCAACTACCTGGCCAACGTCGCTCGGCTCAACCTGATTAGCGCAGCGAGCTTGGCGAACGCCGACGCGGCCCCTGAGGACGTACGGATGGCACCGAAGCAAGCACACGACACGATTCTCAGGTGGACGCCAGCTACTGGCAAGAAATACACCATCTATTGGCGCGAGACCAGTTCCCCTATCTGGAAAGCCTCACGCGTCGTCGATGCTGGGAAAGGCGAAGCCACGATCGAAAAGGTCAATAAAGATGACTTCTTTTTTGCGGTAGGCGCAGTGGGTGGAATTCCCGTCGAAGCTAAATAACAGTCCTTACCAGAGCTTCTAACCTATTTCGTGACCATCGCCTTGCTTCGCATTAGCGAACAATTCCACAGCCTTCTTGACGACATCGTCAGGAGCATTAGGTGTACGAAGCTTGGGGTCACTGGCGAGCACATCTGGTATCACCCCCGCACCTTCTAGGCGGACACCCTTGATCGTCACGTAATCTGAGAGGGGATATTGCAGCATAAAGCCGTTCGAAGCAGGCACATACTGAGACACAAGCACAGCCCCCGCCGATTTGGAACCCACGACGGTAGCTCCAATCGTGTCCCTTAGGCCAGCAGCCACGATTTCAGAGGCACTTCCAGACACGCCATTGATCAACACGATGACGTGGCCCTTGTAAACAGGAATGGCCTCGCTGGGTATGGCACGGAGCTTTCGCGGCGACCATCGTGCGATGCCAGCCAAGTCGGTTCCATTAGCCTTTGTGGCGGCAACATAGTCGTCGACCATTCGACGGTCGATAAATGTACCCACGGGTTTGGCTGGTGAAACAAAAAGACCTAGCAACTTTCGGAAGTTGGCAATCGACCCACCTCCGTTGTCTCGCAAATCAAGAATCAGGTTACGACACGATCCCGCGTCCTTCATGAACTGCTCAATCCGTTCGTGCTTGTACGTGAAGTCGAACGTGTAGATCGTGATCTTCGCGGTGTTCTTATCGACCCATTCAAACTCTTCCGGCCTCAGGGTCGAGAAGCGTCGACGAGTGAGGATGTAGTCTTCGGTGGATTTATCAGCGTGCCTTACGGTCAAGGTGACGTCCGTGCCTTCTTTGCCAGCGATGGGTACCGCACTTGTCGCGGGTTTTCCGTCGACAGCAGTAATCACATCTCCAACAACGATCCCTCCCCTTTCGGCAGGGGCATCTGGAACGGTTCTCGTGACGAGTAGGCCATCGTCGACCTTTTGGGAGCTGATACCGACTCCTGTCGTGGCACCGTTCTGCCGCATCTCAGCGACCCGTGGCGAGGAGAGCGCAATATGTGTTGCCCCAAATTTCTTCAGAGCTGCGTTGACGGCCTTCTGAAACTCGTCATCATTTTTGGCATCATCAATCGCCGCTTGCTCTTGCTTGAGGATATCTGGCCACTTCTTGAAATCCAAGCCCGGCACGAAAGCACTTTTTAGCATCACCTCGGTGACCTGATCAAGCACCTCTTGCTTTGCAAGCGGATTGAGTTCGACGGACTGAGCTGAGACGATGCTGGCGAACCCGGTAAAGAGGCTGAAGCCCAAAACGGCTCGTCTCAAAAACCTCATGTTCCTCACCACGCAAGCCACCTAACTAGCCTTCTTGAGCCAGATGCGCTGACTGGCAATCCTCGCCTTCACTTGCGTGAAATAAGTTGTTGCCTTCTCGACTCCGTCATCCTTTGCATTCGGAATGCGCAGATTCAGATCCTGGGCATCAATATCAGGGGTGACACCGGTACCCTCGAGCCGAACTCCCTTGATCGTCACATAATCTTCGATCGGATATTGGAGCGAAAATCCGTTCGTCGCAGGGTCAACAACCGAGGCGAGTACGGCACCCGCCGATTTCGTGCCAATAACGACGGCCCCCGCAACATCGCGCAGGGCTGCCGCCGCAATTTCCGAGGCGCTCCCAGAGAACTTATTCACCAAAACCGCCAAGCGGCCCGTAAAACTTGGATTCACGTCCCGACGGACTGGCCTAAACTTTCTCTCGCTCCAATCGGCGATGGCCGCCAAATCGTTTGCATCTCCGCCCGTACTCTCCATGTAGTCGGACACAGTGGATCGACGAATAAACGTACCAACCGGCTTGTTATCCGAGATCAACATACCAAGCAGGTGCTGAAGATTGACGACAGCCCCCCCACCATTGAACCGAAGGTCAACAATCAGGTTTTTGGCCTTCTGTGCCTCGCGAATCAAGTCAACGATCTTTTGACGGTCGTATCCCTTTTCAAACGAGTAAATTTTGAGTTGAGCCGTATCTTTGTCGACCCATGCTAACTCGGGCAGCCTTATCGTCGAATACTTCTGTCGAATGAGTTTGTAATCTTCAGCCTTGCCGTCTGCGTGCTTGACCTTGATCGCCATCTCGGACCCTTCTTCGCCCACAAGGTCGGTCATTCCAACAATCGGCTTTCCAGAGAATTCGACAATCGTGTCACCCACCGCCAACCCAGCCTTGTCAGCGGGTCCATCTTTGATGACTCGTATGATGGCCAGGCCCTCAGGAACGACTTGTGTGCTGATTCCAACGCCAACGTTCGCCCCCGTCTTCCGAATTTGCGACAGTCGCGGAGACATCAGCACAACGTGACTGGCACCGAATTTTTGAAGCGCCGTATTCACAGCAGCCCGAAACTCTTCGTCATTCTTCGCCGCATCGATCGCGACCTTCTGAACTTGGAGGAATTGATCCCATTTTGAGAAATCGATTCCGGGCACGAACGCGCTTTGGTTGAGCAGAAGGGCGACCTTATCCAACACCTCTTGCTTCACCTTCGGATTGTCATCAACCGTCTGCGCCAGGGCAGAGCCAGAGAGCAACAGCAATCCGAGAGCCGCGCCGAGTTTCAGGCGACAAAAAGCACGACTAACGTTCATGTCAAATTTACCTACGACCGCAAATCAATCGAATGCGCCTGCGTTAGAGATTTCGAAGACGCTATTCTTCCGACACTTCAACCCGGATTCCGATCTGTGCGATGATCTCGGCGGCGGTTTCACAATCCTCTTGCCCCCCGTGATGAACGACCGATTTTCCGAGATGATCAACTTCCCAAGTCTCCATGTCCGCTTCATCTTCTGAACAGCCAGTGGCAACCATCAAGATGTGTACGACCTCGTCCCAGGTGTTGTATTCGTTATTGTAAACGGTGACGATCCAATGCTCACCATTACCGGTGTGAGAATCGAGAATTTCCGGGTTTTCGATGATGCCGGGAGAAGACATTAGTCGTTCCATTCCCTAGCGACCTCCGTCTTGACACCTATCGACGCGATGATAGACGCAGCCTCATCGCATACGGACTTTGCACCGAAATGGACCGGTGCCTTACCAAATGTGTGAGCCTCCCACATTTCGATCGCTGCCTCTTCGGCGTTGCAGCCGGTTGCTACGATCAAGATCTCAATGACTTCATCCATGGAATTGGATTCATTATTGTAAATCACGACCATCCAACGGCCCGCGCCAACGTCGGCCCCAAGAAGATCAGGTTCTAGCACTGAATGGCTCATCACGCTCACCTGGCATTATGCCTTAACTGTATTTTGAACTTCTCAAGAGTTCTCTGCCAAGTCATTATTTAGGATTAGGTGCAATCCTGCTTATCTTTGCCATTTGAAAGGCAAGCAGCAGGACGATAACCCATGCTACAAAGGCCAAAATCAGGCCCGTCATGAAACCGGGAGGAACGTAGTTCAGGACAATCTGGTGCTGACCGGCGGTAAGTTCCGTCTCCATCCACGTACCTGTTCCCGTTGGCACATGGGTGCCGTCGACTTTCATGATCCATCCAGGCATGTTTCGCTCACGGACAGTGAGTTTGCCTGGGCCGGTGGCTTGAAGTTTGAGCTGAGAAAACGTCTCGCTCTCAATTTGGGCTGAGCCGGCTGGTGTTGAAGCTCTTCCTGGGCCAGCGAGGTGATACTTGATGAAATTGGAGTCGCGAGTCCCCTCGCCAAGACCCTCCATCTCATCACGGGACCAGATTTCAGTCACTCCTGCATCAGCTAGCTTCTTCAAGTCTGCCTTCGGGTTGATGAACATCATATTTCCGTTGGCTGCCGGTGCCGCATCCTGGCCGTCGATGTCCTTAAGCAGAGCGACCGTATCCCGGTGAAGAAGCGAATCGTATCCATCAAGGCTGTGAATCCGATTCAGTGCCGCAAGATTGGGGGGAAGGTTCGCCTTAGCCGCTTGAAATATGTCCCACGCTTTATTGATCGGGGCAATGCGATTCAGCCCGACAAGATTATCCACGTGTAGGTCTGGGGTCCCTGTCGGGACAATTGTCATGCCAAAGAAGGCAATGCAACCTAGCACGGGGATTGCCATCAGCACAGCCTTACTTCGGAGGCTCTGCTCCTTAACCGCAAATGCGATCGCGAGCAATCCCAAAAGCGAGATCCCCACGGCGCCACTGAGGGCAGAGGAAACAGCCTGACTCTTAATAGCGTCAACAATCTCCGCATTCAATCCTGCCCGAAGTGAATAGGAATTCTGAGTGAGCGTGCAAATCGCGATGATGAACACGATGCCCCCAATAGCCCCCTCAACGAGCCTACGATTCGTTTTGAAGACCTCTCCAACCCTATCGAGGCGTGATGCAGCAACTCCGGCACCAACGCACGCCGCCAGAACAAACAGACAGATCGCGCGTCCGGGAGATCCGGTTGAGGACCAACCGGGAATCCCAAAATAGAACAGCTTATTCACGGGAGTCCCGAGTGCTAACAGCAGACTCACACCTCCAACAACCATCAGTCCCCAAATAGGATCCTTCTTCTTCGTAACGAGTGGCAGCAAGCACAAGAGCATCAATCCGAAAACCCCGATTCCGATTGCTGACTCAGCGAAGTTCGCGCCCGGCTTTAGAATGGCGGGATAGTAAGTTGAAACGGGCAATTTGTCGGAAGCGATTTCCCTTGGGTTACCTTGGATCGTGGGAACAACGAGCTTCGCAAGTTCGTAAGGTTGAATCGCACTGGAGACGTAGGCAGAATATCCTTCTTCCGACGCTGTGTTCTTGCGGTGTGAGAATTGACTGTATTGGAGAACAGAAAGCAATTGAGGTGCTGCAATACAGAGTCCTAGAATGCCTGCCACTACGACACGAGTCGTCGAACCCAAAACGGGACTCATCGCCTTGGCCGCTACCGCCTTAGTAGCCCCTTCAAGCACTTTTGATGAGCCATCCGGGCTCTCTCGGATCACCGAGATGTCATTTGATACAAAGGGATTTCTTCGAGTGGCGATTAGCCAAACGACGAGAACGCCTAACGAGATGAAACCATAGGCAACGAACTGCAAGTGGCCGGATAGGATCAACATTCCGATACACAGGATCAAACCGATCATCGCACCGTTGTATCGCCTCATCGCCGTGAGATGTTGCGCCATCACGGAATCAGCCGGATGATCGTCGGGAGCGACAGCGAGAGTTTTGAGCCTAAGAACAAGTGGATTGAGGTCAAACAACCACACCGTACACGCCAGCACCCACGGAATCCAGGAAACCGTTTCGATGACGCTAGGCAAACCAGTCCAGGCGAGCATGAATGTGCTCAGGCTAAAACTGGCGCCAGCGACAAACCCGCCAACCTTGTTTCCACCTAGAGCGCGACAGAGCGAAAAAGCCCCGAACCCGGCCCAGAACAGGTGGAACCATGCCAGGAGTGTCATTGCTGTGGCGGTCGGCACATGAAGCACCCCGATCAAGATATGGGGTGGATAGAGGCCAGCCGACTGCGAATTTGCCAATAAAGGTGTGCCAGCTAGCTGAAACGAATTCCAAAACGGTAACTGTCCCTTGCCCCAGGCATCAAAAACAAGGTCTCGCCATACGTAGAACTGAAGCACGCCATCTGCTTGCAGCACATCCCATGCTTGCGCTGGCTTGGCACCATTCCAGGGCGACATCTGGCGAATCTGATCAAACGGCCCGATCGCTTCACCAAGAAACACCGCGCGAAACAACGGGATGACCGGCAAAAGGAAGAGGAGAATGATCGGCCAATATCGGCGCCAAGCTGGCGAAGTCGGCAAATCGTTGGGCAAGCTCATGAGTAGTGCCGTCTTACCCGATCTAACACCCAATCTTTCCTGCCCCGTTCCTTGTTCAGTGTTTCAGAGAAATTCTTTGGGCATGGCAGGACACCTCCTGTCATGCGGCGAATGCTCCCTGTGAGATTTATCCCGCATGGGAAGTGTATTTGCCAACCTGATCTTAGATGTCGGAGATTTAGAACGCTCGCTTGCGTTCTATCACGACATGCTGCATTTGCCGATCGAGCGTCAAGAATCGCTCGAAGGTCACCACCTCGCCTACCTGCTCGCTGGTGACACCCAAATCCTCCTGCTACAGCAGCCCAAGGATGAGCAAAACCCAGATCTCTCTCGCAGCGGTGGCCTAGTCATGAAGTTCTATGTCCATGAAATCGGCAAGGTTGCCTCGAACCTTCTGGCAAAGCGCGTGACTGTTCTTCAGGGATTGGAGATGCCCGCTCATGGTGAGAGAACTCTTCTGGTGGCCGATCCCGACGGCTACGCCGTCCTATTGGCTGAGCCGGTCGACCTCCTTAATTAGGTTGGTTGCGCGGATCCCTGAAGAGGATGAAAAGAGGAGCCTCTCGCAAGAGTTACTTCGGATTATCCTTTTCAAAATCCTTGGCGCGTTGGACAGAGCCTGGGAAATACCGATCGTGGAGTAGCTTCATTTCCGGGCCGAATTGCTGGGCAACAAACATCACATCGATATCAACACCCCAAATGGGTTCGTTGGGATGCTTTCTCGTATAGATCCATATCCTGTCAGGAGCGTTGGAAAACTGCAACTTGGGATTCGTCCACGAGTGCTCCGTCCGCTGCATTGTTCCCAGAATATAAGCGACTTCGGCCGGGTCTTTCACGATATGTGGCCAATCCGCTTTGGAAGTACCCTTCGTTGGCTCCAAGTCTTCGACGTTGAACGTCGCAAGTTCAATCCGATCAATGTCTTCGACACGAAGTTGCTGCCACGGTGTGTCAGCACGTAAAAAATAACGGTAGGCAACCGTAGTAGACAACACTAACGCGACCACGACAGTCAGAATGAGCCCCAGCTTCTTCGAAGTGATCCACGTGCGCACCTTCTCCACGAGACCAGTCTATTTCTTTCATCACCCATACAGTCGCTGGAATCTGTCAACATTTCCGCCTCATCCAAAGTGATGACTGAGCCGTTAGGGCTTTGGCAAAATATCAGGCATCAGGCCCGCCATTTTCTTTTGCTCAGGATCTTCGGAAGTCGAGAAACGCCGACGGATTGCTTGGCGATCAACCTCGGATTTGTTCTGGTTGAGTTTTGCCTTAGCATCGACGCGCTGGACCTCCATCCGAAAGGCGACGATTCCTGGGAGTAACTTCTGGAAGTACTCACGACTCATGCTTTCCGGTTGAAGCTCAGAGAGATTTGGATCAAACGTCTTCACCAACTCAGCCAAATGAGCAATCGACGCCTCGGCGTCCTCAACGATCTGAATACGTCCGTAGACATGGATGCTGACGTAATTCCACGTCGGAACATTGGGACGGGTCTCATACCAATCGGGCGAGATGTAGCCATGAGGACCCGCGAAAATCAGCAGGGATTCAGATTCAGGCGTCCAAGCCTTCCATTGCTGGTTTTGGCGTGCGATGTGACCAAATATCACCATCGGTTCGCCACCCTGAATCAGGACGGGCAAATGGGTCGCAACCGGAACTCCGTCAACCGTCGTAACCAACGTTGCGAAAGGATTTTGGCGCATCAATTCCAAAATCAGGTCCTGATCGTCAATTCGATGGGCGGAGGGGATATACATGGTTATCTCTCTGATCAAAAGCCTTCAGGAAGGTCTGAGTTTGCTGTCTGCGATGTTGTCGGATCAGGTGCTGTGGTCTTCCTTGCCCGAATCAATCGCTCACGATAATCGTTAAATACACAAATAGAACGCAAACCGAGGACCTGCGAGACGGTTACAGCCGTCTCCCAATTTTGAGGGTTCACTTTTGAATCATTACATCGCTTCAACTCTGGATCATAGCGGGCGCAATCTCGGCAGTACAATTTCAGCTACCTCCCCAAGGATCGATCGATGATAATCCCGGCTTTTCTGCTCAGTCTCCACCAACACCAGCCAGGGGTGCAAGGGCCAACCCTTCAATACTACCAAGGGGCATTTGAGATCCGTGAGGGATCCGGCACAAAGAAGGTCGTCCAACCCGAAACTGCAAGCACCAAGGACCCTGTCTTTGTGGCATTTCGCCGAAACGACGCGTTCGCTGTTTGGGACAAGCGCGGACTAACACTTCGACATGGCAAAGTGGTTAGCAGCAGCCGGTTGAACGACGTAGCGACATCACCCAAAGTCTTTTCCAGAGATGAAATCCTCAAGACTGCGACTCGAATTCGCAAGGAAGAGGTAACGCGAGATGCCGCTGCTCTCTCCGGCGCTCGCCGGCTCGGTAAAAACGTCTACTTCCTGGTCCGTTGGGAAGATAGCGACAGCAAACCATGGGCAGAGGTTCTGATCGAGGTGGATCTCAACGCTGCAAAACTCAAGCCACAATTGCTTGGCCGATTTGAGGGACTATCTACCGCGACGAAAGCTGTGGATGATAAGTTATTGATCATCCAGGGCAAGCTCGCAATTGTTTCTCGCAAGGCGAATTCGTGGGCCGTTTCTAGCTACGATCCCGCATCGAAAGCCTTCGAAACAGTCCCAGTGGGAGGAAAGCTCAAGTCCTTTCAACCGATGAATCTCACACAGGCACTGTTCATCGAGACATCTTCGTACGGCACTTCGATCGCAGGGAGAGTTGACCTTGAAAAGGGTACGCGCAAGATCTTGTATGAAGGCAGGGAGCAGATCGACTTGCTCGATGCCTCTCCGCCCGAAATCATTCTTGCCAGTGAAGGTAACAGGACAAAGCTTGTGAACAGTGTTTCGGGAGCTGTCCGCACGATCCCATTCCCACTTGCCGGCCGGCGAGTTGGAGGCGAGGTTCTTCTCTGGACGCCACCAACTTCTCCTACCGCTGCTTGGTTAATGAACCCGATTTCCTGGCAAACTTTGGCCACATGGCGTGGCCACTAGGAACCGGTTCTTCTGATCAAATAATGGCGCAGGCTTCTTCGAAGTCCAGTCTGGGAGCTCGAGGGAACAGACTTGCTGGGTCGCCATAACCAAGGTTGCATATGAAGTTGACCTTCCACTTGCCATCTGGGAAGAACTCTGCGTTTAGCTTTTCGGCATCAAAACCCGACATCGGTCCACAGTCCAGTCCGAGAGAACGAGCAGCCAACATGAGATATGCCCCTTGGAGGGCACTGTTGCGAACCGCGGTCTCCTGAACGAGCGCGGGGTTATTCGCAAACCATGAGCGCGCATCAGCGTGGGGGAACAGCTTGGGAAGCTTCTCGTAAAACTCCAAATCGTAGGCAATAATCGCGACCGCACCGGCAGTCCGGCTCTTCTCAACATTCAGGGGAGGCAATGCTGGCAACAGACGAGCTTTGGCCTCATCCGAGGTGAGAAATAGGATGCGTGCGGGGCTACCATTCGCACTTGTAGGGCCGTATTTGAACAACTCGTAAAGCTCGTGAATCAGCTCATCTGTAACTGGCTTTGGTTGCCAAGCATAGTAAGTTCGGGCTTCCCGAAACAACAAATCCAAACCACTGTCATCCAACTTCTTAATATCTTCTTGCACACTACTCATCGCTGCCATTCCACTGGGGTTTTTCACCCTCACGCTACTACGAGATGAAGGGCATTTCCATCGCACGATCTTCCCTGCTTCTGCACGAATCAGCCGGGACGTTGTGCTGCCCAGTAAACTAGCGCGATGAAGTTTGCAGAGCTAGTTCAGCCATTGATCGAGCGCAAGGACCTTAACACCGATCAGGCGACGGCATTAATGAACTATCTCATGGGCGGCGAAGCAACCGATGCTCAGATCGGTGCCGTACTGTTTGGACTTAGGATGAAGGGGTGCACCACTCAGGAGTTGGCCTCGTTCGCTCGCGTGCTGAGAAGCAAAGCTGCCGTCCTCGATCACACTCACAGTGACCTAGTTGACACCTGCGGGACAGGGGGCGGGTCAGAATCATTCAATATCTCCACCGCGGCCGCCATCATTGCCTGCGCGGCAGGGGCAAGAATCGCAAAGCACGGGAATCGTGCCGTAACGAGCTCCTGTGGTAGTGCAGACGTGTTGGAACGACTGGGTGTAAAGATTGGCGGAGACCCCGAGCAGTTGAGTCACACCCTCGAAACCGCTCATATCGTTTTCCTCTTCGCACAAGCCCACCATCCAGCGATGCGTCACGTTGGCAAGGCACGTAAGGATCTCGGCGTGCGAACCGTCTTCAACCAACTTGGACCCCTGCTAAATCCAGCGGGAGCAAACCGTCAACTCATTGGCGTTTATGATCCTGGTCTTATGCGAAGCATGGGGGAAGCGCTTAAGTTGCTAGGGTGTGAACGCGCGCTCATCGTCCATGGAAAGGACGGCCTCGATGAGATTTCACCGGTGACCGACACAGAGTTTGTGAAAGTGTGGGACGGAAAAGTCTCAGCGGGCATCCTGACCCTCGAAGATTTCGGCCTTGCGCCGATCGCACCCTCAGCGCTCAAGCCGGGCACAAATCTCGATGAAAGCGCGGCAATACTTCGCGAGGCGATCACCGATGTGAATTCACCCAGGGCACAAGCGGTTCTTCCAAGTGCCGCTGCTGCTATTTGGATTGCTGGCCTTGAATCGAGTTTGCGTGACGCCGTGACGCGCGCTAAAACCGCGATCGAAACTGGGGCAGCAGTGGCGAAACTAGATGAGTTGATCGTTGCAGGAGATCGAGCATGAGCGTCCTCCTCAAGATTTTTGAGCAGAAGCACAAAGAGGTTGAATCCGCCAAAGAAATCCTTAGCCTTGAGGATTTGAAGGCAATCGCAATGGATGCAGAGCCTCCAAGAGGCTTCCGCCGCGCACTGCTTGAGACCCCTGGCCTTGCACTTATCGCCGAAGTGAAGAAAGCGAGCCCATCGAAAGGCCTTATCCGTGATGATTTTGACCCGGTTGATGTCGCCACAACGTACGAGCGAGCCGGTGCCAACGCCCTCAGTGTGCTCACCGACGAGAAGTACTTTCAGGGGAGCCCAGAAAACTTGAGGCTTGCGAAGAAGCACACGGGACTACCCTGCCTACGCAAGGACTTCATCGATGACCCTTACCAGGTCTACCAGGCAAGGGCTTGGGGAGCAGACGCTGTACTGTTAATTGCTGCCGCACTTTCGAAGTCTGAAATAAGCGATTTGAGAGGATTGATAGAACTGTTGGGAATGGACGCTCTCGTCGAAGTCCACAACGAACTGGAATGCGAGATCGCGGTCGACCTAAAGTGCCCGTTGATCGGAGTGAACAACCGAGACCTAGCTGACTTTGCTACGTCCCTTTCCGTAAGCGAGAGCCTTCTTCCTGCTGTCACCGCTTCTGGAGCCTTGGGAGTCAGCGAAAGTGCGATTGAGACATTTGCGGACTGCACTCGGGTCGAGCGAGCAGGTGCGAAAGCTGTGTTGATTGGAACGACCTTTTGTGCGGCACCCGATATTGCCGTGAAGGTGCGTGAGGTGATGAACTGGTAACTCGCATTAAGATCTGTGGCCTTACGCGACCACAAGACGCCGAATTGGCAATTGAGCTCGGCGCTGACGCGTTAGGGTTTGTCCACGAGCGCTCTAGTAAGCGCTTTATCGGCGATGGCGAACTGAAGTGGATCGCCGTCCTACCTCCTATACCCTTGAAGATCGCCGTATTTGGGATTGTCGATCGTCCAGTCCTGCGCGGACTGTTTGACGTTATTCAGGGTGTGGAATGGAGGGATTACCAAGAGGCGTCCTCGAAGCGGATTCATGTAATTCGTCCGCGAGAGGGTCAACGCCCCGAAGATGTGATGAACGGTATTGTTCCCGCTTCGGCCGTCCTCATCGATGCCTACTCAAGCGACGCCTTCGGGGGGACCGGAAAACGAGTTGACCTGAGCTTCGCGGCAGAAGTCGTGCAAAAGTCGAACGTGCCAATTATCCTTGCCGGCGGTTTGAATCCCGACAATGTAGCCGATGTCATTCGAATCGCAAAACCGTTTGCGGTCGATGTGAGTAGTGGTATCGAGTCAAAACCTGGCATCAAAGACCCGATCATGTTGCGAGATTTCATCCAAGCAGCCCGAGGCGCTTAGTTCAAAACAGAGTTTTTGCAACCCTTGACCTCATCCGGTGGTAGGATCGTGCCGTATGAACGCACCACAAGAGATCGAGGTTCTGATTCGAGCGAAGTACCCGATCCTGTACATTGTCTCGTGGGAAGAGCGGCGTGTTGAAGACGCCGTCCAGAAAGTTTGCACAGGGCTCAACCGAACTCTGCACACTTGGTCGATTACTCAAGGCATGAAGCCGACAGTAAGTGGACCAGGTGGCCCAATGAAGTCAACCTCGTTGCCTGGGGAACTTGAGGCATTGGCGACCGTTCATGGTGCGCCTGAATACACGGTGTTTCTTCTCAAAGATTTCCATCCTTATATGAAGGATTACCGTGTCGTGCGGTTACTGCGAGATCTTGCAACCCGGTTGCGTGGCCGCGCTGAGACACTGATTTTGATGGGTCCCTCACTCAACCTACCAACGGACCTTGAGAAGGACATCACGGTGGTAGAGTTCGGACTTCCAGAAGTTTCCGATATCGAATTAACTCTTGACCGCATCACGGATGCAGTCAAAGACAATGCGAACATAGACACCAAGCTTGAGCCCAAGCAACGCGAGGCCCTCGTCAAGAGTGCCCAAGGCCTTACTCAAGACGAGATCGAATCTGTATTTGCACGATCACTCGTGGAACGGCGCAAATTTGATCTGGACATTGTTCTCGAAGAAAAGAAGCAAATCATCCGGAAATCTGGCCTCTTGGAATACTACGCGCCTGATGCCCAAATCAAGGATGTTGGCGGCCTTGAGGTGTTGAAGGAGTGGCTCGACAAGCGTGCGGAGAGCTTCACCGATAAAGCCAAAGAATTTGGCATTCCGTCACCCAAGGGAATTCTGCTGTTAGGTGTTCAGGGCTGCGGTAAATCGCTTGTCGCCAAGGCCGTTGCCTCCCAGTGGAATCTCCCCTTGCTTAAGCTCGACGTCGGACGGATTTTTGGCTCGTTGGTGGGTCAGAGCGAAGAAAATATCCGAAGCGCCATTAAGGTCAGCGAATCCGTTGCTCCATGCATTCTTTGGGCAGATGAGCTTGAAAAGGGGTTTGCTGGTGTTAGCGGCGGAGGTGTCAGTGATAGTGGGACCACCGCTCGTGTGTTCTCTACATTCCTAACATGGATGCAAGAGAAGACTGCCCCGGTCTTTCTGATGGCCACGGCGAATGACGTGTCTTCGCTGCCACCAGAAATGCTTCGAAAGGGTCGCTTTGACGAGATCTTCTTTGTCGACCTGCCAGATGCTGAGGAGCGCGAGCAGATCTTCTCAATCCATATCCTGAAAAGAAAACGTGACGTTGAGAAGTTCAATCTCAAAGCCCTCGCCAAGGCCTCTGATGGATTCAGCGGCGCAGAAATAGAGCAGGCAATTGTCAGCGCACTCTACGTCGCCTTCGACGCGAAACGGGAACTGCTCCAGAAGGATGTGATTGGAGAACTTAAGGCGACGGTGCCCCTGAGCGTGATGATGAGAGAGGATATTCAACAACTTCGAGACTGGGCGATCCTACGGACTCGTCCAGCCTCTAAGAAGAATCCTGCTTAGGCGATCGGTGCGCTTAGCACTCGCTTGGCGGCATAAACACCGGCGATGGCGATGATCATTGCCACCGGAATCATGTTTGCCATGAGCGAAATGAAAGTGCCAACGACAACCGTGCCCGTAATGAGGGCGAACGTGTCTTGACGCTCGTCCATTACTTTTCTTTGTCTTGCGGCCATATATCCATCTTCCCGTGTGCGGAGTTACCCAACAAGTCGCGCCTTTGCGCTACAGGTTCTCGGTGATTGGAGAAGTGGTACAAAGCGCACCCCAAAAGCGAGGAGCCCGCCCTAACTGGGGTGTGTTAGGAACGGGCTGGAGGGTTTTGAGGATTGGACTTGCGTCAACTAGTTCAACGTCCAAATCGCCAAAAAGGTTCCATTATTTGTGAGCACTATTTGGGCGATTCGGTATGAATTTTCTATTGAACGAGAGTGACAGTCACATCCCCAGAGATTGGGCCGACGCCAGCAATCGGAACATTTGTCCATTTGGCAGTGAGCTTCACCATGGCATTGTCCGACTTGCGAAGCCAGATGAACCCTTCGCTGGAAGCACCACCAGTTGCAGTCTCTTTGTTGACGTACTTGATCTTGTAAGCCTCAATCGCGCCGACCTTGTCTTCGCCAACAAACGTGTAGTCAGCTTTAGCGGCGACCGCACCTGTAGTTTTGTTCTCTTTAACGTCGTAGGACCATGAATCACCAGCGTTCAGGGCTTTGTCTGTGAAGACAAAAAGACTCAGGTTGGCGTTACGATAAGCACTCTCGTCAACCCGCTCTCCCTCGATCTTGATTAACTCGCCTTTTGCCGATAGGGTCGTGGTGGATCCAGCCGGACCGGCACCATCTGGGGCGTCGTTACCGTTGAGCTTCATCTCGGAAAGGTCTTCCTTCGTCGAATAGTCTCCGTTGGCTTCGACCTTGACAACTTTATGGGTTGTGGTCGCAGAGAACTCGATCTCCATGCCGTTGAAGTCCAACTTTGCGGTTTGGTGATATTTGAGAACGTCACCAACCTTTGGCGACAATTTGAGAGTTACTCCGTCGACACCTGCAAATGCGACCGAAGCTAGAACTGCTGCAGCAAGACCGATAGCTAATCTGAATTTCATTTTGTTTCTCTCACGAGGTGCTTTGAATTTGGTCGAACATCCTCTGGGCAACCCGTTGCCTTGAATAGATTACGGTATTAGTCGGCCTTTCGTTGACCGAATCCGCAAAAGTTAATACGCCGCCAATTTTGGAAGACATTTGGAACGTTGAAGAGACCGGAAGATTTGCCCGGTCCTTTCTAGCGAGCTCGAATAGCAGTATCCCCTTGAACCTATTTTAGCGAGAGCATCGACTGGACAACCAAGAAGTCCTCGAAGTTGGCCCTGTTCCTCAAGAACCATTCGGCAAATCACGGTTGCACACAGATCCATACAATGTCTAGTTGAATCTAGTGTCGCGTTGTAAGTGTAGTGTCTGATAAATCGATCAGCATCGACGAACCTGTTCAAAACGTTAAATCTTCCCTGATCGTTGCCGCCGTCTCAATTTGATGAGCGGCTGAGGAAGCCAGATATCTTTAGTGAATAGCCTTTGTTCTCGAAGGAGATAGACGAGCCCGAGCGTGTGACGCTAGCTGTACGAATGGTAAAGCCGTCCAGTACTCCAAAGGCGTCTCCGACCGACATGTTGGCGTGGGAAACCGTCCAGTGGTCGCTGTCGATTACCTCTTCGACGTATGCGACGTGACCGTAAGGATTGCCAGGCCAGGCATCAACAACCATGATCTCCCCCGGAGCCGGACTTGCAACGAGACTGGCATTGACGACGCGGAGGGGCCGGTCCTTGGCATTGCGGCCATAGGATTGGTCAAAGCGGAGTCGCCAGCCCGATTGTTTCGCTCGATCAAAGGCATACCAAGTACATTGGCCCTTGTTGAAGCTGTTCTTCGCGTGATGACCCACGAACATATTCCGATAGTGGGATTTCCGCAGCCACTTTTTGTAGGTGATCCCGGCAAACAGCAAGGAGCAACACACGAAACCAGCTACGACCGCATTCCTCAAACGCATGATGTTGACTTGGCGAGATCTAGGAAATGAATGCGAGATTCTTTGCTCGCGTTAGGAGCCATCGGGGGAACGACTATCAGTTTGCAGATGCGTGGACGCAGGGCTGAGGACACACTTGTGTTGGTTTTCTTGGGTATGTCTCATTGGAGCACATCAAACAACGTCACGTCTAATCTTTACGCGTAAACAGCCCATAATTGCTGCCGTCGCCTACTGCGAGACATCTGGTCGTTACGAGACATCCGCCCAAAGGTGTTCATTCGGGCTTGAGAAATTATGGGATTGCTGCTTTTCCTCGCTCAGTGTAGGTTGGTTCTCTTCCCAGCAGACATAAGCTGAAGCTGGCGCCGCACCGTCAACTCACTACGTCAAAGTGGGACCTCAAGGGTGATCGCACAATAATGTAAATCCCGTGGGCTCAACCTTGCCGTGGAACAATTCGGGTCACCGCCCTAACATCTTCGAGACGTATGTCCCACATGACACCTTGAATCATTTGTGTTTGATCTGAACAAAAGAAATGATTCTGGGCGGATTTCAGGTCAAAAATCTGAGCCCAGCTCTCCAGAATAAGTGAGTGCAACGCGCACCCAGGCACAGGCCGCTCCTCTGGGTTCATGCCGACCGCCGCGCATCGGGCCTCGAACTCCTCCGCGTCGTCACCGGATCGAGGAAGCTACCAATAGTTGATGACGCAATTCCACAGTTCGAAGTCGGAAAGGAGGACTCTGGACTCACTGACTTCGAGCTGAATCCGAACGCTATGCCTCAACCGGCGATAGCACCGCGCGCGCAGGTCGGGCATTCGCTTATGTTCACCAAACCACTGAAACCAGGCCCAAACAGGAATTTGGTCTTCTAGCTCGCGGGGTCCCGCTCGCTCACGGAGTTTGTCAGCCATCCAGGCATTGGCTACGGGCCACGGATCATCGATGAACGGCTGTCGAGCACGCCAGACCCCTTCGGACTGTAACGTCTCCCAGACATTGATTGGCTGAATCGTCCATAGAGTCACAACGATGTAAAGTCTATCAACCTCTCGTTTGCCTGCCAAGCTGGGATGCGGATGACAACATTTGCATTGCCATCCAACGGCGCACCACCTTACAAATACAAATTCCTCAAAATTTCCAGGAGAGAATAGTCGCTTGACGTTCTAAGCACACCGTTGACCTGGAAATAACACACGCTCAGCGAACTGAGCAGACCAGGTTGATCCGATCCGACCAACGGGCCGTGACTTCCGTCGTGGAAGCCATAGCCTGTTGGTCGGCTGAGAACCTACCGGCTAGGGGTGATTTTCTCGATGAAGGCTTCGAGAGTCATCGCACCTAAGTCGCCATCTTCCCGACTTCTTACGCCGACGGTGCCCATCTCAATATCCCGGTCACCCAAGACCAGCATGTACGGCACTTTCTGGAGTTGTGCTTCGCGGATCTTTTTACCAAGAGTCTCCCTTCGCTCGTCGACTTGCACTCTGAGTTTGTGCGTGTCTCTGAGTTTCAAATAGAGTTCCTTGGCGGCGTCGACGTGTCGATCTGAAATCGGCAGAATCGCGATCTGAACTGGAGCGAGCCAGAACGGGAAGGCTCCCGCATACTGCTCCGTAAGCAATCCAATCATTCGCTCAAGCGATCCGAACGGAGCGCGGTGGATCATGATCGGTCGGTGAGGCTTGCTATCCTCGCCGATGTACTCCAACTCAAACCGCTCAGGCAGGTTGTAGTCCACCTGAACCGTTCCCATCTGCCAATCGCGACCAAGTGCGTCCTTGATGATGAGGTCCAGTTTGGGACCATAGAATGCAGCGTCTCCAACCGAAACGAAGTAATCCACACCCATCTTTTGGCACGCCTGTTCGATGGCAGACGTTGCCGCGGTCCAGTTGTCATCGTGGCCGATGTACTTATCGCTTGCAGGATCCTTTGTTCCCAAACGAGCTTTGAAGTCCTTCAGGCCAAGTCGATTGAGAACCGTCTTCATCAGGTCAACAACGCCAATGAACTCCTCGAGCAACTGATCGGGCCGGACGAAGAGGTGGGCGTCGTCTTGCGTGAATCCGCGAGCTCGTAGGATGCCAGTGACTTCGCCGCTCTGCTCGTATCGGTGCACCGTACCGAACTCAGCGTAGCGCACGGGCAAGTCACGGTAGGACCGCATCTGAGACTGATAGATCTCGATGTGGAATGGGCAGTTCATGGGTTTGAGAATGTAAGTTTCTTTCTCCTCATCCTCCATGAACGGGAACATCTTGTCCTTGTAGGTGATCACATGTCCAGACTTCTCGTAAAGGCGAATGCTGGCGATTTGTGGAGTTACCACTGGCTCGTAGCCGCGCTTCAGCTGTTCGTCCTTTAGGAACCCGACCATCGTATCGCGCAAGGTTGCTCCCTTAGGCAGCCACAACGGCAATCCAGGTCCAACTCTTGGCGAGAACATGAACAGTCCAAGCTCGCGACCGAGAATTCGGTGATCGCGCTTCCGCGCCTCTTCCAGGTTATGGAGGTGCGTTTCTAGTTCTTCTTGAGTTTCGAATGCCGTTCCATAAATTCTCGTAAGTTGCTTGTTCTTAACGTCGCCGCGCCAATACGCTCCAGCGATCGACATCAGCTTGAAGTGCTTTACTTCCTTCGTCGTATCAACGTGAGGTCCACGACAAAGATCGATGAAACGGTGCAAGACACCCGCTCGGTCGGTGCGCTGCTGATCGTAGAAGCTGATTTCTTGGCCGTCGGGCACTGCTTCCAACAATTGAAGCTTGTACTCGGCGACTTCGGGTCCTTGACCAAGGGTCGTTTCTTCCAGGATTTTCGTGCGTGCGGCGTCACGGTCTTCGGCCACGATGCGAACAATCCGCTGATCGAGCTTTGCCAGCTCTTTCATCTTCACCTCAATTTTGGTGAGATCTTCTTCGCGAATCGGGACGGACGAATCGACGTCGTAATAGAATCCATTTTCAATCGGAGGGCCGATTGCGAGTTTGATTCCAGGATAAAGCTCCGTAAGAGCTTGGGCCATCAAGTGAGCGGCTGAATGGCGTAATCGATAAAGATAACTTTCTTCGTAAACAGGTGCTTCCATAAGTCTAACCTCCCATACCAAGGGATCGAGTTGTCAGAGGGAATTATACTGTCTTGAACAATTCGGGCGAAATATCAGTCCATATCTCACGGGGTGAGATCAACTGGCCCCGAATTCAATATCCAAACGGAACCCAAGCCTAGTGAAACAAATCGCCCTCATCTTTGGCCTCCTTGCCACTCAAGCTTCGCTGGCCCAGTCGGCAGATCCCAACGAAGTTGTCCTTCAAGATGCGCTACGGCAACTGTCGTTTCAACAGACCCTATTTCTGCAACTCAACGGGTCGGTAACTTTTCACGGCAAGGTCACGCCTGTGGTATCGAACCTGTCCTGGTCAGCGAATACCGCGGGGACGACGCCGACGATGCAAGTGGATCTAAAGTCCTACGTGAATGGCGCACTCGTCAAGCGGATTGTTGGCGACGGCAGCACCCTTTGGTCATACGATCTCAAACAGCACCAATATTCAGCAACGTCTTATGGCGGCACGCCCGGCCTTGCTCGCCCAGAAGGTTACGTCTCGCATCTGCTCAGCGACCTCAATTGGGCAGCGACTGGTTCCGATGGGTACCTCGCCAAACTGTTGCGTCAGATTTATAATCCAGCAAACCTGAATTACGAAAGCTGGATGCCAGGGATTCCTACCATTCAGTTGAGGCAGGGTATTCCCCAGAAGGATCCCGTCAATCCTGATGTCATCTACTACCCCTCAGCTGGAAACGACTTCTACTTCTATAACGCTAGCCCCAGAAGAACGATCGTCATGCAGATTGCTTCGGGATTGACATCTCCAACGGGTGGTGCTCCGGTCTCGGGCCTCGAAAACGTGTATTTCAATCAGCTTGATATGGTTGGCAAAGACAGCAAGCTGACGCAGTGGATTATCACTCCCTACTCCGGAATCGTATTTGACCAAGACCTGTTCACCCCTTATGGCGGCAAGTATCTGTATGGCTGGAAGATGATTGTCGCACCGCGACCAGTAACGCGTTAGTCGGTCGCTTTCGCCGAACCCATCAAGCGATTTCGAAATCTCTCCCAGCTTTCCTCGGTTGGAACTCCAACCATCAATGGGTCCAGAACTCCGTCACGAAGAATTGCGCCAAAGCTTCGACTTGGCCGGTCGGGCTGGATAAGCTGACGCCACTCCTCTGCGTGCTCGGCAATGCCAACGAGGTGCCGTAGGCTAACTGGCGTTACAGCAAGCGCGTTACTGTGCACTTTGAGGGTGGGAGAATCCAGGAAATAAAGCGTCAGGCAGAGCTCCGATGGTGCTGCTTCTTCGACGAGTTTCCGCCAAATGGCGAGTTCGGAAAAAGCACTCAGGTCAAAGCCACCTAACAAAACGTACGAACTCGCACCGTCGATCTTCGGGCCCTGCAGTAGGTTTCCAACGACAGGGGGAGCTACAGCTGGCTCCATCTCACGTGTGCTGTAGCCTTGCCTCCAAAGCATCTATTTCAGTGCGTCAGCAACGGCCTTGTTGATGGCCGCTTCTTCTTCGGCATTAATGCCAACGCCAGAGTAGACGACCTTGCCATCTTTTCCGACGACAAGGGTCGTGGGAAGCTGGATGACATGGTTGGCGTTTGTGGCGGACTTTGCTTCGTCGGTGTAGAACGGATAGTCGATATTATTCTTCGCTTGAAATTCGTTTACCAATTGAGGAGATTCCGTCGAAATCGCGAGAATCTCGAAGTTTTTCGTCTGATTGTCGTGCCACAACCTCTGTAGATTAGGAATCGCCATCCTACAAGGGCCACACCACGTTGCCCAAAAGTCGATGAGCACGACCTTCCCTTTGAAGTCCTTGAGGCTCACCGATTTCGTCGGCTCATTTGCGGGATTCACGGTGAAGTCCGGTGCCATCTGCCCTACGGCAGGAATATCCTCTGGCGCACCGCACCCAATGAGGGCAGAACCCAACGCGATCAAGATGAGAAATCGTGAGATGGACACTTGGACAATCATACGCCAAGATTAACCATCCGCGCGAGATTGAAGTTCTCGAATGGACCGGTAGTCGTCATGTGGCTCCAAGATTTCGTGAACAATTTCGCCGTTCAGACTAAAAATCAGGTGGGCTTTCGAGTCCGGTGCTGAAGACAATATTCGGTACTCGTCATCCCTCACCTGAATCGCACAACAATCATCGAGGCCAATACCCACCCCTGTCTCAGCTAGCATCATTTGGCTAAATTCCTGCAGCCGGAACGACTCACCTTTCGTATGAGGACATGCAACGAGGTCAATGATTCCTAGACAATCGAGCCGTGCCGTCAGGACGCCGGGAATATTCTCATATTGAGGCCAATCGCTGTTTCCAACCCGGAACCAACATATCGCTCCGGCACTGAGTCCTGCGACAGGCTTTCCGCTTGCTACAAATTTTCGGATTTCACGATCCAACCCTACGGACTGCCACTTTTCGAGCATTGCCTTCGTGTTGCCACCACCCACGTAAATCAGGTCAGCCCACTCAAGCTTGGAAACGATCGTCGGCAACCAACTGTCGGCAGAATAGAGCCTCAAGACATCCACGTCGCATGCAAGACGATCTCGATACGTTGCTTCGATTGCCGCAACGTAATCCTCGCTGTCCATTGCAGCGGTTGGAATAAAGAGAAGTTTCGGCCGATCCAAGTCTGCTTGGCACACAAATCGACGGTCTATTGAGAGAGTGCCTCCACCTCCAACGTCTCCACCGCCGATAGCAATGATGTTCCGTGTCACGCACTATTTTGACTCCAGTTACCACGGTTACTGCAACTGGAGCCAAAATACTCACATATGGTCCCGTTGATGGGACTAGATCCAAGGGAATTAGGGTGTCGTCGGGTTCCTTCTCCAGTCATTGTCGTTGTACGAACGCCAAGTCTGGTTGATGTTCTTCCACTTTGCATGGAAATCTGAATACGCGATGTTCACTCCGCCTTGGATATCAAGATATCCGCCGCCAGCGCCACTTGGGCTTGTTCCCGCCTTGTAGGTCACCTTGCGGTCACCGTGTCTTGGCCAAAGCCTTGACTGCAGGGCAGCGGCACTTACAATGGCGCCGCCGGTCGTCACATTGCCAGCAGTGTCGTCAAAAGCCCAAGGCTGGGGATAGAGGCCACCGCGAGAAGGTGATCCATCCGCGCGTGCTGCATCTGCGAGAACGATAAAGTTTGCGGGGGAGGCCAGGCTCGTCGCCGTTACGGTTTCATTGAAGCCGAAATCAGGGTTCGCTTGATACCAAGCCTGCTTGCTGGCACCGGGGAGGTTTGCCTCGTTGCTGTTGCTGCCGTAGTCCACCGTCCACCACTGCTTCGTTCCTGCTACAGGCCACGCGGGTGAAGTGGGATCTTTCCAAACGCCACCTTCATTCGAAGTAGGGGTTGGAAGGTTGTTGCCAGATTTGGTGTACGGCCCGAGTTTGTATCGAATTGGGTAGGGCTCAACCTGATCGGCACTGGTGGCAGTCGTGTAGTTGGGTGACGTTCGCTCCGTGACACTGTTTGGAAAAGTGTCATCTGCATCAGCAATATAGAGCGCATAGGCGAGTCCGAGTTGCTTCACATTCGATACACCGACCGACTTCTTTGCGGCATCTTTGGCTTGCGCAAATACAGGGAACAAAATGGCGGCCAGGATCGCGATGATGGCGATGACGACGAGTAGTTCGATAAGGGTAAAGCCCCTGCGGCTTGTTTGCGGGTTAATCATTTGGTTTGACTCGAGTGAAGTTGAAATTAATGATGACAGCGGAACGGTATATAATCGATTTAGACTACCAATTAACTAGACTTATACGAACGTCGAATGTTCCCGGGCAGAATCAACGGAAGATTGTTAGTCGCAACCTACGTTTGGCTGTGGCGCTCCTGTTTGTTAATTTGGGAGGTTCACCTTAATCGTTAGGTATCCTTCCCCTCCGAGTGTCGACCACAGTTGAAAGGCTTGATGATCCAAAACTCACTGGTTCCGAAAACCCGAATGTAGTGGTGTGGAAGCTGGCATGGCCCGCTGTAGCCTTAAATTCGCTCCAGGTCATCAACCAACTGCTTGATCGAGGTTTCATCGGGCATCTTCCCCCGTCTGCCTTAACCGCTCATGGCGGAGCGATCAACGTCATGTTCTTGATGTTCTCGCTTGCGGTGGCGGTCGCAACGGGTGCAACAGCGCTCGTTAGCCGAGCATTCGGAGCAGGAGATCCTGCCGAGTATCGCTTGGCGAGTCGACAAGCCATTCGAATTGCGATCATGTGCGGCTTCGTTATGGCCGTAGTCACCGCATTGACCGGCCCGATTGTTGCTCGAACCGTTCTGCCTGCTACCGATCACGAATCCATCCACGTGATGATGCAGTTTCTGCTGGTGTATGCCTCTAGTCTGCCTGCGATTTACATCATCCAAACCCTAGCCGGTTCGTTGCGAGGCATTGGTGATACCAAGAGCCCAATGTACATTTCGGGCCTGCAAATATTGAGCCACATGGCCCTTAACTGCTTCCTCATCTTTCCCACCCACGTGGTAAGCCCATGGGGAGGTCTTTTTTCGTTCGTGCTGCCCGGCGCGAACATGGGGTTAGTCGGCGCAGGCACGTCTTTGTCGATTAGTTCTTGCGGTTCTGCCATCGCCTACTTGGTCTTTGTTAAGCGCACACCCCTGGGGAGCCTTTGGGGGTTGCAGCTTCCGGAAGTCAGTTGGGTCATCCGTATCCTGAAAATCGCCCTGCCCGCAGCCCTGATGGCGACGTTACGTGTTCTATCGCTTACCGTCTTTACGATCATCTTGGCGATGGTGCCAAATGCATCCACCGCAATTGGCGCGATGAGCACTGCATTTGCCATCGAATCCGTGATGTTCATGCCATCGTTTGGGCTTTCGGTAGCAGCAGGTGCACTCGTCGGACAAAGCCTCGGCATGAAGCGTCCCGATCGAGCAGAGCGCCTTGGCTGGACCGCGGCAAATCATGGCGCCATCGTCACGTTCTTGCTCGCCGTTCCAATCTTCTTCCTTGCCCCCGCAATTGGCTCGGCCCTCCTCGGAGACAAGCCGCTGATGGTTTCAGAAGCCGTCACCCTCATCAGGTACCTATGCCTCACGGAGACGCTTTTTGCCTACGCGATGGTCGTGATCGGCGCTATGCAGGGCGCAGGCGACACAGTAAGACCGATGTGGATTTCATTGTTTGCGTTGTGGGGCGTACGGGTCCCACTCGCGTTCTTCCTCGCTCTCCCAGCCGGATTCCTCGTATTCCCGTGGCTACGGATGCCGTTTGGGCTTGGTATGGGTGCCAATGGCGCTTGGATATCGATGGCATTAACTCAAGGCCTTCAAGGCATCCTTGCCCCCGCGTTCTTCAAGCAGGGTGCTTGGAAAACGAAGAAGGTTTGAGAATGGCAGCAGTAACATCGATTGCCTGCCTCGCTTCTTTCACGTCATGAGCGCGAATAATGCGGGCACCCGCCGCTTGAGCCAGTGTCTGAGCCGCTAAAGTGCCAGGCAGTCTCTGATCGGCAGGAGCGCCACCCGCAATAACTCCGATCGTACTCTTTCGACTCACGCCAATAAGCACCGGGAAACCCTCGGCAACGAGAGTGGGAAGTTGGTTCAGCAACTGCAAGTTGTGCAGGGGCGTTTTGCCAAAACCTATTCCTGGATCGAGCCAAATGTGGTTCGCCGCGATTCCGGCGCTCACAGCTTGATTGGCACGATCTACTAAGAACGCCACCACTTCGGAAACCACATCTTCGTATTCCGGCTTCGCTTGCATGGTTTGAGGTGCGCCTTTCATGTGCATGATGCACACCGTACATCCCATTTGGCTGCAGATTGCCATCATTGCCGGATCTTGCATGCCTGTCACGTCATTGACGATTGCCACACCTGACTCAAGAGCCCGACGTGCGACATCGGGTTTGCGGGTGTCGATCGACACCGGTATTCCCATTGAAGTGAGAGCTTCGATGACAGGAAGAACCCTTCGAAGTTCCTCATCGACCGTGACAGTTTCTGCCCCAGGGCGCGTAGATTCGCCTCCAACGTCAATGAGGTCAGCGCCCTCCGCCATCATTCGAATGGCAGAATCGATAGCGTCTCTATAGTGGTAATTGACTCCCTGTTCACTGAAGGAGTCCGGCGTAACATTGAGGATTCCCATCAACGCCGGACGCCCTTCGGGGAGCCGAAACAATGCTAGCGAACCTCAGCCAACTGGAACCGGTCGTGGAGGAGCTTCACAGCACGATTCATTTCCGCTTCTGGAACCAACACGCTCAAGGAGTAGTCGCTATCGCTGGTCTGCAAGACCGTCACTTGTCCGTCCGTCAAGGTGGTCAAAACATCAAGGAACAAGCCTGCCTGCTGCATGTATTCATGGCCTACCAACGAGACCATTGTGCAGCCCTCGGTCAGTAACGCCGTAATGCGATGGACGGTCCCTAAAATTCCGAGAAGTGCCGCCTGAGTCTCCACTTCTCGCGAGGCCGTTTGCCCAATCTGGAATAAATAGACCCGTCGGTCTTCACCCACAACCGGAATGACCAATCCATCTAGTACGTTCTCTACGATTGGATACTGCGACCGCGGCACCGCGAAGCCCGTACTGCTTGGGCTCAGATTGACCATGAACAAGCTAATTCCGTAGCGCGACATGGTCTCGTAGATTCGGCTCTCAAGCATTGCTCTATCGGCATCCGTCGCCTGAGCCATGTCAAATTGAAGGTACACCAGCTTGCCGGTATGAGTCACACCCGTCACTCGCCGGCCTGGGAATCGTTCTCTCGGCACAATCTCGGTCCCTTCATCATCTGAGAAGGTGTTCTTGACCCACAGGGGAATGCCGTAATTCATCGCAACTTCGGCAGCACGAGGGTGGACGACCTTTGCACCAAGGTGAGCGATCTCGGCGACCTCGTCATAAGTGACCTTGCGCAAAGTTGGAGCTTCTTTGACGGCATCTGGATCCGCTGTTTTAATCCCATCGACGTCGGTATAGATCTCCACGGACTCTGCTTGCAGCGCCGCACCAATGGCTGCACCCGTGGTGTCAGAGCCGCCTCGACCCAACGTCGTCAATTCCCCACCAGGCGCTCCTTCATCGGCCACGAAGACACCCTGGAAACCACAGACGACCGGGATGTTCCCACGCTCTAGGCTTTTGAAGATGCTTACGGGATGAATGGCAACAATACGAGCATTGCCGTACACACCGTCGGTCCGGATTCCAGCCTGTCCACCCCGAAACACTTGAGCACTGTGACCCAACGTTTTCAAGGTATGAGCAAAAATAACTGCAGATAGGATTTCGCCACACGCGAGAAGGAGATCCAACTCGCGGGCGTCAGGTTCTACATCCGGATCGATCTCACGCAACACGTTGATGAGCGTGTCGGTCGCGTATGGAGCCCCTTTGCGGCCTATTGCGCTCACGACGACGACAGGTGAAAAACCCTGCTCTTTTGCAGAAATGACGCGGAGCGCCGAGGTCATTCTTGCCTCAGGCTTTCCGACGCTCGTTCCGCCGAATTTCATAACCTTAATTCGCATTTTTCACCAGTGGTTGCCCTTGGGCTTCAGTCAAGCTAGTGGCGCGTTGAATATCCGCAGCTAATCGGTCGGCATCTTCTTTGTGAACGACCATGAGCATTCGATCATGCATATCTCCCACATGGTCGATGCGAATCCCCATCTCGATGGCCGCGTGGACGATGCTGGCGATGAGACCTTCCTCGTCACGAATACTGACGGCATAGACCAAAACGATACTGCGGTCATGGCGCACGGAGAAATGAACACCCAACGGTGAGAGTGCGGATTCGACGGCGTTAGCATCCTGCTCCGGCACCAAAAACGACATGCCAGACGGTGTAAGTTTCAGGAAGTCAATGCTTATCCCAACGGACGCCACGGCAGCAAGGACCCTCAGCCGTTGGGGCATCAGTTCTTCCATCACACGCGAGACATGAACTTGAGCAAATCCATTTCTCACTTCAACACGACTTACGCCACGTCGCTTTTCAAATTCGGTCTCTGCGGCGCCTGGCCGTTTCACATCATTCGCCATCAACTACTGTCCCTCAAGGATTCGCTCAGCGCGCTCCCAAACAAGTGAATCAAGTCGAATGCCACTCGCCTTCACGTTCGCTTCAACTTGTTCGGCGCTCGTCGCACCGATAATAACGCTGCTCACCTGCTTCTGGCGAAGGCACCATCCCAGAGCAAACTCTGCCAATCCAAATCCTTGGGAAGCCGCAAAATCCTTGAGATTTTGCACACGAGTGAGGGTTTCGTCATCCATGAACCTCTTCATGAACATGTTCGACGACGTGTCGGCCCCTCGGGAGCCCGTTGGCGCTAACTGACCAGGCAAGTACTTCCCGGTGAGTACACCCTGCGCCAGCGGAGAGAACACGACGTTGCCAATCCCGAATTTTTCGCTGGCGGCGAGGACACCTTCCTCGATACCTCTCGTGAGCATGTTGTAGATCGGCTGGTTGCTTGCAGGCGGATTTGCATTCAGTTCGCGAGCAGTGTGCACGAGGTCTGTGATCTGCTGTGCATTCCACTCACTAACGCCCCAGTACAAAACCTTGCCTGCTCGTACGAGATCATCGATGGCTCGGACCGTCTCATCGAGGCTCGTTTCAGCATCGAAGCGATGGAACTGCATAATATCGATATATTCGATATCCAGCCGTTTCAACGAGTTGTGAACCGACTCAAAAATATGTTTTCGCCCAAGGCCACGATCGTTCGGCCGGTCGCTCATGGGGAAATAGCATTTGGTCGCAATGACTAAGTCCTCTCGCTTGAGCCCCTTAATCGCCTTGCCAAGGGATTTCTCGGCCTCTCCATTGTTGTAGACATCGGCGGTATCGAAGAAATTCACACCGAGGTCAAACGATTTGCGAATGATCTCTGTGGTCGATGCATCGTCGATCGATCTGCCATGAGTAAGCCAGCCGCCTACGGCAACTTCGCTGACCTTTACGTTGAATCGTCCTAGAGTGCGGTAGTTCACCCCAAAAGGTTACCCCCCGGGTGAACGAATGACTCACCGTGGCTCGACGGGCTACGGAATGCTGAACAGAATTCCGCGCTTGAAGCCCTTCACTGGCACAATTCGCTTTGCAGCCACCGCGTCGGCAAACAAAACCATCCACTTGTTTTCCCAGTTACCCAAAAGGTCGGCCCTCATGGTGCCGGTCCATGGTTCGGGTGCCTTCACCAACCCCATCGCCGCCACCCATTGGGTCACGAAAGCAGGATCCTTCACCAACGGGCTCGTACTGATGTAGATGTGGCTAAACCCGAGCTTCTTCATGGAATCCGCATAGGCCTCTCCTGTGTTAAGGGTGTCGTACGGAATCATCAGGCTATGGGGAGGATTCGCCCACACGTAGGGAACGTCCAATAGGTAGCCAAACACTTCGTCATAAAGCGCGACTTTTCCGGTGCCAGCTTCTTTGTTAATGCCTTGGCTTGCCTCGTAGAATCCGACAAATTGAGTCTGGTAGTCCTCGGGAGAAACCTTTCCAAACGCCACTTGGCTCTGTAGTACAAACCTCTGGCTGTAAACGAGATAAAGGGAATAAGCTGCCTGGGCAATAACCGCGCCCATGAGTAACTTGCCGATTTTGATCCGTTCAATGTAACCACCTGCGAGGACCGCGAGGGGGACACAGAGTGGAACGACATAACGACTCTGTTCGCTCAAGAAGAACCACATGAGCATGCTTATCCCGACCACACTCAGCACTGACGATTCGAAGGGCTTGGCACGACCACAGACTGCCCATAGCAGCGCTGCAGCAATCACGACAATTCCAATCGCTCCAAGCGGTGTGCCATTCCCATGCTTTTCGTCTGGATTCACATACCGGCCAGGCTGATATGCCAAACCAAGAACCGCATTACCGATTTGCGTTGGCTTATGACGTGTCTCGATGGTTCCCGCCCCGAAATTCTGCTGCTCGTTGCGATAGACATCGGCCCGTCGTTGGTCCCAACCTTTCCCGCCCAAGTGCTCATAAAAGAACGGAAACACAGGATTGCCTGTCAAGACAACCGTCTTGACATACCAAGGACCAGCGATTGCCATCGCAACCAATCCCACGAGGGCTGCCGATTTCAACCCACCTGCCTTTTTCTGTAGGGCAAAGGAGAGGGCCAATACAAAACAAACGACACCGATCGTCTGCAGCCCGGTGTACTTTGTTCCCGCCGCAAACCCCAAGAACACCGCAGAGAGGAACAAGTTGGCACGCGCTTCAGAATTCAGGATGAATCTGGCAGCAAACAAAATCCCCAGGCCGCCATAGAGTCCGTGCGGAACGTCAATGTAGCCTGTTCCACTCTCCCAAGCGACGACGGGCACGGTAACAAATGTGAGCGCCGCCCACCAGCCGGCAATTCCTCCGTAACGACTGCGCGCCAATCCAAATATTGCGATCAAGCCAGAGAGTAAAAACGTGAGCGTAAATGCCTTCGCTCCACTTTGACCACCCCAAGTTAGGCCCCAGATAAACAGCCCTTCTACCGTCGATGGAAAATTGCTATGGTGGATGAACGGGATGTACTGAATTTGGCCAGCTTGCATCCAAAGCTTGGGCACGGCTAAGTGATAGGCCAGAGTATCCCAATCAAGAGTGTCGCTTGGGGCAAGCGCCCCGACGAGCGCAAATACAAATGCGATGCCAATCGCAAACAGGAATAACAGGGTGGCGCCTTGTGGCTTTTCAATTTTGAAACGGCCCTCACCAAAGCTCTTGATCACAGGGATGAACCCCGCTAGCGCTGCCAAGCCAACGACCCCGAGACCCCACTTCAATCCGCCCGGTAGCAGACCAACACCAAGCGTAAGGAGTCCTAATCCACCAAGCCCGACGAGCCCGTGAACGCCTATCGCTTCGGCGGGGTCCTGTTCACGGGTCCACCTTCCAACTAAGAACTGACCCACCCCCATCGCCCCAATTGCGAACACAAAGGTGATCAAAACTCCGACCATGGTGCATTATGATCGAGGAGAGCTATGTGCGCGCCTTAGGGGCTGTACGTATGCTATACTTCCTATTCAGCGCGGGTTTTTACCCGGGGAACGACCTAGAACAGAGATGAGCGAAGAGACACAGAGACCACAACGTGGGGATAACGGCGGCGACCGGCTTGCTATCCCGCGCGCAGACAAAGATGCGATGGAGGGTGGCCCCCGCTTTAAGGGCAAGCGCCGCCGCAAAGTCAGCTACTTGACTGCCAACAAGATTTATTACGTCGACTACAAGGAAGTTAATATCCTCCGCCGCTTCCTAAACGATCGCGCGAAGATCCTTCCAAGCAGACAGAGCGGTAACACCGCCGGTCAGCAAAGAATGATTGCCGAAGCAATTCGCAGAGCACGAGAAATGGCTCTCCTGCCATACGCAATCCAGGAAATGGGATCTGACCGACGTGAGTACGGTCGAGGTCGAGAGCGATATGCTCCACGACAGTCCGAGCAGCAGCAGCAACAGCAGCAGGCTCCTCAGGCTGACAAAGAGTAAATCAAGACAGCTTGAAGCGGCTCTAGATTCATTATCTAGAGCCGCTTTTTTATGCCTAATCTTGGGACTGACTAGAGAATCGTCTTCCCAAAGAGCGATGCAATCCACTCGACGGCCATTTTCGCTGTTTGGTTCTGGGTATCGAAGAGCGGATTGGTCTCCACCAAATCAACTCCAACCAGTCGGTAGGGGCACCCTCTGGCGTCGAGAGCCTCGTGAATAAGCTCTGCCATTAGGTGAGCCTCACGATAAGTCAGCCCTCCCCGAACTCCGGTCCCGGTTCCGGGTGCAAGCATCGGATCAAGAACATCCACGTCGAAGGATATCCAGAGTTGTCGCACCCCAGATTGTCGAAGGCATTCGTCAATCTGGGAGACTGTTGTCTCGATCCCGCGACGGTCGATGTCATGCATGGTAATAGCGCAGCCAGTTAGCCGAGCTCGTTCAGCAGGGTCAACGTCACGAAGGCCATACCAAACAGTGGCCCCGAGGTCTAAGGGCCTTGCTTGGCCAAGAGTCGTGAGGAGTTCATTCCATTCCTCATCGACCTGACCGGATTCTCCACTAGGCATTCCCGCCAACGCAGCCAAAGGCATCCCGTGGAGGTTTCCCGAGGATGTTGTGCCTGGTGAATTGATATCGGCGTGGGCATCGATCCAGAGGAGTCCCAGGTCGCCCTCAAAGCACTCGAGTGCGGCACTAACTCCGCCAACAGCCAAGGTGTGTTCGCCACCCAGGACCACAGGTATTCGACCGTTCTTGAGCGTTTCTAGAGCACTCAACCTGAGTTCTGTCACACAAGATAGGAGGGGACGAAAGCTGCGCAATCCAGCTGACTCAGGATCTTCGGTAGAAACGCGAATATCCCCCTTGTCGGCAACACTAAAATTCAACGACTCGAGTTCTTCGACAAGACCCGCCAAACGAATCGCAGCCGGCCCCAACCGACTCCCCAATCGCTTACCGCAAAGGTCAAAAGGCGCCCCAATGACATCAATCACGGCCCAGTGTAGCGCATGACAAAGAACGGATCAACCCATCTGTTGTTCAATCAAATCCGCTTGACGCGAAACGTTGTTCATATCCACATGATCAGCCCACCTTGCTCCTCATAACTTGTCAGGCTGGGCAGTAAACTGTGCCCCATGCGTGTTGGAGTCATCGCGATTCAGGGCGATTTTGAAAAGCATGTGAACGCCCTTCGGAATTGTGGTGTCAGCGGTCTAGAGGTCATTGAGGCGAGAACGCCCGAAGATCTTGCATCGGTGGATCGGGCCATTATTCCAGGTGGGGAGAGCACTACTGTCGGCCTTTTGATGCAGCGCTACGGCATGGGGGATGCCCTTAAATCTGCCGCCCAGGATGGAATGCCGATCTGGGGTACCTGCATGGGCATGATCCTCATGGCGCAAACAATTGTTGGCAGAGAACAGTTTAGTTTGGGGCTCCTAAACATCGAAGTACGTCGAAACGCCTTTGGTGCCCAGATCAACAGCTTTGAAGATGAAGTCAAAGTGGTTGGCCTTGATGAGCCTGTCCTCGGCGTGTTTATTCGCGCACCGGTGGTTTCAAAAATCAATGAGCCAGCGGAGGTGTTGGCAAAGTATCGTGGCCATGTTGTTGGGGTTCGGCAAGGAAATCTACTTGGGACTTCATTCCACCCAGAACTTACCGACGACACCCGGCTTCACCGTTATTTTCTTGAAATTTAACCAGCCTCTGCCTTTTTACCGTTCACGAAGATTCCGTCTTTGACCAACGGGAGCAAGGCCTCAAGTGGAACGTACAAAGCGCCACTTAACTCAAGCACGGTCCTTGGAAGATCAAACCGCTTTCCATCGAGCCGGGCACTCCGAGAGTTAAGCGTCAAGGTTAGGCTCTGTCCCGAACCATCGATACGAATCGTCCTATCTGGGCCACGTTCCATTTCTAGTTGGAGTTTTGCTACCGATGGCTCTAAGGCAACCATTACCGTTGTGCCGATATAGAACGGGAGCATCCGAGATGGGTAATCGATTATTTGGCCCCGAAAGGAAATCTGGATATCAATCTGCGATGAGTGGTCATTGACCCTCATCGAGCCGCCTCGAACTGGATCCGCCATTCGTCGGTCAAGCCGCCGATTGATTTCAAATCTTTGGGGCGGAGCTGAATAGTCGATCAGCACGTCGCGATTGATCAAGGCACCAAACTTATCACCCGCACCGATGATGACGTTACTGTCTCTAGACCACTGCTCTTCTGCAACTGAATTTCCCGTAATCGTGCCAACCATCGCCCCAGTGACTCTTCGATGGAAGAGTGAACCAATGATGAATCCCCCAATCGCACCTCCAAAGATATCACTCTGCTGCCTGCGGATATCCGATTTGGCGACGAGGTGACCGTCTGACAGGCGATTCATATAGCGGTCATCCAGTGCCAAAGGAGAGGCATCCAAGGGGACGCGTGATCGATCGGGAAGCAGAATATCTGTAAAGTGGAGATCCAAGCTAGCCGGGTGATTGCCTTTAGCCGGACGCACCCGATCAATTCGACCGCGCAGTGCAGTACCCATTGGCAATTGATCCGAATCCGCAACACGTACTGTGAAAAAATCGCCTGGTCTGGTTTGATTCAGAGTCAGGCTGGCTTCAAAGACAACAGGAAGCACGTTATCCCGACGAAGCTGATAAGTATTGCCACGGGCCCCAATTGGCAGTGTCACTAGCGCAGCAATCCCTAAAGCACTCGCTGTTAAGCGAAGGTCAGTCATGTTCGATCTCCTCTCCTAGAGGCTTATATCGAAATGGACGACCTAGAAGTTTCCACGTTCCGGACGAAGTGAAATTTGTACATCAACTTTCAACTTTTTTATCGACGCGACTTGGAACGAAGGGGCTTCATCGACTCGGAGGAACTCTGGCAATTCGATCCAGGTGGCACCAGAACCAAGAACTTTCGGCGCGACGAATAACTCTATGCGATCAACCAGGTCCGCCTGGAGGAATCGCGAATGAGTTACCGCTCCACCTTCGATGAGAACTCCCATGATTCCAGCTTTAAAAAGCATCGCGCAAAGATCCTTGGGGTCGAACCCTTGCCCTCCTGCCTTGAGTCCAAGTTTTCCCTCAATGAGATGAAGTGTCGGGGCAGCCGCATCGAATACTTGTCGGTCTGATGTCAGTTTCCCCTGCGGGTCTAGCACAACCCGCATCGGCTGATTCACAACTCCGGGAATTCTCGCCGTAAGGGCCGGATTATCTTTCTCAACGGTATTTCTTCCAACAAGCACTGCCCCACAAAGTGCTCTCAACCGATGAGCTTGTTTTCGCGCATCGGGTGCCGTTATCCATTGGCTTTCTCCGTTGGGCAGTGCAATACGTCCATCCAACGAAATAGCAGCCTTCAAGGTGACAAAGCATCGCTTGAGGCGCATAGCAGTAAGGAATTGCTCGTTCTTTTCGGCGGCCTGAGATTCAAGGCAACCTGATATGACCTCAACTCCATGTTCCTCCAGCCGAGACATGCCGCCTTGGGCACGAGGATTGGGGTCAAGGCATGCGATGACAACGCGCTTAATCTTTGCCGCCAGAAGAGCTTCGGAACAGGGAGGAGTACGACCGTGATGGTTGCAAGGCTCTAGGGTGACGTAGGCAGTTGCACCCGCTGCTTTGGCACCAGCCTGTTGAAGCGCAACAGCTTCGGCATGGGGCCCTCCTGCGTAGGAGTGGTAGCCTTCTCCCACGATTTCTTGGCCTTGGGCAATAACGCACCCAACGTGGGGGTTTGGCGCAGGATATCCCCCCATCGATAGCCGAATTGCCCGCCGCATGTGCCGGACATCTAGATCAGTCCAACGATTCATTGCCAACATTTGCCTTCGCTTCTCGGTCCGCAATCGCACCTTGAATGAGGGCTTGCATGTTCTCCTGAGCCTGCCTGCGGTATTCCTCTTTGGCGAGGCGGGTCAATTTTATCGCCCCGAGTCCTGCTCCCGTTACGGTCAAAATGAGCAGGGCCGTAAAGCCCAAGGCTCGCTCACTATAAGCAAGGGCTTGCGCCCGCTTTGCCGGGTGATGGGGTGTAGGCCCGACAATCAGCGGACGAGCGATCATCAGTGAAATGGTCGCAAGTAGCATGAGCGTCGTAAACGCCCTCAGCCACACTGCGACACCATCTCTTTGACCGAATCGGCAAGACAGCTTGCGCGCGCAAAATGACTCCCTACCACGAAAACGTTTGCTCCCGCAGCTTTTGCAACCGGTAGTGTCCGAGGATCGATTCCACCATCGACTTCTATAAGAAGGTCTGGGCGCAGGTGCCGCAATCGAGCTACCTTGGCAAGGGTCGACTCAATAAAAGACTGCCCGCCCCAGCCTGGATTTACTGTCATGACCAACGCGATGTCGATGATATCCAGAACGGGCTCAATGACTTCTACCGGCGTTCCTGGGTTGATGGCAATTCCTGCTTCCACCCCCATCGCCTTCAGGCTTTGAATCAGGCGATGACTGTGATGAGTTGCCTCGGCGTGGAAAATAATCCGACCACACCCGGCTTTGGCAAACGCCTCAAACTGCTTTTCTGGAGTTTCTACCATCAGGTGCGCTTCAAAAAGTGCGTCCACAGTGGGTCTCAAAGCACGCGCATATGCGTCACCAAACGTGATAGGAGGGACGAATTGTCCGTCCATGACGTCCAGGTGAACGATGGTCGCACCGCTCGCGATCATGGTCGTAACTGACTCACGAAGATCTGTGAGGTCAAAAGATAATATTGAGGGCGCGAGCTCGCATTTCATGGGTTAGGGTTTCCGGTATCGTTCGCGTCCGGCTGAATCGGCTCATTGGAAGCAGGATCCTCATGAGAGTCCTTCTCCACCGACTTCACTAGCACGCCATCGTAATAGATGTTGAACATAGATTTTGGCTGCTTTCCCTTGGCCGTAATATCGAATGTATCTCCGCTGTCGTGCATCTTCTCGTAGATATTTCTCGACCCGTCATCATCCAGCATCAGAATCCGAACTTTTGTGCGCTTGGATAGATCTTTGAGGCTGAGATGAAGCGTGTAAAGGAAGCCATCAGAATCGTTCGCTGCCGTGCTTGCCGAATCGCCTCCAGGTCCGCTACTAATGAAGATATGGATGAGGCTTTGCCTTTGGACGACTGCACGCGCGGAAGGCTCGGACCTAACGACCGCCCCGACGGGTAATTTGGGGTCTGGCACCTTTGTAATCGTCTCAGACAGCGTGAGATTGAGCGTCCCCAGAAGCTCCTTCGCCTTGTCGACAGTGAGTCCATGCAACTCAGGTACTTTTACGTTCTTCGTGCCTGAGCTTACGACCACTGAAACCTGTCCACCCTCTCGAACTTTCTGGCCCGGTTCTGGATCCACTTCAAGGATACTGTCTTGCTCAATCTTGTCGTTTGACTCACGTCGAGAGATTCGGAGGCTGAGCTTACTGTCTTTCAAAACCAGTTTGGCCTCAGCAATCGTACGATTCTTGATGTTCGGAACCGTGACCCATACCGTTCTGCGAAGATTCTGATAGAACCACATTCCGAGCACGGACACGAACAGGGTCAGACCCATCGTAAAGAGGAGCATCAGCCAAATGGGAACATCCCGTTCTTTCTTTTGCTTACCTTTGGCCTTAGGTTCTGCTGTTCCACGGATTGCAGACATTCGTGGTGCCACGGGCTGAGGACGCCCTCCAGGGCCCCTGCCTGAACTTGCCTGCGCAGGAGGCAGCGCTTCTGGGCGAAGCGGCCAACTTAGTTGTCTGCCAAACCGAAGCGCATCCTGCAACAACCGGAGGTCAGCGATCATGTCGGAGGCCGAGACATATCGCTGAGCAGGATCCTTGGACATCGCCTTCTTCACGATTTCATCTAAGACCACAGGAACGGCCAAACTCATTGTGCGAAGGCTTGGTGTAGCAGCCGTCGAATGCTGCATAGCCATCGCCAAAGATGTTTCTGCGATGTAGGGAGACCTGCCTGAAATCAATTCGTACAGGAGTATTCCCACTGCGTAGACGTCGGAACTAGTGCTTGGCATCGCGCCTGCGCTCACTTCGGGAGCAAGGTAAGGGGCCATACCCGGCAGCACGATCACGCCGGCCGTCGGACTCGCAGAGTACGCCTCCCAGATCCCAGTTAATTCCAGCCTCACATCCCCATCTGCCATGACAGCCATGTTCTGAGGATTGAGGTCACCGTGGACTAAGCCAGAGCGATGTACGGCATCCAGTGCATGCAGAATGCTTATGGCCGTACCGACGGAAACAGGAATGGAGAACGGAGCTAGCTTTCGGATACGATCTGCAAGGCTGGGCCCCCTGGTTAGGTCACCCAAAACGAACGACGTACCGTCTTCTGACTCGACACTGGTCAGCCGTTCAATGTTCGCGCTTTGAACCACACTGTATTTTTGAACCGTGTTCGCAAGACGGTCGATGAAGCTGGGTTCATGTGAAAAGGGCGGTTTGATGATGCGGATGGACAGGTCTCGACCTTGAATTCGGTCTCGCGCCGCAAAAGTTGAGAAAATTGGCCCTTCGTGAAGTAGCCCAACCAACTCGTATCGAGCCTTGAGAATTTTGCCAATCAACTTTCATCCGCCTCTCTGTCCCTCAAGAAGGCAAAGACAATACATAAGCCGAGCAACACGAGCGCGAAATACTGAATTGTTGGCGTATCTACCTGGGTCGCATATTGAGACGCATTACCGCTTAGAGCCGCGTTCTGACTGGCTGCGTATCCCAAACCTAGGAATGCGACAACGACAGCAGACAATAGAGTTCGCAGCTTATTCATGATTCACGCATCGCAGCCAAGACCGTTGCTTCGGGCACCGACTCCACAAGTTTACATCGCCCAATATCGGATAGTAAGCTGAAGGCCAAGTTGCCTCCCGCTGCCTTCTTATCACCGTACATCGCGCTCAAAAGAGCACGCTCGCTCTTGAGTATCGAGTGTGTAGTTGGCAACCCCTGATTGGCTAGATACTGACTGACTTCTTGCGTGACACCCTTGCGGGTCATACCAAGCATCTCGCCGAGTTTGGCTTCAACGACCATCCCAATGCTGATAGCTTCGCCATGGAGAATGTTCCCATAGCCAACGGCATATTCAACCGCATGCCCAACGGTGTGTCCAAAATTCAGGATCGCTCTTAGGCCAAGAGTTTCGAATTCATCCCCTTGAACAACTTCAGCTTTAAGTGCAATACACCGCCGCACAACTTCGCCTAGTGCGGGGTGCTCGACGCCCCAGCCTTCCGCCGCCAAGGGCTCCGTAAGGCCTGCATCCATGATAAAGGCATATTTCCAGACCTCGGCCATACCGTTCACAAATTGATTTACGGGAAGTGTCCTTAGGACCGCAACATCGATGGAGACTCCTGACGGTGGATAGAAAGCTCCCGCTAAATTCTTCCCTTCGACGAGATCCACTCCAACCTTTCCACCAACAGAGGAGTCAACCTGGGCCAAGAGGCTTGTAGGAATTTGGTAAAACGGGACGCCTCGCATGTAGGTTGCGGCAACAAAGCCTGCCAAATCTCCAACCACACCGCCACCCAGTGCACAAATCATTGTCTTGCGTGATGCCTTGGTCTTTGCAAGCCAAGAGAGCAAGCTACCGTAGCTTTTCAGCGACTTGCTCTGCTCTCCCGGGTCAATCATGACAACTGGAGCCTTGGCTTCAAGTAGAGGGCCAAAGTGCTGGACCACGTTGGTATCCGTAATAATCCGCAGATCGGATGGCAACCGCTCGATCGCAGAATCGATTGACTCAAAGCGGACTTCGTAGCTACCGTATCTGTGACTGATCTGTATCGATTTCATACTGTCTGATGGCATCTAGCACTCGGGTCATTCCACAACTTAGGTCGACATCGTCCACCGGTACAACGACATCAGCCCTGCGATAAAGTTCAAGTCGACTCTCAAGAATTGCTGCGGTTCTTTCCTCCCAATCGTCAACCTGAAGGAGTGGTCGCTTCTTCTTACTTACGGCTAGACGCTGAATGAGAGTTTCAATCTCTGCGTCAAGGAAGATCGTGCAACCTAAGCGTTTGAATTCCACCCAGTTCTCTTCACGCAAAACAATTCCGCCGCCGGTGGAAACGACACTAGCAGACGGCTCAATGCTCCGGATGACACTTGTCTCATGGTCTCGGAATGCCGCTTCCCCGTAGATTTGAAAAATCTGACTGATTGGACGACCCAGGCGCTGCTGTAGGAGGAGGTCCGTGTCAATAAACGTCCTCTGTGTATGTTCGGCAAGAGCCCTGCCGATGGAGGACTTACCTGCCCCCATCATTCCAATCAAAATCCAGCAACGATCCATAAAGAAGGGGTGGCAGGATCATTTTATCCTGCCACCCCACCATTGTGATTCAATCTAGAGGCTACGGTCCGCCTTGAGATCCTGCCGTATCTTCATCAACGATACTTGGAGTCACAAAGATCAAGAGTTCGCTGTTACCAACGGTCTTGGTTGCCTGTCGGAAGAACTGACCGATAATCGGAAGTTCTGCGAGGACAGGAACCTTGTTCTGAGTATCGCTCTCGCTCTTGTTGGTCATACCACCAAGAACGATCGTCTCGTTGTTCTTGACACGAGCAACGACTGAGATCGACTGCTGCGACAAGTTTGGATACTGCTCGCCGTTAGGTCCTTGAGAGAAACCAACGAAGTTCGAGATCGTCGGCGTGAGATACACCGTGATTGTGTTGTCGTCGTTAATTCGAGGAGCAACAGCCAAGAACGTATATGCCGTGAGCGGATATGGTTGCGGAGTCGTGATGACCACGCCGTTCGAGACTGTCGTCAAGTTGTAGAAAATCCACGAAGTGATGAGGCTTCCAACCGATGCTGGCTGGTTGTTGAGAGTCCTTACGATAGGAGCTGCAACGACCTTACCGCCACCTTCACTGAGTGAGACACGAAGTCTTGAAGTGATATTGCCTGTGGCATAGTTCAAGAAGACCGGGTCACCCGTGTTAACAAAGGTTCCTGGAGTTGTACCAGCGAACAAGGCACCTCTCTGGTAAAGAAATTCTGTACCGAAGTTCTTCGAAAGAGTGTCCGTTGTGGTGATGAACTCAACCTTGATCTCAACCTGGCGAGGAGCCACGTCGAAGAGGTTGATGTAGGTCTGAAGCTGATTGATATCGTCTTCATTTCCTCGCACGACCAAGCTGTTGTCAGTTGGATCGTATGAGATGAAGTCGATGCTGTCGCCGACTAGGCCCTGGCCACCAACGAGGGAAGTATTACCCTGACCACCGGCGCCACCCTGACCGCCGCCTCGACCACCCTGACCGCCGCCTTGGTTTCCACCAAGACCGCCACCTTGACCGCCACCAAAACCACCACCGAGCTGTGCTGCGCGCTCGCTACCGGGAAGTTTGATATCGCCACCAGACTCAGCGCCAGTCAAAGGAGTTTGTACCTGAGGAGACGCTGTGATAGGAGTGTAAGTCGTATTTGTATTTTGGATGGCGAGAGGGTTCACGTTCTTGCCGATCATTCGTGATGCATCTTCCGGACCAACGAGTTGAGCAAATCGCTTCAACTCACCGAGTCCACGTGTGACATCGAATGGGATGCTGAACATGATCGTGTCATACACATCTCGAGCTCCAGCCTTCAAGACTTTGAGCCTTCGAAGGAGCTTTGGAACCTTTGTTGGAATGACTGAAGGCGGTGCCTCAACCACGGGCTTGTTGTGGCTGATGATATACACCCCGTTCTCATCGCGCTTGAAATAAGCCCCTGCCGCCTGGCAGATGTATCGAACCGCATCCTCTGGACTCACTGCGTCCAGTTTCAAAGTGACCCGCTGATAAGGCTCGGAACTCGGCTGAACGACGAACTGGATCCCTGTTCTTTGGAACAGGGCGTTCGTCGCCGCCATCATATCCGCATCCTTAAGGTTCAGGTCGACCCTGACGTCAGACGCTTGCTGCGCCATGGCAACCGAAAGCGGCGCCACAACAGCACCCGCAAGCACCGCCACAAGTCCCAATTTTGCCCAGCTCAATCGCATTTCTATCCTCATAAACCCTCTCATTTCCTTAGCGATTATTAGCCGCCGAAGCCGCCACGTCCGCCACCGCCGAAACCACCGCCGCCCATGCCGCCGCCGCCGAAGCCGCCGCCACCCATGCCGCCGCCACCCATGCCGCCGCCCATGCCGCCGCCCATGCCGCCGCCCATACCGCCGCCCATGCCGCCGCCCATACCACCGCCCATGCCGCCGCCCATACCACCTTGTCCGCCGCCAGACATACCTTGCTTAGACAAGGTGCTGAGTTCGGGTGGGATTTGGTAAGACTGATTTCCAGCCTTTGCGCCAAGCATTGCTGCGATGAACTGTGGATCCGCCGATCGGATCTTTATTCTTCGAATGATTGTCGTTTTAACACTTGATGGAGCCTCGGAACTGCCCGCAGTTGGGGCTGTTGTCTCCGCTCTCTTCACGATCTCATAAACACCAGCCTCAACGCGATATGTTGCATCGACTTGACGCAGCACATTTTGGAGAGCCGTTTCGAACGTGACGTTCTTCAGGCTAACGGTTACCGTTCCCTGAACTTCGGGTGCGATTGAGTAAGAAACGTTTACGTTCTTAAACAACGCGCGCAAGGCTTCACGAACATCCGCTTGTTCCAACTCCAGCGAAGGGATCGTCTTCTGAGAGATATCCTCCTGGGCTGAGGCAAGCGAAGGCATTGCACCGACTAGAAATAAGCCAAATGCAACACTCATGGCGAGCTTCATTGTTGTTTTCATTTGATAACCTCCAAACCTTCAGAAGTTCGAAGTCCTCCAGTGTTTTGTCGATTGTACATCTTTACGAATTAATGCGCTTATGCTCTAACGTCTTCCGCAAATTTCCTGGGTAATCCTACATACCAAAGCCAGGAGTCATTTGCTTCTTACGATTTCCACCAGCACCTTGTGGAGGCATTCCTCCGGTAGGTGCCCCGCCTGTATTTCCAGAGAAACCAGGAGGAGGGCTTTCAAGTCTTACTGTGATATTGTGCGGACCAACTGGACCATCTCGGTGAAGAACAGCCTTATCTTCATCAATCGATGCAACCGTCCATTCCGTCTTGGGAACTTTCATTCCTGGTCGAATAATGGTCGCTGCCTGGCCCGTACCCATATCGATGATTGCCAGTACGGAGTCGCCAACAATGATTCCGGCTAAGCGTCGGTAAGGTTGTGGTTCGTCTACAGGAATTTGTTTGGTCTCATCTGGAGGCAACTCGTACTGAGTCGTAAACCCACCCATAGTTCCCATAACGCGCTCTACGTTTTGCTGGCGATCGTATGCAGCTTCTTCTCGAGTTAGCTCGAAAGGATCACCGCGATGGCCAAACCTTGAAGAGGATGCAACAAGCGTCTTATACGTCTTGTCATCCTTGGATTGCTCAACCGGCAAGCCTGCCGGCACGTTTGGTGGCGTGTAGCTAACGGGTGCCGTCGATGTTGACGTCATTTCCGGTGATGGAGCAGCAGGCGTGCTACTGCTTCCACCACCACACCCAATCGCAGCTGCGATAACTGCGCTTAGGGCCAGAACTCGAATAGGCACATTCATTCTTAAATCACAATCCTTCTTTCTATTAGCAACTTCGATTTGGTCAGGCAACTTATTCCAGATCACTACATTCCCTGCATGCTTGGCATCATGTTCTTCTTGCCGCCGCCTGGAGGTCCAGTAATTCCACCCGGGCCACCAAAGCTTGGCATACCACCAGGTCCACCAGGTCCACCGGCTGCAGATCCACCACCAGCGCCTTCATTCACATTCGGAGCAATCTTCTTCGTGCGAATAAAGCCTACGATAGACAGATTGTAGGTTCCTGTCAAATTAGGAGACGTTCCATCAATTCTTAGCCCATCGGTTACAGCGAGATACCGTGGCATCGATTTGTATGCGCGAACGTTGTCCAGAATCTGCTTGTAAGTTCCCTGAACGGTGATCGTTCCGAAGTCAAGCATAACGACTGGAAACTTCAAAGGTCCGTAGTTGTAGAACGATGCAAGAATCTGATTCACTGGAAGGTTCGCGTCAATACCTTGAACCATAGGCGCATTCAAGACTTTGACTCCACCCTTCTTCACCTGAGCGTTGACCGCGCGCTGAATGCTGTTGCGGAATTTTGGAGTATCGACGCTCAAATGCCAAGGGTCAACGGATAGATCAATACCTCCATCCTTCAAATCCATCGGCGGAGTCCGCGTTTCAATAATGGCTCTCCAGATATCGGCTTTCTTATTAACCATATCCTTAGCCTTGGCAACGCGCTTCTTAGCCTTATCCATCTTCTGGGCTTCGGCATCGTTGTCTTCCTTGCTCTTATTGAGCAAAGCGACTTCTTTCGTGTTCGGAAGGTAGTGGATAAACAAGCCCCAGCTAACTGCGACCACGCAGACCATTATTCCGATCATTAAAATTGCAAATTTTCCAAGTTTCATGTTCAGAATCTCCTAGTCAGACGAATCGTCGGCACCCTTCTTGCCTTTCTTTGTAGCTGCTGGAGGAGTGTCTCCACCACCCATTGCACTTGCTCCCGGAGGAGGTCCGCCTACGCTACCTGGTCCACCTGGACCACCCATTGGAGCGGCAGGCGCAGCGGCCGCACCACTTGCTCCACTGGTAATAGTTTGACGAGGATCTGGGGTCTGCAAGTTCTTGGTCACCGACATCGTAACAGTTACGAGCGACGAAGTCGGCATTGCCTCACGTGTACTGTCTGTCCCAGTTCCAAAGTTGCCTTCACTGTTATAGCCCTGTTGTTGGACGGAAGCCTGGAAATAGGCAAGTCGTTCCAATTTATCGTCAGGAATCGGCCCCTGATCTGGACGCCGGGGTTTCCCTTCCGTATCCGTGGCATTGATATTCGGGACGATTTCGTCGCGACTCACAAAACCGGATCGTGAAATGGAAACAAGGCCTGGATACCGAGAGAAGGCCAGCATCAGGTTGGCGTACTGCTCGTAGGTATCAATCGTTCCGATCAAAGTAATTGTCGCAGAAGTTGCCCCACCCGCTGAAGCGGAGAGGCTATTAATCCTGAAGAACGATGGGATGTACGGCTTGATGCCCTCATAGAGGTCTGGATAGACGTCGTTGTGCTTGATCATATCCTGCGCCAAGGTGGCGTCTCGGATCAGCGCAACTGACTTCACATCATTCATGATCGTGTCAGCTTCAGTTGACTTGGTGTATGCCTCCAGTGCAGGTCCAGTGGAAGCCTGCTGATCGGACCGAGCTTGGTCCAATGCCTTCGTGGAAGATACATTCAAATATCCACCCAATACCAAGCCAGCCACGGCGATAAGGGCAGAAAAGAGACCGGCAGACTTAGCCTGCGCCCCTTTCGAAACTGTTGTAGGCAGTAGGTTTAGCTTCATGCGTTTTCAGTCGAAGAAGATATGGAGGCCGTTTCCAACGGCTACCGCGAATGCTTGCTTATGCTCCTCAACAAATGCTGCAGGAACTTTCTTAGCGTTAACATTGAGACGGCGAAGCGGGTCGTAAGCGTCACACTCAATGCCTAACGATTTAGACAAAAATGGAGCCAAGCCACCTAGCTTAGCGCCCCCACCGCACAGTTCAACCGCGTCGATTTCTCCACCTCGACTTCGGTAGTAGTCGATCGAACGTCGCACTTCGGATACGAACTCATCAAGAATTGGAGCGATCGCGTTGTAGTACTTGTCTGTCGGCTGTTCTGCGACAGGCTCTGGCGCATGTACGATCTCAGATTGAGGGGCTGGGTCATCAAATGGCGAGGCCATCGGATCCATGCCAAAGTCTGTAGTTCCCGCATCAGAGGCTGGTGCCACATAAGGAAGAGGATCATCGGCAAATGGATTGTATGCCGCGAATCCAGCAGTCACGCCTGAATCGCCGAAAGGATCGGCAGGAGCGGCTGTTCCTGCCCACTCTGGAATACTCACGTGCTCTTGCTTGAGAGACTCAGCATCGTCAACACTCATGGCGAACGCATCTGCGATTGCCTTGGTGAAGAGCTCGCCTCCAACAGGTACTTGTCGGGGCATCAGCAATCGATCGCCGTGGTAGATATTGATGCAGGTTGTCTTGTGCCCGATATCTACGACGCATACCGTCTTATCGCCAAGTAAATCGTTATAGCTACGATGGATTGACCGAGCAAGGCTCAAAGGCTCAACATCGATCGCACTCGTACTTCGACCCGCTTTCTTGACGCACGCCATGATGGTGTCAATCGCGCTTTGAGGCGAAATGGCCATTACTACGTCCATATTGGGCGAGTTGGGATCATCTCCACCAAGTGGGCGGAAATCGCTGACGATCGTGCTCTCAGCAAAAGGGATGTTCCGGTTGATTTCCCACTGCATATGCTCCTTGAGCTCAGCAGGATTCATCTTAGGCACTTCCAGCGTTCGCACGAGGACGCTTGCCTGGCCAGCGATTGAAACAACAACCTGACCGACGGAGGCGCCACTCTGTGAAAGCACTTGCTTCAGCGCAGAACCCACGGCGTCACTGTTATAGACGCCAGTGTGGTCAACCGCTCCTTCAGGCGTATCAATGATGCCGAGTGCAGTCACTACCGGCTCTTTGCCTTGGGAACGGATTTCACAAATTTTAATCGATTGACTACCGATATCTACGCCGAGCACACTACTTAGCTTTTTGGCCATTAGGTAACTATCCCTTCCCTTCCCTTCCTGGGACCCCATCTTATCATTGGGCCATGGGTGCTGTCAACAAGCACGACCCCTCGACAGTCACCCTCAAAGGACGTACGACGAGACTTAATCAGTTCGGGCAATCACTCCAACGAATGAGAACCTTCGGATTACCTCTTATCGAACACCCAGCGTTCTTCAAATCAATCTTGTCGCCGCAAATGATTTGCAGAACCTTTTGAGGTCCAACGCAACGAAATACTCACCTATTCTACAGTACAGGAAGGATAAGAAACACGGCACAAGCACTAGGGAAAGGGGCCTTTGCCACGCAAAAAAGGGGGAAGTCTCACGACTTCCCCCTTTCTTAACGTTTGTGAGCGCGCTTTACTGCGAGACCGCAAACGATGGCCATTGTGGAGATATCGTCTCGAAGAAGATATCAGGGACACCTGCCCGCGTACTCGTCCAGAAGAGCCATGTCAAAGGCGGTCTCCTTAACGAATTCGCCGCAAGGGAGAATGGGTCTAGGAACGCCGTTAGATCGGATTCATTGACCGCGTTATCAATGAGGATCTGCTGTTCACTTGTTTCACGAATCAGCGAGACTGTGGGCTGATAGGGCAGCACATAGTTGAAGGTTGTTCCATCCTCTCGTAGAGCCGTGTAAGACACCGATACAGCGTTGTCTTCATCTGCCCTCGTGAAGTAAATGCGACCGTTGGCAGGATCTACTTGATAGGCAGAAGTATTTCGCTTCTGGCCGATCACGTTGATTGAAGGCACACCGTTGTTATTCACCGCCATTCGGTAGGGCAACTGAACGCCATAGCGAAGGGACGTGTAGTATGGCCTAGGAGCCAGTCCGGCGCCGCCTGCCGCCCGATTGTAAGTGAACAGATACCTGTCACTTTGGATCTGGCTTGCATTGCCTGCCTGAGTGCCGTTAGCTGTGAACCACGAGAAGGGGTTGCTAATCAATCGCTGGTCATAAAGGCCCGTTGCCTTTGCATATCCAGATCCACCCGAAGCAGAAACTCTCAGGAATCTTGGACTATAAGTCGCCAAGATCTGAGCACTGGCATTGGGTACGCCCGCGGTAAAGCGAACGGTGCCTAGTGCAGTGTCGATATAGACCTTGCCACCCAACTTCGAGTCGTAGCTGATAAGTCCTGTCTCGCGATCATAGACGGCCGTTCCCGCAACCAGAAGCGAAGTGGTAACACCGTTAAGGTTCTGAGCTACTTGAATCGTCGCAGTTGGATCCCACTGAATGCCCAACGAACGATACAAGCCTGGTTGGCTGCCCGCGACGAGCGCTTCTCCAACCTGCTGCGAGAGATTGATGAACACGTTTCCATCGCTGGCGGCGTTATCAATCGAAACTCCCTTATCATCGACCACGCCGAAGTTGCTTGAATCAACCTTCATCCGACCGAGGAACACTTCGGGATTCGACCGTCCCTGCTGCTGCGCCGTAAAGGTCATTTCGGCTACGTAATCGCCATTGACCAAGAAGTAGTTCACCCCATCTGGCTTAAGGGCACCCAGACCAGCATATTGCCGACCTGCGACCGACACGCCAGTAACCGACGAGAATCCTGGGCCAAACGGTAAGGCTACCGATGGGCCAAAGTTGCTGCCATTAAAGTAGGAGTAGTAAACCGTCGACTGTCCACTTGCAGTGCCCGGATAGAACACCATCGCTCCGACCGGGGTCTGCACAACGCTTGGCTTACCCTTGGTCACGAGTGGATCATTGAACATTGTCACCGGTTGTGGTGGCGTTGTCAGGCCGGTCGAGGACGGGGAGACCTGAGCCATCATGATGAACGACTCGCCCAATCTTCCTGATGATGTCGATTTCTGTGCATCACCGACGAACGCCATGTAAGTCGCGACGAACTTCTGCGAGGGATTGAATGGGTTGACCTGTCCCATCTGAGGGAAGGTCGGATTGGTGTACTGAACCGTTCCTGGAACAACCGCTTCTCCGGACTGGCTTCCGAACAACGCGTCTGGCGACTGTGACGGATAGGCCGCAGCAGCTTGCTTGAACCACTGAGAGCTAGAGGCTGGCGTGAAGTTGTTAAGATCGGCCAACGGAGACAACGGATCTGGAGTTCCGGTAATTCCGAAACTGTTGAACGTTGAAGCGTTATTGACCGACGCCATGTAGATCATGAAGTTGCCGAGTTGGCTCGACGATGTCGGCTGAGCTGGATTCCAACTTGGCCTATCCGAAGCCCAAGCGACATCGAGTCCGCCGAAGGCATCTCGAATCATTGCAGGTTGCTTGTTGCTATAGGCATATGGATTGGCCGAACTTGCGGAAGCCGCGTTATCGACCATCGGTGCCGTGAACGGCGTGAAGGACGTTGTGAGCCGAGATTCGCGAACATTGAAGTTCAATGTGAACGTCGGATCGCTGAAGGTCTCAGGCGCGTTGTTGTACGTCTGCCACCAATCGTTGTTCTGAGAGAACCAAGGGACACCCAATCCAAGGGTCGTACCCTTTTCGATGACGCGCATCGTCTGGCTGTACGCACCTGCTGGCATTCCGAGTGGAACTGATACAGCCACACGAGGATTAACCGGCGGATACTTCAACGATTGAGATCCGATCGAACCTACCAGCGTTTGGTTTGCCACGTCTGGAAGCGGAATTGACTGTCCGAACGGAGTGAAATACCCCGTCGTTCCCAGATATGGATTGGCTCGTCGAATCGCATTGGCTGTCGCTTGCGTTGGCGCGGTATCGGAAACACGAGGCTTCTGAACAATAACCTCGTTGTAACCCGTACCAGCCTTGGCCTCAGGGGCGAAGATTGTATCGATGTCACTCCACACGTCGAGCGAGCCGTCTAACCAGCCCAACGGATCATTCGTTGTCGAGAAGATCGACCATGGTTGAGTGCCTCCAATTGCGTAGACCTTTGCGAGGCGAACGTTCAATAGGTTGACGTTGCCTTCGTTGAGAACCGTAAACGGCTGGAACAACGACTTGTAGTAGCCATCCCACGGTTGGAAGATCGAAAACGCGTTGTTCGAATTGGAGTTGAGCGAATAGCCTTGAGTACCGGAAGCCGACCCAGGTACAAGTGGGTTGTAACCCGTTCCTTGTCCTTGCGCCCCAAGGTTGACACTTGGCGTACTTACGGTGATCTTCTCATCGACATCGACCGAAGTCATCAAGTTGAATCCTCGATAGGCTTCAGCGGGCGATGTGTCGAGCAGCCCGTTAATATTCGAGTCAACAAATGCTCGAGCGCGACCTAGATACCCTTGGCTGAGCGGAATCGCTGCCGGACTTGGATCGGAGTCACCTACGAACGCACCCGCGGCATTGACCTGTGGGTTTGTGTTGGGTGGCTGGAACCGAGGCACATTGATGGTAATGCTGACCGGCGTCTTCTGGAAGACGCGTGATTCAGGCTCATCTCCGCGCTGCAATGGACGCAGTTTGCCTGTACCCGAGTCAAGAACCATGGGTGGATTGAGAGTAACGCCTTGCCCTGCTTTATAAAGCGGATTCTGTGCGGCTGCATTCGGATTGATAACAATCTGAACTTGCTCATTGCTAATGTCGGGGTAGTCGATACTATCGTTCGGGAAGTTTGTCGGGTAGTCCTCAAAATTAGCGTAATAAGTGGAATTGAGCGGCTTCCAAACGGCAGCACTCCCACCTTGCCAAGTCAGATTCTTGACTTCCATTTTGACTTTGGCTAAGCCAACGGCATTTACGAGCGCCATCATACTGCGGTCGACAAGATACGCCTGAGTGGACGTGGATTGACCGTGATGCGCGACACCACCACTCGTTCCCAGCAAATTGATATTCTTGGCTGGGTGATTTGGATTGACCGGCACCGAAGGACTTCCGTTCGTCAGGCTTTCCGCATCGGATGGCGAGGTTGATAGTCCTACCGAGAACAAATCTCCCCCTGGCTGGGTCGGATTGCTTGGATCGGGCATTACCACTGCCAACGGATTCGCCATGTAGAACGGAATGTGCGAATAGGCCGGATTGAGCGCAATGGTTTGCATCGCGCCGAAGGTGTTCAACGCACTGGACGAAATCGAAATCGAGATCGTTCCTGGCCCTGGAGGCAAGGCGGTAGCTCCGGTTCCAAGAGGAACCTGAATCACTGCAAAGCCGTTATCCCGTATATCGCCGCTTGGATACGCAGGATCCGCAGGATCGTCAGGCGCATTAGGCGGCTCGGGGAACTTCCTAGCCGATCCGGTTCGCGTAACGTTCTTGCCTTGCGAGCTGAAAGTCACGTTGATGATCGGAGGCGAAACCGGTGACGTCCCATTTGTAACCAAGTAAGGGAAGTCGTATACCAAGATGAAAGCCGATTCACCCCACTCAAAAGCGAGTGGCGAGCGCGTGAAGGTGTAAGGATTACTCGCACCCTGCGTTGCTTGATTGTAGTCTAGCTGGCTAGGATTTGCACTCAGAAGGTTATGGCCCTTCTCCGTTACCAATCGGATTTTTGCGTGTCGGAAGATGTTGCCAGCTGGGTTATTCTCAACGATGGTCTCACTACCCGGAGGATTTCCAGGGGATAGCGAGCCGGCGTCGTTATTGAATGCGTACAGGAATCCACTTTCGTCGGTTCCGTACATCCAGTTATTCGATGTGGCGAGGCTACTGGCGATCATCGACGATGCCGTATTGAACTCGTACGCTCGGCGAGTTCCATACAGGTTAGCGACAGCTGGATCGGCGAACAGTGCGTCAAAGCGGCCGTCCAAGGTTGGGACCAAGATGACCGGCACCGATGGTGCAAGTATCCCCGCGTTGTTGTACACCGTCATCTTCGAGAACGTCAGAGCGCCTAGTGCTCCGACCCCTAGCTCCTTCGTGCTCATAATCGGCTGCGCAGGCGAACCGGATGGCATCAGCGGAGGTGTGCTCACAATGCCGGTGAGGGCATCGAACACATACAGATAGTTATTCTGGTTTTGAACGTAGACGAAGGAATCCGTTGCCGGATAGGAAGCATTGACCGTCTTTTGAGAAACAATCGCAGGGCTAGATAGGAAGTCGCCGGTGTTGACGGTTACGGTTCCTGTTTCACCCACAACCGTCGTTGTGATCGGGCCGCCGTCATACATCCATACAGGATTCTTCGCGGTTGCTCCATTGGTCACGTTTAAGCAGTAGAACTGCCCTGGCGCATCATCCGTCACCCGAACATTTGTGCCGAAATAGAGGTAGGGAATTCCATTGATGACGGAATAGGCCGGTGTGGACCAGATCTCACCGAGCGTTGGCTGAGTCTTTAGCGGATACTGCCAAAGCTCATTGGTGATGCCCGTTCCAGCGCCGCCCGTCGCTGGAATTCCAACCGCATTCACAGCATAGATTCTGCCCTGGGTGGTTGGAACGTAAATCGTCGGGACGCCAAGGGTGGCTGCACCTGTAACGGGATCCAGATTAGTGGTGACCGAACCTCGGAAAGAACCAAGTTTGCTAATCGGAACTCCGGGTGAAGATGGGAAAGTCCAAATTCGCTGAGTGGAGCCAACGGTAAGTTTTGGGGGTTTATCCGGAAGGGTATCCAACGAACCGTCGTACTCGTTCTTTCCATCACCACGACCTGCCATGTCGATGCAGTAAACGCGACCGTTTCGGGTTCCTACATACAGGTAGTACTTCAGGCCAGAGGCCGTCTGAACCGGTGTAATGAGGGCCGAACTTAGGCTGAACCCGCTCGGCATCTCAACATCCTTGTCCAAGTCCTTATTAGGGTCATCAACGCCATCCGGAAGCGTACTTGGATAGCTCCAATACTCGGTGGTCGTGCCATCGGCATTGCCCTTGGAGTCAAGACAATGGAGGTAACCATTTTCATCGGCAACCAGCACAACCTGTGTTGGGACAGCGGTGACAACCTTGTTGATTATCTTATTGATGTTAACGTTCGCGATCACCGGCGTCGAAGAGATCGACTGATTCTGCTCTCCAACGAACCGAATGGCGCTCGCGTAAATGATCTTGCCAGTGTCTTGGGTGTTGCCTGCGTTCGCAGGATCATAAGACACGTTAGTGACCAGCACCTTTAGAAGAGCCTGGCTCGTGGAAGGAGTTGCTTGTTGATTTACAAAGCGCCGACCACCGAGTTGAACCCAGCCACCCGGGAAACTCTGATCGATAAAGACCGGCGTGCTCGTGTTGCCTTCTTTAATGATGTACTGAACGCCCTTGGCAAATGAATGCGTCGAGTCGTTGCCTGGTATGTAGGCATAAACCTGATAGGTCCCTGTGTTCAGGCTAGGCGAATACGACATCGTTGCCGTGTAACCGGGTATCAGGCCATTTGCCAGAACCTGTGTCGCATCCCAAGACACCGTCGGAGTCGTCTCAGCCAGATTGGCTCCTCCTTTATTGAGGCTTGGGTCAGGAGTGAAGGACAGGGCTGGCGATGCATTGGCCGGCGATACGTCGGTGAGTACGGGGATCGAACCACCTTGGACTGGCGAGAAACTCCATGCTGGAGCCCCCGTGTCGTACTGATAAGAGGTAACCGTCCCAGTTGCGACCGTTGTAAATGCGTTATTCAGGCCACCCGAAGAGAACTGATTGACCGCTGCGACGGTTCTCGTAGTCGCCGGATTGCCAGCGATCAGCTGAGCTGAAACAGGGCTGGCGTCGTAATAGCCAAAAGTCGGAACAGCTTTCGCCGCGTCGGCATACACGACCGAAGAGCCAGGTGTCGCGGTTAGCAACCCCTTGGAATCACGCGGAATCGTATTGAACAGCGTGATCGTGACGGGGTTGATTCCGTCGTAAGGGAACACCATGCTGGTCGGCAAGCCACCATTGCCGAGTCGAACCCAACCGCCACCCGAAACCCAAGTATCGACAACGTCGATAATCGTTCTTCCCTGAGTTTGGATTTGATAAACGTAGAATTCTTGAGGAAAAGTCTGTCCGTGAACTCCGGTACCTGTGCTTAGATCCTGGGGCCCGGTTGGAACCCAGACGTACAAGGCGTACAGGTTTGGAACTCCGGCCGTGGGTGTGAAATTCCATGTTGCTGTCGCTGTTGCCCCAACAGTTGGGCTTTGATTGAGCTGCGAAGCGACACAGGTGGAGTAGATATACGCAGGAACACGTTGGTCCTGTTGATTATTGGGATCAAGCTCCAACCAAGGTGCGCCAGCATCAAAGTTCGCGACGGCAAAGCTCAGCGGGTCGGCATACCAAGCTGCCGCTCCACTCGCAGTTGTCGAGAATAAGCCCGCAGGATTCACTCCCCCGGCAAAGCTTGAGTTGTACGCGCTGCCGGTAAAGTCGGTGTTGTCGACCACTAACGACGTCGTGTACTGGTTATTGGCACCATTAGGCGTCCACCAGCGGAGGTTCGCTACTCCGGGGCCAGCATCGCCGTTAGAACCAGTCCGAGCATTGTTGCCCTTGATGGTTGGCCAGTCGACCTGTTGTGCGGAGGCGACGCTGCTCAATAACAACGATGAAACGATCGCCAGTAGTCCGAGCCAAGTGCTCTTTCTGGTTTCCATAACTTTCACCAAATGGTTTTCCTTCATCGCCGATCCGCGAACACCGGTAGCACAAGACCTCGTAGTCCCGTGGCTCCAGCTGTTCTTAAGTCGAGCGTAATACTTGCCGAATTAAATCCAAGGTTCGCTGCCGTGGGGTTATACGATCCGAGACCGTTGTTGAACCCACCGTTCACCTGCATGACTTCGCCGTTAAACGGCACGCCACTGATAAAGTTGCTGCCCGCGTAGTAGCCGCAATATCCATAGTAGCCATTGACGATCAACACTTCGCCAGAATCCAATCTGCGAGCGTACATTGCCCTCAGTTCTTGTGCGTTTGCCACAGTCGGCACACCAGGACTACCTGACTGCTGGATGACTCGATACACTTCGTTCGGCATCATCCAATCCACCGTGAGCGACGTTGCTGAGGCAAGCGCAGCACTGTAGGTGACTTCGTAGACGCCTGAAGCATCGGCAACCATGATCGCCACCGTCGCTGGTTGACTCAGTCCGTTTCCAACGACCTTTGCCGTCACCGAGGACAGATTGCTGAGGCGATGAATTCCACCCTTTCTTCGCGCATAGGCTTGTTGCCCTTGCGTTGTCGATTGGTCGATCGTGTTATCAAACGCGAGCGATGCTGGATTCCAAAATGCCGTGTTTGAGACATCGGGCAGTGAGATTTGGCTAATCGTAACCACTCCTGCCGGATTAGCTGGATCGTAGATAACAATTCCGCCGGTACCGTCGTTTGCATCAACTGCCGAACTTGGCGCGGCAGCGTCAAGACCGGTTCCTACCCTCGTTGGGAAGGTTCCGCCGATGCCGGTCACGTATACAAAGTGCCCGCCATTCGCATCCGGTAGCTTCACACGGCTGAGACTGCTATAGCTGTACTGCTTACCAGACGCAGCTAATGGGCTGTGCCAAATCAGGACCCCAACTTGAGGAACTCCACCTACCGTAACTGGTTGGCCGGTCATGCCCGTTACTGGATCGTAGTAGAAACGATCGACTACTTCGACAAGTCGCTTGTTGCCCGTATCTGCAATCAGATAATGCTGCCAATACTCGTCGTTTGATGCATTCTCGCCATCACCCATCGTCACGAGTGAGGAGGCTTGTCCCATATTCGTGAACGTCGAGTAATAGAGTGCGTCTCTAGGTCCGCTCAAATTGAGAGTTTCGCCAGGCGTGTATCCATTGGCAGGAATGCCCGGATCGAGTTGGAAGCTTGAAATGGATCGTTGCTCGATGCCGTTCTTTGTAACGGTAGCAACGCGGTTTGCACCAGGATCCGCAACCAAGATCGTCGTGTCATTGAGCAAATAGGCTCTTGACGGACGAATAAGCGGCTTCATGTTGGCGGAAGCATTAATTGCGCTTGGCCCCGTGCTTGCCGACGAATCGGTCGACCAGATTGGGTTACCACTACCGTCCATTTCGATGATGCGACCTTCGTCGCACACCAGGACGTTCGATTTCGCAAAGGTGAACAGCCCGTTGTCGCCCCACGCGGCCAGAGCATTATCTCCACCGGCGAGACCGTAGGCCAGGTGAGATCCAGTCAGAAGGGTCTGGTTCAGCTTGATGCCGTAATCACTGGGACTGGTTACCGAGGCCATATGCGGCCAAAGGATGTTCGGGTCACCGGTGATGCCACCGCTAATCGGATCAACCGACCAAAGTTGATTCAACCATGGCTTTGTGGCCGAAGCGTGAAGCTGAGATGCACCAATCTGCGCACTCACTCCGTACAGCATTCCGGTTGTCGGTGGGATGATTCCACTGAAGCCGTTCAGAACTGCAGGAAGGAAGCTATCGCAAGCGAGGAAAACTGAGTTACCGGTTACCAACGGCGCTCCACCACTTGGATAAGCGCCATCCATGACCGTGTACCACTGAAGAGGATTCCAAACCGCTCCACCGATGGAGTCGGGATAAACCACATAGTCCGATGCGCCGGGTTTGCGGACGATGATCGGTTGGCTCAAACTCATGCAGTTGAGAATTTGCCCAGTCGGGTTACTCATCAAGCTCGGGAACGAGATAACCCCCGTTGAGGCATCGTACGTGTAGCCGTTGCTGCTGTTTACAACAACCGACATGGCACTTTGATTCTCAGGTGACTGGGAGTTCGTGCTACGAGCGAAATCAGACTGCAAGATTTGCGTTCCATCGGGGAGGTCGCCAATCACAAAGCTTGCAGGCTGCGGTTCCGCGTTAAACGCCATCAAGATTGTCACAGGGACCGGAAATGGACCGCCAAGGCTTGACTTCGTCGCAGAAGCCGTCACAAAAACTTGACCATTTCGAATTGCGGGTCCGCCGCGAATCTCGTAATGGGTCATGGTTTGAGAAAGTGCAGTTGCGATGGTGGACGTCGCCGGGAACAGAGACAGATAGGTAATCAGATAGTCGCTATCGGTCAAAACTCCTGAGTCGGTTACGTTTGATGCTTGGTTAAGCGTAATCGTGTTTGGACCGTACAGTTCGTAGCGTGACACACATTTGAACTGGCCCTGACCCTGCTCGCGGAATCCGTAGAGACCTCCGCCGTATGGAGAGGGTGGCGCAGATGTGGCCGACCCTGGTAGCGAGGAACTAACAACATATGCGGTTCCCTGCGGTGACAGAGCCACTCCACCAGCAATAACTCGCGATGGGCCTTGGGCAACATCCGGCATCAGCAAGCGACCGCGCTCAACTTGGATGAGAGAAGATTGATATTGACTGCCCCAGTCGACCGTGTAGTCGATTCGAACTGCGGACACGGTCGCATCAAACGTACTGACTCCAAGTGGAGTCAATCCAAATTTAAGGATTCCGCCGTCTCCACCCGATACACTGCCCGTCAAGAGTTTTCCGAGATCAACATCCGACTTTGGATTTCCACTCGAATCGAGAAGCGTGATCTTTGGTCCCAAACCAGCTTGATTGCCTAAGTAGATTGGAAGGCCCGTATTAGTACCGCTAACGCGAGTTGATACCTCAAGATCGCTGCCAACAACACTGTACGACATGGGCACTTCGCCGCGGGCGCCGAGCCAGACACTGACGAATCCGCAAGCATTTACGCCGCTCGATACGTTCGGAGCGAAGGGTGCGTAAAGCACCTTGTCGACACCGCCAGAGCTGTCCGCGATCGGGATGTACCCAACAGTGGCCCCATAAGTAAACTCAGGGAATCCGACTGTACTTTCTCCACCGCCAAGTACGAAGCGTCCGCCGTTATTGGAAACCGACTGAACTGTCGACAGAACGTAACTGCCCGTCTGAAGATCCACCTGCCAAAGCTGGCCGGTCGTCGAACCTGACTTTTGGACGTTATCCACCATGTAGGCGATACCTTCATGGACCGTAGGGGCCAGAGGGACACCTGTGAGCGAAGTATTGAGGGTTGCAGCTGTGTTCGGCGGCAACACCTTGTACACCCATGAGAAGCCGCCACTCGATTGACCGTTCGGATGCCCGGCAAGCGAACCGTCCGACTTACGGGGCATGAGATTGAAGATATAGAGCGTGCCCGTCGAGTCTGTAACAAGGACCTCGTCATGAGGTGTCGTGCCAGGTCCACCGACGACTTCGGCACATACTGGAGCAGAGAGAGGGCCAGGAAGCTGAACGCTCTCCCAGATCTCATCGTAAGGAGCTCCGACACTGTAGTCCTGAATACCGTCGTCTGGATTGCCGTCTCCGTCAATGTCGGTCGCCGGATTCGAATCGTAGACTTTCAGCACTCCATCTACCGTAGTGACGAGAAGTCCCTTGTAGAGCGCTGGAGTCGATTGACTGTTGCCGTTCTGGTTGAGGTGAGAGCTGTAGTCGACTGGCGTGATTACGGACCGTGAAAGAAGCGGCGGGTTCAGGTCGATGACATTGCTGCTCACCTTACGACTGCCACCAGCCTGTTGGCGAGATGTGCGCAACAGACCAACCATGTTCACGGCAAGTTTTGCGGAAGCAATGCCATCTGGGCCGAGAACAGGGCTCAACCCGGTAAATCCGTGATTCGCCGTGTAAGTGTTAAAAGCAGTGGTTCGGTTCAACTTGACCGACGCTCCACGAGCCGTAATAACGACGACACCTTCACCGATCCTTCCGATCGAGATGGCGGGAAGTCCGGCGACGAAACTCACCGTTTGAAGCTTTAGGAAGTCCGTGATCGTTCCGCCCGCGATCGAGTTCAAATTCGAACTCGCACCATCGGTCGTGAAGTCCACCGGATTCAGAAGGTAGTTCGAAAAAGCGGGGGCATTGATCGAGGCGAGATCGCCCGAGTTCAGCGACTGAATACAACTTAGCAGCGAGTTGGAGAAATCCGCTTGCGGATTCAAAATGCTGTTCACCGACAACGGCGAAAATGGAAATGGGAAGTTATTGAACTGATCCACATTGCCATAGGCTGAGTTGAATGGGCTTGCATTTAGGCCGTCTGGATCAATCCACAGAACGCCACCGTTGTCGACAAAGCGACGCAAACGAAGTTGTTCAGAAGGATTCAGTGAGGCAAATACGGTTGGGTTCACAACCAAGAAGTCATAGTTCCCGAGAGCTTGATCGGTTAGCGAACTAAGGAAAACTTCCCAGTAAGCAGCATTCTGCTTCGAAATACGAGTGCCAACCGGCGGAGTCGTGGCGGGGTCGATGGTTGACCACCGACTAAATATATTGGGTGTCACCCGTGTCGGCGCGTATGGATTGTAAAAATTCCACCCGGCAGGCTTCACCGTGGTATTGGAGTCCAAATTGTAGAGCGCATACGGACCTGCGCTTTGTGGCACAGCACCAACGGCGTTCGTTTTGGCACTCGCCAGGATTACGACACCAGCCCTAATGTTTTGGACTCGCTGAGCGTAGGATTGCGGCCCCGCCATGGCCATGACAGCCATTGCCGAGAGGCTAACCAGTCCAATCAAACGGCGTAACATCTTAGTGCACCTCTCCAAAATATGCCAATACCGGACTCACAGGAAGCCTTGGCAAAGGCGGCAGCGGCCGCCCGTAACTGTCGACACGAATCAATGTGTTCGCGCTGTTGTCATTCACAAATCCGTTGGATCTGGCCGTCGCCAACGCTGGATCGTAGGTAATCGTCAAGTTAGGAACAACCCCACCCGAGGAAGCTGTGTAGCCGGCCGGCACATGCTGCTTGGGAAGCAAATGTCCCGTTGCGGCGAAGTCGTCGGGAATCCATCCCCACTTCTTCAGCCACTCCGCTTGAATTGAAGCTGGTGGCGGCATATTCTCGCTCACTGCACCGGAAATCACGATTCGCATATCGAGCGGCTCGCCGTAAAACGGCATCGTGTCCCAGGCACCGAAGTTCTCAAATCGGATAGCATCTCGCTCAGGCTTGGTTGCAGCGCTTGCAAGGTAGGTGTCTCGTCGATCGTTAGGATTTGGATTGAACCATGGTCCAGGGATGACGAAGAATGAACCCTCTTCTGCATAAATGGCGGCCTCGATGCGGATGTCATGGGGAGCCAACGCCATACGACCCAAGATGTAATCGTTTGTTGCCGCTCCACCAATGCTCACTTGCCGAGTCATCAATTCATTGACTCCCTCGGCGAACACCGAGTATTTACCAGTGGGACCATTGGCGATGATTCTCTGGCCATCGGCTGACATTGTCGAAGTGGTTGGGTCGATAAGCGTAAAGCTCCTCTGCTCAAACTTCGGATAGCGCTGATCGAGTTCCGTGCCGAGCCCGTATTCAGGAATCGTCTGCGTTGGAGTCAATCCAGGAATATACGATGATGCGGTGTTGTTCGCAGCAAGGAAGAAGTACGGCGATGGATCTGGTCCACCTGTGTTCACGTCCCACTGGAAGAACGTTGCCGGCGCAGGGCCGTCATCCATCGTATGGGCAATGATCAGGTTGGAGGGAATCTTGTTAGCTGGCGAACCTGCTTCGACGTAATCGAATTCGTAGGGTCGCGTCGTACTCGGGTTATTTGCAGTCGCAGCCGGACCGTTTGGATCGCGGACGAAGTCAAAATCCGTGACCAATGATCCACCCGTTCTCACTCGAATCGGGTTGTAACCGTTGGAGTTCGGGGTGTCGTTGACTGGCTCTACCTCTTGATTTGGCGAAGGGGCCACGAACTGGGTTGTGTTGACGGTCACATAGTCTTTGGCCATCAACATCATCATCGACTTCGACGGCCGATGGATCAATTGACCCACCGAATAGCCTTCTCCCGGTTGGAGTCCATTAGCAGTCACGCCCTTGGTGATGTTGCCTTCGATGTAGATAGTCGCATTCGAAACCAGTGTGATCTGCACGTCGGTCGGGATTATTCCGCGAACGCGGGCGTTACCCTGGAAGTAGATCACTCCGTTAAAGACGGGGCCCTTATCGTAATCAGTCGCACTCAGCGCCCCATTGACGTTGATCGGTGTGGCGGGCGTGCTCAGATTCGCAGGTGTAAACGAATTGACGATGTGCCGGTATCCGTCCGTTCCAATACCAACCCGGTATCGAATGAAGGAGCTATTGGTGTCGGCACCATTGATATATCTCCAATGGGCCTCCTCGGCAGGGGCCTTGCTGTTACGCTGAATGTAGAAGCCGTCGTTGGAACCAACATACACTGCTCCTACGGGAACGTACAAGTAACCTTTCCAACCGGAGTGCTTCTGACCATTGTTTTGGTTGAGCCAGTCGTAAACCAGGGAGTCTTCGGAACCAGATGCTGCCCGTCCAACTTCGTCGGTGGCCCCTTGTAGATCGGAAGGGTTCGAGACAAAAACGCCAGATCCGTGGGCGAACAATCCGCTGTTCCCATTGCCACTCTCGAAACCGCTGTCTGCGGTCATCAAGACGTACCGGTTTTCACCCGTCTCCGCATCGGTAACTTCCATGGAAGGGACGCCTTTGCTTCCTACGCCACGTGGATTACCGCTCAAATCTGGGTTCGCATTTCCATCTCGGAAAGTACCTAGAACCGTTGTGAAACTCGGGCTCTGACTATCAAGTTGGGTACTGCCAAGCATTGTCGAGGCGGCTGGTGCCCAAGTCGTACCGTTCTGCACGATATCCCTCAGGACGATATTAAGCTGTGCTCCAGATGGATACACACTGCTTGAGCCATCTCCCTTCACAGAACCCGCAACGTCAAACTGGTCTCCCAGATATTTGTTGAGGTTCATTTGGATGTTGCCATGGAGGACAACGCTGGCGTTGGAGTAGACCGACCCGCCACCTTCTATGAGGCCAGCAGAGGACGGAACCGATCCCAAATTGTAAAGGGGAGCCGAAGAACCAAAAAGAGTCACAAGGTTCGTAGCGACGGGAATCGGGTTGCCGCTGCCGTCGACTCCATACGTCGCTCCCAGCTCAGCCGGAGTTCCGATGTCAGCTGCGCGGCTGACGTTGTACTTGTTCGTAATGAACTTGGCGGTCTCGATGATTCCGATAGAAACGAACGCTCGATTGACCTGCGAGAACGGGTATTTCAACTCGCCCTGCTTCATCATGCCAAGCGCAGCCCGAAAGTCGACTTCTTGGTTAAAGTTCCGGTACTGGATCGCATTGCCAGCATTCTGAGTCGTGGGGTCTTTGGCATTGACCAACCCCTCACGTCCAACTGCCTCGATGATGATGTAATTTCTTGCAAGCCCAGGTCTTCGCAGAGGACCGACCGGTGAATTGCTAAAGATGTTGGCGTCGCTCGGAGCATATCGAACGCGGATCAGCGACCGGCCGTTCAAGTAATTAACCCTGAAGAAAGGACCCAAGCCATCGGGACCACCAAGGTCAATCTGTGAACCACCAGGAACGATCGGCAGTGGCGTCACGCCATCAGACAATGTTGCCATAGGTCGGAGGTAATACACGTCCGGATCGGGGGTGGCGTTTACGCCAGGCACGCTCAGCACGGTTGGAACGCCGCGCCAGTCGGCACCAAGTTGACTCGAAAGCAATTGCGAGTGCGCGTAGCGAATTCCGGCCTCGGAGAGATCGTTCGCCGCCGAACGGTTTCCTAGGTTATGTGTCGACTTGGCGCTTCGGTCAATGATGCCAAGGAACACAATTCCGAGAATAAGCAGCACACCAAGAACCACCATCGCAATGATGATCGTCTGGCCGCGTTCTCGATTTCGCATCGACTGTGAGTGAATTGGTTTCATTGGGATCACCGGATAACGTTCCGGACAGTAGCCGTTGCTTTAACCGTCACGGTCTGGGGGTTCGGAATGTTAGTCGTCTGTGGGTAGTTGCGAATCGTAAGTTGGACAGACATCAACTGACGTGTATCGTAATCCACCGCGAACGCATCGCTTGCAGAGGATCCAGCGGCCACTGGCCCGGTTTGGGTTCCATTGAACTGGAAGCGGTAGGCAATTTGAATCTGGCCAATCGGCAGCGGCGAATTCGGATCAGAGTTGAACTTGATGTATCCCCTCTTGAAGCGAGGCTGAATCACCGCGCTGCAGAAGTTATGAGGGTCGTACACGTTCGGATTGAATCCAGAAAGCTGGGCCGCCGTGAGACCGATCATTGAATAGTCGATGTTGCCACTCGCATTTGTCGGCTCGGGTTGATCGACGTAGTTCATTCGATACTGGTTGGGACCTGGCTCACGAGTCGTTCGGACATACCGGACGATGTTGCCAAGATTGGGTCCCGGCAGTTGATCAGGACCGTAGATAATCTCACTGCCAGGCACGATCCGCGCTTTGGCAAACCCTAATGTTGGATGCATCGGACTCACCGAGCCATCACCATTAGTGGTGACCCGAAGATCGATGAATCGCTCAACCTGCGCTTGGAGGTTGGGGGCGTTCACATAGGTCCAATTGAATAGTTCGTTGACGCTTTGGAAGGCTGCATCGTAGAAGTTCCCGGCAATGAAACCTGCTGTCGATCCACTTGGCGCGACATAGTTCGGGTCGAAGAACGGCGATGCTGGATATCCAATTCCGGAAGGACTCGTCAAAGTCGACGGAAGATTCTGTGGGTTCGTCGGCGAAGGAACAATATTTGGATTCCCAACTTCGCTGATATCCCAGCTCGTTCGAAGAATGCCTTTCGCTGAATCCATCACGATGGGCGTGAATCGATCACGAATCGTCTGCGTGGCTAACCAGTTGGAACGAAAGTTCGCAGCCGTGATCGCCTGACTGAACGGATATCGCCCTTGGGTCGCACTGACCTGTTGGTACGTATAAAGGTCGAATACTTCTAGTCCAGAGTTGTAGTCCGTTGGCGAAACACTCGGATCGTAGTAGTACATGCTGTATCCGGCAGGTGCACCCGCCAAGCCGTTGCTTGGGTCGTTCCTTGCCACGAAATACTGCTGAAAACCTACGCCTAAGCCAGGATTGGGGCTGTAGCCCTGTGGCCACACACGCACAACCTGGTTGCTCCACAGGCCATAGCGGGACTTAAAAATGTCTGGGCCGATCGCAGCCGAGTTATTTGTCTCTTCGCCTGGTCTTAGTGCGACTTGACCTTGCATGGGATCGTTGCTGACGTGCGATGGTCGGAACTGAATGAGCGGTACGATTCTTGGCGCGTTGCCGACATAGGTCACCGCATGGGTGAACTTGTCATAGACGGGCTGGATCATGTCGTAGCGACTCAACTCAGTCTGAAGCTTGGCCACGGTCAACCAGCCAAACCGAATTCGGGCCGTCTTCGCTGGATCGTTTTGATCAATCAGGAAGAAGCGTGGGTCATCGTAATCGATGACTTGGGTGTCGGTTACGCTATCGCTCTGGAAGAACTGAAGGTTGGGTCGGAAACGAGATGATGTATCCCCGTTCGAACCTTGGCCCGCACGAAAGACCAACGGATGAACCTCTGCCTTGTAGAGGACAAACAAATTGTCCTGGCTTCCGTTCAAGCCCATCAGAATTCCATCGTAAGGATTGTTATAAGGCCTAAGTGGATCCCGAAGGCCAATGAAATACCGAATAATGGTTGCTCCCGGCCCAACTGGCAGTGTTGGCTGCCCCTTAGGAGATTGCAGGGTTGGGTCAACAAAGCCATTGTCAGGGTTCGTGTACGAACCGGGAGTCTGTGAGGCGTCCCCTTCGGCTGGGGTAATCAAGTCCATCTTCGTATAAGGAAGGACGACTTCAATCGTGCCCGCGGTGAGACTCGTTGTTGCTCCCATCCGGGGAACCTGAACGATCACAGAGTTTGCCTGGATGTTCGCTACATTGCCATTGAGGAATGTGCGAACGAGACCAGAGTTACTGCGAACGGCAACGGCGTTACCCATTGCGCGTGAGATACGATCCGCAATCACGTGCGCCCGAGCCTGTGCATCGGCAAAAGCCTGCGCCGAGCGAGTGAAGTTAAAGCTCTGGAATACTGGCACGACAATGATCGTCATCAGCACTGCTGAGATCGCCATTACCGTCAGGAGCTCAATAAGAGTAAACGCTCGTTTTTTCGGCATCATCGGTTCACGTCCTGTTTCTGCAAGAACATCTCGTTCGTTGTCTTTCTCCAGTTCTGAGCCCATTGGTTCAGATGACTGAGGTTCGTCGCGGAATCAGGTGTCAGTCGGAAGGTCGTGGGGTTCCAAAGAACTCGCACTGCTACCGAAGCACCCTTAACTCCCCGGACTCCAATTCCGTTTCTGAAGTTGACGGCTGTCGCATAAGGGTCAACGTCGGTCAAGTCGATATAGGGCAGATTCAAGCTGGGGTCGCCACCTTTCTTGATCAGAAAGTCCTGACCGACAAAGCTGTGCACTTGATTGTCGACCGAACTCGCGTAGGTCAGTTCACCGACCGTCACCTTTCGTCCGTTATCTGAATTTGAGAAGTAGATGCGAGTCGATTGACCGGCACCGGTCACGGTTCCACCCACATAGAACTGTCCAACACTTAAGCTGGCTGCCGTCGGCGAGATGGTGTACTGAGAAGCCGCCTTGAAAACTTGAAGCGAATATTCTTGATTCACCCGATAAAGAGCCCGTACCGCGCGATTATCCATTTGAACATTGACGGTAGATCCATCCGGCATCAACAACTCACCCGTAATGCCGTTTGAGGCATCGCCGTCGAGGTCGTTAATACTAACCACGCCTGTCGTCTTGTTAACGGTTATGAGTTGCTGGCTACGATCGGCGGTATTGACTTCGCAATATACACCACCAGTCTCCACATCCAAGAGGACGAAGTTATCAACGCCGGGGCCGTTAGCATTTGAAGTGTCGGCAGGGAGATAACCCGAGCCGATGTATTTGCGTGAATCAGGTGTGATTTCTAAATTCGCAATCGGCTCATTCGGTAGTCCGTCGGGTCCAGCAATCGTTGACACCTTGAGGCTTCCTATCGGCAGCTTATGTTGCGCGATCAGCGCCTGCGGATCTACCGCAGATGGCTCGCCTGGAAGAACGCCAGCGTCGATTCGGAAATCGTCGTGGAGGATTCTCCAGTCGAAGACATCGTAGTTCACTCGCGCTGTCAGCGGCTCCCGGTCATGTCCCTGTCGGCTAACGAATCTTCCGTTTCCGATTGGGTTGAACAACAGAACCCCAAGGTTCTCGTTCAGCAATTTGTATTGATAAGGATCCGTTGCACTAAAGACTTGGTTGGCATCTGTCTTCAGAATAGGCTGGAAGATCCTCTGAACACGCAAGGTGTTCAAATCCACACTTAGAATCGGGTCGCCAACTAACGCGACCAAGCTGCGTGGCGTTGAGTACGGCAGTTGCCCAGAAGCATCTGGTCCCGCTTGTCCCTGAACGACGATTGGCAGCAACTCCGTATAGTCGCGCTTGACGACGCCACCCGAACCGTTGCTCAAGTACGCTGAGAACGACACACGATACTGTCTATCGGCATCAGTGGACAGCCCCGACGGCAGCGTGAGCGCAATCTGGTTGTTGTTCGGGTTCGAAACGAAATACTGATAATCGGTACGAAGCACCTGCGGAGCAGGAATGCCAATAATCTGCTGCAGGTCGTTGCCATAAACCACGAGATTAGAAACACGGCCCAACTTTGCTGGTTGGAAGTCGATAGGTCCAAATTGAAGGACCATCAGCCCACCGAAGTATAAGTTCGTGGAACCAACCGCACGTGGAGCGGGCACGCGTCGACCTTCACCGATGACTCTTCTGAAGATATTGCTGGCGGTGTAATATTGCCAACTGCCCAGGCCAACACCACTTCCATCTGCAGCAAGCCCATTACTGTTTAGGCTCACTCCTAATGTGCTCAAGTCATTAGGATCTTTGGCTGAGTTAATGATCAGATTTCCGCTTCCGTCGTAGTACGCAGAAACGATCTGCTCAGGCAGCTCATCAGGCCGTGCCTTCAGGGTCTCACTATAATCGCGAGCCAATGTCTGAGCGACGATTTTGCTTCGGTTCAGAAGCAAAAGTTGAAAGCCCTTGGGAAAGATCTGGATGACGGCGAGGATTCCAATAAGGAACACCACGATGACAACGAGAATCTCGATAAGTGTCGTACCGAGATTTCGTTTTCGCCGACTGCCAGACGCTACCGTTTGACACGTTGGGCCACTGATTTGACTCATAGCTTCAAGATTAGGCATTCGATCTCCAGACCTTACGGCGTTGCCTTCCAAGATTCCTGCGCCATAAACGCAGAGTCGTAAGGCTTAGCAGAGCCGCCCAAGAACAGGACGATGTCCTTCTTCGTGTGTTGAACTTCCAAATTCTCGTAATCGCGGAAGTTGCTGTCCCACGTCACAACGGTGGCTTCAGGAGGGTCGAAGTACCCGAGCTGCCGTGGATCATCCAAAGCGTTTCCTTTCTCCGTGGTCGGGTCCGGAGCGCAAGGATCCGTTGGAACTGTCCAACCACTCCAGAACAGCGAATAGTGAATTTCGTTTCGTTTACCAGATCCGTTCTCGTTAGGCACAGTCGCGATATCGTATCCGCTGATCGTGTAGTAGTTATTGGGAACGGAAAACGAACCCCCACCGCCGCGAGATAACACACCGGTCTCGATGCACCGCTGCACATAGCCATCGGTAGGTCCATACTTCTGGTAGGAATTTGGATTGCTCGCATGAGACCCATCTACCTTGTTCGGCCAAACGCCATTTGAGAACATCGTGTACTGCTGGCCCGCATTAATACGGTCATAAGCTGGACGGAAAACCTCTAGATTATCGATCCGCTTTGGGAACAAAGCCCCGACAACCGCATTGGCTGGGACCATATCGCCTTGGATCGGATAAGGACCACCATCGCTGTACTGCGTGACATAGCCGAGCAGTGCAGGCGGATAACCACCTTGATCCTGGCGATACAGCTGCAGAGCCGTACGAATGGAGTTCATGTTCGATAGGTCTGAACTCCTATAGGCAGAGTCTTTCACTCTGCTAAAGACCGGAAAAATGATCGCCGCTAAGATCGCGATAATCGCGATGACGACGAGTAATTCAATGAGCGTGAAGCCCTTTCTATGCATGCGTCCTGTACCCCACTCTCCCCAACTTGTGTGACTACCAGAGGGGCAATATTGTTCCCGAGCCTGTAGACCGAGTCCTGTCTGATCCTTATGATTCATTGGTTCCCTCCGTGCGCACAAAATCCAATTTTAGACGGTTCTCTGCGTTTCCTACAAACCGATCTGATTGCGGTGTGGCGAAAGTTACAGGATGCGTAACTTTTTGCCAGTATTCGTTCAGCGCTTTTTCGATCGGCGAAGCGAAAAGCATGCAAATCACGGCCCCAATCGCGAGATAAGGACCAAACGGAATGGTAGTGAGCGATGGCTTCCAGTCGTCATCATCGACATTCTCCTCGCTCGAAGTTTCACCAATCCACTTATAAATACCAGGTGCGTAAATGCCTGCGATATCAAGACACGCTAGGTACCAAGCCCCATGGATAAAGAGGCTACCTATCGATTCGGGCGGCAAGAATTCCTCTTCATCGTCCGATGGCGCCTCTTCCGACTTAGCCTTGGGAGCCAACGCGAGCATCGCGATACCAATCACGAGGCCGGACACTACCGCGATACCAAGGTTCGCCACTAACAACCCGGGACCTAACAATGCGCCTACACCGCGCATCATCTTGATATCGCCGTGTCCCATCGCGTCCTTACGGAATAGCACTCTTCCAAACAGTGCGATTCCCCATAGAAGTCCCCAGCCCCACAACGCGCCCCATAGGGCTATTGGCAGAGACTTATCAAACGCATGGTAAGCAATACCGAACACCAACAGCGTCGCGTTAAGTTGGTCGGGGATGATGTAAAGCTCCCAGTCGATAAAGATAACAGCGACAAGAGCGGCGGTCGTGATGGCATAGAAGCCAGCTCTCAGTGGGTCGGTCGTGACGATGAGGAACTGATACCAAATGACAGCCCACAGGCAACCATTGAGCAACTCAACCCAGAAATACCGAGAGGAAAATGACTTGTGGCAATATCGGCACTTTCCCCCTGAGAACAGGTAGCTAAACAGCGGAAAGAGATCGAGGAAGCCGAGGGAGTGCTTACAGACCGGGCAGAAACTCTTCGGTGGATTAGAAAGAGACAGCCCCCGCGGGAGCCGGTATATCACCACATTCAAGAAACTACCGATGGTAGCGCCGAACATAAGGCCGATGATCCAAGACCACATTGGCACCATCGTTAGTTGTGGATTCATTTTCTACTTAGAATAACAGCGAGGCCCGCCGGAATCAAGTTCCGACGGGCCCCTTTTGTGATGACGATTACTTATCGTCGCCACCACCAGACGACAGTTTCGAAATAACGTCGACAAGAGGTAAGAACATCGAGATGACGATGAAGCCGACGACGAAGCCGAGGCCGACAATCATGATCGGCTCAATCGCCGCCGTGAGTGACGCCAAGGTCGCTTCAACTTCGTTCTCATAGAAGTCAGCGATCTTCTGAAGCATAAAGTCCAGAGATCCCGATTCTTCACCGACACCGATCATGTGAACGACCATCGGCGGGAACAATCGTGAGGCTTCGAGAGGATCGCCGATGCGATCTCCTTCTCGGATTCGGGCTCTCGCTTCGAGGATCGCGTCAGCCATGATCGTGTTACCGACCGTGCCTGCCACTGTTTCCATCGCTTGGAGAATCGGAACGCCCGAAGTGAGCAACGTACCCATCGTTCGGCTAAACCGCGACATACAAATCTTGTGGTGTAGCTTGCCAAATACAGGAATCTTGAGTCGGATACGGTCGGCAACACGCCTTCCAAATCGCGTGCTGACGAACAGCCTGTACGCGAAGATGAAGATCGTCGTGCAGATCATAACCATCCACCAGTAGTACTTGATAACGTTTGAAACGTCGATCAAGAACTTGGTTGGGGCAGGAAGGTCGTCCGACTTCAGTCCAAGGTCCTTCAGAATGTCCGCCCACTGGGGAACGAACCAGGAGACAAGGAAGATAACGATACCGGTCGACATGATCAAGACCAGAACCGGATAGGTCATAGCCGATTTCACCTTGCGGCGAAGTTCGACGTCCTTTTCCAAGAAGTGCGAAAGTCGCTGGAGGGATTCCTCCAAGACACCACCAATCTCACCCGCTTTGATAAGTCCGATGAAGAGGTTGTTGAACGACTTTGGATGGCGTTGCATGGCGCGAGAAAGGCTTTCGCCCGACTCAACGCGCTCGCCGATGTCGATCAAAATCTTTTTCAGCTTCGCATCTTGCGTTTGGTGCCCAAGCACGTCTAGGCAGCGAACGAGCGACACACCAGCGTCGACCATCGTCGAGAACTGACGACAGAACACCGACAAGTTGGTGAGTTTGACTTTTCCGTAGGTTTTGGACTTCGGCGACTTCGATTTGATCATCGTCAATTCGGTGATCGTGAAGCCCTGTTCCTCAAACCTCCTTCTAAGAACGTCCTCGCTCTCGGCGTCGGCGGTGCCCTTCTGGAGACCCCCGTTTGCGTCTCTAAACGTGTAGCTAAATATAGGCATATCCGGTTCCTAAGTCTTACCTTCTAGGCGGTTGCTGACCACCAGGACCAGTCTGTGCTCCCACAGCAGTCGTGTTAATCATCTTACGAAGTTCGTCTGGGTTCTGGCAACGCGACATCGCGTCTTCCATTGTAATGAACCCTTTCAGATACAAATCACGCAAACATTGGTCCATCGTGATCATTCCCATGTTGCCGCTGGTCTGAATCATGGACGTAATCTGGTGGGATTTCGCCTCACGGATCAGGTTCCTAATAGCAGAGGAAGCGATCATGATTTCGTTTGCTGGCACACGGCCGGTGGTCCCTGCTCGAGCCAAAAGCTGCTGCGAGATGATGGCGACCAGGTTGTTGGACAGCTGAACACGAATCTGCTCCTGCTGGCCTGGGGGGAAAACGTCAATCATACGGTCAACGGATTCAGCTGCGTTGTTGGTGTGCAGAGTAGCGAACACAAGGTGTCCCGTTTCTGCAGCCGTAATGGCTAGCGAAATCGTTTCCATATCGCGCATTTCACCGACGAGCAGGATATCTGGATCTTCACGAAGCGATCCGCGAAGAGCGTTCAAGAAGCTTCGAGTATCGGAACCAACTTCGCGCTGGTTGATAACCGACTGCTTATGCTCATGCAGATACTCGATCGGGTCCTCGATCGTGATGATGTGGTGCGCAAAGTTCGTGTTGATGTGGTTGATCATCGCTGCGAGCGACGTCGACTTACCCGAACCCGTAGGTCCAGTAACAAGGATCAAACCACGAGGCTTTTCGCAGAGTCGATTCAAAATCTGCGGCAGGTTCAATTGCTCAACAGTCGGGATCTTCTGCGGAATCAATCGGAACGCACCAGCAACCGAACCGCGGTCGCGGTACATGTTTACACGGAAGCGGGCTCGCCTTGGCAGAGCGTACGAAAAGTCCAACTCAAGCGTGGTTTCGAACTTGTTAATGTTCTCGTCCGAGATGATGTCGTACATCATTCTCTGGATTTCTTGAGGGGTGAACTCTTCGTAGTTCAGTCGCTTCAGCTTTCCATCCTCGCGAATGACGGGAGGAGAGGAGGCACAAACGTGCAGGTCAGAGGCATTCTTATCCACCACGATGTGGAGCAGCTCATCAATGTGCAGATCCTTGAGGGTCTGCGGTGGAAGTTTTGGCTCTTCCTCCACTGGCGGAGCTTCCGGTATTTGGCTCTGAACCGGCGGCATCATAGAGCCGACACTGGGTCGAGGCATGGGTGGCCTCACCCCTGGGGGTTGATTTGAGGGTGGAAAGTTGTTCTGCTGCATCTCTGTCCTTAACTAAAAATCCAAACTAGAAGCCTGCCGTAAAGACGACGCGCATGACTTCTTGTGGGTCCGTAACACCACCAAGAACCTTCGCAAGACCGTCCTCACGAAGCTCTCTCATGCCACCAGCCTTAGCAGCTTCCTTGACATCGTGGAGCGGTGCACGGCGAACGACCAACTCCGCAATTTCGGAATTCATGACCATCAACTCGTGGATTCCGGTTCGTCCGCGGTAACCCGTCATTCGGTTGTTTTCCGCTGGAACGCCTCGATACAGGGTGATCTGCTCGTCTGGGTCCGATGACTGAAGACCAAATCGGCGCAGATCCGACGCCGAAACCGTGTATGGTTCCTTGTTGTCAGGGTCAATCTTTCGTGCAAGTCTTTGGGCAAGAACGCCGATGACCGTAGCTGTAATCAAGTACGGCTCAACACCCATGTCAATCATACGAAGAGTAGCCGAAGGCGCGTCGTTCGTGTGAAGCGTCGAAAGGACAAGGTGACCGGTAAGAGCAGCTTCAATCGCGATTTCAGCTGTTTCAAGGTCACGCATTTCACCAACCATGATGATGTCAGGGTCCTGTCGAAGGAAGGCACGAAGCGCGGTGGCAAAGGTAAGGCCCGCTTTTCGGTTCATCTGAACCTGAGCGATACCATTGAGCTGATACTCAACGGGGTCCTCCGCGGTGATGATGTTGACTCCGACCGTATTGAGCTTATTAAGCACTGAGTACTGCGTCGTGGTCTTTCCAGATCCCGTAGGACCTGTGCAGAGGAACATTCCGTTCGGCTGCGTAACCAATTCTTCGATTCGAACTTGGTTCTCTTCCGTAAACCCGATCTTCTGCAAGCCAAGCATAACGCTCGACTTATCGAGAATACGCATAACGATCTTCTCGCCGAACGGCGTTGGGATTGAGCTAACACGAAGGTCGTATTCCTTGCCAACGTGTCGAACTTCAATACGACCGTCCTGCGGGACACGTCGCTCGGCAATGTTCATGTCCGCCATGATCTTAAGACGGCTGATGAGAGGAGCCATCAGGTTCCGCGGAACCGTCATCGCCTCTTGGAGAACACCGTCGATTCGGTACCGGACGCGAACGGATCGTTGCTGTGGCTCAACGTGAATATCAGAAGCTCTATCAGCAACTGCCTGCTGGATGAGCGCGTTGGCCAATTTGATAATTGGCGCTTGCTCTGCCATTTTCTCGGCATCGCCTTCGCTGTCCCCGTCGTCGTCAGAAGCCCTTCGCCCCGCACCAGCAAGAGCGATCGCTCCGCGGATGTCAGCGTTAAAATTCGTTTGAGATGCCGGAGTTGCTGGAGTCGTAATCGTTGTGGCTGCTTCTGGGAGAGCCGCACCACCACCGTAATACTTCTTGATCGCATCCTCAATGGCACCAGGAACGGCAACCACGGGGATAACTCTGCAACCCGAGGCGATTTTTATATCGTCAATTGCGTTTAGGTTGTTCGGATTGGACATTGCGACCCAAAGAGTCGTACCGTCCTTTTTCACCGGCAACGCCGAGTGCGCCTTCACCATGCGTTCAGGCACGATGTTGATTGCCGCTGTATCGATCGTTATACGATCGAGATCGGCAAAGGCGAAGCCCATTTCCTGAGCTTTGGCTTGGAGCACTTCTCGCTCGCCAACCATATTCAAGGCGATTAACACCTTGGAGATATCGGCCTCTCCAGTCTGTTGCTGAACTTTTTGAGCCTCTTCGAATTGTTCTCGCTTGAGATACCCCTTCTCAAGCAGGAACTGAACCATCGGTTTTCGTGGCAACGCCATGTATGCTTATCACCCAGTCCTATGTCCGGTCTAGTAAACGGACTCCCTCAATCGCCGAATATTGTAGACCATAGTCCCTGATGCAATACGAGCAACCAGGGCTGTGACGTAATTTTGACGGCAGGAATCGCCAATATCGTTCGTCTGCGGACACGTTTCCATAAAAGATTCAGGTATCTGGACTGTTTTCGTCAAGAGGGCGTTCACCAAAATGGGCCCCCACGAGCCGAAATTGTCGATACACTATCCACAAATTGCGGTTGTTGGGTGCGGGTACAACCTAACCTTGTTGCGCGAAACACTTCAGCTATTAGTCCAAGCCGCCGTCGATCAACTTATCGCATCGGGGGCATTTCCAGCCGACGTACGGAATCTGATCGAGATTTCGGACACGAAAAACCCTGATCACGGTGACTACGCGTGTAATTTTGCGCTGGTAGCTTCGAAAAAGATCGGCCAGCCTCCTCGCAAGATTGGCGAAATGCTCGCCGAAACACTGTTGGCCGATGTCGATTCGCCATTTGAGGCCATCGACATTGCTGGCCCAGGGTTTCTGAATCTCCGTCTCAAGCCAGCGTTTGTCGCAGGATTTCTCGTTGACATCTTGAAAGCGGGCGCGGAGCTCCCGGCCGCCAGACTGAGCAGTAGTCCAAGCCTAGGAAAAATCAACGTTGAGTTTGTTTCCGTCAATCCAAACGGCCCTATCACGGTTGGTTCAGGACGAGGTGCCGCATTTGGCGATGCGCTGGTTCGGGTGTTCCGAGCGGCTGGATATGATGTCGACCCTGAGTACTACATCAATGACGGCGTCAATTCGCAACAGATGAGGCTATTCGCCGAGTCCGTCAAGTCCTACGCGCTTTCTGAGCCTTTCCCTGAAAACGGCTACAAAGGCGAATACGTCAAGGATGTTGCCACCGACGTCGCCGCCAAGTTCCCAACCGAGGACCTCGCCAGTAAAGAAGTCGGCTGGTGGCAAGCTCGATCTCAAGAACTCATGATCGAGCGCCAAAGAAGTGATTTGGCTACGTTTGGAGTCGCCTTCAACAACTGGTTCTCCGAACAGTCCATGCACGACTCAGGACTCGTCACCGAGTCACTCGAAAAGTTGAAGGCCAATGGTTCGGCCGATGACGAGTGCTACCGCGCCGAAGTCGTTCGCGACGGCAAAGAAGAGCATCTCGAACAGAAGCCTGAAGAAGCGGGCCCGCTTTGGCTCCGGTCTACGAAGTTTGGTGATGACAAAGACCGTGTCCTGCTCCGCTCCAACGGTAGGCCCGCCTACATCGCTGGCGACGTCGCCTATATGGAGAGCAAGCTGGGTCAGCGCAAATACGACAAGGCCTTCATCATTCTCGGGCCAGACCATCACGGCTACATCCCACGAATGAACGCGGTGTGCAAGGCACTTGGCTACCCTGCCGAGAAATTCGAGATCATTATTTTCCAGATCGTGCGCTTCCTCAAAGAGGGCAAGCCCGCCCCCATGCGAAAGCGAGATGGCAACATCTACGAACTCCGCGACCTCATCGACGAGATCGGTGCGAACGCTGCCCCTAGCGCGACGAAAGAGGAGCAACAGAGGGTCGGCCGAGACGTAGCCCGATTCTTCTATCTCATGCGGAGCCACGACACCCACATGGATTTCGACATCGACCTTGCCACCAAGCAAAGTGATGAGAACCCCGTGTTCTACGTCCAGTACGCCCACGCCCGAATCTGCAGCGTTCTCAACCGTGCAGCCGAATCTGGATTTGTGATAAATGCCGAGAGCGTGAAGCCAGAAGTCTACGAACTCCTCACGCATCCGCGAGAATTGGCACTCATCAAGAAGACCATGGACTTGCCGATGGAAGTCGCACGGTGCGCCAAAGACTATGGGGTCCACCGCCTGACAACCTATGCGGTTGAACTTGCACGCAGCTACCATCATTTTTACGATGCATGTCGAGTCATCCAAGCCGACCAACCGGAATTGACGAAAGCACGTATTGCCGTATGTCAAGCCGTGGCCATCGGACTGAAAGCAACTTTTGAGCTACTTGGCATTAGCGCGCCAGAAAGGATGGACCGCGAAGCTCCCGCTCCAGTCGCAAATACTGAATCTTAGGGCCGAACATCGGCAAAACCTGTCGTAAAGTGAATTCTGGAGACAAAGATCGATGGCTTTTACACTCGCAGGTTTTGCCTTACTGCTCGCCGGCCAGGGCGTTGTTCAGGATTTACCGAAATTCTCCTATCTGGCGGCATACACACCGGGGCAGCGCGAGATTGCGCTCGGCCCGCTACCACAGTACGACGTGACGATGGAAGTTCGGTTCGAGAAGACCACGAACGCGGAATTCACGAAGACGAAAATCTACGGCGAGAGTCTCACCAGTTACTCGAAAGGGTATGTTCGATGGTCCTGCATCGACGGCAAGCTGTTCGATAAGCCCTGTCGCATCCTCAAGATGGATGGAATCACCAAAGGCGAAAACCGCACAAGGATAAAAACCATCAGCTACGGATCGCGAAACACGACAACCTATTGGATCAGCCCCGAAGGAAAACTGCTTCGACAGTCCATCCAACTTCTTGATCCCGAGGGTGTCCGGAACGCCGAGTGTATCTATTGGGCGGATCACATCGAGGTCTCCGTAGCGGATCGAAAGGGCAGAAGATCGTTTACCGTCTTTCCCAAAATCGACCTAAGTCTTCTTGACCTTCAGTTTAAGCCGATGCTCGACGGCGAGAAAGTCATCCTGCCGTTCAAGGAATATTACGTTTACAACCCATTCGAGGGGTCCTTTGACAAATACAAGGCCACGGTTGGCGGAAGCTTCCATGGCTCCTGGATGGCAACGAAATTTGATGGCACTCACGTGGACATCGAAGGTCCGGAGGGACGGGTGGTTGCCTACATCAGCAAGGAAGGAGACTTAATCAAAGTTGATTTGCCCAAGAACCATGCCCTCGTCTTGGACATGCTGCCTCATTCCCGCGATCCCTTTTACATCAAAACGTCTGGGGTCCATATCAAGACAGGAAGTTAGGGTCACACGTAAGTGTTGACGTTATCAATCGCGGTTCTCATGTCCGGCGGGGTACCCTTTTCTGTTGGAAGATGAGGATTTACACATCGGAAAGCGTCAGTGAGGGGCATCCCGACAAACTGGCTGATCAAATTTCGGACGCATTGCTTGATGCGTTTCTTGAGCAAGACGAAAAGAGCCGCGTGGCTATCGAAACGTTGCTCACTCGTGGCGTGGCCGTTGTTGCTGGTGAAGTAACGACCCATGGCTATGTTGACGTCGCCCGAGTTGTCCGCAAAACGGTAACCGATGCGGGCTACACCGACACCGACCTAGGGTTCGATGGAAACACCTGCGGCGTCCTCGTTGCCATCCAAGGCCAGTCCTCGGATATCGCCATGGGCGTCGACGTCGGCGGAGCCGGTGACCAGGGCATGATGTTCGGCTATGCCACCGCCGAAACACCTGAGCTTATGCCGCTTCCGATCTCGATTGCGCACGCGCTGACACGCCAGGCTGCCTCCGTACGGCGTCGCCACCAGACGCTCGGCTTGCGCCCAGACGTAAAGAGCCAAGTTTCGGTCGAATACGACATCAACGGCAACCCGAAGCGAATCAACACCATCGTCGTCTCTGCCCAGCACTCGCCAACGCTTACGCAAGCCGGCGTTGAGGAGATCGTGCGATCGCGAATTATCGAGCCCGTGCTCGAAGCCTATCAGCAGTACGTGGATGGGCCGATCAACTACCATATCAACCCAACGGGCCAGTTCATCATTGGCGGGCCACAGGGTGATACGGGCGTGACGGGTCGAAAGATCATCGTCGACACCTACGGAGGACTTGCTCCTCACGGCGGTGGCGCATTCTCCGGCAAAGATCCCACAAAGGTCGACCGATCGGCTGCCTACATGGCAAGATACATCGCGAAGAACATCGTCGCCGCAGGACTTGCCTCCCGCGCCGTCGTTCAGTTCGCCTATGCTATCGGCGTTGCCCAGCCCGTCGCGGTCAGTGTGGAGACATTCGGTACGCACACGATTGATCCAGAAGAGATCGAGAATCGCGTAAAGCAGCGATACGACCTTTCGCCAGCGGGGATTATCAAGCACCTTGACCTCCTCAAGATGCAGTACCTGCCCACCGCCAAGAACGGCCACTTTGGAAATGCGGCATTCCCTTGGGAAAGCACCAAGAACGCCGATCTCCTGAAATAGCGTCAAATCCCTCGCGCTCACTTTTGGGCGCGAGGGTTACGCTGGATACCTTTTTCATTGACGAACCCTTCCAACCCAAACCCGCCTGACCAGGAACTCGTTTGCAGTTACGATCCTTTGATCGAGCTTATGGCTCGGTTCGAAAACGTAAAAGCCTCAAGCACCTCAACCAATCCATTTGAAGGTTTGAGTGTTGACGATGTACTCAAGAAGCACATCGTTGATGGCATCAAGAAGAACCTGGAAGACCATCTTGCCGACGCCCTGAAGATCCACACCCCGTTGGAGATCATCAACGACGTCCTTCTCGACGGTATGAAGACGGTCGGCGAGCTGTTCGGCTCGGGAAAGATGCAACTTCCCTTCGTGCTGCAAAGCGCTGAGGTGATGAAAGCTGCCGTCCGCCACCTAGAACCCCTTATGGAGAAGGTAGAGGGATCGGAAAAAGGCTCGATTTTGCTCGCCACCGTCGCCGGCGACGTTCACGATATCGGAAAAAACCTTGTCGACATCATCTTGTCGAATAACGGTTACCGTGTCGTCAACATCGGCATCAAGCAGCCCATCAATGCGATTGTTGATAAGACCATCGAATCGAAGTGCCAGGTCATCGGGCTTAGCGGACTCCTTGTGAAGAGCACTCTCGTCATGCGTGACAATCTCCTCGAGTTAAACGCGAGAGGATTGAGCTCCTACCCAGTGATTCTCGGTGGCGCTGCCCTCACCCGGGCTTATGTCGAGCAAGACCTCAGCGAGATTTATGACGGAAAGGTTCACTACGCCAAGGATGCGTTTGAAGGATTGCGCCTCATGGCCGAGATTGCTGAGGGCAAAGAGCCGGCTCCAGCAACACCCGACGCTCCCTACGTGCTCACCGAAGACGAGGTGTATGACACCGTCCGCGTGAAGAGCCATCGTACCGATGAACTGGATCCCGAGTTGTACGCTTACACAGGGGTACGTAGCGATGTCGTCCCCGTTGCCGAGATTCCTCGCATGCCCTTCTTTGGGGCAAAGCGGCACATCAAGTTCGACATCTTTGAGCTCTACAAGTACATCAACCCAATCGCCCTGTTCCGGGGCCAATGGCAATTCAAAAGGCCAGAGGGGATGGGGAATATCGAATTTAACCAGTGGATCGATGAGACGGCGACGCCGATCTTCGATCGTCTGAAGCGCGAACTGGGTTCGGTTCTCAAGCCCAAGGTGAAGTGGGGATACTTCCCTTGCTCAAGCTCTGGCAACCATCTGATCATCTATCGCGACGACCTCAAAACGGAGTGGCTCCGATTCAACTTTCCTCGTCAGAGGGATGGCCGAAGGCAGTGCATCACCGATTTCTTCAATCCTTCCGAAGATCGGGCAACCGACGTCGTTGGATTTCAGATCGTGACGGTCGGCTCGGGGATTTCCGAGTTGGAAAGGAAACTATTCGCCCAAGGCGAGTTCCAGGACTACCTATTCGTTCACGGCATGGGTGTGGAAACGGCCGAAGCTCTGGCCGAGTACTGGCACAAGCAGATGCGACTCGAACTCGGGATTGGCGACCAAGAACCCGATGAGATGCGACTTTTGTTCAGCGCCAAATACCATGGGGCTCGCTATTCGTTTGGCTATCCGGCGTGTCCGAATCTTGAGGACCAAACCAAGCTGTTCGAACTGCTCAATCCCAAGGACATCGGTATCGAGTTGAGCGAAGAGTTCATGCTCGTCCCCGAGCAGTCGACGAGCGCCATCCTTGTCCACCATCCTGACGCGAAATATTTCAACGTCAAGTAGACGTTCCTCATTCGATCATGAAGACTCCGGCTCACGTTCCGTTCGGATTGGCGATTTCGGGCTCACGCCAACCTTCAAAAGCGATCTGCGGGATCCAAACCGCCCCATAATAGGCACTTCATATGCGTATTTCGAATCTGCTGGGAGGAACTTCGCCGACGCTCTCCTTCGAGTTCTTTCCTCCGAAGACGGATGTCGGACGAGAGAGTTTGCTCCGCGCGATTGATCGCCTCTCCCAGGTGAAGCCCGACTTCGTGTCGGTTACTTACGGGGCGGGCGGCAGCACTCGCGAACTTAGTTTTGAAATCTGCCGGGAAATCATGCCGCATATCGCGGGTGAAGTGATGTCCCATCTCACCTGCATGGGTCACTCCAAAGCCGAGATCGGCGAGATCGCGGAACTCCTGTGGGAGTCGGGGATCGTGAACATCATGGCGCTAAGGGGAGATCCCCCAAAGGATGGCGTCGACCCGAATTTCGTCGCCGAGTTCGAGTTCGCCCAAGATCTGATGGCATTTTTGACTGCTCACCACAAGTTCTGTCTGGGTGGGGGTTGTTATCCAGAAGGGCATCCCATGACTCCCGACATCGCCGAAGGAATTGAGCACCTCAAGTTCAAGATGGATGCTGGCTGCGAATTCCTCGTCACCAATGTTTTCTTCGACAACGACAGCTATTTCCAATTCGTCGACATGGCAAAGCGAGCGGGAGTGAATGTCCCGATTCTGCCCGGCATCATGCCCATCACCGGATTTGATCAACTTGATCGCTTTGAACACAGATTCGGTGTCCGAATCCCCACCGCGCTCCGAAGCTCGGTGAGCGCTCATGAAGGCGACGAAGCGGCGGTTGGGCAAGCCGGTATCGATTGGGCCATTGAGCAGTGCCGTCAGTTGCTTGCAGCAGGTGCACCCGGAATCCATTTTTACACCTTGAATAAGTCGATATCGACCCTCAAGATTTGTCTCGAACTCGGGCTGACAGGCACGGGTAGTTAGCTAGGAGCCTAGGGCTGTCGGGCACGATCGACAGCCTGAACTCAGTATAATTTGGGGTGGAGCAAGGGGTGGCGAGCGGTCGAATTTCAGCAGAACCGCGCAACGCCTAGCAAGGGAGACAAATGAATATTCTAGTTACAGGTGCCGCAGGCTACATTGGATCCGTCGTTTCCGAACGACTTATTAGCGAAGGTCACACCGTTTACGGCATCGACAACTACGATAACAGCAAGCCCGGCGGCGCATACCCCGGCGTTAACTTCACCGAGGGCTCGATTCTCGAGCGAGAGTGGCTCATCGACTATGTGGCCGAAAATCCCGTCGACGCCGTATTCCACTTCGCCGCTGAAGCGCTCATCCCGATTTCGATGGCAGACCCCGGTCGTGCCTTCCACAAAAACATCACGGGAAGCATCAACCTTGCCGAAGCGATGATCAAGAACAACGTCAAAAACTTGATCTTCTCCTCAACGGCGGCATGTTACGGCACACCAAGAAATATCCCGATCAAGGAAGACGATCCGCTTGATCCGATCAACCCCTACGGCGAATCCAAGCTGGCCTTCGAGCGAATGCTGCCTTGGTATGCAAGCGCCCACGGACTGCGACACGTCTCACTTCGATACTTCAACGCCTGCGGAGCGACCGAGTCTCGCGGCGAAGACCGCGTTTACGAGAACCACATTATTCCGATCGCCCTTGAAGCCATCATGGGCAAGCGCGATCACTTCTCGGTCTTTGGGACGAAATATCCGACTCCAGACGGAACCTGCGTGCGCGACTATGTTCACGTGAGTGACATCGCCGAAGCCCACATCCTCGCGTTGAAGGAAATGGACATCGCAAACGGTAAGGCGTATAGCCTGGGAAGCGGCAAGGGTTACTCCGTGCTTGAACTCATCGAATCGGTGCGACGCGTTACCGGCAAGGATCTGAAAGTCGTGATGGGCGATATCCGCCCCGGCGACCCGGCAACCCTCATTGCCAGCTATGAAAAGATCCATACCGATCTCGGCTGGGAGCCTAAGATCCCAGAACTTGACGATATGGTCGAATCCGCCTATAAATGGCGTGTTGCCCATCCAAATGGCTACGTAGTTTAGAAGAGAGTCATGTTAACCCTTGGTCTGGCAACGATCATTCTCGGCTGCGGATCTCCGGCGGGCCACGCCAACCGTATGGAGACCTCGTACCGGTGGTTTATGTGCTCTTCGGACCTCCAGAAGCCGCAAGGGGCCGAGCAGACCATTAAGGCGATCGAGACCGCCAGTGCCGCTGGCTATAACGGAGTCCTGCTTGATGAAGTGGGATTCCGTAGTCTCAAAACCATCAGCCCTGCCTACCTAAACTCGATCCAGCAGGTGATGAGTGCGGCCAAGCGTCATAACCTTGAGCTGATTCCGGTAGTCGGTAAATTGGGTGCGGCGCAGGACTACCTCGACCGAAATCCATCGCTCGTGGAGTCCTCTCCCTATTTCGGCTCCCGTTTCATCGCGGCGGGTGGAATGCTCCGCACGATGGAGCCGCCGATTCCCATCGTCAACGGTAGTTTTGAAGCCTTTCTGGCCGACATCCCTGCCACGTTCAAAGCTTCCCACCAATCCGATGTGATTGTTGCCCAGGATACGGCTGAACATCACAGCGGAGGTTCCAGCCTAAGGGTCGATGGTCAGCCTTCAAGTCAACGCGGCCGAGGCGGCGAGAACATCGAGCAGCCTTTGGTTCTAAAGCCGTGGCATCAATATCGACTTAGCCTGTGGACAAAGGCAAAAGCACCCGGCGCATCGGCGGTGTATCTCAATGCCTTTTCCTATCTGGGCAAACAGGTCGGCTCGGTGCAATGCCAACTCGGCGCGGATTGGACGAGAAACGACTTGGTTTTCAACAGCCTTGGCGAAGTGCCGATCAAGGCAACGATTAACGTCCAGTCGGCACACGGCGCGAATGTTTGGATCGATGACCTTGCTATTGAGGACGTTGCCCTCATGAATATCACGCACCGGGATGACTGTCAAGTCGTCATCAAAGGTGAAGATGGAGTGGTTTATAGCGAGGGCCTCGACGTGTTGAAAATCGTCGATCCCGAGCATCAGAAGCCCGGCGGTCCTGGCCACTTCGACCTCACTCACATGCCTCCCGTGCCGGTGATCCCCCCGAATTCACGCATCCACGAGGGCCAGATCGTCAACATCGACTACTACGCGGCGCTCATCGATGGCGGACCTCCAACTATCTGCCCAAAGGAGCCGAAATCGCGTGCGATGATGAATGAAGAGATGCAGAGGGTGTTCAGCCTGCTCCATCCCCACTTCGTCCTTGTTGGAGTCGATGATGTACGAACCCTGGGTTGGGACCCTGGTTGCGAGACGGTTGGCGGCCCTGCCGGCGGAATCCTTGCCGGGTTTGTGCGCGATGAGATCGATTTGGCGAAGAAGTTCGATTCAAAGGTCCAGGTCGTCACCTTCAGCGACATGTTCGACCCCTACGGCAACGCAAGGGAACCGTACTTCATGGCACGAGGTGGCACGGAAGACTCCGCCCACGGCCTGCCCAAGGACACGATCATCCTGAACGACAACTACCTGCAGTCCAAAGAGAGCCTCGGCTTCTTTGCCCGCAATGGGTTCAGTCAGGTTGTCCTCGGTTACTGCGACAAAGCCGAAGGCGTGCTCGCCATCGACCAGTGGCAGAAAAACGCCGCCGGCCTCCCCGGCATCAAAGGATTCGGCTACGCCACATACCTAAACGACTTCTCAAGTCTCGCAGAATTCGCCCACACCGCCCTCAGCGTCACTCCGTAGTAGGGATATAAATCCTGGACCACCACTAGCTAGTTCGGAAGGGAGGCGTACAAGCCGGGAGGGCGAATTGAGCCCCGGGTTGGCCTGCATCTGCCAATATCTCGCATGTAAGTGCCAATCAAGACATTTTTTGTCCCGATTGCGGAGCATAATCAGGACATTGAAATGCGGACGTATATTCACGAACTTCCTGACTGGCCCTGTTTCAGATATGACGTAACGGCTCTTCTGAACCCTCTTGCTGAGGCTGCGGGTCGTCGGGGCCTGCTCATCGGAAGACTTGAGGGGCTGGGCTTCGGGGAACTCCAAGACGCAAAGCTCGACGCCATCGTATCCGAAGTCACTAAATCCAGCGAAATCGAAGGGGAGCGCCTTGACTATTCTTTAGTAAGATCGTCCATCGCGCGGCGACTAGGAATGGAGACCGGGGGTGTTCCAAGTGGCGACCATAGAGTGGAAGGAGTCGTGGCGATGACCGTTAACGCCACCGAACGCTGGGCGGATCCCCTCACGTCTGAGAGACTGTTCAATTGGCATACTGGCCTTTTCCCCCAAGGACGGGGACCAGACGGACGCGTTCGCGTTGGAGCCTGGAGAGACGAGTCGAGCGGCGACATGCAGGTAGTTAGTGGCCCCATGGGCCTCGAAAAGGTTCACTTTCAGGCGCCCGATGCACCTCGATTGGAATCCGAGATGGCGACCTTCATCGACTGGTTTGAGGGTGATAATGAGCCCAATGGCATTATAAAAGCAGGAATAGCCCACCTTTGGTTTGTTACGATCCATCCCTTCGATGACGGAAACGGGCGCGTCGGTCGGGCCATTCTCGACCTTGCGCTTGCCCGTGTCGACCAACGACCCTGGCGCTGCTACAGTGTCTCCGCCCAGATCGGCGAGGAGCGCACGGGATATTACAATGCCCTTGAAATGGCCCAAAACGGCACCCTTGATGTGACATCCTGGCTCGACTGGTATCTCAGGTGCCTCACCCGCGCCCTCGACTCCGCCGCGACAAAAGTCTCGGAAGCCTTGGTTCGGTCGCGGTTCTGGCAGCGCCATTCCGACAAGGCTTTGAATGACAGGCAGCGTACAGTCCTAGCACGGATGCTTTTGGGCTGGGACGGCAAGATGACCAATAAGAAGTGGCAAAAACTCACTAATACGATCCCGAAGACCGCACAGCGCGATCTCGCCGAATTGGTTACTTTGGGGATATTCACAGTGGATGACGCAGGCGGAAGAAGCACCGCCTACACCCTCGTAACCGAAGCACCCGAACTGTCAACGTCACCTCTTGCCCCCAACTGAGCGCCCAGGAAATATCTTCGTCCGTCACCCGATATTGGACACTTAGCTTCAGGGATGAGGTTAAGAGTGGGTCATTTCCGACTTATGCCTTGGTCCCCAAAACGAAGTTCACGGGAAATACAGATCAAGGGATCACAATCGGGAACTCCGACGAAATCGCTTTTGATCCATCATATTCACTGGGGCTCGCCTTTTCCCCACTCGGTAGCCACGGCGTGGCTGGATAGGATGTGACCATCCCCGTCACGTCCAAAACCAACCGA
>CAILEM010000068.1 GCA_903833215.1 uncultured Armatimonadota bacterium
GGTAGTGACAACTCTGAGTTCCGCGCTGGCTAGCAGCAGGTGCCCTCTCTCCAATCTGGATCGACTTAGAACCATACTCGGCAACCACCTTTGCATCAACGCCTAATTCAAAGGAAGGTTCACCAATAAACGCGACCATATTGGGGGTCAAAAACATAAGATCGTTGAAGCCACTGACGATGGAGCAAACCCGACAAGCAATTGAGCGAATAAAGCAGTCATATGAACCTCAATTCAAGACGTCGATTCGTTCGCGCACGTGTCTGCTAATTTCGCGACCGTGCACCAGCGCGATCTTCTCATGGTAAATGCCAATTCTCTCCTTAGGATGCTTTTCAGATTCTCCGGTTATTTCCGGGCAATATCTCCCAACGCAGGGCTGCATATGACGGCTGTTGCTGAACCGCCACGATGAGCCACTCGCTGTGTTCGCTCACGCTCTCTTTCGAGCGGGAGCGCTCCTTGCGGCTGGCACCACCTTGGACCAGGCCACTATCAAGTCATCCAGTTCTCGCGTATCAAGTCCATGCTTCTTCGCATCCTTGCGTAGTCTCTCAGCCTCTCGGGGAGCGCCGAGAATGAGGTAGCAATTTGCTGCGCCAACATAGGCGTATTCCCGACTTGGATTGATTTCGATGATTTTCAGATAGTCGAGGAGCACCTTGGCTATTTGAGATCGATCAATGTTGTCATCTCCCCCGGAATCTGCAAATTCGTCCTCCAACCGCAGTGCCTCGCCTTTGAGAGATCGCTCACTGTCGATGTGATCAAAGTAGGTTCGACCACAGTAGATTCCCACAGTAAAGACTGCGAGAATCACGAAACCAAGAATTGTTACTTTGCGTGTCTGCATTTCTGCCAAAGAGTCGGCCAGGGTCGCGACAATGGCGCAATTGCCAGCAACACGCGTGCGCTTATGGCGCAATTTTGGCGCATTCTTGGCGCAATTGGCCGGATTTTTTCTCACCAGCACGAGATCTGTGATGCCTCCCCCTTTCAAGCGACCCGCGCTTCAGAGGACCATGCACGAAAGCCAGCGCGAACACGCCAAGCGCCATAACCTTACCCAACCACTTTGAACCGCAGGAATTCGGTCAGGTTCTTAGATGAGGCAACGCGGAACCGAGTAGCAGCCACATGTCAAAAAATTAAAAAAGACTTTGTTTCTTTCAGAACGCATCGTAAGATATTGTCGTGACGTCATATTCACGGAGCCATCTATGCTGAGCTTCAGCAACCGTGGCCAGAAACATTGTCCGTTAGGACGGTGCATCACGCAGCTATATGACATCCGAGCAATGAGCCTGGGGACGATGAACGAGATCTCCTACCAAACCACTCAGGTTTATGATGGCGTGGGTAATCTGGTTGGCCTGACTCGCTTCTCTGGCGACCTCGTCACGAACCAATATGATCCGCTTGGCAGAGTCACGACGACACTATTCAGCGTTGACTCAAAGAATGTTTCGTACGTCTATGTTTTAGTCAGCAACCGAATCGCGGTTTACGACCAGTCTGGGCTCTCCACGTATTCGTATGATTCCATCGACCGTTTGATTGGTCGTACCGATCAGGGTGGGTTGGTTCAGGTTTATAAGTTCGATCTTGCAGGTCAGCGAATTGCTCTGACCGACCCTGATGGCGGAATTCGGACGTTCACGTATGATCTCGACAGCCGATTAAGTCTCTTCCAAGACCCACAGGCGAACCGCACAACTTACACATGGGATAACGCTGGTCGCATGACGCAGATGCGTTACGGAGACGGCCTTCGGGTGGGATACGGCTATGACGCCGCATCCCAGATCCTCACGATCCAATCTGACAACGGCGCCTCCACCGTCGTTACAAAGTTCACCTTTGTCTACGATCCGAACGGTAATCGCACGGTCGTTCAGGATCTGAATACGGCATGGACAACCTATTCGTACGACCTGAGGAACCGGCTGACTCAGGACAACACCTCGGGGGCCAACGCCCACAACTACACTTACAGCTACGACGGCAACGACAACCGGCTGACAAGTTCGGAGACGGGAGCTTTGACGTTCTGGACTTACGACGCCGCAAATCGCATGGTCACCGCGGTCTCAGGCGGGTTGACGACCACATACACCTATTCCAGAAACGGCGGGTTGACCAACGTCTTGGAGGGCGCCGGAGCTGCCTACACGATGGCGTACGACAGCATGCTGCGACTGTACTACCAGGTCGCAAGCAGTTCTCGGTACACGTATACCTACGACTCCGACAATCTGAAGCGATACGAGGATGCTCCAACGGGGCGCACGACTCTCATTTGGGATGGGACGAACTACTTGGGAGCGAAAGTCTGATGGGCACCACCTATTACTACACCGTCAATGAAGAAATAATCGGTGAGCACACCATTGGGCAAAGTCGTCTCGATTACATCCCGGACGCGCTCGGGAGCGTAGTTGCAACAGTTGACCAAATACTGACGGTGAAGAGCACGGCGAGGTTCAAGCCGTATGGTGCAGATCTCGCGACGACAGGCACACAGCCGATGTATGGCTGGGTTGGCGTCTCCGGCAGCTACAGGAAAACTGGCCGCCCGCATACGGACTTCTATATGCAGCAGCGTCACTTCGGATCTAACGATGGGATTTGGACATCAGTAGACCCAATTTGGCCCCAAACGCCACCTTTCGTGTACGCGTACGGTTCTCCAACGTTGATCATCGATCAATCTGGCCTTGAAGGAACAGGAACCTTACCGAGGCCGACGACCCCAACCGCCTCTCCCACTCCGCCGAGAGGATTTCCCGTTGAGCCAAGCCCGGTCTCACCACGGTGTCCGATCCCTCCGATCTCTCCAATGCAAGGCTGCATCATTCTGATGGGGCTTGAGGCTTGTCGTGAGCTCTGTACGTACCAGCCGGGGCATCCGACTGGTCCGTTCACGGGGCTAGGCGACTGCATCGGCCAGGCCCTATTTCCTGGCACCAACTACAGTCCAGCACCTGCGCCAATTCACAAGCCGCCAAAGAGGAGACCACCCCGTCAAGGCTGCCATAACATGTGTGATGCTCCGTGTTACAGGATGGATCGGGTACCTCCCAGCCGCCCACACAAGCCCTGCCCGGGCGATCATATCGTCTATATGATATACGAACAAGCCCCAGACTGCACGTGCTACCCTAAATGGAGCCCGATCTATTGTTGGCCACAGGGCGCTCCAGATCCTCAAGGCATTCCAAAATGTCCAAAGCAGAAAGGTCGATGACCGGTGACTGCATCCCAATGGGTTTTGACTGTCGGATATGGGGAGCTCGCTACGTGGCCCTATGGGACGCCTCAAGCAGGTCTTCGTTTCTCTTGGACCCGAATGCTGCCTGCCCTTTGTCAGTCGATGATATGGTGTGGCCCTCGGTTTTTGAGAGGGGCGGCGTAGAATCCGAGGCAGAGCATGATGTTGGCATTAACCTACCAGCGTTCATAGGTCCGCACGCGCCATTTTGGGCTAATCTTGCTGAGCTCGAAGCCGAGATTTCAAAACACCATATTGATGTGGGAGTGTGCAAAATCGTGCAAGTCATACTGTGTTCGAGGCGTGTCCAGGCGGCAATCGTGCAACAAATGGTTCATCCCTCATTTCGCATCCTCGGTTTCGATGTGGCAGATGAGATGTTCGTCAGTTCTCTGACTAACTGCGGTTACTCAGCCCCCGAGGAAATGGAGCTCCGTCTGAAGTATGGCGAACACCTCAATGAGCACCATCTCTTCGATAATCTGAAAACGGCGGTCGAGTATTGTACGTCAAGCGATAATCTCGTGCCGGAGCATGCTCCGTTCGCCCCTCATTTGCTTGCTTGGCGAGTCTGACATCACGAATCTTCTTTGGGCACGCGCAGGCTATGAAGGTTTTGCCGATGCCTGCCGGTCCGCTCAGCATGAGGTATCGCTTTTCCTTAATCCTTACCAAGACGCGAGCATTGCAAAGAGGGTTCGGTCCAGTCTCCTGGCCCCTTTGCGCCCTCCGCCGAGATGGACGCAAAGTGATGTTTGATCGCTTTCCCTCGGAAACTTGATCGCTTTCGAGCGGAATCTTGAACGCATTCACCGGAATACGCAAACCTGGGAGCCAGTCTCACTTTCAGCCGCACTCATCGGTGAATGAGGCGCCCTGCTCCATCCATTCATATTGTTTTCGCATTTGAAATGAAAAAGGCTTGGGGTACAAGGAAATCAGTCGTAAACTATGGAGTTGAAGGTCTGTTGACTCGGCGCTAAAATCTGATGGGGACCACATATTACTACACGGTAAATGACGAGATTATCGGCGAGCACACCCTCGGGCTAAGTCGCCTCGACTACATTCCCGACGCGCTCGGTAGCGTCGTGGCGACCGTTGACCAAACACTGACAGTGAAAAGCACCGCCCGATTCAAGCCCTACGGTGCAGATCTGGCGACCACGGGGACTCAGCCGACCTATGGTTGGATTGGGGGCGTTGGCTACCGAAGAACAGGTCGACCCCATTCGGACATATACATCCGGGCAAGAACTTATGCCACCACTGACGCCCAATTCGTGTTTCAGGTTCGAATGGAGCAAATACTGAAAGGGGAACATCCATTTGGATACGCCCTGAATAGTCCGACCAACCTCACCGATGCCTCCGGCGATGCGCCTGATTGCCAGAGCGTGTCCAATTGCCTCTCATCTCATTCGAAGAGATGCGAGGCAGTGAGTAAGGGCAAGGATCCAACAGCCACTGTCTCACTAGCACTGTGTTTGTTCTGGCAGGAGACCAGCCTTGGCCAGCAGTCGCCGCCCGGCGGAATGGGTAGTTGTACGGCAGCATGCTTTAATGAACTGAAGCGGCGCGGTTGCTCTTGGTTGGGCAAATTCTCGAGCTACGCAAGCTTTGTCAACAATGCTAGTGCCTGCGAAAAGGCTCAAGCCGCATATGACTTCTTGGCAACAGTGGGCTTATCTGGGTACGGACCTGGGCCGGGCAGACCAGGCGACTACCGTGGACCTACTGGTGACCGCGTCAAGTCCTGTGCCGACTGTGTGAACGGCGGTGCCGCGAAAGAATGCAAGAATAATTTCGGACCGCCCACGCCTCCATTCAATGAGATATGCTCGTACTGCTTCGGCAAGGTTCACTCTTGATCGCTGCCGGAGCCGTATTTGCCTTGACCTTAGCGATAGCGGATGAAACCTCCAGAATCAGAATCGGAGGAGATCGATTCCTAGCTGAATCGGTGACTTATGGTCGACCCGGGGTGTGTTCCCTAAGAATGGAAGGATTGACTTCGGGGAATAGTTGCTTGCTGGTGCCGATACCCCCAAACACGTGGATGAATAGTGACAGCGCCGCCATCTGGCCTGTTGCAAAGTTCAGCAGGGGCCAGAAGAGTGATTGCCCACTTTTGAGCCTGACCCTAAGTCTGGAGAGCGGTGTTTACGGCTACAAGAAAGTCTTGCTCTACAGGGTCAACTGTCGCAATTTTCGCAGAATTTCGCTATCAGCCGTTGGCGAGTTCGAATTTTCAGACTTCGGAAGTTGGACTATGGTTGGAAACGCCTCGATTTTGACTTGGGACGCTGACCTTTCCGACGGCCCTCATCAAGGGCCTCACCCATACGTGTTCCGATGGCTTGCAATCGGCAAGTCAGTCCGTCAAGTCTCAAAAAAGCGTTCAATGAAGTCTTACAACCCAGGCTGGGATGCCAATGGCGCACGACCGATTTCCATTTTGACGAGAAATGATCCTTTGCGGGAACTTGGATTGAGGTGGAAGTGGTGGGGACAGCCTCCTGTTCGATGATTTAGATGATCGGAGGTGGGGAGGAAAAGGATTGCGCCATTTTCTGAGTCCAAGAGAACCGTCTGCCCACGAGGATAGCGATCAAGGGATCACAATCGGGAACTCCGACGAAATCGCTTTTGATCCATCATATTCACTGGGGCTCGCCTTTTCCCCACTCGGTAGCCACGGCGTGGCTGGATAGGATGTGACCATCCCCGTCACGTCCAAAACCAACCGA
>CAILEM010000069.1 GCA_903833215.1 uncultured Armatimonadota bacterium
ACGGATTCGGTTTGCGACAACTTGAACCGAGCGACCTCGATCGGTGGAGTGACTTGCACAAATGATGTGCTTGGCAATCGCCTCACGAAGGGAGCGACGAGTTACACCTGGGACGTGATGAACCGGATGACGGCGCTGAACAATGGCTCGTCGACCACGAACTATGCGTACCGCGCTGACGGTATGCGGGTGAGTAAGTCGAGTACGACGGGGCGAACTGTTTATTGTTACGACGGTCAAATGTCGTAGCGGAGCGAAGATCCCGCCGAAGGGAAATGAGCAAAGCGAATCGGGAGGGATGGAGGACATCGAATATGATGGCTCGCTTGTTTGGCAGAAGACGTCTGACTACGCGCTTGGCGCAAGAGGCATCGACGCGATCTCAGTCACGACCGGAACCGGCACAACGGTCTCGAATCTGAGCTGCGTCTATGTTCTTTCACAGTAAGGGCAGCATGAAACTTCGCAGATTGAGTTTAGTCTTGGGCTGCTGCTTCGTTGGAGTGCTGATTTCGGCGCTGCTGATTCATGATCGCAATGATCCCTCGGTTTCCTTCGGCTTATGGGTCGGCGTGGTGAATATTGGGGCACTGTGTTTCTACCAGTGGTTCGTGGCGAAAAAGTGACCTAGGATTAGGATAAGGGGGTGTGGCAGTGAAATTCGTAAGGTCTGAACATTTTCCTCGTGCCTTATTCCTGATCGGTGAACTCTTGTTGGCGGGAACGGGAGTGCATTTCCTTCTGGCTGGTCCGACCGTCATTGGAGGTGTTGCCTCGATTTTTGGCTGGGTGTTTGTTACTATAGGGGACGCAGCGGGTTCGATCGTGGTGAACGTGTGCCTTAAGGTCATCACTTGGTTTCATGCTGCTCGTAAATCTCGGAGGGCGATTCGGCGGAAAGCACGGTGAGTTGTGACGGAAGGTTCGGAGTGTGTTTGGATGATGTCGCTGCAACCCAGACCTGCGGCAATTCGGCATCGGGCAACGGCGAGATTTTCCAGAGATCAGGTGTCCCGACTGGGTCGGGACGCTTTTCGACCGGATCGCCCCCTCCTGACCTCCCCCGCTGGACGCGGTAGAGGAACCTGATTGGGCGGCTCTGGCTTGATCGAAGGGCGCAAAGGGGACCGGATGTGTCTCACTCAGAGGACGCGGAGGGGCGCAAAGTGAGGGCAACTTCACTTCCAATTCCCGTTTTGGGGGCTCTGGGTTGAGCGGGACTTTGTGGGATTTTGGGGGCAGGGGCTCCATATTCTTCTGACCAAATCGTCCCCTTCTGACCCGCTGGACGCGGGAGAAGAACCCGCTTTGCCAATTCCAGTGTTTCTCCGGCGGTGCCTTTGGGTGAACCTAACGGTATTCGGTGTAAGTCGTCGGCCTAGTTCTTCACGCCGTACAGATGCTTCAAAGTTAGTGGGTCGAGGTGGACTTTGCCGTCGGGGGTGAGTTCTCGGCCTAGGCCGAAGATGTCGTCGTAGGCCCACACACAGCTGGGGAGTCCGAGCTTGATGGTGGCTTCACGCATGGAGTCGAAGTAGCGGGCTCGGGACTCGGGGGGAGCTACGAGTGGAAGTGAGCCGAATTCGCCGAGTAACACGGGGACGTGGTGGCGGACGCCCCACATCACGGCGTCGCTGAGGCGATTGTAAAGGTATTGGGCGTCATATCGCTTGTCGCCGTACTCACGGACATTTGACTTGAAGGCTTCTGGGATCTTGTCGATCATTGCCGAGACGGCTTCGGGACTGGCCGGGAACGGGATGGCTTTGACGGTTTTGAGCGCATCGCCCGCCCAGGTGGCGCCTTGGTGGGTGAAGAGGCTCGGGTCATAGCAGTGAAAGCTGTAGATGAGGTTCTTCTCTTCGAGAGGTTCCATGGAAAGGAGGGTGTCGATGCTGTTCCAGTTCGTGGATAGAACGAGAATTGTTCGTTGCGGGTCAATCGCCCGGATTACCGCGACTGTCTCACGCTGGAGCTTGTACCAGGTTGCTGGGTTCTTCTCGAAGACGGGCTCGTTTTGAAGTTCGAAGATCGTTGAAGTCTCAGCCTTGCCCTTGTAGTGGCGGGCCATCGATTCCCAGAATCGGACAAATGGTTTGTTATCGCGACCAGGCAGATCGAGCTTCAGCTTGGTGATGTCGTGCATGTCGATGATCACCGCCAGCCCTTCGCTTACCAATCGATCAATCGCCTTATCGAAGTAGGGGAGGTTGGTTGGATCGGGAGTCCCGTCTCCGTAGATCACTGTGTCCGCAACACCCAACCTCACGAAGCCGATGCCGAGACGTCTTAGGTTGGCGTAGTCCTGCTCGACAAAGAAGTTCTGAAAGTGAGCGGTGTCGTTGGGTTGAGCAACAAGGAACCAACGAGTGATATTCACTCCACGCGTGAGCTTCTTCATGAGCGCGGCGGGGACGCCTCCTGGAGACTGAGCGGGTTTTAGTCCCTGCGCCGCTCCATAAGACAGATGAATGCTAGCAATCGCAAGGGATGCTGTGAATCCTGGGATCCATTTCATGGGTTTCATCGTTGACTTCCAAATGAATTATGAGACGAGAAGTGGGAGATAAGGATGAGCGTTGACCTGTTAGGTAGGCTGACAACTGGATGCATCCTCTTCGCCTCATCACAATCGTAGGTTCTATCGGCTTTGCGAGTCTTGCCTTTTGTCAAAACGACTTCCGGATCGATGTCGAGGGTGGATTTGCTTACCAAACGAGAAACACCTGCTCCGTCCCTGCTGACGGTAGCAAGTTCAGCTATCGCGATCTTTTAGGTCGAGGGCCTACGAACTTTGAGAGGCTGACCGTGTTGATCCATCCCGAGAACAACTCGGGTTACCGCTTGGTCATCGCACCCTTGGCAGTAAATGGAACCGGACGACTGAGTGCGGCCACAAATTTTAACGGTTTGAACTTCGCGCCAGGTGTCGATACCTATGGTCGTTACCAGTTCAACAACTATCGGTTTAGTTGGTGGCACAAGTGGAAGCCCATCGGGGATATCAAGATTCGCGCGGGATGGACGTTTTTTGTGCGGGATGCCGACGTAGCCTTGGCGCAAGGTCCGCAATCTTCTTCTTACTACAACCTCGGCGTGGCTCCGCTCTACTACCTATTGGCAGAGCGAGACTTCGGAGATCGGCTTTCTGCCGAGTTCGAAGCCGATGCCCTCGCCGCCCCCCAAGGTAGCGCCCTCGATTTCGGGCTTGCAGTGGGATACAAGATCAACTCAACCACGAAGCTCAAACTCAAAGCCAGATACCTTGACGGTGGTACCGGAGCAGGCAGCGTCTACAACTTCGCAACCTTCAACTACATCTCCCTAGGGCTTGAATTTCGGATCTAGAGCGGTCAGCCCCATACGTTTTGACTTTTGAACCAGGCGTACGTCGTAGCCCCAGTCCTAAGTCGCATCTTCAGATACTGCTGCCAGCAGCCCGACAGCAATTCCCCGCAGGGTTCCGGAAAGGGAAAGTCCAACTCGTCTCTCCTCAACGTCC
>CAILEM010000070.1 GCA_903833215.1 uncultured Armatimonadota bacterium
ACAATACAAAGTTCGCCCAGTCGTACTAGCCTTGCTCACCCGCATGCCATCGGCACGGTAAGCATAGTTCGTCGTTGCCGTGCCGTTGTTCAGCGCTGTCATCCGGTTCATCGCATCCCAGGTGTAACTCGTCGCTCCCTTCGTGAGGCGATTCCCCAATACATCATTCGTACATGTCACGCCACCGATCGAGGTCGCTCGGTTCAAGTTGTCGCAAACCGAATCCGTCCGGTTCCCGGCTGGGTCGTAGTACCAAAGCGGTGCATCGTTCGGCAATCCGTCGCCATAAGTGGCACTGGCAAGGTAGTCAAGCTGAGCATCGTAAGCATAATTGTCCGTCCGCTCTATCGCCCACGCTGGAGAATTGGGAGCTTGACGAACCCATGTCTCGCAATTGCTCTTCAATTTCTTGCGGATCAAAGTCTGTCTCCGGCAACTTCAGCAACCTCACTACGATTTGAAATTGGAATCATTCTGATGAGAGTCAATCCACCTATTGGTAGATCACCGCTGAACATATAATTGCGAGAGCCAAGCGCTTAGTCGACTGGTCAGAACACGCCCAACTATCAATTCAATATCCGTCAAAAAAAGGCCGCCATACCCATAAGTAGGATCGGCATGTTCTTGAGAACTTTTTGGGGTCGACTGAATGGTCTCCATTCAGTCGACCTTTGTTCCAAAGGCCGCCTCATTTTCGCCGCCGGAAGATGAGGTAGGTCATGCAAGCAAGTGCCGTTGCTAGCGCAGCAATGAATACAGCCACATGCAGTTCCCTGGATGGGTAGAACGATATCAAAGTTGCTACGATGACAAAAAGCACCCAACCGGCGTTCGATGAATACGATCGACTCCAGGAGGGCTTAAACGGCCCACATTGCTCTTCAAGTAGCCGCATTCTTTCAACGTTAGCCTCATTCCACGCCGACGAACTGATCAACCGAAGGCCGAACGGTAGCGTCCGACTCGAGGCTAGTGCTTGTAAGAACATCTCCCTACACCTTGAATAATCGGGGGGTTCACTTTCTTCGGCGCAGCGACCTAATAGTTCGAGGTGCTTCTTGTAAGTGCGAGCAGTAAAAATAACCATAAGCGCACTATCCAATGCCGAAGATCCTATTGAATTGCCCGATGAAGTCCGCGCAACCTCTCACGAATTCGCTGGCATCGGCACCGAGTGCTTCGAACAGATTTCCCACCCAAATCATAACGGCACCAGCCAGCATTTTCTCTACGCCTACCTGCATCTTCTTCTCGGCGGAAAAGGCCATAAAGCCACCAAACGACTCGGAGACAGCACCAGCGGCACGCAACGCAGCTGCACCTGCTAGCACCTCTCGGAAACCCTGCCCTGAAAGGATAATTCCTGTATCCCGAAGCAATGCCCCAAGCACAAAATATGCGTCGTCTTGCCAATCCTTGCCATTAGGATCAAATCGGCTAACAGGGTTATTGGAACAATATGCGAACCAATTCGACCCACTCCTTCGCGAGTCTTCGCTCACAAATCTTCCACTCCCAGGCTCGTAGTATCGCGCCCTCATGTAGACCAAGCCAGACTCGTCATCCTGCTTGTGCCCGAGATTCGCGCAGTAGCGCACCTTCGGATCGCCAGTCTGCGCACCAAGTCGTAAGACTCCCCACGCGTCATACGAACGCTCGGCGGTGAATGTATATCCCGCCCCAGCTTTGGACAGCGTCGATATCATGTTGCCGTGGGCGTCATAGATCGGATACGAGATCGTCGTTCCAGTTCCAGTAGTCACCGAAATCGCATCAATGCCTCTTGCGCCAAGCGCGAAGTCGGAAGTCTTCTGCCAAACAAGCGAGCCATCATATTCGATGTCCTCCATCCCTCCCGATTCGCTTTGCTCATTTCCCTTCGCCGGGATCTTCGCTCCGCTACGACATTTGACCGCCATAACAATACAGAGTTCGCGCAGTCGTGCTCGACTTACTCACCCGCAACCCATCGGCGCGATTCGGGTCCGCAATCGAGAAGTAGCTAATCAATAAGTCAAAACGATGCCACGAGCCGTGGCACAGACGGTACCTACGGATTACGCATTGAGTTAGGTGAATTATCTCCCTCCGATTCGGGCTGCCCAAGGTGGAATCCGTAAGGATGCTGGGTGGACCGACGGCTGACCAGAGCAGATCCAAAAAGCAAGGTTGCTAGGATGAAGATTCCAGACAAAATGTGATTCGCCTGGTAACTCCAAATCGAGACAAAAGAGAAGGCTAGGGACAATGAGAAAATGATCCATGAAAGGGAATTTGACAGGCGGAATACCCAAACCAACAGAGCCTGTGCAACACCCAATGACACTGCAACAGTGCCGCTAACTGCGCTAATCGTTGGCTGGCCAAAGATCGCAAGAATCGACGCTATCACCAAGACCTGGCCGTGGATGAATTGGAGCTGCAACGTTCTGTCGGCCGGCGCGGCACGCGAAGTTGGCCTGATTCCTTTCTCCCATAGATCTACCATGATGAGAAACACAGCATACAGCAATATTTCGGGTATCAGGACACTCGTTAAGCGCTTGAGATCAGCCCAAACGGCATAACCTCCTAAGCCGACGAATGTTAGGAAAACCAAAAGTCTGGCCAAAACAGGCTTATGTGTTCTGATATCCAGATAGAGGCCCATGGAAGCCATCATAGAGATGAGCGGCCAAATGCTCCAGTGAAAGCTCGGGTCGGAGGCGACCAAGAGATTTGCCCCAAGCGCCGCGAGCATGAGAATACCGTATGCGCAAGACAGCAGACGGAATCGGCTAGTGTCTGTCATTATATCTCCATATTCATGCCTTTAGTTTCAAGATAACATTAAGTGCCCATCGCTATGTCAAGTAAAAGAGCGCAAACTGTAGCATCGTAAATACTAAGGACGGTCGCCAGAAGAGTCGTGTACGGGCTTTTTGAGAGCGCCTTGCACCCAACGTAAGCCGAAATTGCCGCAAGCACCATTCCCGATGCTGCGAAGGCCTGAACGAACGATTCCGGCATATCCGTGGCGGAAAATGCCGATGCAATCGCCAGAACCCCGCCGAAAAACGTTGCAAAGCCCCGAAGCGGTTCTGGATCGAATAGAGACGCGACAATAAAGCCAGAACCAAGTACCATCCAGAAGTTGAACCAGAAGCCACTCTTGATGTGGAATACCTTCCCGTCTGAATCAGCATTGCCAATCGGGTCATTACCCGCATAAATGAACCAGTTGAAAGAATTGCGACCAGGGTCCTCGCTAACGAATCGTCCAGATCCTGGCTCAAAATAACGCGCCCTCATATAAACAAGACCAGATTCATCATCCTGCTTGTGGCCAAGGCTTGCGCAGTACCGACCCTTCGGATCCCCGGTCTGCGCGCCAAGGCGAATGACACCCCAAGCATCAAACGACCGCTCGGCGGTGAAAGTGTAGCCTGCCCCAGCTTTGGACAATGTCGAGATCATGTTGCCGTGGGCGTCATAGATCGGATACGAGATCGTTGTGCCGGTTCCGGTTGTGACCGAGATCGCGTCAATGCCTCTGCCACCGAGTGCGAAGTCGGAAGTCTTCTGCCAAACAAGCGAGCCATCATATTCGATGTCCTCCATCCCCATTTGACCGTCGTAACAATACAGAGTTCGGCCAGTCGTACTTGACTTACTCACCCGCATGCCGTCGCCCCTGTACGAATAATTCGTGGTGGACGTGCCATTGGTCAGAGACGTCATCCGGTTTGTGGCGTCCCAGGTGTAACTCGTCGCTCCCTTCGTGAGGCGATTGCCAAGCACATCATTTGTGCAAGTCACTCCACCGATCGAGGTCGCTCGGTTCAAGTTGTCGCAAACCGAATCCGTCCGGTTGCCGGCTGGATCGTAGGACCAAAGCGGTGCATTGTTCGGCAATCCGTCGCCATAAGTGGCACCGGCAAGATAGTCAAGCTGTGGATCGTACGAATAAGTATCCGTTCGCTCAATCGCCCACGCTGGAGAATTGGGAGTCTGGCGAACCCAAGTCTTCGAATTGCTCTTCACCCCTCGGTTTGGCGACAGCCCATCCGCCCGCACCTCATAGGCGCATGTGTTAGCGAGGATCGCCTCGCTGTTGTAGCCACTGCCGTTCCAGGTATCCCAATAGTTCTCGACACTCAGAACCCGGCCACCAGGATCGTAGCTGCAGAAAGTGCGAGCCCTCGTGCTCGCAAGGTGGGTCGAGTCGTACCAAGGGTTGCCCGCAGTTGGCGTGAAGCCCGATTTAGGCGTTTGCGCGAAAGCCGCATTCTGAATGCGGCCAGCC
>CAILEM010000071.1 GCA_903833215.1 uncultured Armatimonadota bacterium
GCTACGGCGGCTGTTGAAATACCAAAACTGTTTGACATTAAGTCCCGACTCCCGCTCGACCTAACGAGCCGCCGTAATCGCCAGCAAAGCCGGCACGCCCCGCCGATCAGCCCCATATTCCAGGCCCACCGAAGCAATCACGGCATCCGGTCGCGGGTTCGTCCACTGCATCAAGTAAGCCGTCGCCGAATCGTCTCCATCGCCAAACTTCTTGCTCCATGCCACCCGTGCACCGGGCAGATCGATTGGAGTCTTCTGTCGGAAGTCGGCAACGTCTATTTCGGCATAGATCGGTACCTTTACAACCGATCCATCCGCGTATTTCACGACGTAGCGAGCCATCTCAAACTTCCTGCCCTCACGGCGTTCCTGATCGTTTCTTGGCTGGTCGATACGGGCGGTTTGAAGGAAGAACAGCGCGTTCGCCTTGCTTCCTACCTTTATGTTGTCGACACGTTCGGGCAGATTCCCCGGCACACCAGCGCCACCCAGCACGACGGCGGTGGGGACCGGCGAAGTCGGGAAATCATATACGTCGAACGGCACACTTCCGAAAACCTGCTTGCCGGTTGGCAAAGCAGCGAGGGTTCGCCGTGCATCTCCAAACCATCCCCGCTCATTGCGGTATGCCGTCGCCTTCCCTGCGATGCTGATGGGAGTGTAGGCAACCCCGTGCGCGCCTGGGATGACGAGATTGGCACCGCCGCTAAACGTCGCACCGAGGTTGCGCAGCACCGCTGCCAGAATGGATCGCTTCTTGACTCCGTTCTCAGGCACTTCCTCCTTTTCACGGAAAGCAAGATTGACGAGAACGATCGCGCCCTTTCCGCGCGGGTACCGAACGATGCCCCCGACATTGAGAAGTGAATGCACTTTTTGTGCCCAGTCCGACGGTCGCTTTACCTTGAGGTAAATGTTGTCGATGCCAACCACATTCCCCACGGTTAGGTCCTTGGTCCAATCAAGAATCGTAAGGCGAATCGATTTCGCGCTGCGCGTCGGCTGGATCGTAAGGACCTGCGGATCGATGTTCGGCTGCACGTCGAAGGTCACCAGCGGACCACCATCAAACGACAACCCTATCTTCGAGACCTTGTGATAGAACCCGTTTCCAACCCACGTCAACTCCCGGAATTCTAGTGGCTTGGGGAAGGTCATCGTGTACTCAGGTGGACCGTTCTTAAGTTCAAATGAGAAGATGTACTTCCATCCATCACTCGACACAAAGCCGTTGACGGTGTTGTAGAAGTAGTCGTTGGGCAGCTTTGCGAATGGCGCGACGTCGTCGGTGTCGACAATATAGTCGAAGATGTCGCTCGCAACGAAATGATCGTCGTTGAAGTCGAACATCTTCTCGCCGCTGTACATTACGACATCGCCAGTGGTGATTCCCGTCGCAAGCGTATCTCTCGGTGTGGCAAGGCCCGTCTTTTCACGTCGGAATGGACGAATCATGTGATCCACGCCGACGATTTTGTTGTAATCGGTCAGTCCTTCAGGGGTGAGCCCACTGAACACCAAACTTCCACCTTTGGAGACGAACTCATTCACTTTGGGCAAATTGGATGCCAACAAATGTAGGTTCGCAGCTGTCGCCGAGACAACGGCGATTCCGGTTCCCTGGAGTGCAGCGAGCGCGTTTTCTGCCGTTGACCGACGCAAACCGACTGCATCCATCGCCTTCGTCAAGTTCGCGTCGGCGGTACTTGATGTCACCGGTCGTTCCACTTGGTGATACGTGCCGCAATAACTGATCAGGTTCGACAAGAGCGTCGATGCAGGACCACTCTTGGCAAGGTTTGCCCCAATCTGAATCTGGCACAGAACCACGAGCCCTTTTCCAATGGGCACTTCAGCGAGCGCGGTTTGGCTGAGTCGCGGTCCAACTTCGATAAGGGATCGGAAGCCACGTGCGGCTTTGACGTAAGGCTTCTCGTAGAGGCGAGCGTTCGGCCCCCACGCTCGAAAGTCCTCATTCATAAGTCCACGTATCACAGGATGCGATGCGTCATCAGCGAACCCAAAGGCGCCTCCGCCATTTGCTGGTTCGAGTTGTGTCGGAAGTGCGCCATATCGAAGCGGATTCTTTTGCTCCAGCACAATGACCTTGTGCCCGTCAACCGCAAATGCCGCCAACTTGGGGTTTGTGCTTTCGGCCTCGGTAAGGGCATTCGGGCCGATGATGAGAATCGGAATATCGGGCGCCAAGGCACTCAAGGAGCTCAGCGACTTGAAAGCTACCGAATGAGCTTTGAGGTAGCCCGATACAACTCCGCTCGGGTCGTAAACGCCAATGGCCGCCTTCGGTACCACTGGTTGAGGCAATATCGCCAAGGCTTTTGCGTCTTGAAACACAACCTGAGATCCGGCCAAAAGCTGAAGAGTAAGGGTGGCTCGAGTGCGAACGCTGACCTTGGGCAGAGCAAGATTCACCTCAAGCTTCTTGTTGGTCCCGGGGGGAACAAGGATTGTCGTCGTCGCACCCTGGATTGATTTCGCACCGACGTTCAATTGCCACTTCAAAGTGAGGGGCTCTACGAAATGTGAATCGTTGAACACACCCAGTGTCCGGGGCACAGTCGTTCCACCCGTAAAGGTGGTGTTGTATTGCCGGACAAAAACCGCCCGCTCTGCGTTGGCCACGTACTTGTCGTGGAACTCTTTGCCCTCATCGCCGATCCAGAGGTGAAACGCCGTAAACACTCCGCCCCATCGGTACCCTTCCGTAATCATGCGCTGCACGATCGCCATGCCGCGGTGGGCATCTGCCTTCCCGCCAAACGCTTCCTCACCTTGGATCCACGCATAGTCAGCAGGGTTAATGCCGGTTGCGAAGTAATCCTCACCCGCATATCTCGGGCGCTTACCGTCATAGGTCCATCGCCCACGCCCGGCTCCGTTCGGCTGACCGTCATAGGCTAGGTTGGGATAGTCGTTTGGCTCGTTGGTGTAGACGTAGTGGTCGCCATGAGTGGGAAGGACGTTCGCTTTACCGGCTCCACCGCCATCTGTCATCGCCAACCTTGTCGGGTCAACGGCGCGGACAGCAGCTACGGTCTGGGCCATGTCCGCCTCAAAGTCATCCATCAACCCGCCATAGAGGTTGATACAGTTGATGTACAGCCACTCGTTTTCAACCGACCACATGTTCACGCTGGGGTGGTTGCGCTCGCCGCGCACTTGGGCCACGATCTGATCGCGAACATTGGCAAGGAGCGGCTTGTTGATGCCCCCTTGGTTATCAATCGCCATATAGCCGATCGCTTCCCCGTCAAGCGGACCGCATCGACGGATCGTCACACCATGTTCGTCGCACCAGTCGAGCGCAGCATCAAACGGCATCCCTAGCCAATGAATGCCACCGTTCTGCGACGTCCCCGCCATGCGCTGGAATCGTTGCCCCGTCTTTCGATAATTCGCCAGCCAAACGTCAGGAGTGTCTCCCTGGACCAATTCTGCCCAACCATGCCAAACAACCCCGTTAAGCAAATAGCGAGGTCCGTCCACCGTCCACTCGCGAAACCCGAACGGAGTGTCGGAGGAATCGATGACTTTGCCGTCTGACTCAATATTCACCCGTAGCGTGTACATCTTCGGATGGTTCGGCCACCAAAGGTCTGGGTCTGCCCAGTCCCCACCTGAAGTCACTGTCTTCTCTTCACCAGCCTGCAGAGTCATGTCTGATGAAATCCACTCCTTAGCCACCTTCTGCGTCTTTGGGTCGATCACCTGAAGGTGAAGCTTGATCGGCTTTCCTCCGCTCTTGACCGTGACCTCAGCATCTAGGCGGTGCTTGGAAACACTCGGCTTCACGAAAACATCCGAGGCATATGTCGATCCCGCGACCTTCAGTTCGGGGGTATCCAAAATGCCTGAATCAAAGCAGTTCCAAACTGGATAGTCGAGCCGCAAAAAGCCCATGTTCTTTCGCGACGCCGGAAAAGCGAAGTTCTCCCAAAGACCACCTGGATTCTTTGGGTCTTGGGTGAATCCATACCAAGCGTCTCGAATACCGACCAACACCTCGTTGCTGCCGGCATGGATGGCTGACGAAACATCGCAGCTCCACTTCACGAAGGGGTTCTTGTTGAATCCGCAGAATTTGCCGTTGACGATAACTGTCGTGTTGAGGCTGTTCTGGTGAAAAGTAAGAGAGAACGATCGTCCAAGTTGTGATTCCGGAACTTGGATATGAGTTCGATACCAAACCCGATGAGCGAGGGCGAGATCCGGCCGAACTTTCCCTTTGTCCCCTGGAACTTGAATCGCCGTCCAAATCGGTGCTCGGTCGATAGGCACCATCGGTGTCGCAACGAGGGATGGCGAAACCTCGTCATCGCGAGATATCTGCCAATCACCCTTCAGTTCTAGCTTTTGCCTAACGCCATCTGGCTGGGGTGAAACGGGAAACGAATGGGACTGGGACGCGCGATCTCGATCTGTAAGTGGGTCTTGCCCAGGTTGCCACTTGCCGTAGGGATGAAAAGCTTCCCCAGCGAGAGCGAACGCGTCGGATCCATAAAGGACGTCGCCCTTTGCGGGTTTGGGGATGTGGATTTCTAGCTTGTGGGTGCCTGCCGAAAGCTCGACCTTTCCCATGTCCAGCCAAGCCACACCATTCCAATCGGCTAGTTCCTGGAGGTCGATCGTGTGAGTTTTCGGATCAACTAGCTTCCATGCCCCGTCATCGATGCGCCACTCGAATGGCGATCTTGCCGCTTCGAAGCCGACTCGGTGCCAGAGTTCGCGAGGTCCTGCACTCGACTGAAAGGTGTAGCTAAGCCTCGCCCCGTCGTCTGGAACCGCACCTGTGATCGTCAACCACTGCCCAGCAGAAAGCAGTTCAGCCCGCCCTGGCGCACCGGTCCCGAATTTGACATTGGCCGAATCTGGGCGCTCCGCCTCAACCCAAATTGGTGCCGTTGCTTGGGCTCCAAATACTTGGAGAACCGAGCCTAAGGTGATGATGAGGAGCGCTGCAATTTTCATGGGCGGGAGTTACTGGCTGGTTGACGATAGATAGGATTGCCTCTCGGCTAGCAAGTCGAAAAGTGGATTCCCGATGACACCTGAAAGGGGAAGCACAACGTGTTCCCGCCTTTTCGACGACTCGTAAAGGCCGAACAGCGCTTCGCCGGCTCGCAACGCTTTCTTGTAGGTCAGCTCTGGCTCTGTGCCGGTCTCAAGCGCATCCACTGCGTTTCGAACCATCCCGATCATTTGCTCATGCTCGGTCTCTTCGAATTCGGGGAACTTCCAACTGGGGTCAGAGTAGAGGACCGCTCGGCGAATCTGCCCATCCCACATGACTTCGACGAACCCATCCGAGCACGTAACTCGAACGCCGCCCCAGAAGTCCAAGTCGAGCCGACCGCATCGAATCGTCCCCATGACGCCGTTTTCAAACCGGAAGATCCCCGTAAACATCCCCTCTGCCGGTACCGCAAAGAACTCCACCGTACTCGACAGGTCAACCGCTCCGTGAACCCAAGTGACCGGTGACTCATGGTTGAAGGACATCGCCTGATCCATCGAATGAGTTCCGCAATCGAGCAGATGCGGTGGCGAAAAGAGATCCATGCGCTCGATCTTTCCGAACTGCCCAGCATCCAATAGCGAACGAACGAGCTTGTTCCCGGTAGCAAATCGACGTTGGTGGCAGAACGTCAGAATCGTCCCCGACTCCTCGGCTAGCTTTGCGATGGCAACGCACTCTTCCCACGTGGCCGCCATTGGCTTTTCGGACATGATGAGCTTAACGCCAGCGTCGATGCACTTCTGAATCACGCTCAAATGTAGGTGCGTCCAAAGCGTGATCACCGCGATCTCGGGCTTTTCGACCGCCAATAATTCGTCAATATCAAGGTAAATCGTGGCGTCGAGTTCGTAGTCACCCTTGATCTTTCGGGCGTTTTCCTCGTTGATGTCGGCGAGGGCGATAATTTTGATCCTAGGATCCGCAACAAGACCAGGCATGTGGGCAAGACCACGCCCTCCACAACCAAGAACAGCGACTCGTTTCATTTTCCTCCGGTGAGAGTAATGCCTCTCGTGAAATACTTCTGACCCAATGCAAAGATCACGAAGATAGGGAACAACACAATCATGGACCCTGCCATCAGCAGCCCGAAATCAGTTTTATGAGCTTGCTGTAGCGAGCGGAGTCCAACCTCCAGGGTCATCAGGTTTGGGTCATTCAACATTAAGAGTGGCCCCATGAGGTCCTTAAATCCTCCGACGAATCCCAACACACCTAAGGTCGCTAATACCGGTCCGCAGTTTGGCAATATCAACCGCCAAAAAATCACTGCGTTGGTAGCTCCGTCAATCTTGGCTGCTTCATCCATCTCCCGTGGGATCGCCATCATGAACTGCCGGATCATGAAGATGGAAAATGCCCCTCCCCCAAAGAAGGCAGGAATCACAAACGGCTTGTACGAGTTGATCCAACCAAGCTTGGCGTACATCACGTACCCCGGAATCATCGTCACCACTCCCGGCAGCATCATCGTGCTAAGGAGCAAAACAAACAGCTTGTCTCGACCTAAAAACTGCAACCGCGCAAAGGGGTAAGCGACCAAAGCCGCAGTGAGGATGCTCGCCAACGTGGGGACACTGGCCAAGAAGAAGGTGTTGAAGAACTTGCCGATGAAGTTCAGGTCGTGGTCGGTGAGTACCGTGCGGTAATTCGCCAAAGTCGCATGCAATGGAAGCGACCACATCGAGGTATTGCCAATCTCAGCGTTCGTTTTGAACGACAAGCACAACATGATGTAGAGCGGAACGAGAAAACTCACCGCTCCGAACGTAAGCACGACCCATAGCAGCGCCTTTGCCACGCGAGTCTCCACTCGGCCGGCTCGCGCTCGTTCCTCGTAGGAGCGGTTTCTGGAAAGCACTATTTAAGCCCTCCTTCATAGAACACCCATCGCTTGGCCAAAGCAAGTTGGACGACGGTGAACGCCATGATGACCACAAACAGAATCCAGGCAATCGCTGAGGCGTATCCCATGCGAAGTTGGCCGAAAGCCTGATCGTACAACCACACCACCGCGAACAGCGTCGCCCGATCGGGTCCACCAGCCGTAATCACGAATGATTGGCCAAACACTTGGAGAGCACCAATCACCCCGGTGATGAGGGAAAAGAAGATATAAGGCGTCAATAACGGCATCGTCACCTTCCAAAAACGCCGAACCGGTCCCGCTCCGTCGAGTGTTGCCGCCTCGTAATAAGTGGTCGATATCCCTTGAAGCCCGCCGAGAAAGATGATCGTGCCTCCGCCTGCTCCCCAAAGGCCCATGATCACAAACGCGGGAATGACGGTCTTCGTGTTGCCAAACCAGTTGATCGCTTGCCCAGGAGTACCGATGAGATTGCTGAGTATCAGCCCAAGATGGAGAAACCCAGATTTGCCATCGGCACCGTAAAGGACAGCGTTGATCAGCCCTTGGTCTTTGTCAAACAGCCGCATCCAGATCAGCGACATCGAAACTGCACTCGCCAGCGAAGGCAAATAGTAGAGGATGCGGAAGATCGGAATTCCTTTGATCTTCTGGTTCAAAAGCAGCGCCAAGCCGAGGGCGGATGCGATCCCGGCGGGAATGCTTACGCCTGCGAAAATCAACGTTTGCCGGAGTGAAATCCACAACGTGTCGTCCACCCGAGGGTTCAGTAGGTCGACGTAATTGCCGAGCCCACGCCACTGCGGGGTTTGAATGATGTCGGAATCGGCGAAGCTCAATAACAACGAGTAGATCATCGGGCCGATCGTCAGCGAGATCCCACAGAACCACGGAATCAGGAAGAGGTAGGCACTTCGGCTCTCCGCACGCTCGGTGCGCGTCCGCTTCTTCTTCAGTTCAGGAACGTAAACCCATGCGATGAGGGCAAGGACAATGCTGATCGCAACGAGTAGCCCATTCACAAAGGGATAGGGAGGTCCATCTGCACGTCGCTTCGCGAGCTTGAGCTTCCCGGGCTCGTCCCGCTGAAGTTGGGCAAGGACCTCGCGTGCTGATTTCTCACCGGATAGAACTCCGTAATAAGCTCCACCTAAGTCGTTGAAGACGCTTCCTGAAAACCAATTCGGAAGATGCCTATTGTAAACCCGAAGGGCGAGAGCATCCGTAATCGCCAGATGCTCGGGTGGAATGTGAACCCCGACATTGGGAAGCCAAACACCCGGTTTGAGTGCCAACGCCCGAATAGAGGGTTGGGTTTCTCCGGCTTGGGCTATCGCTGTGGATCCGGGAACGCCGCAGTACCACTTGATCCACTCCCATGCCTCTTTCGGATGGGATGAGGTCTTGAAGATGCCAACTCCACCGCCTTCTCCCGGCAGATAAGGTGCCTCGGCATGAGCGTTTCTCGGGAATGCAGCGATGTCCCAGTCTTCGGACATCTTGAGGCGCATGTCCTTGATCTCCCACGCCCCCGACTGCAGCATCGCCACACGTCCCTTTCGGAACTCGTCCTGCATCGTTGATCCCGACCCAAGTGACACGTCGTTGTTACTCGGCAACCAATGGTGAACGTTGAAACAATCCGCTGCGAACTGAAACACGTCCACAACCTTCGGGTCGTCCAGCATCAACTTCGTCGGGTTCGCGTCGCTATCCCACATTCGAACGTTGCTTGACACCAGCAGCGTTTCCATCCAAAGCTGGGGCCAAGCCGCTGCTAATCCGAATTGGTACGGCACTGTCGAGCCAGGCTTCTTTCGGGTGAGCTGCTGCATCGTCCAGACAAAGTCCTTCTCCCGCAACTCGGGACGCACCTTGGTATGCCACGTCCACGATCCATCTGGGTAAGGAATGCCTGCTTCGCGAAACAGCCGCTTGTTGAAGTAGATGATCGCGGTGCAGGCCACGTCTCGTGGCAGTGCGTATAACTTGCCGTCTAACGTAAGAGCATCGACAATGGTTTGATATCTGCCCTTGATGTCGACTTCGGGGCTCCCGTAGTCCGGAAAGTCGTTCAGGGGTAGAAGAGCCCCTCGACTGGCAAAGTTGACAATTCGGTTAGCGCTGAAACCAGCGCAATCGGGGGCTACATTGGCGGCGTATTCGGCAAGAAGCTTATTCTCGTAGTTGTCGCTGATCGGCTCAAGCTTCACCCGAATATTTGGGTGCGTCGCTTCAAACTCAGCTACCTGCTTGTTGAGAAGCTTGAGATTATCGCCGCCAGAAGCTGCCGCAAAACGGATCGTTACCGTTTCTGCGCGGCAGAGTCCGACGACGACTAGCCCTGCAATAACCCCAAGTAGCCTCATGATTAATCGGATTTGCCAGAAACCCAATCGAGAGAATGGGCTGCGAGACCAGATTACTTGCTAGTGGCGGGTGGATTGACGGCACTGACAGGTTTGCCCTTCTTTGAGGCGTCCATCATGCCTTCGACCATCTTCCGCATCTCGGGTGAGAGTGTATTGATATCTGGTTTGGCGTGAAATGAGGCTTTGAGCGCGTTGTCTTTAGCGGGATCGGGCTTTGCATCGCCACTTCCGCATCCGACCGCTGCCACGCTGAACGCCAGCAAAAGGATCTTGATTCGATTCATGAAATTGTTCCGTAGGTGCGGCGGGTGCTTACCCACCCGCCGCGATCGGGATTTAGCGGGTCGAGTCCCACATGTTCGCCGAAGGATTGCGATATCCATCGGGGTTCGTCTGAGAAGGCTTCATCGACTTCGAATGCCCGTCTGCAAATGCGAAATTGGCCATACCGTTCGAGGTCACCGAGACCGCACCGTTCGGGCCTTGTCCGTAATGAGTTGTGGCGAGCAGTGGATCGGAAGCAGGTTTGATGCTGTTTCCATCAGGAATCGATGCATCGCCATACGCCGTGGTCGTGGTGTTGGGCGTGTTGTCCCACATCAGATAGCCCCACTCAAACTGCCAAGAAGACACTTCGGGAGCGCCACCGGCATTGATGTCCGTGTTGTATTTGGGTGCGAGCATGATCGTGTTCGCGGGTTGGCTCACGGCAGTTCCGTTGATCGTGCCGTTCTGCCACCATGGCGTCCAACCCGGATTCACAAGGGCAACGATGCCGTGAGGGACGTTGTCTGCCTTATCGTTACCACCGCCAGAAAGGCTGTTTGGAACAAATGAAATTGCTGGGCCAAAGAAGGATGCTGAACCGGATGCATTGATCGTTGCGGCAGCACCATCGAAGGGCGAATAGAACAAGGATGCCGACTTGATGTAGGTCGAGGTCCGGGTTGCCCAACTCGTGTTTGGCCACTGCGAGATATCGCTGAAATCGTAGATTCCACCGGTTGTAAACACGTCGTCAGAATCGTTGTTGTACATCAGCATGGCGAGACCAATCTGCTTGATGTTCGAAAGCTCGGAGGTTCGTTTTGCTGCCGCTTTTGCTTGGGCAAATACAGGGAAAAGGATCGCTGCGAGAATGGCGATGATCGCGATCACGACGAGAAGTTCAATAAGCGTAAATGCAGAATTGCGTTTCATAGAAAATAACCACCATTGGTATCGTTGCTTCGGTGCACAGAGGTTTTCCGCAATCCGATCAACGATGAACGCGTTTATCGAAATGCGATGAACGCGTTCATCATACAACAACTTACGCAGTTGTGGAAGAGTTCAGCAAAAAAAGGAGAGCGATTCTGCCCTGACTAGTCAGACAATCTGCGGCTACTTGCTCGCGGAATCAGGATTGGCGCTAGTTTGATTATCTCACTTGCCATGAGAGGGTCCAAAACCCGGTCAATTGCCATCGCTGCAGCTCGAATCCCTATCTCGTGGAGAGGATTATTGATCGATGTGAGTTCAACGCCCAAATCCACCGCATCCGACGCATTATCTACGCCTGCAACCGACACATCTCGCGGAACTTCGAACCCTCTCTTTTTCAGTTCCTGGATGAATTTCAAAGCCACGCCGTCATGCCAGCCCATGATGGCCGTAGGGCGGGCGGGCCCAAGGTCGATGTACTCTTGCACGACATCTGCCATGTCACGTTCGTGAGACTGTTTGAGGCGAACCGTTTGCTCTCCACCAATCGACCGAAATCCCTCGTATCGTTCCTTCGCACTCACCTGGTCCCACTCAAGACCAAGAAATCCTAGCCGCCGATGTCCTAAGTCCAAAAAGTGCTGAGCAATGACCTTCCCTGCCTCGAAGTTGTCGATGTCTATGGAGGACACATCCTCCAGCCAAGCAGTCGTGCCAATCTGGACCACGGGTACACCCCTTCGTTGGAGCGATGGAACAATGTCATGGCTCGGTTGTGGAGCCACGACAATAAGGCCGTCGCAGCGACCGTCATATTTTCTTCTGACTGCGTTGCCCACGTCATCCCACATCGTCGCGGCAAAAATCGTGACACTCCAACCTCTAAAACCAGAACGCTCTAGGATGCCATCCAGCAGTAAGTGGACATAACCATGGCGCACCAAAGGTCGCTCGGTGAGATCAGGCACGATCAAACCAAGGTTGTTCGTAATCGCCGAATCCTGGTTCTTCTCAAAGGGTGGTGGCTTGTATCGAAGGGCCCGAACACTCGCAAGGATGCGCTCCTTGGACGCAGGATCGACGCGCTCGTCGGTGCCATTGAGCACCTTCGACACGGTGCCGATCGACACCCCCGCTAATTTCGCAACCTCTCTGATCGTGGCCATTTGTTAAGAAGATCTTCGTAAAGGGTACCACCGCGATTATTGCAGGATGAAGTACATAGCGTCGCCCGGCAGTCGGAAGTCCATTCCACCGCCTTTCGAAATCCCACTGACTTCGCGAACGGAATATCCCGCAGTATCCAGAACGACAGCCTTCTTGAGATGACTGTTGTTAAGATGGAGGCGAATCGCGCAATTCTGGACCTGCCAAGGCATCTTGCCCGTATTCACGACCTTCCAGCCCTGATACGTTTTGCCGTTCTCTTGGCGAGTCGCCTTCTCCTGCTTCCAACCCGTCGGTCGAACCACCGTTCCCACTTGAATCAACACCTTTGCCGATTGCGATAGCGGTAAGTCGTCCATCGCCACTGCAGTAATGGCAGCATAATCGCTGTCGGACTCAACGGTCATATCTGCGGTTTGGAACACCCCGCCTGCCTGCCGCAGAAAGCCCGCGACAGCTTGAGCTTTCGGCGCGTTGAGTTTAAAGACACCTTTCCCGTAATCAAGCGTCAGTTCACGTGTAACGCTCGTGATGAACTTAGATCTCCCGTTAATATACGAATCCAAATTCATCACGCGAGTCTTCGACGGGTCGCCATCGAATTTCTCTTCGACAGGACCGACAAGAAATGCCAGCGGATTGGCGCCTTTCGCCTGACTGGTTCCTGCTCGTGCATCACTGCCGTTGTGATTAGGATCAAACGATGGATCCTCCGCAATCACGGGGATCTCTCGTGCATTCAAACTCGCCCGCGTTCGCTCTTCATGCACCACCACATCGCCCTGCTTCACATAACCCATGCGATACAGCAGAGCCGCCGCCGGGAACTGACCTAACATCTGCGGCACCGCATCCGTCCATTTGCTGAGAGGATGGCTGCCATCCGGCGTCGTAATAAAGCCGATGGTTGGGTCGACTTCGTAGTTCTTTGCCCCCAACGCAAACCAGTACAAGCCCTGAATTCCTGTCAGCGATTGATACGCCGCACACAGTAGGGGCGCCTCCGCTTGGTACTCCAGAGGATGAACCCAACCACTCTCGGTGATGATCATCGGGTGGCCCACCACCTGCTTGATATTGAATGGCAGACTCCGTGGGTCGAGCAACCCGGATACGTTCGAGAAGAAGTCCCCCTCGTCGATCCGCCAGCCGTTGTTAGGTCCGAAATGCTCGCCACCGCCATAGTAGCGATTCACCGCTTCAACGTCTGTCGGAAGGTAGGTGTACCGCTCCAGGTCGTTCATCTTCACCGGGTCGGCCGTGATCCAATTGCTCGCGTTGACCAAGCCTTTGTATCCAAGGTCGTTCCGAATGAACCCGGTAATGTCTTCGTAAAACGACTTCTGCTGGTCAATCAAAAACGCGGATTGGTCGTCACTCCGGGTTTTCATGCCGCCCGTTTGTGGCTGCGTTAAGACCCAAGTATCCAGAAGGGCTGGCCTCGCCGTTGTCCATTCATCACCCGCTTGCTGAGCACCCACCCATCTCTGCTTGGCTGCATCAAGCGAACCATATTTCTTGAGGAGCCATGACCCGAATTTCTTCGACAGGACCCGCTTTTGCTCCGGCTTGATTCCCTGGAATGTCCAAAATAAAAGACTGTCTTCGTTTTGAATTTGAATGATTGCGACCGCCGGATCTTTGGCCAGCGGCATACCAGTGTAGGGATTCGGATCAGAATAAAGGTGACGAATCCAACCCTTGTAGGCAGCCCTTAGATTGTCATCGAAGAACAGCAATCCCCAAATGTCTTGTCCATCTGCGTACCCCAGGTTCCAAGACGCGGCAGCACCCGCGTGACCGCCATTGGCCCAGAACGGCGAGATCGTGACATAGATTCCCTCCTTCTTTAGCGCCGCCACATACCGTTGGATGTGGTCGATCTCTTCGGCATCAAACGCCGTCACCGGTTTGCCTTTCCCCTTCGGACTAACACTGCCGTGGATGCGCACCATGTTCACACCCATCTTCGCGAAGAAGCGCGCCTCCGCTTGCATCTCCTCCGGCTTCAGGCGATAGCCATAGCCGCAAACCGGCCAGAACCGAATTGCCTTGCCATCCCCCCGGACGAAGCTACGACCGTCCTTCCCCACTTTGATAAAGCCAGTTTCTCCTGCGACTTTTTCATTGAGGTTCCGCAAATCGAGCAACGACCCAGCTTTCGAATCGTCTGGGTAGTGAAATGCCCAAGTGTTGGGTGTCCCTTGCCCACAAGCGCCGGCGACGATGCCAGCCAATAGCAGCGAAACAAGTTGTCTAGTCATCATTGAGCAGCCTATTTTCAGTTCAAAATCGATTGATTGAACGCGTTCATTACTATACTGAGAACTTCGGGTAATTTGGTGATTCAGCGTCAATTGCGCGGCACGTCGAGAAATGAAACCACTAAGAATTGGAATCGTCGGGAAACGGGGATCCGCACACGTAGCCGGATTCCGGGCTCACCCACATGCACAGGTCGTTGCGATGTGCGAAGCTAACCCCGCCGTCCTCAGTCGCGAAGCTGCCAGTCTTGGGGTCGACAAAACCTTCTTCAACTTCGAAGCGATGCTCGATCACGTCGACGCTGTTTTCGTCGCGACCCCTATGCAACTTCACGCCCAGCAGACGATCCTTGCCCTCCAAGCTGGCAAGCACGTTCTGTGTGAAGTTACCGCCTGCGTTTCTCTCGATGAATGCCACGCCCTTGTCGAGGCGGTTCGAACAAGTGGCCAAACCTACACGATGGCTGAGAACTACATCTTCTCGGAAGAGAATCTCATCGTTCAAGAAATGGCCCATCGTGGGCTCTTCGGGGATGTGTACTTCGGCGAAGGCGAATACGTCCACGACGTCAAGTCGTACCACCACTTCGCCGACGGCACACCAACATGGCGTTGCCAATGGCAGGTTGGTGTATCTGGCAACACCTATCCCACTCATAGTCTGGGCCCGGTGTCGACATGGTTCGACGCCGCGAAATCCGAAGCAAGTCCGGTCAGCGTGGTCTGTTGGGGTTCCGGAATCCATACCGACCCCGAGCACCCACACGAGGACACCACCGAAACCCTCGTTCGCCTGAAAGGCGGTGGGCTCGTGCGCCTACGCCTCGACATGATGAGCAACCGCCCCTCCGAATGCGCGTTCTACGGCATTCAGGGCACCCACGGGGTGTTCGAATCCGGACGAGGTGGCCGGGGAGCCGGTCAGGTTTGGGTTGGTGAAAACCCACCGCCTGGCCCCGTTCCCGATGATCACAAGCACTGGCAACCTGTCGGGGAATTTGCCTCGCTACTTCCCGAATCGACTCGAAACCTGATCGCCGATGCCAAAGGAGCTGGACACGGCGGAGGCGATTTCCTAGTTGCATATGCGTTCGTCCAAGCCGCGCTGGGCGAAGCCCCCAACCCCGTCGATATCGTGCGCGGAGTGGAATGGACCGCCGTCGGGTTGTGCTCAACCAAGTCGATCCAAGCCGGCGGGATCCCCGTCACGGTTCCGGAGTTCAAGCTATGAGCGATCTTCCCCAGCTACGAATGCGTCACTCCGTGCTCCAGGTCCCCGAGGCTCGCACCTTACCAGACGGCTTCCAACTCCGCGTTGCCACTCATTCGGATGCCGCCGTGGTCGCCGACATCATCAACACCTGCTTCGAAATGAACTGGACCGAAGCCGACGCCAACAAGGAGTTCTTCGACAACCCGATGGTGCCCGTCACCTTCGTCATTGAGCGAGACGGAACCATCGTCGCGACCGCTTCTTACCAACTGATCCCCGAGCCAGATCCCGCCGCAGGTTGGCTCCATTACGTAGGCGTCTTGCCGCAAGCCCGAGGTTACGCATTAGGCGAAATCGTCAGCCACCGAGTCATCGCCGAGGCCATTGCCCGTCGACGAACCAGTGTCTACCTAACCACCGATGATCCCCGCCTGCCCGCCATCCGTACCTACCTCCGCCTCGGCTTCGAGCCCGACATGTGGCACGATTCCCACGCAGACCGTTGGGCCGCGGTCATGAAATCCATAAACGCACCGATTTGAGTTGGTGGCGAGACACATCCCAAACATGAAATTCTCCAAACCACGTAGCCGTCGGTGATCGTACCGACGAGCGGCATGACAGGCCTCAAAGTTATCGAAAACAAGCCGAAAACGCCCAAACTGGTCCCTCTACCACGACCAGCGGGGCGATCCTGTCGGAAAACGCGCTTCCTTGGCCCGAAAAACGCCAACGACAGCATTCAAAAGAAACCATCCGCGAACAGCACTTTGCGCCCCTCCGCGTCCTTCACGTGATGCCAAAACCAACCCACCGTCACCTCAAAGACGGCATGCGCAACCAAGCAAGATCAAACCGCACGAACTCGATCCGGCGGTAGTTGTCCGTCTCAAACAGACACCCAATCTTCCCATCCTGCAACCGCGTCAGGACCGAGTACGCAAACGACCCGGGCATTAGGAGCTTCTTCAACGGCCAAGTCTTTCCATCGTCAAAGCTGGCATAAACCGTCCCCCGCTCCCGATCCGTGCTATCCGGTCCGCTGTATAACAGAATCCCCTTGTCCGAGCCACGCCCAAACGAATACCGCAGCAAGCTGCCCATACAACTCGGGTCCCGCTGCTCGGGCACGTCGACAACCTTCGACCACGACTTTCCGCCGTCGGAACTGACCGCCGCCTTGCGCAGCTTCGTGCCCGCGAACTGTCGGCTGTTCAGCATGACCGAGCCATCCGACAACTCCGCCATCTGAACCTCGTTGATCTGGCTTCGCTGGCGCCCCTTTGCATCGGTAATCATCGCCCCCGGAGCGTTGTCACCCATCTGCCATGTCTTTCCATGGTCGTCACTGAACACCGCGTAATTGTTCCAAAGGTAAAACGGTCCCTCATTGAACGGCATGATCAACCGACCTTTATGCGCACCTCGCGTAAGTTGAATCCCAATCCCAGGACCCACCGCGATCGTCTTCACCGCCGTCTCACGTTTCACCGAGCGCGTGACTTCCACTGGTTTCTGCCACGTGACCCCATCATCATCCGACCACGTCAACAAACTCCGATAGACATTCGGCCCGTCGTAACCATCGGCGAGTTTTCCGCTTCCCTCCGATAGCCCACTCGGGATGCGCTGATACATCAGAAACACCCGACCCGTATCACGATCCAACACCGCACATGGGTTGTTCAACGAGTTCGTGCCGTCATCCGCCACCACCAGCAGTCGACCCCACGTCTGCCCCCCATCCGTACTGCGGCGCAAGATGATCTTGTTGTCCGCCTGATCCGACTGCGTCCCCGCCCGCCCCTCTGCAAAGGCGAGCAGCGTGTGCTTCTGCGTTGCCACCACCGAAGGAATCCGGATGTTCACAAACCCACCGTCCTTCTCGGCAAACACCACCACCGAACTGGGATCCCTGTGATTGGACATAACAACAGCCGCGCAAAGAACCAAACTTAACAACATAGATAGCAACCGAATGCATTCTATCGTGTGGAACGATAACCCACGTTTCCCGGGTCAAGACGGCAAACAAAATCGTGACGGACAGCGACAACACCGGAGCCTCCACCTACCACGTAGTCGGCGGTGATCGTACCGACGCAGGAACTCGTAGCTACACCTACCTCTCTACAGATATCAACAGCCGACTTGGTGAAGGGCAAATCCCCCCTTTGCGGACCTTCGCGTCCTCTGCGTGATGCTCCGCTCAAACGCTGTACAATAACCCTGAATGAGGCTCGATGAATTCGGACTGCAAGACACAGAGCCCGTCGTACAAGAACGGGTCTACGAGCTGTTACGCCAGAAGACCCCCGAACAGCGCTTCCAAATGGTCCTCCAGCGCATGGCCTTCACCCGGGATCTTCGCAAATCGACAGAACACCTAAGGGAAGCCCAAAAATAGCTCCGCCCAGCGATGACGAACGGAAAAGAGGCGATTCGGGACATCCGTCACAGACTCCACCCTGCCCCGTAGTCGGCGGTGATTGTACCGACGTAGCGACTCACGACCGCAAACAAAATAGAGGCACAGGCCTCTTATCACCCACTGGTTTCCGGAAAAGGAAAGTTCAACTCGTCTTTCCTCGAACACCTAGCCACTGGCCTGTGGCGCCTAACTTCCTTCCCCAGCGCCACCGTCAAGCGCGGCGATGAGCGCGGCGATGAGCGCGGCGATTTTGGCTTTGGAGGCGGATTCGGGGCGGGCCCAGAGGTGTTTGGCGTGAGTTGTTGGGGTGAATTTGGTGCGGAACTTCGTCAAGGACGTATAGGGGCGCCAAAGGCTTACCCATTGGCCCTGGCGGTTGATGACGTCGACGAGCACACCCATGGTTTCGGAGGAGTATTGACGGACGTAGCAGAGTGCTCCGGGAGCGATCGTCTCTGTCCCTTCGACTTCATTACACACGACAGCATGGGTATTCATTAGATCCTCAGTATGGCGGGCAGACCGATCCGTTTTTCTCGAACGTTTCGTGAGCCGGTTCGCATTTGCTCAGAGCAACGATGCAATGGGGCAAATCGGAATGGCGTTGTGAGTGGGAAGATCGGCAGGATATTGATCGGTTTTTCGGTTGCTAGGGATGAACAATCCTGTCCCAAACCCACCCAAATTCAGCTAACCTCCAAAAGACAGGTACGCCGATGTCACTTATCGCGATTGCTTCACTTCTTCTCCTCAACACTCAGTCGGACAATCTAGCCCCCAACCCCCACTTCCGGCTAGGCGGAGCCACCGCCGATGGATGGACCTCCATCTACCACGTCGCCGGACAGCTGACCGCGACCCGAGACACCAAAACGTTCCTCCACGCTCCCGCTGCGCTCGCACTCAACGGGCTGGATGAGCAAGCCGACGGAAACGGCAGTGCCGAGCTACCCGACGTATCCGGCAAAAAGCTCCAAATCGACGGGTCCGTCCGCTGCGCAGGAGCCATTGCTGAAGCTCAGGTCGACCTTTTCCTTCAGGATGAGAACTATAAGCAGATCGCGTTCAGCCCCTTGGTTCAACGCTGGGGATTCAAAGACGGCGAGTGGACACCTTTCCACGTCACCACCGAAGTCCCACCCAACGGCAAACACGCCCGCCTGATTCTGCTGATCAAAGGCAAAGGCACCGTTTGGCTCGGAGAGATTTCCGTGACCGCCGCCGGAGTCTCCGCACCTCCCACCCAAGATCCGCTCGCCAAGCCGAAGGTCGCCCCACTTCCCCGAAACGCCGACTCCCCCAAACTTGTCGCCGTATCCGCCGTCGCACCGAACGTGCTTGAACTGGAGTTTCACGCCGGCCGAATTACTCCCGCCAAACTGATCCCATATCAACCCCAAGCCAGCGACCAACGCATCCCCAAAGGTTCCATCGAAATTCTAAAGCGTAACAACGAAGAGATCGGCTGGCTCATCGGCGTCAATCACGATCATCTCGTCACCTACGAACACCTGATTGGCGATCCCCTCCAGACCGAATACGCCAACTGGCTCGGTAACTTCCAGATATCCTCCAAGGCCGACCCAAACTTTGCCAAACCCGTTAAGCCAGAGAACCTATTCCGTAAGAGCAAACCCGACGACTGGGAGCAGCCCCAAAAGCGCTTCACGATGACCCATCGCATCTACCTTCAACTGAGTCATCCACTCGTGCCGGGCAAGGATTACACCGTCGATTTCGGGAGCCTCAACGTCACCGAATCCGCCAAATCCTTCACGTTCTCACCTTCCCGTCAAACAACCGAAGCCGTCCACATCTCACAAGTGGGATATCGCCCCGACGACCCGTTCAAGCGGGCGTATCTGTCCTGCTGGAGAGGAACCGGCGGGAACCAAGACTATCAACTCCCCCTGAAATTCCACGTCATCGACACCCAGTCCGGCACCTCCGTCTTCAACGGCCCCGTCCGCCTTGGGCGACTCTCCAGCGAACCCGAGCACATGGTGCGCGAAGAGAACTTCGTCAAGGCCGATGTCTACTGGATGGACTTCAGCTCTCTGTCAAAGCCCGGTTCCTACCGAGTCGTCGTCGACGGAATCGGCTGCTCCTTTGACTTCCCCATCGCCGCTGACGTCTGGGACAAAGCGTTCAAGCTCCAGATGCGCGGGCTCGTCAACGAGCGATCCGGAATCGAACTCAAACCGCCCTTCGCCGACTTTGTACGTCCCGCCGACATGATGCCCAACCCCGGTGAGTTGGTCACCGAATCCACCTTTTCCGCCCTTAACGGCCAGGAGAACTTCGCAGGATTAGTCAAAGGGGACACCGGCAAGAAGGTCAGTGGTGCCTGGGGCGGCTACCACGATGCGGGAGACTGGAACCCTCGACGGGCAACCCATCTTGCCGTGACTCGCGCCCATCTCGAAATGCTGGAGATGTTCCCCGACCACTTCCGGTCGTTTCACGTCGGCCTGCCCGATTCATCGCGGCTGCCCGATCTGCTCCAAGAAGCCCTGTGGGAGGTCGACCTATTCCGCCGCCTGCAGAAGCCAGATGGCGGCGTCCCCTTCGGCCTCGAAACCAACGGCGACCCCGAAGACGGCGACGTAAGTTTTCTCACCACCGCCCACATCTACGAATTCGCCCCCGATTGCTACGCGAGTTGGACCTACGCCGCCGCCGCTGCCAAAGTCGCGCGGCTGATGGCTCTATACAATCCAGCCAAACTAAACCTTTACAAATCATCAGCCGTCAACGCCATGGAGTGGGCTGAGAAGCACTACGCCGAAGAGAAGTCTCTCCTCTCCTGGGACAAAATCGATGCTCGAAACCTCGCCGCCGTCGAAGTCTATTGGCTCACAAAAGACCCCAAGTGGCACGCCGTCTACCTCGAGAATTCGGTCCTGCAAAGCTCTCACCCCCGGCTCTTCCAGTGGGGCAAAACCGTCCAACGCGACTCCGCCTTCATCTACGCCTGCCTACCCAACGGCCTAGGCAACCCGACCTACAAACAGAACGCCAAAGACGCGCTGGAAGACAACGCCAAGCAATGCCTGAAGTACGCCGAGGGCAACGCCTTCAACTTGACCACTTACGACAAGGGCCGCCCCCTGTTCGTCGGCTTCTACTCGATCGCCGACGTCAACGACCTGTGCCGAGCTCATTACTTCACTCACAAACCCGAGTATCTGGCTGGAATCGTCCGAGCCTGCCAGTTCTCGACCGGCGCCAACCCCACGAACCTGGCATTTACCTCCGGCCTCGGCGTGAACCCAATCCAACACCCGCTTCTCTTGGATAGCCGCCGCACCGGTCAGCCCGCTCCCAAAGGCCTCACCGTCTTCGGCCCCATGGACTTCATCACGTTCCACGACGACGGCGCGATCTGGCCGATCAAGTACTTCCTCAACGAAGCCTGCATCCCCCCCGCCACCCAATGGCCCATCCCCGAAGCCTACTGGGATATCTACCTCTACCCCATGATCAACGAGTTCACCGTAGACACCTGGGCCGGCAACCTATACGCCTGGGGATACCTCGCCGCCAGAAAATAAGCCTCCCAAAACCAACAATCGAAAGCACAACAAGATACTCAATCGAGCCAGAGCCGCCCATCTAGGTTCCTCTACCGCGACCAGCGGGGGAGGCCAGGAGGGGGCGATCCGGTCAGAAAATTACGGGCCTCTGGCTTCAAATTCACCAACGACAACCAGCAGCATAACCATCCCACAGCCGCCCAAACTGGCCCCACTTCGCGACATCAACGTCCTCATCGTGACGCCAGAGCCCCCGAACGCTGAAAGCGTTCAATCCCCAAAGCCCAGATAGTATTTGACTTTGTCAAGGCTCCCGACATCTTCGGCTTGAATTTCGCGGAATATGTTGGGCTAGGCGGCGTGAGAATTGGACGTGGCGTCGAATTGAGATCGGGTCGGTGAAGGGCTTGCTGCC
>CAILEM010000072.1 GCA_903833215.1 uncultured Armatimonadota bacterium
TCAATGCCCTTATTCAAGAAATCAAAACCGTCGCTAGAGGATTTAGAAAGTTTCACAACTTCAGAATTGCCATTCTGTTCTTTCTTGGAAAACTCGAACTCCACCCACACAAAACCTCATAGAGCCCGAAGTCATAGCCGACGTTTGACGGTCGCGAGGCTGCTTGGCGTCGCAGCAGCAGGATTGAGCATTGCGGCTTCTGCGAATGCCAACGTTTTGATGCAGGCGTTCTATTGGGACGTTCCTTCGCCGGCGGCGGGAAATGCCACCGCACCCTATTGGTGGGATCATCTCAACGCGCAGGCGAACACGATCAGAACCCTTGGCTTTACGGGCTTGTGGATTCCACCTGTTCTGAAGGGTGCTGCCGGTGGGTATTCCGATGGATACGACCCGTTTGACGACTATGACATTGGTTCCAAGAACCAGATGGGGACGATCACGACGCGATATGGCACACGCGAACAGCTTGAAAAGTGCTGCGCCATGCTACGTGCCAACGGTCTAGAAATCTACTGCGATATCGTGGACAACCATCGAGATGGCGATCCCGGCAACTATGCGTTCAACTACTTGGATGCCTACGGCAACGCAAACGCAGGTCGGTTTGGCAAGTCTTTGTACGACTTCCACCCGAACGTGTCTCAAGACCCGAATGTTCCCCAGGGTTCAGGTGAAAATTTTAATGCTTTTGGGCGCGATTTGGCACCCATCAATGGCCCTGGTCAGTGGATTTACAACGGCCTCAATAGCGCAGGCGACTGGTTAACCAAGGCGCTTGATCTTCAGGGCTATCGGCTCGACGATGTCAAAGGGATGTCAACCAACTGGCTCAATCCGTTCCTCAATTACGGTGCCATGAGCGGCAAATTTGCGGTTGGTGAGTACTACGACACCAACCTCGGTAGCATCCAATACTGGGTCTCGACGATGATGGGTGGACGCGCCAGCGCATTCGACTTCCCTCTTCGCGACATGCTCAAGAACATGTGCAACAACCCGGGTAGCTTCAACATGGCAACCTTGGACCATGCTGGGTTAGCTGGCGTCGACCCAACTCACTCGGTGACGTTTGTCGAGAACCACGATACAGATCGCTCGGATGCCATCGTCCAGAACAAGGCGCTCGCCTATGCCTACATCCTCACCTCGGAAGGCTACCCGTCCGTTTTCTATAAGGACTGGAGCGGCGATGCTGGATGCTACAACATGGGCTCGACGATCAACAATCTGGTTTGGATCCATGAGAAGATCGCGAGCGGCACCACCACCCAGCATTACAAGAACAACCTGGTGTTCGTTTATGAGCGAAACGGCGGCAGTCACCTGTTGGTCGGACTCAACAATAACATCGGCTTTGGTTACAACCTAACGTGCGCCACTGGCTTCGGTGCTAACGTTCACCTCCACGACTACACCGGTCACGCCGGTGACATCTGGACCGACGGCAGCGGCAACGCGACATTGAGCCTTCCCACCGCGACAAACGGTATGGGATACGTCTGCTATGCTCCGGTGGGTATCAGCGGCGGCTTTACAGCATCGCAGTTGAGCACGACCCAGGAATATGCGGGCGCGCAAGATCTCGATATCAAACCGGCTGACAACACAGCCCTCGTGCAGGTTGGCCGCATATGGGTTGCAGCCGGCAAGTCAATCAGCGGTGCTCTGTACTACAGTACAACCAGTTGGACGGGCAGCACCAACATCTATCTTGAGTTGGATAATCCAAACGGATCGATCCAGACGACCAAGACCTACACGTCGGGCACCGCGCAAGGAGCCGCGATCACAGGCACGGCAGCGACGACGGGTTGGTACACCTTCAAGATACGTTCGAACAATACGCCAGCCGGGAATCTGAAGCCGGCTTATTGGTTGAGGGCGACCTATACGTCTTCACAGACCTAGTCGGTATCCATAAACGCCAACGGCGTTTTGTCCTCACAGCCTAGGGTTGCGTTGCGAAGCAACGCTACCCTAGGAAAGGGGGATCGTCATTGGAAAACCCCAACGGGGTTTCGTCCGGGATAGGGACAAATTAACGCAGCCACACCGCGAACCATGTGACAGTTTCTGTCTATCCCACCATCAGCAAGACTAGCTCCAAGGTTTCCAGACGGAACGCCTTTGGCGTACGAATCGTTGTGTTGTGTGTTCCAGGGAAGCCCCGGCAACGGGGCATCCCTTCGCTTTTTGGAGACGATTGCCTTTGGCGAACCGGAAGGGTGCTGCTTAGTACCCCTTGCCCGCCAGATAGCCTTTCATGAAACCCACGCATTGGGCGACTTCGGGGAGGGAGTTGTCCATGTGGTATTCGTATTCGACGGAAACGGTGCCTCGGAATTTCTGGCGGTGAAGTTCGTCGAGGATGGCCTTCACATCGGAGACGCCACTACCGTAGGGGACGTCATGGCCGTTTGGTGTGAACTCGTTGAGGTCCTTAAGGTGGCAACTCATGATTCGCCCCTTCAGAATTCGAAGGGCGTCGATGGGTTTGATTCCGGAGCGAACCCAGTGGCCAGTATCCGCGCAGGAGCCAATGCGAGCGTCGTGATTCTTGCACACGGCTAAAACGTAGTTGGGATCCCACATTTTGTAGTTGGGATTGTTCGTTTTGGGGTGATCGTGAAAGCCAACCCGTATATCGAATTCCTTCACCATCTTGTCGATGGTATCAATCGCTTCGGTGGATTCAGTGTTGATGATGCCAATCCCAAGCGACTTTGCCCAGGCAAACAGCTTGCGGGCTTCGGCCTCATTCTTGTCGATACCAGCCACACCGTACGCCACCACGCTCACATCGTATTTGGCGAGTTGCTTCTTCAGAGCATCGGTTGCGGTGGCATCCATTCCTGGCCCGACATGCGCCCCTGGGTAATCCTTTCCTAACGCTTGGCCAGGAAAGAGTTCAATGTTGTGTCCACCTGCGGCGGCTACCTTCTCAATCGCCTCCATCGTGGAAAACTCTGTGAAGGTCCAAGCCTGAACGGACAATAGCATTCCGCCCGTACGGGGAGCAGTTTCAATTTGACTGTACGCTGGAATGAGGCATAACACGGCGCTCAATGAGGCCAAGCATCGGAAATTCGACATGTGGTCATTCTATCGCGATTCAGGTTCGAGCGACAGCATCGCTATGTCGATTGCCAGTTAGGCAGCTCGGCTCGTTGACATCGCTTGAGATCTCAGGGCTTGGAGTTCCATAAGAAGCTCGGCATTCTGGCGTTCCAGCTCCGCCACCTTTAGCGATGCAAGGTGTTTCGAATATTCGGCGACAGCTTGGGTCCTTGACGATGCACCGTATTTTCGGAGAAGCCGACGCCAATAGGTTGTGACCGTCTCTCGAGATAGGCAGAGGGCTTGGCTAATCTCGTTATCCGTATAACCGCGGGCAGCAAATTCCATCAGTTCCACATCTCGGAAACCGAGCTTAATTTTCTGAGTAACTCGACCGCCACGCGTCTGCCGGACCTCGGGGCGATTATTAACAGTATTGCAAGCGACAAGATTCATTAGATACAGCCTAGACTCCCTGCCGACTGCCTATCAAGCCGCTATTTTCAACACATCCAAACCGGGGTACAGAAAATGGGGGGTACTGACAGGTGATTTACACGATGCCCCCTACCACGCGTTCAGGATACAAAGGTCACTGAAGTCGCCTAAAAGAGATGTGTGCAGGAAGATGGTTTCTGCTGAGAGACTGGGTATCAGCTAATATCAATTCGTCATGTAACCATCAGTGGCCGTGCCGCCTCTCACGATATATCGCCCTCAATTTCGCTATTGTAATTTCCCGATTGGACTCGCCACACAAGGGCTTTTTAGCAGCCAAACCAACCAAGCGATACTATTATCGGCTCTTGAAGAGATAAACAAATGGCAACCCTAGATGATGTTCGAAATATCGGATTGAAGCTCCCAGGAGTCACGTGTTCTGAGGATCGCTTTGGCCTTACGATGATCGTAAAGGGCAAGGCCAAAGGAATTGTTTGGAGCTGGTCTGAACGAGTTCATCCAAAGAAGCCGAAGGTCATCAACGATAGTGTGCTTGCTATCGTTGTCCGGAACCTCACCGAGAAGGACATCCTGTATGACTCTTATCCCGAATTGTTCGTGACAGATCCGCACTACAACGGCTTCCCTGCTGTCCTCGTGCGGATTGAGGCGATTGGTGTGGAATTGCTCGAAGACTTGATCGTGGAGGCATGGCGAACGAAGGCGCCTCCAAACGTGGCTCGAGAAAATTAAGGTGCGAGGTGCCTCGCTTCTCGCTGCCGTTCTGCCTGACCAAGTCGGTTAAGCAAAGCACGCCTTGCCCCGACACCGGAATTGTTTGCAACGTCCTGCTTAGCTCACCCATCTTATATTTGATGTACGAATATCGCATGGTCCAAATTCCGGTCAATGTTGTCGCCGATGCGGGGGCTCATGGGAAGGCAGGCGTTTACTACATGCAGCAACTCGTGAACTTCGGTGCCGAGAAGGGCTGGGAGTTTTATCGGATCGATACTCTCGGCATTCCTCAGCACGAAATGAGCTGCCAGGTCATAACCTTTAGGCGCGAGGCAGCTCCACCCGTTCATCCCACCGTGGAGCCGCGCCACCAACCGCATTTCCAGGTTCCAGAAGCGCCCGTTTCGGACTCAGGCGAACCAGTTGAAGAAAAGCCGTGGTGGCGCTGACAAAGCTACCCCAGCGTCACCTCAACCTTCATCGTTTCACCAGGCAGACCTAAAGGTGCCCGATTCCCAATTACTTCGACACCGTTGACAACCATTGACTTGACCCCGTGGCATACATGGGCTGTGTTGGTGACTTCGATGTCGTAGTTTGTGCCCCGGAATTCCCGGCGGACTTTGAATCCATCCCAATCGGCAGGAATGGTTGGATCGATCACGAGGCCATCGTAATCGGCTCGAATGCCCAAGATGTACTGGGAGACGGAGACGAAGCCCCAAGAAGCAGTTCCTGTCAGCCATGAATTTCGAGCACGACCGAAGTGGTAGGGATGCTCTTTGCCGGTGATGAATTGCGAGTAGACATACGGCTCCATGGAGTACTGGTCGGCGGTGTCGTTCTTGGCAGCGGGCAAGAACGACAGGTACAACCGCATCGCTTCTTCACCACGTCCAAGCATTCCCTCGGCAACCACGGCCCACGTGTTGGCGTGGCAAAAGATGCCAGCATTCTCCTTCAGGCCGGGTGGGAAGGAAGTCACCGCACCAATTTCCAAGTCTTCTTTTTGGAAGGCTGGATAGTTAATGACAATACCATGGGGAGTTGCGAGGTGCTCGTGGAGGCTGTCCATCGCCTTCACAGCTCGCTCGCGCGAACCGACATCACCAATGACAGCCCATGTTTGACTGTTGATGAAGATGAACGACTGCTCGCTTTGACGTCCCCCTAGCTTCTTACCGCTATCCAGATAGCCTCGCAGATACCAATTACCGTCCCAAGCGAGACGTTCGATGCAATCTCGCATGACATCGCGTACGAGGATCCAGGGCCGTGCGATCAGCGGCTTGCCGATTCTGGCGGTGAGGGTCGCAAGCTCTTCAATTCCCTTGAGGAAAAGGAAGCTGCTGAACAAACTTTCGCCTTTGCCACGCAAATTGATGCAGTCGTTCCAATCCGCTCGGAGTCCGAGCAGGAATCCGTGGGGACCAAGATGCTCACTCGAAAACTCGAGTGCACGAAGCATGTGTCCCAAAACCGTTGCCTCGCTCTTATCGGCAAACTCCACGACTTCATCGAGGAAATCGAAATCCCCGGTTTCTCGAATGTAGGCGGGAATCGCGATAAGGAGCCACAAGTGGTCATCGCTGTAGACGTCTTCCTGTATGTTGTGCGGGCCCTGTTTCCACTCCAGCGGTTGAACACCGTGCATGGCCGCGCCACTTGAATACTGGGCACGGAGGAGGTCCACCAGTTTGGCCCTAGATCGGTCTGGGCTCATGTGAACCGCACCGAGGATGTCCTGATTGCTATCTCGGAACCCAAGGCCATCCCTTCCACCTGCTTCGTTGAAGCTTGCGCTTCTTGACCAGTTGAAAGTGGTCATGCACTGGTACTGATTCCAGACATTGACCATCGAATTGACCATCTCGGAGGGCGTGTCGCACTGATACTTGCTTAGGTGAGCATCCCAGTAAGCCTTGACACCTTGGAATTCGCGTTCTACAGCCTGTGGATCACGGTACAAGTCTTGGCACTGCTTGCCAATCGTCTTGGCATCACCGATGCCGCACACATAGCAGACTCGATAAGTCTCACCTGGCTTGAGGGTAACCTTGTTCTGGACAGCACCGCATGGCGTACCGCCAATCGCGATCGATCCGAAACATTCACCGCGCTCGACCGCTTTGGGGCGACCTTCTTCTCTGTACTGGCCCAAGAAGACATCGCGGTCGGTGTCAAAAGACGCTACGGGTTGGGTCGAAGCTAAAAAGCCTTTGGGCTCGCGAGATGGCCAAAGGTGGGTGGTGTAGTCTACGATGTCGTCGGCATAAGCCATGCGGCAGGTGTACAGGATGTACTGGAAATTTGTGAGGTCCTGCATCATGTCCCAGAAGCAGAACTCCGCATAAGCGAAAACAGAAAGGGACCGTTCTCGGTCACTGTGATTCGTTACCGTCGTTTCCCAAATCTCAAAATGCTTGTCGATGGGAACGAAAATCCGGAGGGACGACTCGATATTGTCGTATTGAGATTCGAAGATCGAATACCCAAGGCCATGGCGGCACTCGGTTTTGAATTGATCAAGTGGCTTGGCAACGGGTTGCCAAGTCGCTGACCAAAAGTCGCCGGAAGTGTCGTCACGAATGTAGACGTATCGACCAGGACGGTCGGTGGGAGTGCTGTTAAAGCGGAATCTTAAGAAACGCCCGCTCTTTGCCGAGTCTTTGAATGCATAACCGGCGGCATTGTTGGAGATGATGCCGCAGTACCCGCTGGTGCCCAGGTAGTTCACCCAAGACATCGGTGTGTCTGGGTTGTCGATCACATATTCTCGCCGCGCATCATCGAAGGTGCCATAGCGCATGAGAGCAAATCCTCCTCGAACTGCTTCTAGGGTGTTACCCCATTTGACCGCTCATACAGCCAGAGATTCACATTCATTTCTTAGAGGCGAAGCCAGCAAGAAGGACGATGGTGAGTGAGAGAATTACCACCAGCGCAAGAGCCTCTCGGAGCGACCACTGCTTTGCCATAAAACCAATCAATGCTGGCCCCATGAGGAATGCGGTGTAGGCCATCGTCGCAATCGAAGCGATTGCATGATCGGGGTTGTCGCCACCCAAACGACCGCCAAGGCTAAATGCGATGGGTGCTACGATCGCCATTCCCATTCCCACCGATGCGAAGCCGATGATCGTCAGCCAAGGCAGGCCGAACCATAAAGCGCTACCCATTCCAATGGCTGTAATAAGGCCGCAGACTCGCAAGGTAGGTGTCGGGCCCCAACGATGGAGAATGGAGTCACCTCCAAATCGAGTTAGGGTCATCGATAGAGAAAACGCCAGATAGCCCAAGGTGGAACCGGACGGCGACAAATGCAGCTCATTACGCATATAGATCGCACTCCAGTCCCCCATCGCTCCCTCGCTTAGAAATGCACAGAATGCTATGAGACCGACAGCGAGCACCGATTTCTCGGGCAAGGCAAAAGCAGGTGGAACACGGTCTTTTACAGGAGTCGACTGCAGCATCTGGGGCAAGATCCAGAGAAGAATCGCAGTGTAAACGAGCCCCGCGCCGATGAAGTGTGCTTGAACGCTGACGCCAGCCTTTAGAACAACCCATCCAACTCCGGCCCAGAATAAACCACCCAAACTGAACATCCCATGGAGCGAAGACATGATCGGCTTCGGTTGAAGTTTCTCCACCCCTACGCCGTTTGTGTTCATCGACACGTCCATCACAGCGGTACAGATTCCAAAACAAAACAGGGCGGCCATCAGAGCTGGACGTGTCGGTGCCAAACTCACCAGCGCCAAGAAAAAGCAGCACCCGAAACCGGACGTTACCGTTGCGACATGGCTACCCAATCGCGCACAAAACCGACCGGCTGTGGCAACGCCACCCATCGCTCCGAAAGCACAACACAGTAGAGCCAAGCCTATTTGGGCTTCATCAAGGTTGAGGGCATGCTGAATATCGGGGATGCGGCAGGCCAAACAGGCGAAGAACGCGCCGTTGACAAAGAAGGCAAGCGAAACCGCCCTACGCGCCCTCATTGACTCCCGGATTCATCTTGAACAGTGTACTTGGCGATGGCACCGGTGGCGCGGTACACCATCGAATTCAAGAGCGGCCCACGCAGTCGGCGGTGATCGTACCGACGCCGTAGCCGATGGACTTGTTTTGCGCCTGGCGGGTCATCTCGGGATGTCATCACAAGTTTCCGAACGTCGGTACGATCACCGCCGACTACGTGGGCCGTTGTAGCCGACATGAGACGACCGCCTCCAAAATCTCGTTGAATCTATCAACCCATGAGTATTCCAACGCTTGCTTACGCCACTCACTCGCCCACTTCTGCCCTCGAGCCATGGTCGCTTGAACGACGTCAACCGGGTCCAAAGGACGTTTTGATCGACATCCTTTTTTGCGGGGTCTGTCACTCAGACCTTCATCAAGCACGCGACGAATGGGGAGGATCGATTTTCCCAATGGTGCCAGGGCATGAAATCGTAGGGACCGTAATCAAAGTTGGGTCAGAGGTCTCCAAGTGGAAAGTGGGCGACACGGTGGGAGTCGGCGTCTTTATTGACTCCTGCCGAGAGTGCAACCCATGCAAAACTGGAGAGGAGCAGTACTGCGAGAACGGGATGACAGGCACATACAACGCCATGTCGCGTGATGGGAAGTCTGTGAACTACGGTGGCTACTCAACCCAGATCACGATGGACCAAGACTACATTGTCAGCATTCCGGAGGGATTAGCTTTGGATAGCGCGGCACCTCTGCTTTGCGCCGGCATAACAACGTATTCCCCGATTCGTCATTTTGGAGTGAAGGCTGGAGATCGCGTCGCAATCGTTGGTCTCGGTGGATTGGGACATATGGGAGTCAAGTTCGCCAAAGCGCTGGGTGCACATGTCACGATCCTGAGCCACTCAGCTTCGAAGAAAGCAGACGCCGAAAAGCTGGGAGCAGACGACTTCGTGGCAACGAGCGATCCCGTGGCCTTCAAAGCCAAGAAGTCGAGCTTTGACTTTATTCTCGATACCGTATCCGCGGATCATGAGATTGAAGAGTATCTGGCGCTGCTCGCGCTCAACGGCACAATGGTTCTAGTCGGCTTACCCAATCCGAGCAAGGTAGGTGCGTTCGCGCTTGTGGGCAAACGACGATCGCTCGCTGGTTCGATGATTGGTGGAATCCGAGAGACCCAAGAGATGCTGAATTTCTGCGCTGAACATGGCATTTCGGCGGATGTGGAAGTTATCCCGATGTCCTATATCAACGAAGCCTATGATCGAATGCTCAAAAGCGACGTCCGATACCGATTCGTGATTGACCTTGCTAGTCTAAAATAGCGTTAATCGCTATGAAACTTCGGCGCGCACTTAAGGGTCAGTATCACGCATCGCTCGCGATGGTTCGTCAGGCTGTAGAACGGTGTCCAGAAGGTCTTTGGCTATCTGGACATCCTTCCCGGCCCTACTGGCGGATTGCGTATCACGCAATTTTCTACGCGCATCTGTACTTAATGCCAAGCGAATCTGATTTTCGCGCTTGGGAGCATCATCAAGAACGCGTCAACTCCCTCGCGACCGAGGAAGCGAGTTACGACCACGTCACGCCTTACACAAAATCCCAGATCCTCGAGTATTGGGCACAAGTCGATGGCATGGTCGATGCAGCGGTAGATCTACTGGATCTAGACGCCGCGACATGTGGATTCCATTGGTACAACATGCCCAAACTCGATCACCAGATCTTGAATATTCGCCACATTCAGCAGCACGCAGGGCAACTGTCTGAACTTTTGATGGCAGATGGTATTGAAACAGACTGGACCGGCTCCTTAAGAGATCTCTAACTGGCCGTAACTTTGCCAAGTTCAACCCGTCAAACGAACGAGCTCAACCGCCTGTTTGAGTTGGAGGAATGAATGGCTTCAGTTTGTTTTCGGTCACGATCAATAATTCTTGCCCTGTCGATCGGACTTCTTGGAATCTCTGGGATCAGTCAGGCGCAACGCGGGACTTCTAGCGCGGGAGAAGCTCGCGCACGATTCCTGGCAAATTTGGGGCAGATTCCTACCGCCAGAGAAGTTGTCGTCGAAGACTTCATCAATTATCACCAGCACGAGATCGGCGCGCCAAAAGCAGGTCAAGCAGTCGGTTTGGATGTCCGCTGGGGCAATGAATCGGTCTCAAGTAATGGCGAGGCGATCCTTCAGGTTGGCTTAAGCACTTCACTGGTGCATGACAGGCGACAGCTCCGTCCTCTAAATCTGACCATCGTCATTGACAAAAGCGGGTCGATGGCGGACGACAACAAACTCGTCCGAGTCAAACAGGCCCTCCTTACCCTTGTTTCCCAGTTGCGATCCAAAGACGTTTTGTCGATCGTTGCTTTCGACTCAGAAGCTGAGGTCATTCTTCCTTCCCAGCCGGTAGAAGACCGTGAGAGTATTCGAAACGTCATAAACAGCCTGGAGCCAGGGAGCGCGACCAATCTCAATGGCGGTCTCATGTTGGGCTATAAGGAAGATCTCAAGCATTTTCAGAAGGATGCGACCAATAGGGTCATCTTGTTGACCGACGGAGTTGCCAACCGAGGAGAAACCGACCCCGAGAAAATTGCTCGATCATCCGCCAGCTTCAACGACCGGGGCATTGACCTGACGACAATCGGAGTTGGCCTTGATCTCAATAAGGATTTGCTCCAACGGCTTGCAAAGAGTGGACATGGGATGTTCCACTTCATTTCCGACTCCCAAGATATTGAGAAGGTTTTCGTCCAGGAGCTTCAAAGTCAGATCTCGCCGGTTGCATCCGATGCCCGCCTCGAGATTAATTTCGGATCCGGATTGAAGTTCGACCGGGCGTTCGGATACGACGGGCATCGTTCAGATCATTCCGTTCGATTCAGCCTTGACACCATGAACAGCGGAATGACAGAAGTCGTGCTGCTAAGGTTTAAGGCAAATTCTGAGCAGGCAGAAAACACTCAGCTTCCTGTCAAGATTCACCTCACGTATTACGACATCGACCGAAGCAAAACCGTCGAGGTAACTGAGTCGTCATCGATCACTTTCGCTGAGGGAAAGAAGCGCGCAACACTTGAAGACAGCTCAGTCGGCAAAGACTATGCGATCGCCGTCTTGGCACAATCCATTCACGACATGGCTGCCTCATGCGAGGCTCACAATTATCGTCAAGCCCAAGTCACTCTGGAAAAGGGAATCAGCTATGTCACGCGTCGATACCCAAATCTCGAGGATGGCGACATCAAGCGCACGTTAAAAACGGCGATGCAGTATCAGGCGATCCTGCGACGAACGTATCCCGAAAGCGACGGCCCATCCGCACCTGAATTGGACCGAGACGTTCCTGTCACCGGCAGCAATTTGATTCCGAATGGAGACCTTTCGCTTGGCAATATCGGCTTCCTAAGCCCAGAGCTGAACTACACTTCTGGCTCAGACAATTGTCTGTGGGCGAGTGGCTACACAATCGCCAAGGCGTTCAACAGTCCGCAACTCCATCGTCTCGTTGACGATCAGTCTTTTTCGGCCCCCAAGCAACCCAATGGAAACGAACAGGTGATGTTCGCGAACGCAGGAGGAACCACTGCACTTGTGGTTTGGTCGTCGGTCGTCAAATGCCGACCCAACACGCCCTATCGTCTGAGCTTTCAGTGCATTAGCCTCAGCCGAGGCGAGCAGTACATTCCAAGTCTGGAAATTCGTGTCAATGGGCAACGAAGCGACGCCCAACTTGCCAAATACGGAAGCTACGTCGAAATCAGCATGAACTGGAATTCGAAGAGCTCCAAAATGGCAGATATCAGTATCGTGAGGATGCCCATGGGCCATAACGGAGGCCTCATCGGGATTGCGAATATCGAGATGAAGCCCGCCCATCAGCAGGAGAGACTGGTCGGTTACGGCTAGGATCCTGAATCCCTATTTCACAGTCGGGAAGGAGGAGATTCTCAGAAGCGCGGCACCCATTGGAACCAGGGTGATGGGCACTTCTGGTGTCTCAACCGTGAGTGGGCTCTTCGGGAGGATCGCGACGAGGCCGTATTCGTCGAGTGTCCAACTCGGAATCTGTTTGCCTGTGGTTTGGATCTCAAGGGGAGTATTGGGCAACGAGAATGGATAGTTATCTTTGGGCCAACCGCGTTTTACAACTTTGAACTTAGGCTTTTGAGGCAATCCAAAGTTCCAGTCGGACTTCGGTAGGATCTCGTAGGTCGGCCACTTTGATTGGTCGACACCAGGCTTCCAGCCAGAATCGTGTTGCGACGTTTGGGTTCCATCGACGATGTTGTGGGCTTGCTCGATTTTGAGGCTGAAGGTGAGTGCACCGTAATCGACGCTCACGGAATTCTTCATCTGGTCCCAGACTCGAACTCGGGGGTGCATGGGCAACCGAAGCGTGATTGCGTCGCCGGTAGTCCACTCCTTGAACACTCGCACATACTGGCCAGCCGCCACCTGGGTAGAAACACCGCTGACCATAATCTTTGCACCATTGGCCCAAGTTGGAATCAGCAGGTACAGGGGAAACTCTGCCGATTGCGACACTTCCAAGTTCATCCGAACGACGCCTTCAAACGGATACTTGGTCGACGTATGGATCGTCACCTCAGATCCTGAACCAACCGTCGCCTTTACTGATCCTTCGCTAAACGTCAAAGCAGCAAGGCCATTATCTTGGGTAGCCATCCAGGTCCCTTCAAGGAAGTTCACCCAGGCGCCGGTGTGGTTGTGTTGGCAACATCGACTGCTAAATGGGTTCATCAGCAGATACGGCCCATCGTTCTCGATCCCAGGAGAATGGTCGGCAGCATCGCTGACGGCCATATTGGGAGCCACCAAGTATCTCAACGAACGATAGTCTTCTGTGAAGGCGGCGGGTAGCGTATTGAAGGCGACATCTTCTGAGTTCGCCGTCCACTTTGGATCCGCGGTAATTGCCGTCATAAAGTTGTTAGATGCCAGCTGCTCTACGAGAGCGCACGTTTCGATGGCTTGGTGAGGGTCATCATGGCCGGGACGACAATTCTCGTCACCACCAAACATCCCGCCTGGGACTTCCCCATACTTCTCGCGGATAAAATCAAAATTCCGATACGAGGCTTCCAGGTCGGCAGGATCGCCGCTTTGCTGGAAGTAGGTCGCGGGCGTTCGAAAACTCTCGGCGATGTTGACGTTATGGAAGTTCGGTAGCCGTCCTAGCTGTCGCCAATTCGCCGAATTTCGATCTATCTTCGTGGCCAGTTCCAGCAGAAATTCATCGCCGGTAAGGTTGTAAAGCCAGTAGACGCTGGCAAGGTTGTCTCCACCCCGACTGTTTTCCCAGTAGTCCTTCAGGAATTGATCTTCAGGAATCGTCAACTGCCACTTGAAGTAGGCAGTCATGCACTTGATCACGCGCTCGTCTTGGTTGAATTCGTACCATGCTTGCAGCACTTGGAGCATAAGCATCTGGCCCCAAAGGTCTCGGAAGCCGCGCTTGTGGTTATGAACCGGGCCAAAATCGCCGTTCACCCTTTGAGAGCGAATCGTTCCCTCGACCCAAAACTGAGTCTCGGAAATCATCGCTGGATCATTGAGTACAAATGCAACGCGTGCATACCCTCGCAGCCAGTAAGGGAGTTCCTCCCACCCATACTTCCCTGTCCCATCCTCACTGAGCCAAGCGTTTCCTTCTTTTGTCAGCCAGATGGAAATCTCGCCAAGGTGACCGGTCAGGCCATCACGTTGCAGTTCGAGACACTTTCGGAGCCAGCCTTCGGGAGCGAAAGCACTTACGGGCAGTTTGACGAGTGGAACCGGAAGCAGGGGAATTCGATTGCCGACGTAGTGAGAATTTCCGTAGCTAACCGGCGGACGAATAATTGACGTGATTTCAAGCATAGTGACGACGTGCCGCCAGTTTACTTTTTCGACTGCTCGTTGAGAGAGCTTGACCACACGCTCATTAGCTGAGGTTAACTTTCATTATTGCCAGCACGATCCATTTGCGGCAAATAAACTTATGAATTTCAAAGTTGCTCAGGCTATGCATGCTCATGCGATCCACAATATGCGCGTAGCATCTAGCCTTGATCTGGATTCAAAACTTGGCCCCGGCTATTGGAGCCATCCTACAAAGCTTGGATCCGTGAAAGAGCGCATCAAGCTCGGCGATCCGGACGAACTCAGGAGGAAGACGATATACGTCGCGTGTGACGGCGGCATAGTGGTGGGCTCCGTTTCGGTCGCGTCCTTTCTACCAAGTTTCTGGAAAGCCTCCTATTGGTCTGATCCAAGGGCCAGAGCTCTGGGGGTATTCGATTTGGTAGTCCCTCCCGAGCGACAAAAGCAAGGCATCGGACGTTTTCTTATGTCAAGCGTTTAGCAGCTGGCACGTGAACATGGTTTTGAATATGTACGATTGGATGCGTATTCCGAAAATCCAAATTCGGTGTCTTTTTATCGAGCGATTGGCTACGAAAATTCAATCGAAATCAGCGTTCGCGGGTGTCCGATTCAGCTCTTTGAACGGGCACTGTAAAGCTTAGGCGAGTTCAACCTGAGAACGTAAACCAGGTGACGCAACCCAAAGGGCCTTTTCGGTGCACACCACCATGATGTCGTCATCTGCTTTCGTTGCCGTCAAAGCAATTGCCATTTCGACTTCTGATCCGTCCTTTCGAATCCCCATGATCGGGGGATGGTAACCCATTTCTCGCTTTCGAACGCTCATCAAGAACCCAACGCGATAAGCACTATGAATGGAGCGAATCGACTGAGGTACGAGATCTTCAACCGTCAACTTGGACATTTCCAGCTTTGTATATCCAAAAAGATGACAAGCGACCTCATTAAATTCCTTGATCGCCCCATTCCGCCCATCAATCACCAAGATCGCTTGAGGTGACACGTCCATCAGAGCGTGCAGGCGCGCTGCCAGTGACAAATTGATCCGTTCCTGGCGCTTTTTCAATGCCCTTTCATAGAGCATCCCTGCGTCGTCCGAGTCTTCAGCTGCTCGCGCTTCGATACGTTTGAGTGAACGTGAGAAAACAGCGGGTGATATTTGTAGACGCCGACAAACTTCATAGTCCGCCAAACCCTCGCTAAGGGCACGCAGAACTTCCTGATCAACTTTTGAGAGTTTCTTCATGTTGGGTGGGCAAGACACCAAATCTGGCTGAAACGGCCAAAACAGTTCGGCTCATTATATGACAAATTGGTTCCGCTTCATCCAACAAAACTCTCAGAAATGCGCGGAGTGATTGTAGTAGTTTCGAGCGGAGTCGATCTCTAAGTGTCCCAATTTCCGTGGTCAAAATGAGCTTGTGACTGTAAACACAGCATCGCCAGGACCGCTAGGTGTAATGTATAGCGAGTGGTGAGTTAAGACTCATGCAACCAGACCATCCTGAATCCATTTTGTCGCCTCGGGAGTACCAACTCCTCCGCCTTGCTGCGGCTGGATATACGGATATGGCGATAGCTGAGCAACTCGGCATTAGTGAAGCCACTGTCGGCACGTATTGGGGTCGGGTACGTATTAAGTTTGGCCCCTATAGTCGAACCGAATTAGTCGCGATCATGATGCGGGCTGAGAGCAACGCTGCCTATGAGAGCCTTAGGCTTGAAAAAGCGGAAGAACTAGAAAGCCTACAACTGAAACTCACCTCTGGTGGTGCCATTTCTCCTCGCCTTCTGCTTGAAAGTTCGCCCGACGCAATCGTCCTAGTCTCGGCAAACGGGTTCATCGAGTTCGCAAATCAGGCTGCACACGACCTCTTTGGCTATTTCGGCAGCGAAATGGAGGGGCTTAGTCATAGCGCCCTTATTCCTCTACGATATCGTGACAAACACGACGAGTTGAGCACAGGTTTTCTCAAGGAACCCGCCAGAAAGCGAATGGGTCTGCATTTGGAGACTCCCGCCGTCAACAAGTTGGGAGACGAATTCCCCATCTGCGCCTCCATTTCGGCAGTCGAGAGCTCCGACGGGCCGATTGTGATGTGCGTTGTGCGAGCGGCGTAGTGCGCCGGCTACCCTATTAGGCGCTTTTTCTGGCCCCGCCACGCATTCGTCGGGTTGTTTCTAACCTGACGACGTTCATCCTCCGTACAGCTCGTTATTCCATTCCTTCGGTTTGTTTGTGTTCGAGGGCGGGGTAGGACGCTTGCACCGCTGGGTGCTGTCTCTCCTCCACGTCCCGAACAGTCGCTTTTTCGTTCGTCATCGCTGGGCACCCGATCAACTCGCGCCTTCGCGCTCATACAGGACCGGTAACCGCCCTTAAAGGAATCGAAATGAGTCTCTCCGAAGGTAGAGACTTACCGCAAATGCGACGTACGCGGAAACGCCTACGAATATGGCCAAAACCCAGATCCGTCGGCGTCGAGATGACGCGAATCTAGAATTCGACAAATTGCTCTCTGCTTTGTCGCATTAATCAGACTTCCCTACAAGACCCTTTCCAGCTCTTCCAACTCATCCGCCGACAGCCGGAATGCCATCGCACCGATAATGCCGTCCACTTGGGTTGGAGTACGGATTCCTACGATGGCACCGGTGACAGCGGGAAGCCTTAGGGTCCAGGCGATTGCGGCCTCGCCCGCAGTTCGACCGTGTCTGGCACCGATTTCGGCGAGCTTGTTGGCAACGGCAAGGTTTTTCGTTAGCTTGGGCTCTTGGAACTCTTCGCTTCGGCTGCGCCAGTCATTTTCGGGCAGAGCGGCGGCACGTTCATGAGTCATCTTCCCTGAGAGGAGACCCGACGCCATCGGAGAGTAGCCTATCACTCCAATTCCCTGCTCCAGGGCGTATGGCAGAATCTCGTCTTCGATACCCCGCCTTAGGATGGAATATGGTGGCTGGAGAGATGTGATGGGTGCAATCGCTTGGGCACGCTTGAGTTGCTCGACGTTGAAGTTGCAGACTCCTATGTGTCGAACTTTGCCCTCCTTCTTCAATTCGACGAGGGTCGACCATCCTTCTTCAAGGTCCTCCTCCGGCTCTGCCCAGTGAATCTGATATAAGTCGATCACATCAAGCTTAAGTCGAGTCAAGGATGCTTCAATTTCTCGGCGAATGGAATCCGACTTGAGGCTCTTTGAGATCTCTCCCTGCTCATTCCACACACGCTCGCACTTCGTAAAAACGTACGGCCGATCTGACATCCCATCAAGGGCTTTGGCAACGACTTCTTCGGAGTGCCCGAGGCCATAAACGGCGGCGGTGTCAATCCAGTTAATTCCCGCATCAAGTGCCTTGTGAATTGCCTCAATCGAGTCATTATCATCCTGGTTGCCCCAGGCAAATCGGTAACCAGGCCCTCCCATGGCCCAAGCCCCAATTCCAATGGGTGTCAATTCCAGATCGCTGTTCCCCAACCGTGCGGTATTCATTTGCGAAAGTCTACGACTTTAGAGCAGAGGATGTGTCCCAAAGGGAGCGGCTTCAACTAGGCATTCACCGACTATTTTCTGCAAAAGCGGATCTGATTAACGATCATCGTCGTCCAAAGGCCGCAACCCACCCAGGAGATCACTATGCTAAGGACCACATTTTGTATCGCGTTGACCGTCGGTATCTGTTCGTTTGCCAACGCTCAGCCCGTAAAGCTGGATAACCATGTTGGCACGACAGACGCTTGGGCGAGTCTGGTTCGAAAGGGCCATAAAATCACATTTCAAGGTCGCGTAACAGGGGTTCTCACTTCAAAGCGTGATTTACTCTCCGCTAACGAAGTTCTACTTCTCGTTCGAAACGCCGATGGCGGTGGAACGACAACCGTAGACGTCGGGCCGCGGTGGTTCATCGACCATCAAAGTGCAAAGATTCGTGTCGGCGACAAAGTTCAAGTCACAGGAACCAAGGTGATGGTTAGTGGTCACGGGATGATCATTTCTTCCTTCATTCGCCTACGAGATCAAGGTGGGCCTGTCCTTACATCTCGAAGGCTGAATGGCACTGCGTATTGGGTCGCGACGGAAACCGCCGACCGATCTCAAGTGGCAGCAAGCGCCACAACGATTGATGGAACGTTTGCTGACTTCGGAACCTACAGCCAAGACAACGTTATTCACAGCAGTGGGATTCTGCAAACTGCCGACGGACGCATGACGATCGACTTGGGGCCACAGTGGTACTACCAGGGCCAGAACCTGTCCTACCAAATCGGCCAACGCGTCTTCGTTGTGTCAGGGCCCAATCCGTTTACTGTCGGTGGAAACCTGACGGTCTACCCAAGCTACAACATCTATCAAGGGCAGCAGGTCTATAACCTCAGGGATACCAACGGGAATCCAATCTACGGCAACTAACAGAAATCCAAACAATGGACAGAATGACCGCTTAGCTAATTCTGTCCATGGTTCATGGCGCGGTTTTGTTCACTCTAATCGCTTTCGTTCAAGTGAAGAGGTAGTGAGGGAATCTCTTTCACCGGTCGAATTTCAATGGTGCCGATCTTGGCCACCGGATGCTGGGAGGCGATGCTGATCGCCTCATCAAGATCTTCTGCCGCGACGAGCAAGTAACCTGCCAGTTGCTCCCGCGTCTCCGCAAACGGTCCATCGGTGACTAATCGCTGTCCATCTCTCAATTGGACGCTCGTGGCGGTACAGGTTGGGTGAAGAATTCCCCCCGAAACGTATTGACCGTTTTCCATAAGACGCTCGGCGAGGCCATCACAACCTTTAGCGGTGTGATCAGCGATTCGGGCAGGAGAGTTCTCGTCCACATAGACCAGAAGCATGTAATTCATCTCACTTCAAATACTCAAACTTGCTTCAGCAGATCGAGTACCAGATTTCAATATCTCCTTTCCCTTCCTGTGGGTCGAAATGAGGGCCGTAAACCTCGATCACGACATGGTCGTCTGGAGGAGCTTCGCCACTTGATGGCAGCCACTGATTGTGGATGGCATCGATGGTTAGGCAGATTTTGGAGACATGCTCCGAATGAGAAAACACCGCGTATCGATGGGGCGGCAAGGAAAACGTCGTCAATTCGGGCGGCACTGGGCCAGATCCGTCAACCTCAAAGCCTGCGAAATAGCGAAAGCCGCCATCGAACATTCCATAAGAAATACCGTAGGCATCGCCTCCCGTTTGGCCAGGAATGTTTCCCATGTGGCGGCCAACTTGATGCCACTGGCCCGGAATGTCACCGATAGCTTGATATGAGTAGGAGGCATCGTTTCCGACCAGCAACTTTGCTCCTGCGTCGACGATTCGAATTGGTGAAATACTCATTTTTTTCTCCACTGGATGCTGCTAGCCCACCTTGAGCCAGTCCCTCACATTGGGTTTACCACGATTATATTTACGTAAATGTCTTCTGCTCCCCGAGAAATTGTCGAATGAGCGGATCGAAATTCGACACGCAAACAAATTTTGTTAGAAAACAGTCGCCTCTGCGAAATCACTCGTTGAGGTCATTGATTCTCGCCCGCAGAAATCTGCGTTCGGGTTCCTGTTGAGTCAGTTCTAGCGCCCTCTCATAAGATCGTTTTGCCTCGGTTCTCTGTCCCAATCTTCGGCAGAGGTCTGCACGGGCCGAATGGGCCAAATAGTATTGGTCAAGCTCACCCCGACCCAAGATGGCGTCGATAATCTCAAGTCCCTGAGTAGGACCATCGGCCATTGCCACCGCAACTGCCCGGTTTAGCTCAATGACCGGAGATGGATGAATTCGCAATAGGACGTCGTACAAACTGATGATCTGGGCCCAATCTGTTTCGCTGGCCACCGTTGCTTCGGAATGAACGGCGGCAATGGTTGCTTGTAGCGTGTAGGGGCCAAACTGTCGGGACAACAGAGCGCTCTGGACGAGTTGCTGCCCTTCCTTGATCAGATCCTGATTCCAAAGAGTCCTGTCTTGGTTTTCCAGCAGGACAAGGTCGCCATGAGGTGAGCTACGTGCCGCGCGTCGAGATTCCTGAAGCAACATGAGCGCAAGCAAACCCGTCACCTCAGGTTTGGGGAGGAGTTGTTGCAGCAATCGGCCGAGTCGAATGGCCTCAGCAGAAAGATCGGCACGGGTGACGCTATCCCCAAATGTCGCGGAATAACCTTCATTGAACACCAAATAGACTACTTGCAAGACGCCTTCCAACCTCTCAGCCAACTCGTTAGTTGAAGGCACGACATAGGGGATCCTTGCTTCCCGAATCTTCTGCTTCGCGCGAACGATTCGTTGAGCCAAGGTTGTTGGGGAAACTAAGAGACAACGTGCAATTTCTTCAGTGGTAAGCCCGCAAACTTCGCGTAACGTGAGTGCCACTCGGGCTTCCGCAGACAGGGCCGGATGGCAGCAGGTGAATATCAACCTCAGATCGTCGTCCCTCACCTCGTCTGCAGATTCGAAAGCTCTCTCTGACGTGGACTCAAGCGTGTCCACAATGGCACTGAGGGAGGTATCAACCTTCGCCCGACGTCGGATCACATCAATTCCCTTGAATCGACCTACTGAAACGAGCCAGGCCCTGGGATTTGCAGGCACACCTTGGGTTGGCCATTGCTCAAGTGCAGCGGCAAACGCGTCCTGCAGCGCCTCCTCGGCAAGGTCAAAATCGCCGAGCAGGCGAATCAATGTGGCAAGAATCTGACGCGAATCATTGCGATAAGCCGCATCAACCGCGGATCGGACAGAGTCGTCACTAGAAATGACGCACCTTCCTAGATATTCTTCGATAGATCAAGATCCGTTTGCTCCTTTGCTACTGGCTTGCGACGGGCTCACTGTTCCGCAGGCGTCAATAAGGTACACCGATTGGTGACGCTCTAGGCCAGTAACCCTTAATTTCTTGTCAGCCTAACTCCTATCCAAACGCGATCTGCGCTACTCTATTGGGTCTAGAGTTGGAATCAAAGATGAAAGCAAGCTTCTGGGTCGGGTTAGGAATTTGTGCATCTGCGGCAACTGCCACAGCTGTCTATCGATTTGACAAGCGGCAAGCGCCGCCAATGGATCTCTCCAAGTACGTACCGTACACGGCCAAGGCTGGAGATGGAGACTACATTCTTGATCCCCCCTTCAAGAATGCACCCGAACTGACACCAAGAAACGATGTTCCGAAGGGCAAGGTTTTCCACTTGGTGATGGACTCAACCGAGAGCAAAATCTATCCTGGAATAAGCAAGAATTCTCCTGGGAAGATCACTCCCTATAAAAGAAATGTCACGGTGTACGTTCCCAGCCAATACGTCGAAGGCAGCGCTGCACCGTTCCTCGTGTCCCAAGACAGCATGGGGCGCGGCGAAATCCCGACGATTCTCGACAACATGATCGCTGACCATCGTTTGCCAGCGATGGTTGCGATTTTCATCGATTCCGGCGGTAGTGATGCTCAAGGAAGCCAACGCGGCTTAGAGTACGACACTCTCTCGCCTTGGTACGCCCAGTTTATTGAGTGGGAAGTTCTTCCGAAGGTTTCGAAAGAGTGCCATGTTTCCTTTACAAAGGACCCCAATGGACGCATGACGATGGGTGGAAGTTCTGGCGGTGCCTGCGCCTTCACGATGGCCTGGTACCGGCCTGACCTGTATCATCGTGTTTTGACCTATTCGGGAACTTACGTTAATCAGCAGTGGCCGCCTGATCCTGAAAACCTTCATGGTGCTTGGGCATACCACGAATATTTGATTCCAAAGAGCAAGAAGAAGCCACTGCGAATCTGGATGGAAGTAGGTGCCAACGACCTGCGCCCTAATGACCCAGAGTCGACGCTTCACAACTGGCCGCTCTCAAACGTACGTATGGCTGCTGTCCTCAAGGCAAGGCATTATCCCTACCAATTTGTGTTCGTCAACAATGCCGTGCACGTTGATGGGGGCGTCGTTCGACAAACACTTCCTCAAGCCCTAGAATACGTTTGGAAGGGATACCGTCCATAGCCAAACGCTTCAGCCCAAATCATCTTTCGTTTGTCTTTGACGGATGGGATGGATACCACCGCAGCATTGTGAACGCCATTGCTCCCCTTACTACGGAGCAACTGGCGTTCCGAAGCTCCCCAGAAATGCGATCAGTCGGGGAACTCGCTTTGCACATTGCGGATGGACGTGTCGACTGGTTTCGCCGAATGGACGCCCCGTTAAGTGCTGCACTGTGGGAAGAAATCGATCAACGCCTGGGCTTCTCGACATTGGACGCGGTTTCCCTGTGTTCTTGGCTCGATAGAACGTGGGCGATGGTTGCTGCCACGTTAAACCAGTGGTCGGTGAAGGACCTGTGTGAGTCCTATCGTCATTCCTATCAAGGAAAGGACTTTGCGGTCTCGAAGCAATGGACCCTCTGGCGGATCATGTCGCACGACATTCACCATGGCGGTCAACTGAGCGAAATGCTGGCTTGCCAGGGCATTATTCCGTTTGAGTTGACGCATTTGGGTGGCCATTTGACAGAGCCGCCGCTATGGAGTCAATCGCAGAAAATTAGTCTGCCCCAGACGTAAATTCAGCCTCAAACGCTTCGCATTTCTGACCTTCCTGCATGTCCTGTTTTTCATGGACACGGAAGATAGCGCGGCACATAAATCGTGCTTGACCACACACTGTCGGCAGGTCAAAGCACACAATGCAGTTCCCACATGTGGATCCCATTCCCATACCTGCACCGGTATGGCTCATGAAAGCGTTAAGTATCTTGACGCTCACCCTACACTTCTTTGCCGTTCAACTTTTGATCGGCAGCTTAGTTGCCGTCATTTACTTTAGCGTTAAGGCAAAAGGCGGTAAGGACGCTGCCAGTTCAGTTGCGGCGCTGGCAACTGCTCGACGGTTGCCTATCATCATGACGTTCGTAATCAACCTCGGTGTGCCACCGCTGTTGTTCGCTCAAGTCCTCTACGGCCGAGCTTTTTACTCAAGCAGCATCTTGCTTGGAGTGGAGTGGCTCGCGGTTGTCTTCCTGGTAATGGCTTGCTACTGGCTGCTTTACAGAACAGCCGATAGAACCCTCAACGGAAAACCGGTTCACTGGCAAGCTGGCGGAGCACTGGTCCTAGCCGCATTGGTGGGCCACATCTACGCCTCAGTCATGACCCTCATGCTGAAACCAGAGGTTTGGCAAGAGATGTACGCCAAGACTGCGACAGGTTTGCAGAGCGCTCCTCACGATCCAACGCTTGAACCACGATTACTTTTCGTGCTCGTTGGCGGACTTCTCCTCGGTGGTCTATGGTTGACGTTGCACAGCAAGATGCAGACCATCGCCTCTGACGCGGGAGATCTACTTCGACGCACGGGAAGCATCATGGCTGTAGCCGGCGCGGTAGGTGAGCTCGTCGTCGGATTCTGGGCGTATAGCGTTCAGCCTGCCGAAGTTCAAACGGGTCTTCACACAACGTTCTACACCGTATCCATGGGTATCTGGGGCGTGGGCTTCATTCTTGCCCTCCTCGGAGCAGTGATCCTCGTCGGACGCAAGGCAAATCCCGTTCTATTCTCCTTCGTCGGAGCGCTAGGTGCTTTCCTTGGTCTCGCCGGTGCAGTCATCGTTCGCGACGGAATCCGTGATGTAACCCTGCTTCAGAAGGGCTTCGACGTCTGGAAGCGCGTGGAGTACTCGAACTGGTTCGTCATTGGACTGTTCCTTCTTCTTCTCGTCCTCGGCATCGTAGCGATCGGCTGGCTTCTGCTGGTCATGAAGGCAGCGAAGCCTGTTCAAGAAAAGGTGATCTCATGAGCAAAAACCCATCGAATAATCCCAGCATTGAGCCGGTAGAAGACGAGATTAGTCGAGCGAGCTTTATCAAAGTCACCGTAGGCGGGATGTGTCTCGCCTACGCGGCCGCCATCGGTTATCCCGTTTATCGCTACCTCAATTCCCCTGTCGCACGTGAGGCCGCGATGTCGGCAGTTACCGATGTCGCTCTTCCGGGAGCAGACAAGCTTCCGCTCGGCGGCGTTCTCCTGTTTAAGTTCGGACCGTATCCTTCAATGCTCATTCATCACAAAGATGACAGTTGGGTGGCATTTGACTCGGTCTGCACGCACCTGGGTTGCACGGTTCAATACCACCCAGAGCAAGACAAGATCGTGTGCGCTTGCCACGGCGGCCAATACGATTCTCACACAGGCGCGAATGTAAGTGGACCGCCACCGAAGCCGCTTACCAAATTCAACGTTAAGGTTGCGACCGGCACCGTGACAGTTACGAGAGCATAGTATGTCGAAGATTTACGATTATCTGGATGAGCGTCTTTCCATCACAGAATTGAGGAAATTCGGTGAGAAGAAGACCGTCCCACTTCACAAATACTCGTTTTGGTACTACTGGGGAGGCATCTCGCTACTGTGCTTCTTAATTCAGTTGATCACAGGAATCCTCCTGATGATCTACTACAAGCCAGGACCAGACGCCTACAACTCCGTCAGAGCAATCACCTACGACGTTGACTTTGGTTGGCTCGTTCGCTCAGCTCACAGTTGGTCCGCCACCATTTTCCTTCTGTCGGTTTTTGTACACATGTTCTCTGTGTACTTCATGAAGGCTTACAAAAAACCACGAGAATTTGGTTGGTGGTCCGGAATGGCCCTGCTGATTCTCGGTCTCCTCTTTGGGTTTAGCGGTTATCTACTGCCGATGGATGAGCTGTCTTTCACAGCAACCAAGGTCGGTCTGGCGATTCCAGAGAACATTCCTGTCGTTGGCCACGCAATTGCGAACCTCATGCGGGGTGGCCTCGAAGTATCAGAGATCACTGTTCAGAGATTCTTTGCTTGGCATGCGGTTGTTCTTCCGCTGCTGTACTTACCTCTGCTGATGTTCCACCTGTTTCTGGTTCAGAAGCACGGCAATGCGATTCCCGAGAGTGAGGAAGCGGTACCTGTGGCCCAGCGCAAGACGATTCCATTCTTCCCCAACTTCCTTCTCAAGGACTTGGCGATGTGGCTCTTCACCCTCAATGTCGTCGCAGTGATGGCCTCTCTATTCCCACCTGACCTAGGCAAAATGGCGGATCCGCTGGGACCAGCACCGGTTGGCGTACATCCCGAGTGGTACTTCATGAGTTCGTTCGAAACTCTGAAGCTCATCGGTCGAGTCATCACGGGAACGATCGGCGAAGCGGTTGGGATCACGATCTTCACACTCGGCATGGTGCTCTGGTGCCTCATTCCGTTCTACGACGTTAACACACCTGGCGGGCTTAAAGGCAAACGCGCAACCTACTTCGGTCTGTTCTGTCTCGGCGTCTTACTTGTCACGACTTTACTTGGCTACTTCGTTGGCTAGGAATCAACCCTTATGAATTATCCGGTTTGGGAAGTACAAGGTATTGGATTACCTTGGGTAGTCGGGATCATAGCGATCTTCCACGTCATGATCTCTCAGTTTGCAGTCGGTGGGGGCCTGTATTTGGCCCTCGTAGAGCGGAAAGCGATTAAGGATGGGCGCAGTGATTGGTTCCCTCTGATCAAAGCTCACTCCAAGTTCTTTCTGCTATTGACCGCGGTCTTCGGCACCGTATCCGGCGTTGGTATTTGGTTTGCCATCGGCTTGATTCAGCCGGAAGCAACAAGCACCCTCATTCACAACTTCGTTTTTGGTTGGGCGATTGAATGGGTGTTCTTCCTCGTTGAGCTGGCCTCAGCAATCGTGTATTACTACACTTGGGATCGCATCCCTCAAGCTCTACACCTCAAAGTCGCGTGGCTCTATGCAGGCGCTTCGGTCTGCACCTTGGTAATCATCAACGGCATTCTGTCGTTCATGCTGACCCCAGGAGATACTTGGCTTGGCGTTGCTGGCTCCGGTCACGAATCCACCTATTTCTGGAATGCGTTCTTCAACCCGACTTACTGGCCGAGTTTGATGATCCGCTGTCTGGTCTGTGGTTCGCTAGCAGCAGTGTGGGCATTGGTCACCTTCTCTCGATTGGATGTCGAAGCCTATGGCAAGACTCGAACCGAGCTCATTCGATGGACAGTCCGTTGGCTCATTCCGGCATTCATTCTTATGCCGATCGCATTCCTTTGGTATGCGGCAATGATTCCAGCCACCAACAAGCATTTGCTTGAGCTTGGTATGGCAACAATCGGTTCTGGTGCGTTCACGCAGGTGACTCGCATTGCCCTTCTCAGCATTATGAGTTCGGCGACGATCGCTGCCGTGGCGTACCTGTTTGCTTACAAGTATCCGCGCGACTTCAGCTCCGGGCATGCAATCGCGATCGTTGGTATCGCTTTGGCCGCCACAGCTTCAACGGAATACGCCCGTGAAGCGATTCGCAAGCCTTACGTTATCGGCAGCCACATGTACTCGAACGGCGTTCGCGTACATGATGTCGACAAACTTAATCAGACTGGGTTCTTAACTCAGTCGATGTGGACTCCGACGGGCGCTGCCGTGACCGACGTTCAACGCGGAAAGGCAATGTTCGCTGGTCAGTGTATGTACTGCCACACGGTGAACGGATACCGCTCGATGAAGCACTTCCTAGAAGGCCGCGATGCCAAGGCAATCGGCAACATCCTGACGATGCTTCGCCAAAACAAGGTTGACTCCCCTTATCATGCCTACATGCCACCCCTCGTCGGCACTACCGAAGAGGTCGCAGCGTTGCAGACCTATCTGCTAACGCTCAATCAAGCCGCACCCGCCGGCTCCGTCGCACGAAAGTAGTCATCGATCAAATAGGGTGGTATCTGGTTAGCAGATACCACCCTATTTTGCATACGTACCCGCCCTCGTAGCCGGCGATGGTTGTCCCGCCGCAACGGCATTCCTGCTTGCATGTGCCTAAAGGGGTAGATCGGGACGCCCCGTTGCGGATGTGCCTCAAGGTTTCCGGACGTCGGTACGATCACCGCCGACTACGAGTCTGGTTGGTATTTCGGGTTTGGCACTATCAGCGTGGACTCCCGTTTCAATTCAACCATTGGCGGATTTTCCCTGTGCACTTTGCACAGAATTTGCTGGATGAATCGGGCATCAATCCCTTCCCTTTTCCATCGACCATGATGCATTTCGCGTCAGGGCAGTGTGGAAGGCCCAAGGTGTGGCCGATTTCGTGGACCGCTGTTTTGCCGATTTGACGCCGCGCTCGGAATGACGACACGACACAGTTCGCCCCACCGAGTTGGCCCAAACCCATAATTCCGTAATCCTCATGCCCGTGAGCTGGCGTTGAGATATCTTTGTCGGTCACGACAATCACTTTGCTTAGCCCAACCTTTGGGGCAGACACCATGATCTTCTCTGCTCGATACCTTGATCGAGGCGAATAGTAGGCGGATTTGAGCATATCAACCCCCTTCAACTCGATTACCGAGAGCTTGAATGTTTGCTCGAGAGCGTTCTCCACGTCGTCGAGTGTTTGCCGCTTTGGGTTGCCCATCGGCAACACGGCCATCCCCAAGAGAGTTCGGCGATCGGCGCGTGATGTGTGGACGCCTGAATTGCAGCCGCTGGAGATAATCAGGGCGAGGGATGCGGGCAGGACGACACAGCTGGCCCAAGGTTTGGATTTTCTTTGTCGCAACCTATTCATCTATCAGTAGAGACATGAAGCACCCTTCCGACGGTTCATAACCCAATTCACAACAATTCACACCCACTTCGTCGGCGGTGACCGTCCGACGAACGGTAGGACCAGACACGCACCGCCTCGGCCCGGCATTCACCCAAAAATCACACAAATTCTGCACGTTTCCGGACGTCGGTACGATCACCGCCGACTACGGGGCTGGGTGGTGGATCGGGTCGGTTGTGGCAATCTGACTCTGTGTGGGGCAATAATCTTTGTGCCCCACGTTTGAATCCTCGGGCATTTGTTTATGAGAGTCTCTAACCTATTTGGCGATACGCGCCGTGATGCTCCGGCTGAAGAGTCGATTGCTTCGCAGCAGATGATGGTCCGTGCTGGGTACGTCGACAAACTGGCGACGGGCATCTTCACGTACATGCCGCTTGCCTACCGCTCCATCCGAAAGATTGAGCAGATCCTTCGCGAGGAGATGGATGCGATTGGCGGTCAGGAACTCAATATGCCCGTGGTCCACCCGGCGGAGATATGGCAGCGCACAGGTAGGTGGTTCGAGATTGACGACTCGATGGTGCGATTCAAAGACCGTCGTGGCCACGATATGGCTCTCGCGATGACCCACGAGGAAGTCGTTGGGCAACTCGCGGCGTCGTTCGTCCGGTCATATCGCCAGTTGCCGATGCTGATCTACCAAATGCAGACGAAGTTTCGAGACGAGGCAAGGGCGCGCGGTGGCCTCATTCGAGTGCGGGAGTTCATCATGAAGGACTCCTACTCGCTCGATATCAACGAAGCAGGTCTCATCGAGCAGTATGCGAGGCATTACCACGCCTACCACCGTATCGGACTGCGAGTTGGCCTTCCCCTCGTTGCTGTCGGCAGCGACGTGGGAATGATGGGCGGTAAACAAGCTCACGAGTTCATGTACCTGACCCCGATCGGCGAGGACACGCTTGTGATCTCTGAATCTGGCGACTACGCTGCCAACCAAGAGGCCGCCGTGTTTCTCCGCGAACCATTCGATGGTGGCGAACCAGTTCCAATGCAGGAAGTCGAAACGCCGAACACAACGACCATCGCTGCACTAGCAAAGCTTCTCGACGTATCGACGAAGCAAACCGCCAAGGCTGTTTTCCAAGTTGCGAACTTCTCTGGAGACAAACCCGACCATCTGGTGTTGGCCCTCATTCGGGGAGATCTCGAAGTGAACGTCACCAAACTTCGGAACATAATCGGGGCGATGGGACTGCGGCCAGCCCAACTCGACGAGATCGACGCAATTGGCGCGGTGGCCGGCTATGGTTCGGCAGTTGGGATCAAGAGGGAGCGAGTGATTGTCGTCGCCGACCCGTCTGTCGTTGAAGGGACCAATATGGTCGCAGGTGCCAATAAACCTGGCTGGCACCTTACAGGAGTCAACTACGGCCGAGACTACACGGCAGACATCGTGTCCGATATTGCCGAAGCGCTTGAGGGCGCAATTAGCGTCGTTTCAGGCGACAAACTCATGCTCCAAAGAGGCATCGAGGTCGGAAACATCTTCCAACTCGGAACGAAGTACACCGAAGCAAACAAAGCCTATTTCACTGATGAGAACGGCGAGGCGAAGCCGATTCTCATGGGCTCCTACGGAATCGGAGTTGGAAGATTGTTAGCGTGTGTGGCCGAAGAGCATCTTGATGAAAAAGGGCTTTGCTTCCCTATCTCCATTGCCCCATACCATGTGTCGTTGATCTCTCTCTGTCGTCAATCCGAACGTCCAGAAGCACTCTATCAGGATATGCTTGACGCCGGACTGGAAGTGCTGTTCGATGATCGCGAAGCCTCCGCAGGTGTGAAATTCGCCGACTCCGAGTTGCGCGGACTACCCATACAGGTTGTCATTTCCGAGCGGTCGCTCAAAGGTGGCAACGTTGAGATCGCCCTGCGTAAGGGTGGCGAGCGGGAGTTCGTTCCGGTTGAAAATGCGGTGGCGTTCCTCCAAGCGAAAATCGCAGAGATGTTTGCTGCCATCAACGCAACCGTGGGCACCGCGCCTCACTGGCAGCAGAAGGCTACGTCATGACCTTCACGAAACCCAGGCGGCTCTCCGTCGGAGACACGATTGCCGTTGTTTCTCCCTCATGGGGCGGGCCCAGTAGGTATCCGAATGTGTTCGACATGGGAATTCAGAACATCGAGTCGCTGTTCGGGCTGAAGGTCAAGGAGTATCCGACGGCTCGGATGGACGCCCAGTTCACATATGAGCATCCTGAGGTCCGCGCCAAGGACCTTAACGACGCCTTTGCTGATGACGAAGTCTCAGCGATCTTTGCTAGCATCGGTGGAGACGATTCGGTCCGACTGCTTCCTCTCCTAGACCTCGATTTGATCCTGGCTCATCCGAAGGTCTTGATGGGCTATTCGGATACAGCGGTGCTGAACAGCTATCTGTGCAGCCGAGGTCTGGTCACTTTTAACGGCCCGAGCGTGATGGCTGGATTCGCACAGATGCAGCACTTACCCGCCGAGCTTGTCGAAAACGTGAAGCAGGTTTTATTTCAACCGTCGCATCGACTGGAATATGCCCCCTACTCTCATTGGGCGAACGACTATGTCGACTGGGGCACGCCTGGATATGACGGCGTCCGCAATTTGAGTCCGAATACAGAGGGTTGGCACTGGTTGCAAGGCGAAGGCGTGGTGACCGGTGCATTGTATGGCGGTTGCATAGAGGTTTTCGAGTTCACAAAGGGCACCCGATTCTGGCCATCGCCCGAATTCTTCGACGGCAAGATCCTGTTCTTTGAGACCAGTGAGGATAAACCGAGCGTCGCTAACCTAAAGTATATGCTCCGCAACTACGGCTCGATGGGCGTCCTCGATCAAGTCAGCGCCCTAATGTTCGGCCGAGCCAGATCGTTTACCGATACCGAGAAAGTCGAATTAGAAGAGACGATTGTGCGGGTTGTCGCCAAAGAGTTCGGACGACCCGACATGCCCATCGTCGCCAACATGGACTTCGGCCACACCGACCCCCAGTTCATCATGCCGCTAGGAATCCAAGCCGAGATCGACTGCCAAAAGCGGACCTTCGCCCTGGTTGAAACCGCAGTAGTTTGATGCCGAAGCATGGATAGGGGAGAGGCGTGCCTCATTTGCGCTGTGGCTTCGCTGAAAATAGGGTTACACTGCCGCCCGTCGATGTCAAAGAACTCCTAGACACTGCCAGCGATGATGCCTCCAGCCGGAGCCATCGGCGGAGCCTGGAGGCTCGTGATCAAGTGCTCGGCTGGCCAACGTATCTTCGCCCCCAGAAGCAGGTGGTTCAAGCCTCCAGGCTCCGCTTTCAGCTCCGGCTGGAGGCATCAACGACTTTGGTATGTGACCTGCCTCAGACAGGATTTGGGTTGCGGCTGAAGCCGTTTTGATGCCAGTAGGGGTAGGCCTTGGGGGTTTGGCTGGCGGCGTCTAGCTTGGCGACTTGGGCGGGGGTGAGATTCCAACCGATGGCGCCTAGGTTGTCTCGGAGCTGCTCTTCGGTTCTAGCACCAATGATGATCGTGGAGACGGTTGGACGCTGGAGGAGCCAGTTGAGAGCTATCTGGGGCACCGTTTTGCCGGTTTCGGCAGCAACTTCATCGATCGCGTCGACGACTTGGAACAGATACTCTTCGGGTACTTGGGGACCGGCTCCAGCCGTTACCGGATTCTTCAGACGGGTGTTATCGGGAACGGACTGCCCACGACGCAGCTTGCCGGTGAGTCTTCCCCAGCCGAGTGGACTCCACACCACTGCACCGACGCCCTGGTCAATTCCGAGCGGCATTAGCTCCCACTCGTAGTCTCGTCCGATGAGCGAATAGTACGCCTGGTGCGCCACGTACCGAGATAGGTTGTGCTTCTCCGAATAGGCGAGCGACTTCATCAGATGCCAGCCAGAGAAGTTGGAACAGCCGATGTACCGCACTTTACCGCTGCGAACGAGGTCATCGAGGGCATTCAGGGTTTCATCGATTGGAGTCAAGGCATCGAAAGCGTGCATCTGATACAGGTCGATATGGTCCGTTCCCAGACGGCGCAGGCTATCTTCACACGACTTGATGAGGTGATAGCGAGAGGAGCCAACGTCATTTGGTCCTGGTCCAAAAGTGAAGGTAGCTTTGGTTGATACCAAGACTTCGTCGCGACGACCTTTGATGGCTTGGCCCAAAATCTCTTCCGCCAACCCCAATGAGTAGGTGTCGGCCGAGTCAAACATATTGAGGCCAGCTTCCAAGCAGATATCCACCATGCGGGTTGCGTGGGCAACGTCGCTATTGCCAAAACCCTGGAAGAAGTCCCCCTTGCCTCCAAATGTCCCGGTGCCAAAACTCAAGACGGGCACTTTTAGCCCCGATCCGCCTAGCTTTCTATATTCCATGTTTCAATCCTTCCCTGTTGTCTACGGCCAAATGCACCCCGAAGTCGTTAGCGCTTGCGGCGGTATCCCGGACCAATCACGCGTTCGAATAACCCGAAGATGCGTCGGTACTCATCCGTCCAGCTTGCCGGCAAGTTAAAGGCATGATCCTCCACCGGATAGGGCGCGACAGACCATCCTGTTTTGCCTAATTCTATCAGCCGCTCGATCAGTCGCACCGAATCCTGAAAAGTCACGTTCGTGTCGACCATTCCGTGGCAAATCAGCAATTCTCCCTTCAGCCCCTCGGCATGATAGATTGGCGAACTGAACCGATAAGCTTCTTTGTCGTCTTGCGGCAAGTTAAGAATGTCTGAGGTGTAGCCGTGATTGTAGTTTGCCCAATCACTAACGGGCCGCAAAGCGGCACCGGCGGCAAAGACATCGGGAGTGGTGAACATCGCCATGAGGGTGATAAAGCCGCCGTAGCTTCCGCCGTAGATCCCGATTCGGTTCTTGTCGACTCCCAAGTTTTTGATGAGCCAGTTCGCGCCATCAACTTGATCATCAAGGTCTTTTCCGCCCATGCGTCGATAGATCGCCGTTCTCCACGCCTTCCCGTAACCAGCTGAGCCACGGAAATCGATATCGAGAACGGCGTACCCCTTGTCGGCAAGCAAGTGGTGGAACATGTACTCGCGATAGTAATGGCTCCATCCGTCATATACGTTCTGCAGGTATCCGGCGCCGTGGACAAAGATGACGGCGGGCCCGCCTCGATGCCAGTGCGCGGGCTTATAGAGCCGGGCGGGAACAGGCGTGCCGTCACGTCCGGGGATCATAATCACGGTCGGGTCGACCCATGGATAGGACAGCCACTCTTCAGTCGGCGTCTGCGTCACCTGAACACCATTCACGAAAAGTTCCGCTGGCCGATTTGGTTTGGATCGAACCACCGCCACATCGACGCCGTTTGGCGCAATTGCGAAGGTCGCGTCCTCGTCGGCCGAGTAATCAGCAAGCTTCACCCTTGGGCCACCATCGAAAGGAACAGCGTCGATATGCCGCTTGAATGAGCTTCCTTCCGATGAAACGAAGATGAACCGCTTTCGCTCAACATCTTGGGTTACGTGTGAAACTTCGAACGGACCGTCGGTAAGATTTTTGACATCACCAGTGGCGGGATCGACCGTCATCAAGTTGGCAAAGCCTGTCTTTTCAGATTCGAAATAGACGCGCGAGCTATCTGGAAGCCATCCCTGCATAGACCGAGCAGGGCCGCCGATCCAAGCATCATCGTGTTCGTTCCAAAGCACGCTGGTTTTGTCGGTGGCCGGATCAAAACCGACAAGCCAGGCATCCTTGTGGTCCTCAGATTCGGCCCAAGTCACTGCATGTTTACCATCGGGTGCCCAACGCAGAATTGGAACACGTCCGGCTCTTGGACATGCGATCTCGATCTTCTTCCCCGTTTTGACGTTAACAATGAGAAGATGATTGCGCGTTTGGGCCTCACCGACCTTTCCGTAACCCTCAATCATTTCGGGATACCCACTTCGTGTAACATAGTTCGGCACGTCGCTCGGCTTTCCAGCCACGGCTGGTTGTGTAATTCTGAGCACGACGTGCGACCCACTAGGTGAAACGCCATAGCTACGTAACCGGGAGGCACTCCCACCACGTCTTGAACCTCCGCCAGGCTGAGAGCGCCCCGAAGGTGGATAGGTCTTGAAGAGTTCCGCCTCCTCTTTGGCCAAGGCCGCTTCGGCGGCAGTATCGACGATCTGGCCTTCTTCTTCCGGCTTGATGTCGGTGAGTTGCTCAATTTTGCCGTCGGCCACGGTGGCTTTGAAGAGGTTTCCGTCGTGAACGTAAATTGCAGCGTCACCTCCAAGTGCCAACTCCACGTTCTCTTTGGCGTCCGTCGTGTGGGTCACCTGGATTGGCCTTTTGGATTTTGGGTCCCGAATGAAGATGTCGCTCTTTTCAATGTAAGCGGTCTTCCCTGTTGAAGTGAGACTTGGAAAGGAATACGGCTTCTCCGCAAACGGTCGCGTTCCTTCCAGTGCCAATCCGGTCCCGTCCCGCTTGACGATGTACGCCTTCGCTGATGGATCTGCCGACCCATCCGCTTTAGCCCACGAGAATCGAAGCTCGGAACCATCGGCTGACCAGCGCAATCCGTTGGGAGCGTGTCCAACCAGGGCGGGTCCGCGCATGATGGACTCGATCGTCAGGGGAAATTTCGCCGTCTTAGGTCCAATCAGCAGCAGCAGAGGAAGGAGCATCTTGACACGATACTCGGACCATCCACTCAAGAGCAAACCTGGCGGTATGCTCGAAATCTTGAAAAGCGTGAAGTTCTCCAGCCTCAGTGTTCCCCGCTCCTTGCTTTTGGGGCTCGCCGTTCTTTCCTGTCTGTGTCACGTTTCGCCTGCGCGGGCAAATACTGACCTAAAACAGGCGCGTGAGCAAGATCGGTATTTGAAGGCGGAGTACGACGTACCAATGCGCGACGGGGTCAAGTTACACGTCGTCGTGTATTCGCCGAAGTTGGTTTCGGGCAAACACCCGATTTTGATGGAGCGAACGCCGTACAGCGCCGGACCTTACGGGCCAACGCAGTATGCGGGGTTCGGAGGAAGCCCAAAGTTCCAGACGAGCGGCTACATCTTCGCCTATGCGGATGTCCGCGGGCAGTATCTCAGTGAAGGACAATTCGTCAACGTCCGCCCCCAGCTGAAGCCGGGCGAAAAAGGGATCGATGAAAGCACCGACACCTACGACACCGTCGACTTCCTGGTGAAGCACGTTGCCAACAACAATGGCAACGTGGGTTTGATTGGAATTTCCTATCCCGGTTTCTATGCGGCGGCGGGCGCGATCAATACCCATCCCGCGATCAAGGCAGTGTCACCGCAGGCGCCGGTAAACAACTGGTTCATCGGCGACGACGTTCATCACAACGGTGCGTTTTTCATCCAAGACAACTTCAACTTCTCGCTAGGCTTTGATAACCCAAGGACCGGGCCTGAAAAGTCGCACGACGGAATTAACATCAACCGCGAGCAGAAGAGCGACTATAAGTTCTTTTTGGATGCAGGCACTGCATACGGCCTTGAGCGGATCTACCTCAAGGGTGCGATTCCCTATTGGAATGAACTGATTGAGCATCCCAACTACGACCAATATTGGAAAGATCGTGCGATCCAAGATCAATTCAAAAATGTTCACTGTGCGGTCTTGACAGTCGGTGGGCTGTTTGACGCGGAAGATATGTGGGGCGCACTCAACTTGTATCATGCCTCGGGCAAGAACAACCCCGGCATCCCAAATTTCTTGTGCATGGGCCCTTGGTTTCATGGCATGTGGGCAGGAAGGGACGCGACTACTTTCGGCGATTTGAACTTTGGCATGAACACGAGCCGATGGTTCCAAGAGAATATCGAGTTCCCTTTCTTCGACCACTTCCTGCGTGATGCAAGCCAAGCCTTGGACCTACCCAAAGCGACGATTTTCCTTACTGGCGCGAACAAGTGGCTGCAGTTTGCCGAATGGCCACCCAAGGGGCTGAACCCAATCAAGCTGTTTCTGGGGGAAGGAAAAACCCTTCAAGCGGTAAAGCCAAAGACGGCAGGGGCCGACTCGTATGAGAACGACCCAGCGAACCCAACGCCATATCTGGCCGACTACAAGACGAGTACCGAGCGCACGACCACTTACATGATCGATGACCAGCGATGGGCAGAGGCTCGGTCAGACGTTCTGACCTACAAAGGCGATGTGCTCGACAAAGACCTTACCGTTGCTGGCCAAATTGATGTTGACTTCTGGATGACAACGAACGGCACCGACGCCGACTTGGTTGTGAAAGTGATTGATGTTTGGCCTTCAGACTCCACGCAACTGACAAAGTCAGGTCAGAGCATGGCGAACTACGAGCAGGAGCTACGTGCCGACATCATGCGCTGCCGATTCCGCGATTCGTTGGAGACACCCAAGCCGATCGTGCCCGGCCAGCCGACGCGCGTCCACTTTAAGCTCAACGAAGTGATGCACCGATTCTTGAAAGGTCATCGGATCATGGTTCAGGTCCAAAGCAACTGGTTCCCACTCGTCGATCGAAACCCCAACAACTTCGTGGATACCTATCGAGCCAAGCAATCGGATTTCCAGAAAGCCACGATCTCGATCCTTCACGATCCAGCCCATGCGTCCAGCCTCACCTTCGGTGAATTCAAAGGCGATAGCGACTAAGAGAGCTCTCACATACGTGCTCGCTGGCCTGGGAAACAGACGCCTAAGGTGTGGACGCTGACGTCGATTTGGACCGCTCACCCCGGTCCTGTTCCATATCTTGAGATGCCACCTGGAACTTTTGGAAGTAGAGATAACCTAATCCCCATGAAGCATCGCATGAAGCTTCAGAATTGTATTCCAGTTTCTGGCGGTGCCGTTCGCAGTGAGTTTGTTCCACCCCGGTGTCCGGCCAATGGTTGATGTCCCGATGCCATTGGGGTAGGTGACGTACAGGTGCTTTGAACCGGCACGAATCTCCTCTGGTCCCATGATTGCCCCTTGAACACGATCTACGTCGTACGCCAAAGGCATCTCATTCAAGAAGTGAACAACCAGATGGCTAGGGTCAGCCAGAGCCATGGGCGTGAAGGGATTGAACTCGATCACTTCCGTCCATTCTTCGGCAGTCCGGACAAAGAAGGCGACATCTAGCCCAAGTCGTGCTTGGCACTCCGCCTGTAATTGAATTTCGAGATCTCGGCAACTTGAAGCATAGCCTATGAAGGCGACATTTCCACTCTGCAAGAGCGTCTTGGCATCGCAATAACCCAACTCGGAAAATACTCGAGCTAATTCGGCCATCTTGACCTTGTTGCATCCCCCAACATTGATCCCTCTTAGGAGCGCTACGTGTGTTTTCACCAACTTATTTTAACGGCTGGAGAAGAAACAAAAAGACCGAGCGCGAACTGGAGAGGAGAGGGTCCCCGTTGTCCGCGCTCGGTCAATGATTTGTCGGTTGGCTGTCTAGCTAGATCTTAGAGAACGAGCGAGAAGGTAGCTGGAGTCCAAGTTCCGCAGGCTGTACCAGCGCTGGCAGAAACAGTAGCTGTTGTGCCGGAAGCTGTGATCGAGTAGCCCGTGGTGGTACCTGTGCAAGGGTTGGATGGCAAGGAGCCGCCCATGTCTGTTGCATAGTTAGCAAGTGTCGTGTCGTATGCGTTAGCTGTGATAGCCTTGCCCTGAACTGCAGTTGCGAGTGCTCGAGCGTTGGTGTTGGCTGCGCCCTGTCGGCTGGCGTTAACCGAGCTGAGGTACGAAGGAAGAGCGATGGCAGTCAGGATGCCGAGAATGAGAACGACGACGAGAAGCTCGATGAGCGTGAAACCTTTGCGATTCTTAACCATTTTGTTTTTCCTTTGAGACCAACCGATCAGGCTTGTCTGATGAGTAATAGTTTGTGACGAAAGAAGATTCTCCTCAAGTCGCTATTAAGAGGTCATCGGTTGCAGGTAGCACAATTCCAACAGGTAATAATGCTAGGCATGCGGGAATTAACTCCCGGTTAGGCTCCACAATAAAGGCGAATGAATCCAAGCATCACCCAATCGCTGCTTATGGCGAAGCACCTTCGAAATCGACAGCCAGACAATCCTGCGTGGACACTCGCTCTCGATAGGTACTTCCTCTCTGCTGCCTACGAAAAGCCCGAGGGCGACCCGTTGTTTGCTGGACCGGATGATCTGCCTTACTATGCGTTCCGTTCAGCGAGAAGCTATGACGTTGAACAAATTCCCCTGCAAGAGGCCATGGATAACGCTTTGCATTGGGCTACGGGTGGAGCGGTGTACCCAGGCGGAGGCGTGCAAGAGTGGATCTATTCGCCCGGCGACCTGGTGTCTTTGGTCACTTGTGGCACGTCAGTTTTCCAATGGCAAGGCTTTTGGGGATTGGATCCAGTTTTGGCAGACTATCAAGACGGCGGAGGCGTTTCCGTTGGGCGTCCGAGCCCAGAATTCATGTCGCCATTGGCGGCAAGGTGTCTTGAGAGCATTTTGAGAAGGATTTATCGAGCTGAAGACGGACTCAAGGACAAAGTCCCCTCGGTTGCTGTACTACGACCCAACGCTCGCACAAAGCCCGAGCAGGCCAGCGAGCTCCTAATCAATGCCTATGTATCCGACTTTGCTTCACGCGAACGCGCTGAAGGATTCCAGACATTCGTACGTCGGTTCCTCCCTAGCCACCTCGCTCGACGGTTGATCACATTCGACACGCAACTCGTTCCTGAAGAGAACTTCGCGTCGCTTGCCGATCTTGCAACTGAAGCTGGCCTGCAACTCGTCCCCGAAGTGGAGACGCAAGCACAAAGCGGCTAGATTAGGCTTTCTTGGGACCGTGGCGTTGCCAAAGGTCCCGACAGGCCTTGCTGCAAACCGGTCCCCAAGTAGGGTCGCATGTCGCACAGACGAAATACTCTGCATCACAGCGATCACAGACGTTCTTTGTCTCCGCGGTTAATCCACAGCCGGGGCAAATTCCAAAACGGGTTGATGGCTTGAGATTGTGGTCGACAGCGACTCGCTCATCGAATACAAAGCACTCGCCTTCGTAGTAGCCCTCCGGATATTCCGCTAAGTAACCCAGAATGCCATCGCGAAGCTGATAAACATTCTCGTGGCCCCTCGTTCTCATCTCCAGAATGGCCTTCTCGCAACGAATACCACCCGTGCAATAGATATAGACAGGCACGCCTTCTGGAATTTCGGTCTTCTCGAGATACTCGCCCCATTGGGAGAAATTTTGGATTTCCGGGTCAATGGCACCCTTGAACTTCCCTACCATAGTCTCGTATTTATTCCGAGTATCGATCACTAATTTGGGCTCGGACGAGGCCATTGCATCATGCCACTGCTTCGGCGTCAGGTGATGGTCTTGGGTCGTTTCGGGCACCAAATCTCTTCGCTTCAATCCGACAATTTCAGCGCGCAGTTGAACTCTAACACGATGGAAAGGAGGCTTTTCGGAAGTAGAGTCCTTGAACGTGATGTCCGTGGCGTTCATCAGAGACCATACGTATTGCTTGAACTTCTCAATGGCTGGCTGATCCCCGGCTACGGTTCCGTTGATACCCTCTTCCGCAAATAGCACCAGACCCAGAACGCCATTCTTGGTCATGAATTCATGCATCTCTGCCTGTAACGTCGAGAGCTTATCTGCCTCGATGTGAATGAAGCGATAGAAGCAAGTTACGTACCAAACTGAAGCGGCGACCACAACAAGAAGGTACCTCCTAGAAGCCTAATGTGAGATATTGAAGCTAACCGAAGGCGCAACTGGATACTATTTCGAAATGAGTTCCGAATTGCAGCAACAACTTGAATCCATGACTCTCGGGCAGTGGCAAGCGCGATTGATTGTAAAATCCGCCAAGATCCTCGCAACATTCGTGGAGTCGACTGACCCAGAACGCCTCAAATGGCGACCCTCCATTGGTGATGAGTCGAGCACGCGCTCGGTGCTTGAGCAAGTTGGAGAGTGCATCTTTGCCAATATTCGGTTTCGACACATCTTCTTGGGACAGGAACCGCCTGCACCGCCTGAGGAATGGGACACCTTTGCTTCGGCTGAAGACGCTAAATTACAGCTTATCGAGTCGGCCACCGAACTCGCCGCTATTGTGGCGACCCTGGATTCGGCATCTTTGGCGAAGGAATACAAAACTCACCGTGGGCTCATGCCAGGTGCTCTTGCCATGCAATTCCCCGTCCGTAACATGACCTATCACATGGGTCAGATCAACATGATCCAGCTCCTGTACGGTGATAGTAATTTTCACATTACGGACGAATTTGTAACCTTCTAGAGATCGGCAGATGCCCCATTGCAGAGGGGCATCATCACTTTATGAACCGTGTCCGATTGGGCAGAAGTGGGTGCCGTGCTTTTCGTCGTATTGCTGGTGATAGTCTTCGGCAATGAAGAACGGTTGTGCCATTCGGATTTCGGTGACGATTTTGTGCTTTAGTTTGCTCTGAGCGACGACCCTTGATGCTTTGGCAGCTTTGAATTGCTCAGGTGAATAGCACCAAATGCTGGATCGATAGTTGTCGCCAAAATCAGGCCCCTGGCTATTCAAGGTCGTGGGGTCGTGGTTCTCCCAGAAGACGGTGAGTAGCTTCTGATAGGAGACTTTGGCGGGGTCGAATTCTACCAAAACGGTCTCCGCATGTCCCGTCGTGTGGGTGCAGACTTGCTCGTAGGTTGGGTAACTCACCGACCCACCCGTATAGCCAACCGCAGTTGCTACGACCCCAGGAACCTGTCGGAAAATGTCTTCCGTTCCCCAGAAGCAGCCACCACTGAAACTCGCAATCTGATCGTTTCCTTTTGGTTTGAGTTTGCCGAGCCCAACTTTAGAAATGTTGCCTGGATCGGTTCCGACCTTCACTCCGGAAGTTGGAGGCTGAGGCGTTGCAACCGACATGGCACACCCCATTGCTAACAGCACCGAACCAAGCCCAATCACCGCTACTGCAAATGTTCTTCTCTTCATGGTTATGTTCCCTTTATATACGATCCTGGCAACGCATTCAATCCATCTGGAACAGAAATGATTGCCTTGAAGTCAGACCTACGTCTTCCTAAGACCTGGACTTCGATTTTAGTTCCGGCTTCCAATTACGAAAGGTCAACAAAAAATGTCACCCATCAAATCAGTAACCCTCGCCGGGCTTATGCTCGCCTCATTGTCAGCGTTTTCACAAGCGAATCAGACCCCGATTCGAGTTGTCGTGGACGGCGAATCGATCTACTTTTCAGATCAGCAACCAGCCGAAAGCAACGGTCGCGTTCTTGTACCGCTTCGTGGCGTTTTTGAGAAACTGGGTGCCAACGTAGACTGGGATCCATCAACTCAGACGATTACGGCGCAAAAGAACCGCACGCGGGTTCGACTTTCCATTGGTCAGCTTGATGCATCCGTCGATAACCGTCCCGTGCATATGGATGTTCCGGCAATCTTGGTTGGCGGAACGACAATGGTTCCCCTTCGGTTTGTGAGCGAAGCACTAGGAGCCTATGTCACCTGGAACGCTACTTCGCACGAAGTCGATATTCGGAAGTCAACCGACTTCAATCTGCCGCGGGAGCGGGACGGAGACCGCCAACGGGTTGACACCCCTCCAACACGCGTCATTCCCGTTCAACCCCGACGAGACCGCCCTCAACTCAGCAGCGTTCCCGCTGATACGGTTATTCCATTCGAACTCAACACGCGCCTATCATCGCGAGTTGCTCAGAGGGGAGACCAGTTTACAACGACGCTGATGACAGATGGCACTCGCCACTACTATGATCTGCCTGCTGGCACCAAAGCTTTCGGTCATGTGAACTTTGTTCGAGCCCGAGACCGGCAGAATCCGGGCATTATCGAACTCCAATTCGACTATATGATTCTTCCCAACGGGCGGAAGGTCAACCTGTTCGGAAACTTAGTGGGACTTGATGATGCAAGCGTTCGCCGCTTGCCCAATGGAGCAATCATTGCCAGAGGCAATGAGCGCCATGACCACGTTATGTTCTCGGGCTCGGGAGACGGCCTCGGTTTGGTGTTCGGCTTCAAGGAGCAGAAGGGCGGAATTGAGATAGATCTCGGCCGTCTCGTCGAAGGCGCACTTAGGAACAAGCCCCCACGTACTGACGTACGAGATGTCGAACTTCGCCCTGGCACTCAGCTTGGATTCAGACTCTACAAGGACATCGCTATCCCGCGACTCCGCTAAATCCAACTCAAGGCAGACGGTCGCTGATCCAATCACGAACGTCTGCCAAGCTTTGCTCGCTAATTTCGTGAGCCATCGGATATTCCTTATATTCGACTGGCCATCCCATAGATTCCAATTTTTCCCGCATGTACCTAGAACCCTGAACAGGAAGCACCCCATCACTCGTCCCGTGCTGAATCAAGATGGGTAACGCCTTGGTAGCGGTAAGCAATTCTTGAGGTAAAAAGTCTGGCAACAGCCGACCACTCATTAGGAGAATTCCGGAAACAAGCTCTGGCTCCGCCAAAGCCACTCCTAAGCTCATGATTGCTCCTTGGCTGAATCCACCAAGCAATATCTGGGAGGGTTCAAACCCTAGCGCCTCCGGTAGTAAGCGAAGCGACTCAATCAAGATTTCGCGACTTGCCTGAACCTGTTCAGCATCAACTCGTATTCCGTCAGCTTCCCACTGAATCTCAAACCAAGCGTAACCTCCGTTTCCATATTCAATCGGAGCCTGAATGCAGACAATCAAGAGTCTTGGGTCCAATTCAGGAGCCAATCCCATGAGGTCATGCTCATTCGACCCCAACCCGTGAAGTAGCACGAGGACAGGAGGCTGGTCCGTTGGAGCGAGGGGCTGGCGAACGATGGCACTGAGCATTGAGACGTAGTTTATTCCTGATTGTCTTGGTTGGGATGAAGGATTTTCTCAATTCGCTTTCCTAGATTGGGTTGGAACGGGTTAAGATGATGGGTCATGAAGGCTGCCCCTCCAAATATCCAGATCTACGGGATCACGATTTTGGCCGTGATTGCACTAGGGACTGCGTTTCAAAGTACGAAAAACGCTTTCAAGGCATCGGAAGATCGCGTCTTCAGTTTCGTGCCAAAAGTTCAAGTTGATGTGCTCCAACAGGAGGCAGCAGAGACGGGCAAAGAAATACACGTGTCAGACAATGGGCAGGAGATCCTTAACTACAAATGTCGACCGACCGATGCTGCGATTGCCGTCCTCTCTGTGAGGAGCAAAGATACCGGCGAGGCTATCGCACCTCATTTCGTAAGCGCAACGGATCCAGAGGGGCATCAGTACCTTGCCAGCATTCGGTCCACGGGAAAGGTCAGCCTCCTGAGTCTGCAGACTGGTTTTGGAGTTCGCCCCAGTTCTGTTTCAGTGAAGCTACTCATGGGGCCGATCAATTCGGCTGAAGCGCAATCCACGATCACGCTTACAAAGATCGCGGAACCTCATCGCCTTCTATCGCCTCCTTTAGGCAAAATGGCGGAGGATGCGGCAAAAATCGCAACGGCGACCTTTCACCATGACCTCAAAACCCTTAAAGTCGAATCAACAGAACAACTGCTGCCCAATCAGGCGATTCTGCCGAAACTCCTCGAAACGTCCTATGGTGCTGGCCTGAGACTAAGGGCTGGACAACCCTATGTCAGCATGATGTTCCCCGCCGATTCAGGCAAAGACCTCGATGCCGTGAAAGTGCAACTTGATAGAGTTGAATATAGCGAACAAGAAACTGAGTTGATCTACAAGAACGCGATTGTGAAGACCCAGGATGGAGTCCGATATATCGAATTCCCCGATCGGGAGCGTATTGGGGCCTTTCCGGGTTATGAAGCTTGGGTCAGTTCTTCACGACCACCTCCAGGGAGGGGATTGCTTGTCAAGAACACCGGAAACCGGGGCACGATATCTATCCGTGCAAGGCCGATCATCAGCGCAAAGAAGAAGAGAGAATCGGGATTCTCAGCGCCGCCCATCTTCAATTTGGTGAGCGTGTCGCCGCGGCCCGAAACGATGGGCTTTGGTTCCGTTCGCGTGGAACTCTTTGGTCCAATGGCCAACGGCTCATTCAGCAACGGATTTATTGACGCCATCACCGCAGACGGTCCCTTGAACACAAAGACGCCTCAAAATATCCCTGAATTGAAGGTTGTGATTCGAGTGCGAACGCCAAAGCTGGTGTCAAGTCGCACGGTGGTCTTGCCTGTGAAGCACGCGATGAACTAGCTGGAGCTACATGGCATAGGGTCGATTCATGTAGCTCCGGACGTGTGCCCCCGAGTATTTGTCAAGAATTGTCCATGCTCGACTTTCGTCAACGTCACCAGAGGGCAATGTGGCACCCAACACCGCACCTCCGAACTGAATCGTATGTTCGTAGCGAGCAACTAACTCACTATCAATCCCCTGCGTCTTCAAGTAACGGGTCACAGCCGTCTTTGCCGCATCCGGACCGCTCCCACTTCCGATTCCCATCACTGATTTTGCCAACGGCCCACTTCCATCGACTTTCCCAAAAGTGGGACCATGCACCACGCTTAAGTCACCGTGATTGAGTCCGTGATCCAAAAGTGCCGCCGCAGCCTTACCTGCCAACTTACAGTCGCCAAAACACGCGTAGACCGTCGTTCTCATCGTCTTGATCCCCTTCTCGGGCCGTACCACAATGGGTAACGTCCCCTCGCCGTAACGAATGGCGGGCGGGCCGAAGAAAATGTTCCGATGAATGGCAAATCGCCTGAGGAAAAATTCCCCACTCTCACTAAGCCTAAACGCTTAGCTCACATCTGCCTTACCCAGACCTGCATGTCCGTAGGACCTCGATTGCACCAAGCGTAATATGGAATGAATTTCGCTTTCGACTCAATCATTTCGGTACTCCCGACCGGCGAATAGAGTTCGTCAAATGCGATTTCCTTAATGGAAAGACCTTCCACCATCAGAGTATTCACGCCTTCAAGCAGCTTTTCCTTTTGCACGATCACGGGCGCTTCAACGTCGGCTGAGAACAGTTGTGGTGCACAGCCGAAATCGGTACGTTCAAGTGCGTAAACAAGTGGGCCGTTGCACAATGCCGCTCGTCCAAGGTTGTCCTTTACGCGTGGATCAGCTTCAACCCAATTCGGTTCCATACAGAGGTCGATCGTTAGGGTGTCGCCTTCAGTCCATGTGCGGTCAAACACTGCGTAGCCGCCCTCGTAATCAGCTGGTTCTTCTGCCGTCGGCAGATCGATCTCCATCTCAGAAGACCAAGCCGGAATGCGAAGCAGTAGTTTGAATTGCACGGGCTTCTTGGGCGAGATCGTGAGTTTGTATTTGCCCGACCAAGGATAATCCGACTCGATCTTCAGCTGGACAGGGACGCCATTAAAAGTCGCCTGCGCTTCGCAAGCAATCGGAATATGTACGTAAAATGCGTCGGAGGATACGCCGTAGGCATAGTTACTAACCGAGCCAATAAGGCGCGCAATGTTTGGCGGACAACAAGCACAGGTGAACCACGGCGTTCTCTCGTGCGTCCCCCGACTTTCAAGTGGGTTGGTGTAGAAGTAGTGATCTCCAGATAACGAGATTCCACTGAGAGCCCCATTAAATAGGGCACGCTCGATGACATCAACGAAATCGCCATCTCCAGTCATCTCCAACATCTTGTGTCCCCAGAAAACAAGACCGCAGGAGGCGCACGTTTCGGCGTAAGCTGACAAGTTGGGGAGATCGAAGTCTGCGGTAAATCCTTCGTTTGAACTGCTGGGCCCAATACCGGCCGTCACATACATCCGCCGACCGGTAAGGTTGTTCCAGATCCTTAGCAGCGCTTGTTCAAGAGCAGTGTCGTCTTTGTCGTCACCCAATTCTGCGGCAGCAATGTACAAGTACATCGCCCTCACTGCGTGGCCGACGATCTCGGTGTGTTCTCTTATCGGCAGATGATCTTGAGCATACTGGCCGTCATATCTTCCTTGTTTTGTCAGCAACGAGCCAGTGCGGGGCCACAACGCTACCGACTCTGGATCTTGAAGCTCTGCCTCAAAGGGGCTTGGGCTGTGGCCACGCTCCTCAACCATCCACCGCGCAAACTCGAGGTACTTTGAGTTCCCCGTAGCCCCAGAAAGGCGAATCAACGCCAATTCAATCTCTTCGTGGCCGCAATAACCACGCCTTTTTCCCGGTCCGAAGACGGACATGACGAGGTCTGCAAACCGAATGGAGACATCCAGCAATCGTCGATCACCCAGGCATTCAAAGACAGCCACACCTGCTTCGATGAGATGTCCACCACAGTACATCTCGTGCATCATATTGAGGTTTCGCCACTTCAGTGTCGGGTGGAGTAATTGAAAGAACGTATTGATGTATCCGTCTGACTGCTGTGCGCCCGTCACTGCTTCGATGACGGCATTTAGGCACTCGCGGACCTTAGGGTCATCCCGGATGGTTAAAGCATAAGCGCACGCTTCGGCGTACTTATAGGCATCGCTGTCGTTAAACCACAGCCCCTCAAAAGTGCCTTCTTCTTTTCCCGCGGCGCGATTGAAGTTGGCTATTCTGCCAGTGGCCACAAGTTGGTCGAATTGGGTCGGCAAAGTTACATCGATTAGAACGCGCTGCCATCGCCCCCAAAACGAATCGGTGATCTTTACGTCAGAAAGGGGCAAGCTGTGCATGCGGCGCTGGAGCGACATGCCGTGGAGTTTATCCAAGAATCGATGCTTGCCAGTCGCGTTCTGTCAAGAACCTCGCTTCGAAGTCTTTGGCGCGGGCTTCCAACTCAACTTGAGGCTCCAAGCAACCATGACGAGGCTGAAAACAGCCCACCCCAGTGCCCAGATGAGCGACGGAATTCCAGTGTTACTTTGCAGAATACTGGCGTCGGAATGCACCTCCGTCTCCGCACTGATCTTCACCAATGTAAAAAGGGACTGGAACGAGTTCAAGCACTGTTGGAGGCCAAGAAACTGACATGAGAACATTAGCCAGCCTTGTTTGAGGAACATTGACATCAGGGCAAGGGCACAAATCCAACCTGCTCCCGAGATTTCACCAACGACATCCCCACGCACCCAAACAACCATTGAGAAAGTGAGCAAGACAGCCAAGGTTGCCAGCATCGATCGAGCCGATTTCTCAGATCGGCCGAAGTACAGCATCGCTGCACCGAACACGGTTGCCCCCAAGTATCCTGCTGAGGCGACGATCAGGATATTTCCGCCAACGATGGGTGTCACGCCACCACCATTTGCGTTCACCAAGATCTTCTCCACGTCGGCTCCGGTTGCCTGCGCGGTTAGGGCGTGACTAAGTTCGTGGAGATGCGTGTTGAGATACAGGACGGGAAGTAGCAGTTGCCGAAGGATCGGTACCAAGAAACCGGCCAAAGTGGCAAAACCGGCCACGAGCAGGGTGGTTTGATGGGGTCGGATCTTGATGTTCGACTTCATAACTGCGTTCCTGAATTCATACGGAGGGCCGATTCATTTCGGTACAGGTTGTAAGGCCAACAACGAAATTTCCGGCTGAGAATCATCAGAAAGCGATGGACATCGGCGAATTTCAGTAGCAAGATTGAGATAAGGAAGCGTAATTTAGCGTAGTCATCTTTGAAAAGGTTTTATGTCCATCATTCGCAACCTGTTCCGAAAGCCTGACCTTGATCCTAGCGAGATGGGTCCCCTCTTTGAGCAAGTGAAGGCAGCGATGGAGAATGTGCAGGCCTATGCACGGTCTCATGGCGGTGAAATCCGGCTTCTTGGGGTTTCAGACGAAGGTGACGTCAAGATCAAGTTGCACGGCGCGTGCCAAGGATGCCCAATGTCTGCCCTCACCCTGAAGCACGGCATTGAACTCCACCTCAAGGAGCTTGTCCCTGGAGTAAGAAAGATCGTTCAGATGTGATCAGTTATGGAGATACGGAGTCCACTTCGTGCTGGGGACGTGCGTACAGTCTGAAATCCTCGAAAGAAAGAAACCTAACGAGTCGCCAAACTCAGAAACGCTGAGCGTCGCTTTTGGCATGGTTGCGAGGGGCCCAAAGTTGCCCACAAACCCCACTTCAATGAGCGTGATAAGACTTGATTTCGTCTGCGGGTTCTCAGCAACCACTCGTGCCGTATCAACGGACGCCTTACGAGGGGTCATCGTAAAAGAGGGTTCAGCAGCCCGGTAAAGCCTCGATAGTTCCGCGACGACTTGAGCCTTTGTCACTGCGGAGCCAGAACTCTTGCTTATGCCCCCAGAAGACACACTTACGTGAAGCACGGTCTTGAATAAGCCTCGAATTCGCGCGAATGTCGCCTCGGCTTCCGCCTGGGTCACCGGTGCGGTGCTAACCACCGGCTTGGCATGTGGAGTCCGTTTCGGTTTACCATCATCCTGCGCCTGGCAAATCGCCAGACAACCCAATACGGTAACGACCAAGCAAGTGAGAGTCTTCATATTGTGCTAACGGCGCCGCTCTGTCGAATCGCACCTAACTCCTCAAGAGCCCGACCCGTTCCGATTGCTACGCAGTGTAAAGCATTATCCGCCACTCGAACAGGAATATCGGTGACGCTTTGAAGCAATCGATCAAGTCCACGTAAAAGCGCGCCTCCACCAGTCAGTGTGATTCCCCGCTCGATGACATCGCTACCAAGTTCTGGAGGCGTCTCTTCGAGGACTGAGCAGAGCTTTTCTGCGATTTGTCGAACGGGTTCGCTCAAGGCTTCTCGAATCTCTTCGCTTGAAATTTCGACACTCTTCGGAAGTCCGGCGACAAGGTCTCGGCCCCGAATGTTCATCCTTAGCTCTTGAGCAAGGGGGTACGCCGAGCCAATCTTGATCTTGATCTCTTCCGCAGTTGGATCGCCGATCATCAGGTTGTAGGCGTTTCGAATGTGGCGAATGATCGCCTCATCCAGTTTGTTGCCACCAACACGAAGACTTTGAGAAAGGACGATGCCACCGAGTGAAATAACGGCGATGTCGCTGGTACCTCCCCCGATATCCACGACCATATTTCCACCAGGTGTGGAAATCGGTAACCCGGCACCAATTGCAGCTGCCATTGGCTCTTCAATGGTCATTGCGTTGCCGGCCCCAGCTTCCTTGGCCGCCTGAATGACCGCACGCCTTTCAACGTTGGTTACGCCGCTAGGGACGCAAACTAAAGTCGTCGGCTTAAATCGAATCGGAAACTTGCCACCACACGTTTTCTGGATGATGTACTCAAGCATTTTGAGCGTTGTCGTGTAGTCGGCAATGACTCCATCCTTGAGAGGACGAATGGCTGTGATATTCCCAGGTGTACGCCCGAGCATATCACGAGCCTCGTTTCCAACGGCGAGAACTTTTCCGTTATTGGTATTCACCGCGACGACAGTCGGTTCGGAGAGTACGATCCCACGCCCACGTCTGTAGACGAGGATGTTTGCAGTGCCGAGGTCAATACCAATTTCAGGAACAAACTTCAATGAGTAGGGTCGCCCACCTTGTTGCGCTTCTCTTGTGATGCGATACGTCGCATGTCGCCCCCAAGAGCAACAATGCACCCTTCGAGATTGTCGTAACCGCGATCAATGAAGTGAATATTCTTGATGATCGTTTCGCCTTCCGCAGCCAAGCCAGCAAGGACAAGAGCAGCTCCCGCTCGAAGGTCGCTTGCAGAGACGGTAGCGCCCTTCAACCCAGACACTCCAGTAATAATTGACGTGCGCCCCTCTTGCATGATCGTGGCGCCCATTCGATTCAGTTCCTGGACATGCCCGATTCGACTCTCGTAGATCGTCTCTTCAACGACACTCATGCCTTCGCAGAGGGTAAGGAGGGCCGACATCGGCTGTTGCATGTCGGTCGGGAATCCTGGGTAAGGCATCGTCTTGATTCGAACGCCTTTCATATTGGGTGATGCCTTCACTCGGAGCCAATCAGGCCCTTCGGATACATCAGCACCAATTTCTCGCAGCTTGTTGATAACAGCTGTTTGGTGCTCTGGGATGATTCCACGCACGGTGACATCGCCACCCGTAATCGCACCGGCGATAAGATAGGTACCAGCTTGGAGACGATCGGTCGGGATCGTGTAACCGCAAGCCTCAAGGTGCTTGCCGCCCTCAATCGTGATCGTGCTTGTGCCGGCGCCTTCAACCTTGGCACCCATTCGGTTCAAGAAATCGGCGAGGGCGGTGACTTCCGGCTCAACGGCGCAGTTCTGAATGACGGTGATGCCCTTTGCGAGGGTAGCCGTGGCCATAAGGTGCTGAGTCGCTCCTGCGCTGGGAACGTCTAGGTAAATCTCAGTTCCAACGAGGTTGGTGGCACGGGCGGTATAGCGTCCATCGGACAGATCCAATTCGGCACCGAGTGCGGTCAAACCCTTAATGTGAAGGTCTACTGGACGAGCACCGATCTTACAACCACCAGGGGCAGGGAGGGTTACGCAACCAATGCGGGCCAGGAGGGGACCTAGAAGGTAGAAGGATGTTCGAATGGATCGAACAACTTCCTCATCGGCTTCGCCGTCATGAAGCTCGGAGCAGTCAATGACAAGCGATCCTTCGCGCCACTGAACTTTCGCACCGAAGACCTCAAGTAACTTGGCTTTGGTTCGCGTGTCCGAAACGTTGGGCACGTTGTGTAGAATTGTCGTCCCTTCTGCGAGGACTACTGCCGACATGATAGCCAGGGCTGCATTCTTGCTCCCGGCAACGTCGATCTCACCAAGCAGCTTCCTGCCGCCTTTAATTAGATATACACTCATGAAAACCCTCCGTCCGTGGCTGGTTCAAACACACCTAGTTTAGCGGGGTTTGACAATAATGCCAAGTTTACCGTTACTAGACGACCCAGGGAGAAACTCACTTCTAGTAATTTTACCAGCGTTTCCCCCTATGCGAACAACTATGCAGACTGTTCAAAGTAAGTCTCTGTAGAGAATTCCTCGAAATACGGCAAAAACATCCTCCACTCATCCTTGCCTTGAGCCTTCAAATAGAGTGGAAGTGAGAGGTAAGGAACAAAGTGAGGCCGCTTCGGTTTGCGCGCCAATTTCATGTGAGCCTGCTGAGGCGTCTTGTCTGCTTTTTTAAGGTTACAGCGGCGACAACAAGCAACAAGGTTATCCCACGTGTGGGGACCACCTGCCCATTTGGGCAGCACGTGGTCAATTGTCAAGTCCTTCCCTTTCAGTCCGCAATACTGGCATGTGTAGCCATCCCGGGCCAAAACGGAGTGACGGGACAGACGCAATTGGGGCATTGGGCGACGCACTTGATATCGCATCTTGACAACGGAAGGTGCCGTGTACGGACCTCCGATCGTCGCTAGAGGCTGATGCCTGTTTTCAAGCACCTCTGCCTTGCCGAGAAGCAGCAGTGAAATAGCGCGTCGCATATTGCAGACATTGAGCGGCTCGTAATTACTGTTGAGAACCAATACTTCGTGCATTGACATGTCCCGTTACTCCCTTGCCGGTCTCCTCCGGCGAATGAATGCAACGACGCGAACATGACCCTCAGAAAAGAAAAAGACCCGTATGCGCACGCACACGGGCCTCTTCAGCTTCCTTGGTTGCTATACGTATTATCGCAGTGTCCCGCCAAGCAGGGGGCCACCCAAGATTCCGCCGTATAGAGGAATTTCGCTTCGTCATCTCTTGCCTTTTACAGACGGACACCGCCATCAAAGTGTATCGAAAGGTTTTTACTATCGATGAAGAATTTGTTAAGGTGGTCGCCGGATTAGTGTACGACGGTTCTCAGAGATCCAATCAAAGAATTCTTGAGCACGACTAAGCCTGGATAATCTTTATGTCAGCCGGATCGTATATTTCTGGTAAGCCGACGGCAGTAAGTGGCCCCCCAATACCGGCCCCAGTGTCAATCGCGACTTTATTTTTAAGGACGAGTGGCTTTCCGTCTCGGGTGGGTGTGTGGCCAAAAACGACGGTTCGGCCGTCAAAGTCATGGTCACTGGCAATGAACTCATATCGAATCCATAGGCGTGGGTCCGTGACAAAGTCAGCCATCGACCATTTCACTCCTGGAGGAAGCAGGCCGGCATGGACAAAATGGTAGGCAGTCTCTACGTGCTCAATCTTAGTCGCGCGAAGAAACTCCCAGTGTTCATAGCAGATGATCTCAAACCAGCGCCGTCCTCTTGGAGAGCCGTAAGAATGGAGCGTTTGCTGTCCACCTTCGGTAAACCAGTAGATTCCTGAGTCCGCATTTCCGCAGTCGTTTTCGAGGTCAAAGGCAGCATCAAAGCGGTGACGCGCGTCGAGCATCATCTGCTCATGGTTTCCCCTCAGGAAAACCGTATTCGGACGGCTCGCTTTCAATGACAGGAGTGTCTCGATGACTCCGGCCGTATTGGGACCACGATCAACATAGTCCCCTACGAAGACAAGAAGGTCGGCATCGGACATACCCTCTTCCTTCAATAAACCAAGCAAACTGCGGAGCTTATCTCTCTGGCCGTGGATATCTCCTACTGCGTAAATCATATATGCCTTTACTTCACTTCTTTGGAGCAAGGAACCCTTGGAGTCTGGGAAAACGTCTTAGGTCTGGAGTATGAATTAAACGTTTGACGGCACCATGTCACGTTTTTTTGAGTTAGGCTAAATAAGCATGAGGAATTTTCGAGACTTGGCCGGTATCGCTTGCCTTGCGGCAGGAGTTAGTTTGGTTGGATGTGGCGGTAACCAGGCGCAGGATATGTCCGGTTACAATTCCCGCTCAATGGATGGTCCTGCTTCCCAAGTGTCGTCTGGCACGTCCTTCGGAGCAGCCACGCTTGGGGCCAAGCTCATTCCTCTTCAAGGAAAGCCTTCATTCGTATTGGGTGTCAACGTCCCGAGTTTTGGCGGGCAGGTCGGACGAGAATTTGGCAAAAATGCCCTCCTTCCCGACTCTGAAGTTTCCTATAACGCTAAGCAGGTGAACACAAATCTGCAGGACATCAGTTCGTCCGGATTCAATGTTGTCCGACTACGATTGTTTAGCAAGCTCGATGGGCTTAAAGTCGATGCAGCGGGCCTTGTCACCGGTGTTGATGAAGCCCTCTATAAAAATGTCTCCGACCTGCTCTCAAAGGCTGAGAACAGCAAAGTTCAAATCTATGTCTGTCTCTCCGGCCCCTGGACCGGAACAGCGGGCGTGAAGAACCCCCTAATGGATGTCGCTGCCCGCACCGCTTACCTCAAAAAAGCGGTTACCCCTCTCATCGGCAAACTCAAGGGGCGACCTAGCGTGTTCGCGGTTTCCATTTCTGATGGCATTGAGACGGAGATCGCGGGCAAAGACGGCAATTCAACGAAAGTGGGTGCCACTTGGGACCAAGCACGTGATTTTGTGAAAGCGAACCTGGATATCATCAAATCTGTCGATCCCCAGCGCCTCATCAGTTGCGGATCGGCTCTCCATGGCTGGCAAAACGTGAAAGCCGGAAAGCTCTCGCGATTGGGCCTCGATTTCTACGATTTCCAGGTCCTTGATGACAAGGGCATTCTTCCCCCCTTCAAAGAGATCAAGGTTGACCGCCCTGCACTTATCGGATCATGCGGTCAGGATTCGAAGAAGTCCGACAACGCCGTCCAATCGAAGGCGATCATGACTCTGCTAGGCAATGCAGAAAAGCTCGGGTATGCCGGAGCAATTCTCAGTGAATACTCCAAGGATGCCGACAATCCTTTGGGTCTTCTCGACAAAGACGGGAAGCACCGGCCGGTCTTCGCTGATCTGCAGTCGTTTTCCGCGACCCTTGCGATGAATGCGACGACTGCGCCAATTGCAGGGCAGCCGAAGCTGTAGTCTTGGATATGTCTCCTCCGATGCTCCGTTCGACCATCGTCAGACGGAGTCTGAAGGGTCGTGAAATATCCTGCTTTGGTAGCAGATAGATTTCGGGTCACCCTCCCAAGAGGGCGGTTTTTAGCCTCCAGGCTCCGCTTGCGCTTCGGCTGGAGGCATCATCGCTGAGCAGTGGCCGAGGTCGATCCAGACTATTTAGCCACTGGCAAACGCTACCACTTCGTTTCGACGGTGTAGATAACCTTCCGCACTTCATTCGGCTTGAGAGTCACCATGAATTGCGCGGTGTTTGAGTCGAGCTTTTCGAAGTTCTGGCTCCTTTCCGTGATTGACCAGTCGCCCCAGTGTCGTTCGAGAACCGTGACAGTCTCATCGGATTCCTTACGGTTCCTGACCTCGATTTCAAAACTTTCTCGGACAGATCGATCAGAGATTCGAGTGAAATTCGTCCGTTTCCGCGTAGAAACGACGTCGAAAGATCGCCCAACGACGAGGGAGATCCTCTCATTTCGCGGGGTGTGATTGATTTGGTCTTCACCAAGCAACTGGACCGAGCCAGATTTATCTCGCTGATAAACCTTCACTTTGCCTTTGGGTAGAGCTAATCCCAGCCCACTCTTCTCGTCATTCGTAAATTCAAGGCGAACCTGAGGTTTGACATCGCCAGTCCCTATTTCGCCTTCACCTGGATAGTACTGGCTCGTAATGGAGTCGACGATCAGCTTCTTCTCAATGGGAATGCCATGCCCCTCAAGGAGAGTCAACTGCTTCGTCTCATGGTTGCGAACGTTTGCTGGTCTTTCGAGCGAGTACAGATGGTATTCAAACAGCGACTCTTCAGCGAATCCAGCTTTCCCTCCCGCTGCACCCGAGGCGAGCATAGGTGCAAAATCTCGATTGACTCTTGGCTGAACCCGGTTAACATCTCCAGCAAGCAACTTCAGCTTCGCATTGTCCCACGTCGCGCCGCTATTGTTGGTCAGGGTAACCCAGCCCTGCAAGTCACTCTTGCCAATTCCGTCAAGCGTTACCACGTAGTCTGCCGCCCAGTTGAGGCCTTGGCTGATGTAGCTCAATTCAACGGTGCTGTCGCCGGCGGTGGGGGCTTCAATGTCCCACATTAGGGTGGGTCTACTGATAAGCCCAGCAGGAACCTCCTTCACCTCGATTTCTCCGGTCGGATCCAGCACGATTCGGTTATCGTCGGTTCGAATCACCATACCGTTATAGGTCGATTGATTCTGCCCATCAGGGCTAGCAACGACTGAAGTCGGCGAACTAAGCAGTGTGCCTTCCAAGACATCTCGCTGAGTCCCAAATCTTCGAACAAATCGAACTTTCTGGCCAACCGATTTGTTGAGGATTGCCTGGGGGCTAATCAGGTCGTATTGGTAATTTTGCTCCAAAACGCTGAAGGGGTTGGAGCCAGCTTGGCTGTGAATGCTGACGCTCGTGGGTTCAATCATCGAAGCCACGTCTTCGATGTTCAAGTTCTGGCGTCCTTGCTTGAGGTGAATGCTACGAACTTCTTTTACGAGGCCAAAGCCCGAATTATAAACAGTGATCTCAGTTTGGGACGGCGCTGTCGCCAGCCCCGCTACCGCAATTAGTCCAATCATTACCATTTTGTCTCCACCGTATAAATAACTTTCTTGACCTGATTCGGCAAGAGGTCCACCTTAAATTGAGCTGTATTGGAATCTAGCTTTGCAAATTCCTGGCTCTTCGATGTAATTGTCCAGTCACCGTAGTGCCGTTCCAGCACTTCTACAGACTCCGGCATTGCACTGCGGTTCCGCACCTCAATCTCAAAGGACTCACGCCAGGAATTTGACTTGATCCAATTGAATGAGGTGCGCTTTCTGGAAGCGACCACATCGAAGGACCGGCCCATGACCAGCGAAACTCTCTCGTTGCGCGGCGTATGGTCGATCTGGTCCTCTCCCAAGAGCTGAACGGAACCCGATTTATCTCGCTGATAGACCTTAAATTTCCCTTTAGGCAGTGGCATTCCTAGCCCACTCTTCTTGTCGTTGACAAACTCCAGTCGAACTTGGGGTTTTACGTCTCCGGTGCCAATCTCACCCTCTGTGGGGAAATAGCGTCCGGATATCGAGTCCACAACCAGCCGCTTTTGAATGGGAATGCCGTGGCCCTCCAAGAGAGAAAGCTGTTTCGTTTCCCGATTGCGAACGGTGGCGGGTCGCTCAAGCGTGTACAGGTGATATTCAAAAAGAGTCTCTTCCTGAAACTCCGTTTTTCCGCGAAGCCTTACACCCAAGGAGCGCCCCGTCGGCATCCTGATCTGCTCTCGGATCACGTTTACGTCGCCAGCAAGAAGCTTCAGCTTCGCGTCCTTCCAAGTCGCCCCACTGGAGTTGTTCAGCGTGACCCAACCTTGAACGTCACTCCCGCCAGTTCCATCCAGGGTAAGGACGTAGTCTGCACTCCAACTGAGGCCGTTGCTCACATAGCAGAGTTCCACCGATTGCTCATGGGCTCGCTCCGCTTGCACGTCCCACAGGAGGGTTGGTTTGCTAATGAGACCCTCAGGAACGGATGCAACATCAATCTCGCCAGTGGGGTTTAGCAAGATCCGATTATCGTCAGTTCGGATCACCATCCCGTTATAGGTCTGCTGACTTCCTCCTTGCGGATTAGCGACGATAGCGATGGGAGAACTGAGGAGTGTGCCCTCGACGACCTCTTTCAGATTGCCCACGCTCCGCACAAATCGAATCCGTTTTCCTACGGATTTGTTTAAGATCGCTTGAGGACTGATGAGGTCGTACTGATAGTTCTGCTCAAGAACACTAAACGCATTTGCGTCAGTCAACCCGCGAATTCCAACACTTGTGGGCTGAATCAGAGAAGGAACATCTTCGACGGAGATGGTTTGGCGTCCCTGCCTGAAACTGAACTTTCTCGTTTCTTTGACGAGGCCAAAGCCTTGGTTGTAAATCGTCAGTTCCGTCTGAGTTGGCCCAGACACCGCCAAGACGGCAGCAATCATTCCTATCATTTGGTTCTCCTGCTCACTGAGCTATCGAAGGCTGTCAGTCTCACCATTTCGTCTGTACCGAGTATTCGACAGTTCGAACTTCGTTGGGCTTGAGTTCAACGAGGAACTGCGCCGTGTTGGAATCAAGCTTGGTGAACGGCTGAGATTTTTGGGTTATCCGCCAATCGCCGTAGTGCCTTTCCAAAACCGTTACGGTTTCGGGGACCTCTTTTCGATTCCTTACCTCTATTCGGAATGTCTCTAGGAAGGAGGATGGGCCCAGCCTTTTGAACGACATGCGTTTCCGCGAAGTAACCACGTCGAATGAGCGTCCAACCACGATAGAGAGCCGCTCATTCCTTGGGGTGTGATTGATCTGATCTTCTCCAAGGAGCTGGACCGAACCCGATTTGTCCCGCTGGTAGACCTTGAGTTTTCCTTTGGGCAACGGCATGCCCAATCCACTCTTCTTGTCGTTGATGAATTCAAGCCTTACTTGCGGTTTGATATCCCCCGTCCCAATTTCACCTTCACTCGGATAGTAGCTTCCGCCTATCGAGTCCACAATCAGCTTTTTGGTGATCGGGACACCGTGACCGGTAAGCAGAGACAGCTGCTTCGTCTCGTTGTTCCTAACGGTGGCGGGTCGCTCAAGCGTATAGAGGTGATATTCAAAAAGGGACTCCTCCTTGAATTCACTGGCCGCAGACTTGAAGAGCATGACGGCGTCGGCCGCTCGTCGATCGTAATAGGTAGGAGCCTGAACTCGATTGACATCACCAGCAAGGAGTTTCAGTTTTGCGTCCTTCCAACTGGCCCCACTTTTATTATCAAGTGTGACCCAGCCTTGGAGATCGGATTTCCCGGCCCCATCGAGAGTGAGGACGTAATCGGCATTCCAATTGAGGCCCTGGCTGATGTAGCTCAACTCAACTGTGTCGTCGTAAGCTTTCGTTGCCTGCACATCCCACATCAAAGTTGGCTTACTGATCAACCCAGCGGGGATGGATCGCACTTCAATTTCTCCGGTGGGATCCAGGACGATCCTTCCATCGTCGGTTTGGATAACCATCCCATTGAAGGTCTGTTGGTTTGAACCATCTGGGTTTGCGACAATTGCGGTTGGGGAGCTTAGTAATATCCCTTCGAGGGATTCCCTGGTATTCCCTACGGTTCGCACAAATCGGATCTTCTGTCCTACGGACTTAGCCAGAATCGCGTGAGTGCTGATGAGGTCGTACTGATAATTCTGCTCTAGAACGCCAAACAGATTGGGGCTGGTCAAGCTCCGAAAGCTCACGCTCGTCGGTTCAATCCTAGAAGCGACGTCCGTAATGGATATGGGTTGTCGCCCCTTCTTGAAGGATATATGTCGAACTTCCTTCACAAGCCCAAAGCCTTGGTTGTAGATAGTTAGCTCTGTTCCATTTGAGGCTTGGATAGCTAAGGCAGCTGCCGCGATAACTCCGATCATTCGTTCTCCATTGGAACACCGACTCTAGTCTGTCGAATTCCAAAGATGAGTGACGGTGCCAAGCCAGATCGTTCTAGCAATTTCACAAAAATCATCTTGGAATTTTGCGTTTACCGTGGTAAATTATGTCCAGAGCGTTGACCACGGTCAACGGGCAGACCTATGGCAATTAAGAAGAATGAAATTCGAATGGGAAAGGTGCAACTTCGCATCATGCAGTTCCTATGGGATCAAGGCGAAGCGCCGGCGCGAGAGATATCCGATCACATCGCCACGACCGATGCTATTTCTCATAGTACGGTTCAAACACTTCTAAGAAAGCTAGAACAGAAGGGAGCAGTCTCCCACGTTGAGCGGGACCGAATCTTCTATTTCTCTCCCATTGCGGATCGCTCGGATGTAACGACCTCAACAACTCGGGACTTTGTGAATCGGGTCTTTCAGGGTTCCGCGAGCAGCCTGGTCTCACACCTTTTGCAGCATGAGCAGATTTCGGCGGATGAACTCCAGCAATTGCGCGAGATGATCAACAAGGCCGAGGAGAAGCCGAAATGAGCCAAATAACTCAATACCTAGCGCCTTCTTTGATTGCATTTCTGCTCCAATCGATGACGGTATCGGTGGTTGCGCTTGTCACTGCCCAATGCTTCCAGCGCAAGGGCCCAGTGGCAAGGAAGGCGATCTACCGCGCTGGGATCGCCTCTGTTCTTGCTTTGCTCATATTAGGTCCGGGGTTGCGGCTTGTCGTTCGACCATGGTGGTCAATATCTTCGTCCTCAATCCAAAGTCAAATGACGAAGAGCAACTTGGCTCCGAGAGATTCTGGGTCGGCAACCGACAACTCTTTGCCACATAGCCAACCGGACTCTGTTGCTTTACCAGCTACGGGATTGCAGTCGACTGATTCTCAGGGAGGCGCCCTGCTTATCTCGCCTGACGTGGCGGTGTCCGTTCGACGAATTACCCCGTTTGAGATCATCGGGCTCATTTGGCTGCTAGGTGCAGGGGCATATTTACTTGCGATTGGTTTTGGTTCGGGTTGGATCTATCGACTACGCAGGAAATCAGCGCCACTGAAGTCGACTGCCCTTGCCCCTACAATAGAGCACTTGTGTGCTGAACTGGGCCTTAAGCACGTCGCAGTTGCGACCTCACCCCTCGTTTCGAGTCCATTTGTGACTGGAGTGACGAGACCCTCGATTTTCTTACCCGAGGCCCTTGAGCTCAGCTTCGATGATGACCAAATCGAGGCGATCCTGTGTCACGAGTTAGTCCATGTCAGGCAGAGGGATACCCTCTGGGCACTTATCTCGAGCGTTGCCTGTGCTCTCTCATGGCCAAACCCTCTGGTCTGGATCTTAGCGCGCAAACTCACTCTCGTCAGTGAAGAAGTCTGTGATCAGCTTGTTCTTGAGACAGGAATCGCTACCACGACCTATGCAGGCAGCTTGCTGAAAGTTGCCGAGACCATCATGGCCACCCCGGCCGTACGGCTAGTCGGAGCCGGCGTATTCCCGGCTAAATCACAACTCGCAAAGAGGATTACCCTGATGCTCAATCGTTCCACGATAACTTCGACAACTCTGACCCAAAAACTACGTCTGCAAATCGCGATCGTCGCCGCCGTCGGTGCCGTAGGAGGATGCCTTTTTGTCTCGGCGGATGCGGGTGCAGCGACACTCTTTGTCAAAAAGGATGCGACTCCTATCGAAACCGTCAAAAGCGTCTTGAGTGACTTGAACAAGCACGACTGGAAGGCGGTATTTGGCCATTTTGAAGGCGCGAAAATTGATCAGGCAGCCGCGGGACTCGCCAAGATTGCGAGCGACCCGAAAAACCCGGTGCCTGACTTTGTTCTCAAATCGGTGAGCCTAACTTCTACTTCAGGTGACAATGCAATCGGGAGAGTCATATTTGCCTTTAGCCCGAAGCTTGGCGGTGCGAAACTAGCGGACCAAAACGACGAAGTTCACTTCCACCGCACAAATGGAGATTGGAAGATTACTGACAGCAAGAACATCAACAACTTCTTCGATCAACTCGCAAGAATGGCGACAGATCCCGCCACCATGGGACAAGCTCGAGAAGCAGCCAGGAGAACGGTTATTCTTTCAAACCTCAAGCAGATTTCCCTAGGCGTGGTTATTTACGCGAATGATTACAATGACGTGCTGTCGCTGAATCAGTCGAACATCAAGTCCAAGATTTATCCATACACGAAGACTGATAAGTTATGGCTCGATACTGACGGGAAGCCGCTTGATGTTCAGTTCAACCCGGCGCTTTCAGGGAAGAAGATGTCTTCGTTCTCGTCACCATCGACGACTGTGATGCTCTCAATCGGCAAGCAAGGGCACCTCGTTTACTACGGAAAGAGCACTCCCGTTGCGTTCTTGGATGGTCACGTGAAGTTCGTTTCGCAGGCTGACGCGGCAAAGCTTCAGTGGAAGTAAGCACCTAGGTTCGAAAACACCATCGATGCCTCCCCAGAAGCTCTGCGCGAACTTACTGGTGAGGCATCGGGAATGCACCTTATGCCAAGGCTTTGGCGACGGCTGCCTTTTCGTCCTCGGTCAATTGGACCAGGGGCAGACGAACAGACTCACAGTCGAAGCCTTGCAGGCTCGTCGCGTACTTGACGGGAACGGGACTGGGATAGGCGAAGAGGGCTTTGTAAATTGGGATCAGTTTGAGGTGGATCTTTCGGGCCTTCACGGGATCGCTCGGGAAGGCATTGAGCATCTCTTTGATCTGGTCGCCCACAACGTGACCGGCAACACTCACAATTCCGTGCCCTCCGAGACTTAGTACCGGAAGTGTGATCGCGTCATCGCCACTGTAAACGCGGAACCCCTCTGGCGCTTGTGCACACACGTCTGTAATCTGAGGAATGTTGCCGCTCGCCTCTTTCACGGCAACGATATTTGGAATTTCGGCTAGCCTCAACAGAGTCGGCGTTTCCATGTTGATCGCACTTCTTGGCATGATGTTGTACAGCATCACGGGTAGACCGGTTTCTTTGGCTACGGTCGAGAAGTGAGCGTACAGTCCCTGCTGGCCTGGACGGTTATAGTACGGGTTGACCAGCATGATCCCGTGTGCCCCGAGCTTTTCACCCGCGCGAGTTAGGTCGATCGACTCGGCAGTATTGTAAGTGCCTGCCCCGAAGATAACTGCGGCTCGATTACCGACTGCTTCGAGGACAACTTCAAGAAGTTTTAGTTTCTCGTGCTCGGACAAAGTTGGAGATTCGCCTGTCGTTCCATTAACGACCAATCCATCGTTTTTCTGTACATCGACAAGGTATTCAGCAAGGCGAGCAGCCTCGCTGTAGTTAACGCTGCCATCTTGGTTGAATGGCGTGAGCATCGCTGTAAGAAGCGTGCCCCAATCTCTCGGTCCGAAAAATGCACCCATTGTTTTGTTCTGGGGGTTTTACCCGCCTTCAGGCTTCTACGGGGGCAGCACAACTTGTGTCCGCGCCTACCGGAACAGTCGCCGTTCTCCGTTTTGATCTCGAACTGCGAGGTTCCGGACAATAAAATTAGCTGACGAGCGAATCCAAAAGTGACTTGATTTTCGTGACGACCTCGTCAACCGGAATGCCAGCACTTTCGACAATGACGGCGTCATCGGCAACTTTGAGGGGGCTATCTTCTCGAGTGATGTCCCGGTGATCTCGGTTTTGAATCTCTTGACGAACCGATTCGAAATTGCCTTCCACCCCTCGTTGGACAAACTCTAGCCGTCTGCGTTTCGCTCTTTCTTCAAGCGAGGCGGTGAGGAAGATTTTCAGGTCTGCGGCAGGGGCGATAACGGTCGTCGCGTCTCTGCCTTCGAGAATAACGCCACCGCCTTCGACGAGCAGCTTTTGCCTGGCAACCAACGCGCGCCTAACGGCAGAGTGAGCACTAATTGCGCTGGCAAACTCACTGATCTCGGGGGTTCGAATGAGGGCAGTCACTTCTTCTCCATCGAGAAAAACCGGTTGGGGGTCTCCGTGTCCAAATTCGATGGTGGTTGATTCCATCAGTTCTGCAACTCCGACCTCATCCGACGGAGCCAACTCAGCTCGACTGGCTTTCAGAGCCAAGCTGCGATACATCGCTCCAGTGTCCAAATAGCTCAGTTCGAGTTCCCTAGCCAGTGCTTTGGAGACCGTACTCTTCCCTGCTCCCGCGGGTCCATCGATAGCGATAACAACTTTTGAAAAATCTTTAGACAATGGTGAGCCTCATAAGGTCGGATTCAAAATTTGGGTAACTGGTTGCGATGGACTCGGCCCCAGAGATCGTCGTCGTGCCCTGAGCCACCAAACCAGCAATAGCGAAGGCCATCGCGATACGGTGGTCACCGTTAGCTTCAATGTGGGCAGCCGTGAGGGCGGTCGGCCCTGAAATCGCCATCCCGTCTTCAAATGTTTCAACGACCGCACCCATGCGCCTCAGTCCGTCAGCAACGAGCTCAATACGATCACTCTCTTTCACTCTAAGTTCGCGTGCATCGCGAATGATACTGGTGCCCATGCACTGTGTGGCTAAAACCGCTAGGACAGGAATCTCGTCGATCAGCCTCGGAACAAGCGAACCCTCAATGGTGAACGGTTGAGGATCACGCGCATAACCAATGATTGCGTCGGCGACCGGCTCCCCAAGTTCATCGCGATAATTCCCCATCTCAAACGGCACTCGGCATTGCTCAAGGACGTCAAAAATGCCGGTTCGAGTTGGGTTCACGCTCAGATCCAAAAGTCCAAGTCGAGCCTCAGGCAAGATCGCAGCGGCAACGATGAAGAAGGCGGCGCTACTTATGTCGGCTGGGACGGTGAACTCAAACGGATGTAACGTTTGAGTTGGATGAATCGCTACTGAAGGATGGAGATGAGCTACTTTGGACGACGTATGATCTAGTGGATCATGGTCTGTTGTGTCGCCACTACGTACGACATGGGCACCCATTGCGCGAAGCATCCGCTCGGTGTGATCACGGCTCAAGCTTGGCTCGGTGACGGTTGTGACACCGGTTGCACGAAGCCCGGCCAGCAGACAGCAACTCTTTACTTGCGCACTGGCGACGGGGCTTGTGTAGTCGATTGCCATGAGGCTCCCGCCGACAATCCTAATAGGGGGCGTATCCCCTTCGAAGGTTGCTCCCATGAGTCGAAGCGGCTCACCGATTCGTTTCATCGGACGTTTGGATAGTGAAGCGTCTCCGATCAAGGTGCAATCCAGGTGTCGCGAAGCCAGAAGACCGCTGATCAACCGCATCGTCGTGCCGCTATTTCCACAGTCCAAATGAGACGTGGGTTGTTGCCATTCTTTCGGAGGCGTCAGTCGGACTTCTGTGTCACTCAACCAAAAGTGACGCAGCCCGAGTTGATTCATGCAGGCTAAGGTCGACTCGCAATCTTCGCCCCTCAGCGGTTGACGCACAATCGAATCGCCCGAAGCGATTCCGGCAAACATGTAGGCACGGTGGGTGAGGGACTTATCGCTAGGAGCACGAAGTTCGCCTTCGAGTGATGCGACCGGGTTGATTTCCAGAATAGAAGACATAACTGAGTGGCAGCCTAGCCAGATCTCTCTTTCGCGTTTCGAGAGTGGGCAAAGAAGGCCCAAACACCATCGTACTCATTGTTGTCCAAATGAGCCTTGAGTTCGGCCAGCTTCTCTTGCGTCTCGTCAATCGCTTTGGAGATCTCGACACGGTTGGCGACGAATATCTGGGTCCACAGCGCAGGGTCAACGCCACCTACTCGTGTCAAGTCTTTCCACGATCCACCGGTGACGTCAACTTGATGGGGTCCATCGGCCAGTTGGACAAGAACGCCGGCAAGGGCGTGCGGCAGGTGACTCACCAACGCGATTTCACGATCATGCGCGTGCGGGTCCATGCTGACCAAAGAAGAACCCATTATCGTGATCAGTGATTCAACCTTCTTGACGGCGCTCAGTGCCGTGCTGTTTAGAGGGCAGAGAATCCATTTAGCCCCTCGGAAAAGCCAGGCAGACGCAAAGGCTGCACCAGTTCGCTCATGGCCAGCCATCGGGTGTCCGATCACAAAGTTGGGCTCAGCAGCACGATCCGCCCACTCAACGACTTCGGCCTTGACGCTTGTGCAATCCGTCACTACCGTTTCCGGGTTCTTCATTGCAGTGACGGCAATGAGCGTAGCAACGACGTGCTTCGGAGGCACGGCAATGAATACAATGTCCGCCTTCGAGACCTCACTTAGATCCGCAAAGGCGTCGATGCAACCACGATCAAACGCAGTCTTTGCCGACGCCGAATTGGGATCGAATCCAATGATCTTTCGACCAGGCTCGCGCAGCGCAAGCCCGATCGAACCGCCGATCAGCCCTAAGCCAACAATCCCCACCGTCATGGCAACGATTATGACTTAGCGGCAAGATCAGCGAGTGCCTTTCTTAACTGCTTCTGTAGCTCTCCGTATTTCGCGAAATCGCTGTTCTTCAGCGCCTGGCTCGCCTGATCGTAGAGTTCCAGTGCCTTCTTGGCTGTGCTTAGAGTCGGCGCGCTTACGACTGGAGCCGCATTCTTCGACCCAGTTGAAGTCTGTTCAGGCGTGAGCTGTGTCGGAGCCAAAGGCGACGTTTGGAACAATTGTTTCAACGCATCCTGATACGTTTCACCTACAACGACCTTATCATTGGAGGCCAAGATCACGCGAAACAGACGCGGAACAGACTGAATGCCACTCGTCTTACTCACGAGGAAGAGCGATTCCGAATACATCACGCTCTTTCCAATCGGGATGACGAGCAAGTTACCAACGATGACGTCACTCTGTTCGTTTCGATATTGTCGATTGATATAGCTGATGGCAGGCGTGCTGCTGAAATCGGCTTCCATCAGTTCGGGACCTTTCGGCAACGATCCTTTGAACCGATAGAGAGTCATCTGCCCATAAACTCCCGGATCACATTGAGCCGTAAGCCAACCGCTCATATTTGGCTTCTGATTCGGCGTGAACGGCAATATCAGTTGGAACTGAGGTTTTGCTTCGCCTTCCAACTGGAGTTGAACGTAATATGGGCGGATCGATGCCTTGGAACCGCTTAAGTCTCGCTCACGGGCGATGTCCCACGCATCAGAGTTCGTGAGGAACACGGTGGGGTCGGTGACGTGGTAATTCAACAGTTTCATCGACTGGAACTGGAAGAGGTCTTCCGGATAGCGGAAATGCTCTCGGAGGCCCTTGGGAAGCTCGCTAATGTCCCTAATCAATCCGGGATAAATCTGCCGATATGCTTTCAAAATCGGCTCGTTGGGATCGATCGCGAATGCGGTGGCTTCCCCGCTGTAGGCGTCGACGGTTAGCTTCACCGAGTTTCGGATGTAGTTCATTGCGCCGTTCGTGGCGGTAATTCTCTCCGAGTAAGGAATAGCGTCGGTAATCGTATAGCCGTCGAGCATCCACACGAGATGCCCATTGTTGACAACGATGTACGGATCTTGGTCGAACTTCAAGAAAGGATAGATCTTGGATGCTCTCTCAAGGACATTTCGACGCATGAGCAAGCGCGTTCTGCCGGTCACATTCCCGGAGATCAACAGATTGCCATCGCCGAGCAAAATGCTAAACGCGAGTCGAGACAGCAAGCCGCTGATGGGGATGCCCCGATCACCGGCCCACTGATGGTTTGCCGAACTGGTCGCGGTTGGGTAATCGAATTCCGGTTGGCCCGTGTCGACGAGGGCGTATTCGTCCGTTGGTTGCCAAGCTTGGTCGCGTTGATCACTGAAGTAGATTCTTGGTTCCGTGATCGGAATATCTGGCGACGACTGGACGGGCATGTTGCTCGCGAGCAAAGACGGCTGGCCGTCGGGGCTCGCCTTGTCGACCTGGGAAATCGTAACGCCGTAGCCATGCGTGTATCTCAGGCGCTGATTTGCCCAGTTTTGTGACTGTGCAGGAAGACCGCTCAAGCGCACATCACGTGGAGACAACATGAGCATCGTTTGATGTCCGTTGACCATGTATCGGTCGATGTCGACATCGTTGAACGAATAGAATTGCTTAAAGCTCTGCAGTCCTTCAAGCGCCTGACGTAACACGTTGGGATCCCAAAGTCGCATGTTCGCCAACGTTTCACTCGATGCTGCAAGTTGGGATGGGGACGGCGTATTTTCAATTTGCCAATCTCGCACACCAATCTTGTCGAGGCCGTAGGCATAGCGCGTCATGCTGATTGCTTTCTGCGCAAACGGCGCTTCCTTGTGAATCGGGTCTGGATCCACAGAGAGCCTCTGAATGAGCAGCGTTGCGCCCTGAACAACGATGAGGTAGTAGGCCACCAGTCCGACACCACCGTAAGATGGAGCGGCATACGGCTTTCCAAACTTCCCTCCTATGACGGTCAGCAAGCCCACAAGACCAACAAGTCCTGCGAACAACCTTTCAAATCCAAGCTGGTAGGTCGCTGCAAAACCGGCGCCCGTGAATTGCCCGCTGTTGACCAAGCCGTACTCGTACGTTTTGAGCCAGGTTTCCAACGCATAGGCCAAAAAGGTCATTCCGACCAGAGTGCTGACATGTAGGCGGATGTGAGGCCGGCTGAGTTCGATCTTCGCCAACATAGCCATCGCCTGCAAACCCGCGTAAACGCCGACCGAAATCAATGTCGTCAATAAAATAACGCCAAACGCGTAATTCGATAGCGCTCGATACCAAGGAAGCGTGAATACAAAGAAACCGAGGTCAATGCCGAAGAGGGGATCACGCGTCCCAAAAGTTTGTGGGTGCTGCGCTAACAGCAGCGTGTTCCACTCGCCGGAGAATCCCGTCGCGAGGAGAAAGGACAGGATCGGTGACACCAGCATCACAAAAATGGCGCCACGACGCGTGATCCAGTCGATTGCATTCGAGAGCATTGCCTGACCAGCGCCTTGAGGATTACTCAAGAATATCAAGCTGACTTTGAATGCTTTTCGAACGTTCCAGTAAAGGAAGCACCAAGTGAGCGCGAAGGCAAACGTTAATAACAGTCCACGTGTTCCGTAGGATGTTTCGAAGACGTCGGGATGGCGCGCATCATGGGCATACCAAAGATAGTCGGTGTACGGCACGACCATCGAGAAAAGCAGAACCACGATCAGGCCAGTGGTTAGGAGGAATCGGCCTGTACGCAGGACGCGCTTTATTTGGGTCGGGTCGACGCGAAGGCGCTCAAAACCCGGATCGTATTGCATTTCAAATAGCATACGCCCTAGCGGGTTTGTCACGTTGCGAATGACACGCCCCGAGGGATCGACATCCTCCTTGAATTCCTAGTTCCCGAGTATCCTTTTGCCCATGTCCAGCAGTTTCGGCTCGCTATTTCGCATCTCCACCTGGGGTGAATCTCACGGGGGCGGCGTTGGCGTAGTCGTCGATGGATGTCCTCCCCGCGTCCCGATCAGCTTGGAAGAAATTCAACTGGAACTCGATCGACGCCGTCCCGGGCAATCTCGGATTGTCACTCAGCGTAAGGAATCGGACACTGTAGAAATCATGAGCGGTGTTCTTGATGGGCTCAGTTTGGGGACCCCTATCGCACTGATAGTACGTAATGAGGATCAGCGTTCGCGAGACTACGACGAGATCGAGCACAAATATCGCCCATCGCATGCTGACTTTGCCTATGACCAGAAATACGGTATCCGGGCATGGTCTGGCGGCGGTCGTTCATCGGCACGCGAGACCATTGGCCGCGTTGCTGCGGGTGCGATCGCCAAGAAAGTTCTGTCGAATTTCGGAGTTGAAATTGTTGGCTACGTCGAAAAGGTCCACCTGATTCACGCAGAAATCGACCCAGAAACGGTTTCAATGGCGGACGTGGAAGCGAACATCGTGCGATGTCCAGACCAAGCGGTTGCTGAACAGATGCTGGCTCACATCGAAGAGATTCGTAAGCAGGGTAACTCTGTCGGAGGAGTTGTCGGATGCGTAGCTCGCGGTGTTCCGGCAGGTTGGGGGGAACCCGTTTTCGACAAGCTGGAGGCAGACCTTGGAAAAGCACTTCTCTCCCTTCCAGCGTGCAAAGGCTTCGAGGTCGGTGGAGGGTTCGGAATGACGGACCTCACCGGATTTGAAGCAAATGACGAGTTTGAGGCGGACGAAGCGAAGCACGTGAAAACGCGCACCAACCGCAGTGGCGGTATTCAGGGCGGCATCTCAAACGGCATGCCAATCGTGGTTCATGCCGCATTCAAGCCAACGGCTACGATCATGATGGAACAGCACACTGTGACATCCGAGCACGAAAACACGACCCTAAAGGGCCGAGGTCGACACGACCCGTGCGTCCTTCCACGGGCGGTACCGATGGTGGAAGCTATGGTGGCACTCGTGTTGGTAGATCATGCTCTACGTCAACGCGCTTTGCTCGGCTGAATTTCATTCATACGTCATCATTCTTAACACGTCAGAACACCCAAAAATCTGGCATCATGACTCTGCTGATGAGCACACCAGCACCGACGACCACGGAACCGAAAATTTCGACGCGAGAGCTGAGCTTCTACTACGGGCAATTTCAAGCCCTGAATGGGATCAGTATCGACATTCCTGCAAACCGGGTAACCGCTTTGATCGGGCCGTCGGGTTGCGGCAAGTCGACCTTCCTAAGGTGCATCAATCGGATGAACGACCTTATCGATGGGACGCGCCTCGTAGGTCAGGTTCGGCTAGATGGCGAAGACATCTATAAACCTGGTGTCGACCCTGTCGAACTCCGGAAAGAAGTGGGCATGGTTTTCCAGAAACCAAATCCCTTTCCGATGTCGATCTACGACAACATCACTTACGGCCCGAAGATCCACGGCGTCAAAAACAAGGCAGACCTTGACCTCATCGTCGAGGCCTCACTGAAGAAAGCTGCTCTGTGGGACGAAGTCAAGGACAAACTCAAACAATCTGGACAGTCTCTATCCGGTGGTCAGCAACAAAGGCTTTGCATTGCGCGGACCATGGCGGTCGAACCGAAGATCATTTTGATGGATGAGCCTTGTTCCGCTCTAGACCCCATCGCCACATCCAGAATTGAAGACTTGATTTTTGAGCTCAAGCGCGATTACACGATCATCATCGTCACCCACAACATGCAACAAGCTCAACGGGCAAGCGACTTCACCGCGTTCTTTATGACCGGCCAACTCATTGAGGTCAATACAACCCAAAATATCTTCTTGTATCCCCAGAAGAAGCAGACCGAGGACTACATCTCAGGTCGTTTCGGCTAGGTGGATCGTGAAGCGAGTATCTTGAATCCATGAGGCGTGAGGACGACGGTCAACATGGGTTGTTTGCTAGTGCTTTTCACGCGGCCGACGCTCCCCTTGCGGCCCGAATGCGCCCTCGGACGTTTGATGAGTTCTTTGGCCAGAAGCACCTCGTTGGGCCCGGATCGGCATTCAGGAAACTCGTAGAGGCCGATCGGCTTGGCTCCGTTATCCTGTGGGGACCTCCGGGAGTTGGCAAGACGACACTCGCTGAAATTGTGGCTGCGGTCACCTCGGCGTGTTTTGACCGTGTCAGTGCAGTTTCTGCGGGCGTTGCCGATTTAAGGAAGATCGTCGAAAGTGCGAGACAGCGACGTTCCATGGGGCATCGAACGATTTTGTTCATCGACGAGATCCATCGGTTCAACAAAGCTCAGCAGGATGCCATTCTTCCCGTCGTTGAAGATGGAACGGTTCGGCTGATCGGAGCGACGACCGAAAATCCATCGTTTGAAGTCAACTCCGCTCTCCTGTCTCGTTCACGTGTTTATGTTCTGAATGCCCTCACCGACGAAGACATCACCAATGTCGTCACACGAGCGGTATCCGATTCAGAGCGTGGATTCGGAAACAAAAACATTCGCTTTGACGATGACGCAAAGAAGACGTTGGTCAACTTCGCAAACGGAGACGCGCGCTCATCTCTGAACATGCTTGAACTCTGCGTAGCGGTTGCTGAAGCACAGCATGAAGAACCGTCGGAGGAGCTGCTGATCGATATGAACACAGTCACGAGCGCGGTTCAGCGTCGAGCCGTGTTGTATGACAAAAACGGAGAGATGCACTACGACCTCATCTCGGCTTTACACAAGAGCGTGCGTGGAAGTGATGTAGACGCTTCGCTCTATTGGTTGGCACGCATGATCGATGGAGGTGAGGATCCGCTGTACCTCGCTCGGAGAATCGTTCGTATGGCAACCGAAGACGTTGGCCTGGCCGACCCGCAGGCCTTGATTCTCACGATGGCTGCTCAGCAAGCAGTTCACTTTATTGGATTGCCAGAAGGATCGCTTGCCCTCGCTCAGGCCGTCGCCTATCTTGCCGCAGCACCCAAGAGCAACGCAGTCTACACCGCATGGGGAGCCGCCCAGTCGGATGTCGAGAACACTCGAAACGATGCGGTTCCCATTCACCTACGCAATGCGCCGACTGGCCTGATGAAGGAATTGGGCTACGGAAAGGGATACAAGTATGCCCACGACTACGAAGGTGGATTCGTCGAGCAGCAGAACTTTCCGGATGCCCTCGTCGGTCGAACCTACTATCACCCTACAGATCGCGGATTTGAACTAAGAATGCGGGAGCGCATGCAGAAGCGTGACCAAGGACCGCCGAAAACGGAGTAAGGACTTGTTACTCATCTCTGTAGGGACTTGTCGCCATTCCTGTTAAGACCGGTTCAAGTACACTCCATTCAGATATATGCCAACGAACGATCAGCTTATCAAGGCGGTTCAAGTTGCTACTCGAAAATTAGCGAGCAGTGGCAACTTCGATTTGCTTATGAAAGACGTTCTGGCGATCTGTGTCGAAGCGGTCGGCGCTACGGGTGGCACGATCTATTTGCACGAACCATCCAGTCGCAGACTTCGATTTCAGCATGTTGTGCCGGAGAGAATTGCAGATCGCCTTCCGTTTCGAGATATAGCCGACGACTTTGGAATGTCTGGCAAGGCATTCCAGGAGCGGCAGACAATCACACGATCTTTCGAGCCGAAACCGGAAAGCGAGTGGAATCCAATTGAGAAAGCGACAGGCGTTCCCGTTCTGAGCATGGTGGCAACCCCACTGATGATGGAAGACGAAACGCCGATCGGAGTGGTCCAGTTGCTAAACAAGAGCGACGGCAACTTCAACGAAGCCGATGCCGACATGCTCGACATCATTGCCGCTGTCGCGACCATGGCCTACATGAACTATCGCCTTTCCGAGGAGAGTGCACGCGCCTCAACGCTGCTTGGAATGGGCAAAGTGAGCCACGACATAGGCAATCTTGCCGCCAGCCTTTACGCAACGCTAAGCTTCAGTGATCTCGCGATGCAAGGCCTGCAGAAACAACTGCAGCTTCAAGAGCAGAACGAAACGGTGCGGATGTACATCAGTTCTCTTGAACCGATGTTCGGCGACCTTAAGAGTTCTGTGGATCGAATTGTAGGTTACTCGCGATTGGTTTCTGACATCTCGGCTGGACGCGCATTGCGCCCCAACAAGAAGCTTGGGTTGCTACGCGGTGTTATCGAAACCAGCGCGGCTTACCTAACGACGGATGCGCGTGTTAGTCTCGTGCGGATTCGATATGAGATCCAAGATGATGCGCCGGCCACCCTGCACGATGAGCTCTATGTTTTTCGGATGGTGCAGAACCTCGTTGGCAACGCTATCAAGGCCGTAAAAGAAACCATTCCCGACGATTGGAAGAAGTACTCCGCCGAAGAGGAAGACGATGCAGAAGTCGAGCAACCCGTTTTTGGCGAAGTCATTATTCGCTACTGGTTCGAGGACTCGATGCACATCATTGAGGTTGAAGACACCGGCCCCGGTATGACACACGCAACTGCGGAGAGAATATTAGCTGGGAACGCTCGCAGCCAATGGGATAAGGGCAGCGGTTCCGGTTGGGGATTGAAGATCGTGCTTGAGTTGGCCGCAACGCATGACGCCAAGGTCAGCATCGCGAGTGAACTTGGAAAAGGTTCCACTTTCCGCATAACGATGCCGCATTGCGGAGATTAGGCGGAACTGGCTATGTCCACGCCCTGTTGAAATGGCTGTCTGCCATAATCGGTGTTCTGGACGTCTATGAGAAAGCAATCGCCTCCGAAATCTAGCGCAGGTTCAGCGCTTAAAGGGCTGGGATATCTAGTATTCCTGTTCTTGGCCCTGACAGTCGGAACCGCCGCAGGATGGATTCACAAGAGCAAGGGCCTCGTAAATTTGGTAATGCATGTTTTCTCGCCCAAAAAGCCCCAAGACACGTTCAATGGAGAGACGGTTAACCTTCTGATTCTCGGCTGTGATGAGGATCTCGCACCAGGCGGAAAGAAAGTTTTGAAGAAGCAGGCCCGGTCAGACATGATTTTGATCGCCAAACTTGACTTCAAAAACAACATGATCACGGGCGTTTCGATTCCAAGAGATACTCGATGCAAATTGCCCGGCTACCACATATCAAAAATTAACGGATATCACAACATCGCGAAGAAGGGCCAAGAGGCTGCTCTTACTCAGAAGGCAGTTGAGTTCCTTCTTCCCGGAATCCACATTGATCGAGTGGTCACTCTCGACTTCGACCACTTTCAGGATTTGGTGAATCTCGTTGGTGGCGTCCCCATCAATATCGAAAAGCGAATGCACTACACGGATAAGGCTGGACACCTGTACATTGACTTGAAGCCGGGCTTCAAAACACTGAACGGATACGACTCGATGACATTCGTTCGATTCCGCCACGGAGACAGTGACCTTCAGCGCCAAGAGCGACAGAAGCAGTTCCTCGCTGCTTTCAAACAACAAGCCATGAAGAATTGGACAAAGGTTCCTGCCCTCGTGGACGAAGGACAAAAGGTTCTTGGCGGTTGCTTGACCACTGATGAAATCAGCTCTTTAGCCCTCTTCGCTCGCCAACTCCCACCCGGAAACATTCAGTGGGGACAGGTTCCTGTCAAGGATATCCCCGGAAGCACCGATCTCAGGCTCGATGAAGACAAGCTCAATGACGTTCTGATTCAATACCGCTTACTAGGGAAAGAAAAGGATTCTGCACAATCTCAAGGCGGTCAGCATTGAGCCTAGATGACGCTTACGATCCATCAGCACCGGAGGGTGCGCCTTCACGCAGTTCTGCTTATGTGTCTGCAAAAGACGTCAAGGTAGTCGCGGTTGCGCTCGTCGTGTTGTCAGGAATGATGTACCCAGTATTCAAGATCTTGGTTCGTCGTAGTGAGAAAGCCAGATGCATCAGCAACATGAAAGGCATCATGGATTCGATCAACCAATACGCGATCCAAAGCGAAGATAAATTCCCTCCGATCTTCGATACGGGATCGGCTGACGAGCCTGCGTTGCAGACATCAGGGGCACCTTATACTTGGGCGAGCAACCTACAGGAATATATGAATCCGCGGGTGAACTTCCAGTGTCCCTCCGCTGATCCTCTCGAAATCACCAAGTCTCAAGATTCACGATCTGAAGGCAAATCGTTTGCTTTGACTTACGGCATGTTTGCCCCCTTAAGCACCTTCAATAGGTCTCTGGTGGAAGAACCGGATGAGGCTGTTCTGATCGGTGAAACAAGCAATGCGGGTGCGTTACACACCTACAACCCCGTACCCTTTGTTAACTCTGCCGGGAAGACAATGCCTTACGATGGGATGACGATCGGTTGGGACACCGATAACTTTGACGCCAATGAGAAGTCAGCTCACGTCACGCGTCTAGCTTTTCCAAATACGGACAAGGGAATTTTCGACAAGCTCGGCGAAGGCAGACACGACGAAGGCACATTCGTCCTGACCGTCACCGGCCACCTCCGCACTGTGCGACCCAATATTGCCAACGTGACCCGTCACAGCGGCGCTCATGGTCTTCCGACTGGAGCTTGGCCCATGCCGCTCACCGCAAAGCGTCATAAATAAGTAATGACGCCTTGCGGGGTTCAAGGACTCTAGAGAGGATGATTCTCGGCAATCTGGGATAGCCAGGAGCCACAGGCTTCGTCCGACTCGGGGATCTCTTGATCTTTTAGGAGATACCAAGTCTCTTGGTGCTCAACGTATTCGCCGCAGCCCACGGTAACCATTGGGCCGAGAGTTTCGATCTCCAACATATCTTGCCGTGTGAAGGTCTCGAAGTTACAGTTGTAGTCGGGATAGGTGGCACCTGGAGCAAAAGTGAAGCGCTTGAGGAACACGTTGCCAAAGTTGACGCACGCAGCGTAACCCTGCTCCACCAAGGCACCAATCTTTTGGGGCCCCATGTTAGCATCGTGTCGCAGCCGCACAACCTGGTCTCCCCAGGTCCAGCGCGGATCCTGGAACTTCGTATAGCCCCACATCACGACCGGGCGGGTCGGTAGGAGTCGCTCTGAGTGAGATTGATAAGGGGGCTGAGGAAAGAGGACAACTCCACCAGCGCATTGCGTGGGAGCCCATGCTGCCAGCTCAATTGGATATGCACCGTGGTTATAGATCCGATGGGTTAGGACAAAGCGATTTTTTGTGGGTTCTGACTTGATCCGAATCTGCTTCTGAGTGTGATACTCGTCGGTTGGAGAGGTGAATACGTGAACTTCCCCATCCATGGTGTATTCGACGGGTTCGTTGTCAGGCCGAAGCGTTCGCAGTGGTTCTTCCGGTGCGATCCACAATCGATGTCCGCCGTAGCCCACGAAGATGTCGCTACCCGTCTGACCCGCTTCAGCTTCATGGACGACAAACATATTTTGCCCACCGGTGAATCCAAAGAAGATAACTCGAGGGCCGACCTCAAGGGTCACTATCATCTCCACGTCGTTACATACGATACGAGCGTTTCGTTGCCAGCCAGCAAATGGGACGAGATTCATACAAGGGTTTTACCTTGTATGAAATCCCTTAGGCTTGACCCAGATGGATCTGAGAACTAGAAGCGGTACTGGTAGTTGACGCGGAGCGTATTGTTGCTTGTTCCGGTGGCGACTGGTACCGAGTGCTCGTAGCTAAGGTTCGCAATGAAGAGGCTGAACGTTTGATTCGGTCCTGCCCTCTGATCGTACTGGAGGCTGTACCGCTGAGACTTTCTCCAGAGGTTCGATTGGGATGCGAGTTCCAAACCGTAGAACAACGAAATCGGAGACCCACCCGCTTCAAACAACCGCATGGTCACACCAGCCGTCTGAGACGCAGCTCGTGTTTGATCATTAATGAGTTCTTGGTACGTACCGCCGATCGTCAAATTCGGATTGTTCTTGTAATCCAAACTCCACTTGTCGCTTCTTGACGCCTGAGGAACGGAGCCCAAGATAGCGCCAGGGTTGGCGACATCTGGATTCGTCTGGAGGAGATTGACGATGGTCACGTTCTTCAACGGCCGAAGAGTCAAGCTGTAATCTCGAATGATGATCGTCGTATCGTTCGGCATCGTCCTTCCCTTGTACGAGACCGCTGCTGAAATCAGCTTCTTCTCGGAGGGGTCGGTTTGCACCTTGATCGTACGGTCGATAGCACGGTTCAATGCCGCGTCCATTTGACTCTTATATTCGTAGCCAAACAGATAGGTGCCGTAACGACCTTGACCACTCACAAGTTTGTTCTCATGAGTTGTCTTGGTGTAGTCAGTACCGGTATCGAAATTGACGCTGATTCGGGCGTCATCAATCGGCCCAAATTTGAACGGCTTCACCGTGGTTGCCGCGATCTTTCCATTGGTCTGAGTGCGATCATTCGACGACCACTGGTTCTGGAAATACCCACCACCCACCATCAAGTTGCCGACCTGACCGGCCTGAACAGTGTTGGGTGGCTGGCCCGCGACAGGGTCTTTACCAAGCGTGAACTGCTGCGAAGTTACGTCGCCCTTACCATCTGGTGTGAGTGGTTGAGCATAGCCGTAGGAAAGCTTGACACCATTTCCAAGGTCGTACCAGAAGCCGTAGTTGTGGTGACTCTGATCGGCTTCACCTGATCGCTTCACCTCAGTATCGGTGACGCTAACACCTGTTCGATTATTGATGAGATGGCTCACCGTGTTCGAGTTGATGTCTTCGTTGGTTCCGTTCTGATACTGCGTATGGGTTTGCTCGGTCTTGAACGTGGTCGCCTTCGTGACGTTGTTTTGGTAAGCCAAATACTGTCGATGCTGATCGGCTTGGCTCTTCTGAATACCATCGAACTCATCGGTCTCGTCGACAACCCTCAGGATGCCGTACTTCCCCATGTCCTTCGTGATTGTCATCTTTTGAACGACGCTCGCGAAGATCTTACTTCTTGGGTCGTTGTTATGCTGCTCAAGATCGGTGATGTTGACGTTGGTCGTCTTGTCAACCATCGTGTCCAAAATCGTGTTATTCGTCGTCCAGGTTTGATGTGTGGTTGGGTTGTACTGGGTCTCGGCGAAGGTGTCGAGCGTCGTGCCTGGTTTCAGCATCCAACGAAGCTTGATGTCTTGCTCGTTGAATCCGCGGAGCGATGCTAGCAGAGCGTTCTCCGGATCAACGAGACTCGGAGCGTCGTTAAATCCGTTCGTAACCGAACGCGCACCAACCTTTAGACTGATCTTGTTTGGATCGTCGTAGGCGATGGTGTTTCTGGAAACGCTGCCTGTTCGAGTTTCTGCCTCAAGATTGTTTGCCTCAAGCTTCGCAGTTCCTCGCAGCAAAATGACGTCGAAATCGGAGCGATGCAGTCCAGGCAACGTACCCAGCCTCATCTTCTCGAAATCCATCATATTGTTGACCTCACCGAACCGCTGACCGAGGTCTTCTTTGCGGTAGTTCAAGATCACGTTTTTGCTTGCAGCTGAGAAGGAGTCAACGCTGCCATGGTCTTTGCGTCCGTACAGTTCAAGCACGCTTGCGTTGATATTCCAGCCATTTACGGCTGTGGTGTTGCAACCGTTGTACTGCCGATCAATGCCCGTTGAACCCATGAATTCGGCACGATCGTTAGGTGTCGGCTTGATGTTGTAGCCGTACATGTTGGAGATCGATCTTACGTTCGCATCGATTTCCGGATCCGTCAAGGCACTCATGGATGTAAAGCCAGTGCCAATATTTCGATCCACGTGCTGTAGGCTCCAAGACTTGTTGCCAACCGCGGCATCCACCGCCTTAAACTCACCGGTGGGCGAGGTCAAGCTCGTTTGGTTAAAGCTTATGGGTAGATCGTTGCCAAGCAAGCTCGCCTGCATCCCCATCCACTGCCGATTAATACCAGCCTGGCGGCCGTACATCACCTGTTCAGGTGCCATCAGGCTTCCGAATCGAGTGAATCCTGAATCAACGGTTTGGTCGCCGATATTGAACCGTAATTTGTTAGTATTGAGCGCCAACTCATTTCGCTTGATATGCGATCGAGTTACGTCGTCTTCAATTTTGATCCCAGAGTAGCTAACCTTTCCAAGTTCCCGAGCCCAGTTGACTGTCATGGTGCTACGAGACATTCCGACTTCGCGACCTAGCTGCTCGCGGTCAATCTCTCCCAAGTCGTGGAACCGGACGAAGTGACTATCAACCTGCTGGGAAGCCCAATTCGCGTTGAACCCTCCGTTTTGAAGCGCCATGGAACGCCAGTAGATGCCAGCCTGGTCATCCTTAACTTGGTTATAGGAACTGCTGAGGGCAAAACTTCCTAGTCGGGCCCGCTCTATGTCAAATCCAGCTCGGGTCAGACCCCTTTCTGCACTCAGCCGAGAAGCGGTCGCTGAATCGTAACCACTCAGCGCATTAAAGCCCATGAAGTTCCGGCTAATGTCCTGGTAATGAGCACTCGCCTTGCCTCCAAAGAAGGAGTCTGACTTCAAATCTTGGACAAAAAGCTGAGACCCACCCGATCGCATCCCGGTTGAAGGTCCGCGTGTTTGAGACTGATCGTACGTTAAGCCCGAGAAGTAGTCTTCTTGCTGCCGAGTACCAACCATGTAGACACCGCTCATGGTGATTCCATTGCCCAGCTTGAAGTTGTTGCTTAGTCCGAGGAGATTGCTCTTGTAGATGCTTCCATCGGCACCTCGCTCCGTAATTCCTAGATTCGTCAGGAGACTGATCGAAGGCGAAAGACTGTAACTCTTCGAAGAGAGAGCGGCGACTGCAGTGAGTGAACCAGGAGGCAGTGGTGGGCCGGGGCGATAGCGGTAGGAAACTGTGAGGGTTTGCCCAGCGGACTGCGACACCTTGAGGTACACGACACCAACGCCGTAGTCCATCAAATAATCCGTCGATTGCTGGAGAGTTACGCCGTTGAGCTGTATTTGCTCGGAATTCGGGATGACATTGCCAAAGCGAAGCGGAGCGCCTGGACCCATCGAACCCAAGGCAATGAAGTCGAGAGTGGGTATTCCACCGAGTTCTGCGGGCTTGTCGCTCTGTGTGGGAGTACTAACGACGGTGACAGGGCCTTGAGCGCATGCCGCAATTGGCAATGCACCTGCTATAACCACCCCTATCAGACCTTTTTTTAGCCTTCCCATGGCTTGACTCTGAGGCGTAATACCCCAGCTAAAATGATAGACCATTTCAGACCCACTTTGGGCCCTTTGACCGGTCACACAAATCCTTTTGTGAGCTCGGCCTATGATATCCACCAGTATAGTACGTCGATTGACGTTTGAATAGCTCCCGAGGTTCGGTATTTCGACAACGAGTTTGGTGAAATGGGCTCCATCTCCCTCTGAAATCCACCGTCACTGATGCCTCAACCCGGAGCTGAAAGCGGAGCACGGAGGTGATAGACGGACCTGTTCCCGGAGGCAAACCCAAGCGTTCCTCCCGAAGGAAATTTCTTGTAGCCTGCAGACCGGCGCTCTACTTCGTTAAGACAGCCTCAGAGTCTGCAGTCGATTCAGCTCCTTCTTCGCCTCGATGTTCGGTTTGGGTTTGAAACGCCATGAGGACATCCTCAAACTCACCGATGGTCGAGCAGCGAGTGAGACGGTCCCGGATCACTGAGGCGCCGAATTCGCCCTTAATGTAGAGGGGAATTTGACCTCGAAGGGCTCGACATCCGCGTAATTGAGCGTCGGCAAAGGAAGGTGACGCCAGAGCCTCCTCAAATGTTGCGGCATCGGCCTCGCAAGCCACCATCATGCGAAGGTGCTCCATCGCAACTTGAATTCGATCGGCCAGCGATGGGTCAGGGGGCTGAGGTTCACCGGTCATCGCGCACTTGATGCGCGCAAGCGCCCACGGATTCGAGATCGCGGCTCGACCCACCATTACGCCATCACACCCCGTCTCCCGTAGCATCCTCAGAGCTTGCTCAGGAGTCTTCACATCCCCATTTCCGATTAAAGGAACTTGAACGGCACTTCGAAGCTGCTCAATCAGTCGCCAATCAGCTTCCCCTTCAAACCCCTGTTTGGCGAAGCGAGCATGTAGGGTAAGCATCTTGGCGCCCGCATCCTGGAACCGACGTGCAAGGTCAGGTGCGGCAAAGAGTGAGTAATCCCAACCAGCGCGGACCTTGACCGTCACTGGCACCTTCACAGCGTCGACGACACTCTTCACAATTTTTTCGGCGAGGACGGGATCCTTTAGGAGCGCTGCACCGGAGCCGGTTTTGCAGACCTTAGGCACCCAGCAGCCCATGTTGATATCGACAATATCGGCCCCCATCTCCTCGGCGATCCTGGCGGTCTCTGCCATCACATCAGGCTCTCCACCAAAGATCTGAATGCCAAGGGGTCTTTCGGCAGGGTCGATACGCATCTTGCGGTAGGTCTTTACCGCGCCGTAATGGATTGCCATCGCCGAGACAAACTCGGTGAACATCAGACCCGGCCCGGCAATACGCTTGGAAATCAACCTAAACGGAAGGTTTGTCACGTCCTCCATTGGGGCAAGCAACAAGGGAGGATCGACCTTTATCGGACCAATAGTGAAGGTCGGCACGGAATATTGTAGCGCCCAGAGCCAAATGTCTTCCCTGAGAAGCTACAAAGTGCTTGACGTACGGGGGCTCTGAGGCTCAAAATGCGTCGGTTACTGCGAGGAAGTTGGAAGCATGTCAAAGAAGAAAATCAATGTGGGTCTTATCGGATATCAGTTCATGGGTAAGGCGCACTCAAACGCCTATCGCCAAGTTGGAAGGTTCTTCGACCTGCCTGTAGATGTTCATATGCACACGATCTGTGGCCGAAACGAGGCAGCTGTCAAGCAAGCTGCCGAAAAGTTCGGTTGGACCAACTATGAGACTGATTGGCGGAAAGTGATCGCTAACCCGGAGATTGACGTAATCGACGTTAGTACACCTGGCAATACCCATGCGGAAATCGCCATCGCGGCCGCCGAAGCGGGCAAAGCCGTTTTCTGCGAAAAGCCGATCGGAAACACCCTTGAAGAAGCCAAGCGAATGCTGGATGCGGTGAACAAGGCAGGCGTCCCTCACGCTGTTTTCCACAACTATCGAAAGGCGCCCGCGGTTGCCCTCGCCAAGAAACTCATCATGGATGGCCGACTGGGTCGGATCTTCCACATGCGCGCCACGTATCTCCAAGACTGGATTGTCGACCCTAACTTCCCTCTCGTTTGGCGACTCCAGAAAGAGGTCGCCGGATCGGGAACTCACGGAGATATCAACGCTCACATCATCGACTTGGGCCGCTATCTGCTCGGCGACTTCGACGAAGTTTGCGGTCTTCTGCACACCTTCATCAAAGAGCGACCACTGGCGGGCGCAGCCGATGGAAAGCTGGGTGCCACTGCAACCAACCAGATGGGCGAGGTAACGGTTGACGACGCCGCGATGTTCCTTGCGAAATTCAAGAATGGCGCCCTGGGAACCTTTGAAGCCAGCAGGTTCGCCGTCGGCCGAAAGAACTACAACCGATTCGAAATCAACGGCTCCGGTGGAAGCGTTGTGTTCAACCTTGAGCGCATGAACGAGTTGGAATTCTACGACAACTCGGTTCCCGACGAGACCCACGGGTTCACCCTGATTCAGGCAACCGAGGGATGCCATCCCTACGCGGGACACTACTGGCCCACCGCCCACATCATTGGCTACGGTGAGACGTTTACGAACCTACTCGCCGACGCGTTCACGAACATGGCAGCGGGTACGCGCATCGAGCCGGACTTCGTCGACGGCTACGAGAATCAGAGAATCCTCGAGGCAGTTGAGCGCAGCAGCGAAACCAGATCCTGGATCAAGCTCTAGAGCCTCATGTAGGGGCGGGGCGTGCTCCGCTATCTTGCTTCCGCTGTGACTGACCAATGTTGGGTTAGCAGGGCACGCCCTAATGCCAAACAGTTTTGGCAGAATGGGCTTGTTCTGTAGCCACGGCATGGTTTGTGGCCGCGCAACCAGCTCGCGGCTTGAACCCATTTTTGGTCTTGGCGAA
>CAILEM010000073.1 GCA_903833215.1 uncultured Armatimonadota bacterium
ATCTATCAGCAGGTTCATCCGCTACTACAATGCGGAGAGAATGCACTCATCACTCAACTACATGAGCCCCGAAGAATTCGAGGAGTGGCTCAAGAAGAACGACCCATCTTGATGTGTGTCCAACTTAAGGGTTGCATTCCAGTTTCCTAGCAACCTGAATGTCTATCCCTCTGTAAATATCTACAATCCCGGTTGGCAGAGGGTTAAAATGCCACTATGAGGTAATGCTAAATGCACTTCATCTCATCAGTCTTTGGTGGCATATTCGAAATCATCGCGTTGATCTGCTCGATTATCATTCTTGTTGACGCATTCAAGAATGAGGTCTGGAAAGGCTTGGTCTCGCTCTTCTGCTGTGGTCTTTACTTCATCTACTACGCACTATTCGAGTTTGAACACGAGAACAAATGGCTTATCGTTTTCGGATCGTTCCTTGGCCACGGTATCGCTTCGGCGCTGTACTGGCGTTTTAGGTAGCGGCCAATCAAAGACCAGCCACGTAGTCGGCGGTGATCGTACCGACGTCCGGAAAGATCGATGACACCTTGCCTTGGTGCGAGGCGGAATCGATGTTCGATTTAATCCCGCAGGCTGCTGCGTCGGTACGATCACCGCCGACTACGTGGGCGTTGGCGATTTGGGGGCCGGGTGACTACGGCCTACGATTTACGCCATTACGGCTTTCACCAACTCGCCGGAGACGTCGGTGAGACGGAAGTCTCTGCCTTGGAATCGGAAGGTTAGCTTCTTGTGATCGATACCTAGGATGTGCAAGATCGTCGCGTGGAGGTCGTGGACTCCTACTGGGTTCTCGACGATGTTGTAGCTGTAGTCGTCAGTCTTGCCGTAGGTGGTTCCCTTCTTGATTCCCGCGCCTGCCATCCAAATGGTGAAACAACGAGGGTGGTGATCTCGTCCGTAATCCGTCATCGATAGGTTGCCCTGTGAATAGACGGTTCGTCCGAACTCTCCGCCCCATACAACGAGGGTTTCATCGAGCAAACCACGCTGCTTGAGGTCTTTGATGAGCGCCGCGGACGGCTGATCGGTGTCGTCGCACTGCCGTCGAATCTGGTTCGGCAAGTCGCCATGTTGGTCCCAACCACGGTGGTAAAGCTGGACAAACCGAACTCCACGCTCCGACAGGCGTCGCGCAAGCAAACAGTTATAGGCATAGGTGCCTGGCGTTTTGACGTTGGGCCCGTACATCTCCAAAATCGAGGAGGGCTCCTTCGAGATGTCTGTCAGTTCTGGAACGGAGGCCTGCATACGGAACGCCAACTCGTATTGGGAGATGCGGGTGTTGATTTCCGGGTCTTTGGCGCTGACAAGTCGGATCTTGTTGAGATTTGCGATCTCGGTCAGCATGTCCCGACGTGTCGCCCGGTCGATTCCTTCCGGATCGGAGATATACAGTACGGGATCACCGGTGTTTCGGAACTTGACACCTTGGTGCTCGGTCGGCAGGAATCCAGAGCCCCACAGGCGGTCGTAAAGCGGTTGGTCGTTCGTGTTACCGTGCCCGATCGAAGTTAGAACTACGAATGCCGGCAGGTCCTTATTCTGCGTACCCAATCCGTACGACATCCAAGCACCCATGCTTGGTCGGCCCGCCAACTGCGAACCTGTTTGAAGGAACGTGATCGCGGGATCATGGTTGATCGCCTCGGTGTTCATCGACTTGATGAAGCAGACTTCATCGATGACACTGGCAAGGTGAGGTAGCAATTCGCTGACGACCAAGCCGCTTTCACCGTGGGGCTGGAACTTGAAAATTGTCGGCGCGACCGGAAACGCTTTCTGTCCCGAGGTCATTCCCGTAAGACGCTGCCCGTGTCGAATCGAATCAGGAAGCTCTTGACCGCGGAATTTCTCCAACTCTGGCTTCGGATCGAAGAGGTCCATCTGAGATGGCGCGCCCGACTGGTGCAGATAGATCACCCGTTTGGCTTTCGGCGTGAAGTGCGGCAACTCGGGAAGACCGCCAACACGTTTGAACTTCTGAGTTGAATCCGCGAAGCCAAAGGCATCGGTGCCCATCATCGTGAACAACGCGGCGAGACCAAGACCGGTACCCCTCTTGAGGAAAGTCCGGCGGTTGATCGTATCTTGAAGCTGAAGAATGGGATCTACGTTGTCCATGTCTATTCCTTTGTGAGCGTCTCGTCGAGGTTAAGCAGTGCGCTGGCCGTAATCGTATAGGCCGCGAGCTCTACAGGGTCAATCTTGGGGTCATTTTTCGATTCACCCTGTGCCAACAGCTGAGAAGCCGCTTTTCGGTTGGCTTTGTAGTGGGCAACGCCTCTCGCGAGCCCTTCTTCCAAAATTTGCATCTCTTTCGCGGTCGGATTACGTGAGAGCAGGATCTTGAACGCAAAGTCCAATCGCTGCTTCGGGCTGCGTCCGCCTTCTTTGATCATCCGCTGGGCAAAAACCCTTGCCGCTTCGACGTAGGTCACGTCGTTAAGAAGGATCAAAGCTTGCAGCGGAGTATTGGTCCGTGCCCGACTGATTCGACATGTCTCACGAGACGGCACGTCGAACAAGGTGAGTTCTGGCGGTGCTGCCGTGCGCTTCCAAATCGTGTACAGGCTCTTTCGATACAGGCCCTCACCCTTGTCGTGCATGTAGTTGACTAGATTGCCAAAGGCGGCTGTTTCATCCCAGATACCCTTAGGTTGGTAAGGCCGGACAGATCGCCCGCCAATCTTCTCTACCAACAATCCCGCCGCATTCAACGCTTGATCGCGTATCACTTCAGCGGGAAGGCGGAATCGAGGCCCTCTAGCAAGCAATCGATTGGATGGGTCGCGCTTTACCAGTTCTGGGGTCACCGCAGATGACTGCCGGTACGTCGCACTGGTGAGGAGTTCCTTCAAGAAGCCCTTGACGTTCCATTTCGTCCGGACAAATTCGGTCGCGAGCCAATCAAGTAGTTCTGGGTTGCTTGGATACTCCGAGCGGGTGCCGAAATCTTCGCTGGTGGCGACAATTCCAATGCCGAAGAATCGCTCCCAATACCGGTTCACTGCCACGCGAGCGGTCAGCGGGTTGGCAGGATCGACAATCCACTTTGCAAGCCCAAGGCGATCGTTCTTGTAGCCCTTCGGGATTGGAGGCAAGAAGGACGGAACCGCAGCGGTCACCTTCGGACCATGCTTGTCATATTGTCCTCGGATCAGGACATAGCAATCGCGGGGCTTCGCCATCTCCTGCATGACACTCACGGTAGGAATCTCCGAATCAAGCTTGTCTTTGGCGGCAACAGCCTCTTTACGCTGATCCTCGAGCTTTCGGTACACCGGATCGTGCTCGTAAGCCCACATCTTGGCCAAGGCGTCTTTCTGGTCAGCCGTACGCTTCTCGGGTGGAATCCTCAAGAACGGAGTTGCAGCGTTGACATTTGCCAGCTTGAGCGCCTCGTCCTTTCCTAAAGCCCGATCGTACAGCACCAGGTCATCCACTTGCCCGTCGAAGATGTCCGAGTTCGTGCGACGTCCAACGGTGAGAGGCACATCGGTATGCATCGTCTCCGTAAGCGTGTTGTTCTCAGTATCGACATCTGCCATCCGGCCATTGATGTAGATGTGGGCGCCTTCTGGTTTCCGAGATCCATCGTTCGTGACCAAGATATGCGTCCACTGGCTAGTTGGAATGGAAATCTTGGTGACGATCTTCAAAACGTTTTGAGGATAGGAATTGATGAAGTGGGCGGCAACCCGTCCGCCTTGCATGTAAATGTCGTAACCACGATAAGAACTGCCCGAATCCATCTTCGCGATAGGCGATCCGCTGAGCTTGTTGGGTCGAATCCAACATCCGTAAGAAAAGCCCTTCGTACCGTCAAAATCTCCCGCTTTACCAAGGTTTATGTAGTTGTCACCACCCGTGACCACCGAACCCGTGGACCTTCCAAGTTCAAATTTAGGTTTGCCTTCAATCTTTGGAACGGGCACACCGGCAACCTGGCCGAGCTTGTCCTTATCAAACACGTATCTTGCCTGCTGTCCCTGAGTAAGTGCAGGGTCTGGCGCAGGAGTGTCGAGAGCCAAGCTCTCAGATGCTTTGCGATCAGCAACCATGCACGTACGCTGCTTGGTCTCAAAGCTCGTGATCTTGGAGACCAGCGATGACATCAGTTTTTGCTGCTCGGGGTACGGAGCTTTGATGTAAGGCTCCTGGTTTACGGCTGCATCCACACCGGTTCCCTCTTCGGGGATATTGCTGAAGAAGGAATTGAGACTGTAGAAGTCCTTTTGGCTGATGGGATCGTACTTGTGATCGTGGCAACGCGCGCAGCCAGCGGTGAGGCCGAGCCAGGTTGCTGAGGTCGTTTCGACCCGGTCGATGACCATCTCGACGCGCCACTCTTCCGAGATAATTCCGCCCTCAGTGTTGACGCGGTTGTTCCGATTGAAACCGGTTGCTGTCTTTTGCTCGATGGTCGCGTTAGGAATCAAGTCGCCCGCCAACTGCTCCACCGTAAACTCGTCGTAGGGCTTGTTGGCGTTGTAGGCATTGATGACCCAGTCTCGCCATCGGTATTGGAATCGCTCGTAGTCCGACTGGAAGCCGTTGCTGTCGGCGTATCGGGCATAGTCCATCCACTCAAGCGCCATCCGTTCGCCGTACTTGGGAGAAGCCAAAAGCCGATCCACCACCTTCTCATAGGCTTTAGGAGATTTGTCGGCCACGAAGGCGTCAACGTCCTTCACTGCCGGTGGTTCACCAAGTAGGTCGAGAGTAGCTCGACGAATGAGGGTCCTCTTGTCGGCCTCGGGAGATGGCTTCAATCCTTGTTCTTCAAGCTTGGCGAGGATGAAATTGTCGATTGGGTTACGGGGCCATGACTTCTGTTTGACGGCAGGGACAGGCGGCCTTACGGGCGTGACGAATGCCCAGTGCTTTTTATAGACGGCACCTTCGGCGATCCACTGCTTCAGCAGGAGCTTCTCATCAGCAGAGAGGAATTTGTTGCTCGACGGAGGCGGCATCTGTAGCGCGTTCTTGGCATAGATACGCTGGATAATCTCGCTCTTCTCAGGGTGAAATGGAACGATGGCGTACTCGCCTGATGGGAGCTTTTTGGTGGCGGTATCAAACTGGTCAAGCCGCAGATCTGCTGCAACCGCTTTGCTGTCGTGCCCGTGGCAAGTAAAGCACTTCCCAATGACCTGACGAATGTCGCGGTTGTATTCGATCTTCTTCGCTGGTGCTGGTTTTGTGGGCTTTCCTGGAAGGCTCCATACACCAGACGCGAGAATACAAAATCCCGAAGTCTGTAGGAAGATTCGTACCGACTTGCCTAAGCGGCTCCCTCGCCGCACGTTCATAAACACCCAGATAGGATACATCACCCCTCATTTCCAAGTAAGTCTGAGTTTTGGACAAACTGGACGCTAAAATCGCACGTTGGAATCGAATTCGCGATTAACAAGACACTCCATCAACGGGATATCCGTCTAAACGCTATTGAAAGAACCAATGGCAAGGCACTTGACTGAAGAATTCAAGAAGATCCAAACCCTTCAAGACGTCTGGGCAGACAAGATCACGGCATTCTCCGGCAGCATGGCGTTTGTGTACATCCACGCCATCGTGTTTGCGATCTGGATCGTGCTCAACCTGATTCAGGACAAGAAAGGATTTGATCCTTTCCCGTTTGGACTCCTCACTCTGATCGTTAGCTTGGAAGCGATCTTCCTATCCACCTTCGTAATGCTCTCACAGAACCGCCAAGCAAAACAGGCGGATCTTCGCGCGCAGTTGGATTACGAGGTCAACGTCAAAGCTGAGAGCGAAATCGAAGAGATCAAGATCATGCTGGCGGAGATCAAGGTGCAGTTGGACAGGCGGTAGATCCGCTCCAAACGGCAAAGGCTTGCCCCGTTGCCGGGGCTATCCTTATGCCAATACTGCTTTCACCGGATCGCCGAAGACGTCGGTGAGCCGGAAGTCTCTTCCCTGATATCGGAAAGTAAGGCGCTTGTGATCGATTCCCAAAATCTGGAGAATCGTGGCGTGGAGATCGTGGACACTGACGGGGTTCTCGACGATGTTGTAGCTGTAATCGTCCGTCTTTCCGTAAGCCATTCCCTTCTTAACGCCAGCACCAGCCATCCAGATCGTGAAGCATCGAGGGTGGTGATCTCGGCCATAGCTGGTGGCTGAAAGTTCACCTTGCGAATAGACGGTTCGACCGAACTCGCCACCCCACACCACCAAGGTTTCATCCAACAGTCCGCGTTGCTTGAGATCCTTGATAAGGGCGGCAGAAGGCTGGTCGGTGTCTTCACACTGACCGCGTATTGCGCGTGGAAGGCCATCGTGGTGATCCCATCCCATGTGGAACAACTGGACGAATCGTACACCTCGCTCAGAGAGCCGACGAGCTAGAAGACAGTTGTAAGCGAACGAACCTGGGGTGTTTACCTTTGGCCCGTACATCTCCTTGATGCTCGAAGGCTCTTTGGAAATGTCGGTTAGCTCGGGAACAGAGGCCTGCATCCGGAAGGCCAACTCGTACTGCGAGATACGGGTCGAAATCTCTGGATCCTTGGCGCTGAGGAGCTTGAGCTTGTTCAGGCCGGAAAGGTCATCAAGCATTTCCCGTCGAGTTGCCCGGTCCATGCCGTCTGGATCAGAGAGATACAAAACCGGATCGCCAGCATTTCGGAACTTGACTCCCTGATGCTGCGTGGGAAGGAAGCCCGATCCCCACAGGCGATCATAGAGCGGCTGGTCGTCTTTGCGACCGGTTCCGACCGAAGTCATGACAACGAAGGCAGGAAGGTCCTTGTTCTCTGATCCGAGACCGTAGGACATCCATGAGCCGATGCTCGGCCGACCTGCCAACTGCGAACCCGTCTGGAAGAACGTAACGGCAGGGTCATGGTTGATCGCTTCGGTGTTCATCGAACGGATGAAACACAGCTCATCAATCACTCCTGCGATGTGGGGCATCAGCTCGGTGATCTCAATGCCGCTCTCCCCGTGGGGCTGGAATTTGAAGATTGTCGGCGCGACGGGAAACGATTTCTGCCCCGACGTCATGCCGGTTAGGCGCTGACCGTTACGGATGGAATCCGGGAGGTTCTCTCCTCGGAATTTCGCCAATTCCGGCTTAGGGTCAAACAGATCCATTTGGGATGGCGCGCCCGACTGGAAGAGGTAGATAACGCGCTTGGCTTTGGGTGTGAAGTGAGGTAGCTCTTTCAATCCGCCAAGGCGCTTTCTCTGATTACCAAAGCCGTCAAACCCAAACGCTTCTCCACCCATCAGGGTAAATAGCGCGGTTAGGCCGAGACCAGCTCCTCCCTTGAGGAACGTACGACGATTGATAGAGTCTTGAAGCTGAATCAGGGGGTCCATAGCTATTCCTTAGTGAGGGTCTCGTCGAGGTTGAGAATGGTGCTGGCGACAACAGTGTAGGCCGCTAACTCGGCAGGATCAATCTTCGGATCGTTCTTCGCATCACCATCCGATATCAGCTTCTTCGCTGCCTTGAGATTCTTCTTGAAATGTGCGAGACGACGTTGAAGCCCACTTTCTAGAATCTTCGTCTCTTGATCGGAGGGGGGCCTGGAAAGCGTTTGTTCGTAAGCAAAACGGAGCCGATGCTTTGCATCACTGCCCCCTTCCTTAATCATTCGATTCGCAAGGATACGTGCCGATTCGAAGTAGGTAACGTCATTGAGGAGCACCAAGGCTTGAAGGGGTGTATTCGTTCGTGCCCGTCGCACTCGACACGTTTCTCTTGTCGACATATCGAACAGCGTCATCTCTGGCGGTGCCGCCGTTCGCTTCCAAATGGTGTACAAGCTCCTTCGGTGCAAGCCCGAATCGGTATCGTGCTTGTAGTTCCGAAGGTTGCCGTAGACGTTCATCTCGTCCCACACCCCGTCGGGCTGATAGGGACGTACGGAAGGACCTCCAACCTTGTGAACAAGCAACCCAGCCACGGCGAGGGCTTGGTCGCGAATGACTTCAGCCGACAACCGGAAGCGGGGACCGTGGGCCAAGAAGCGATTGAGAGGGTCGACCTTCGCGCTGTCTGGGCTCACTTCGGAAGACTGACGATAGGTTGCAGATGTCAAAAGCTCTTTGATGAATGCTTTCTGATCCCATTTCAGACGAACGAACTCAGTCGCCAACCAATCCAATAGTTCTGGATGGGATGGAAATTCGGCACGGGTTCCAAAATCCTCGCTGGTTCCAACAATGCCTGTGCCAAAGAAACGCTCCCAGAACCGATTCACCGCAACTCTTGCAGTTAGGGGGTTGGTTGGGCTTACGATCCACTTGGCAAGACCAAGGCGATTCTTTGGATATCCGCTTGGGATAGGAGGAAGGAACGATGGAACGTTTGGCGTGACCTTCTCGCCGTGCTTGTCATACTGGCCCCGAATGAGAACGTAGCAGTCACGTGGCTTCGGAAGGTCTTGCATGATCATGACGGTCGTTATTTGACCGTCAATCTTGTTCTTGGCCTCGGAATCAGCACGAACTTCGTCAGCGAGTTTCTTGAACGATGGATCGTTCAATTCGGTGTAAAGGCCCGCGATTGCCAAACGCTGTTCTTTGGTTCTTTGAGCAGCAGGAATGCTTAGCCATGGCTTTGCGGGTGAAACGCTAGCCAGCTTTTTGGCCTCTTCGGAAGTAACCACGCGGTTGAACATCACGAGATCGTCAACCTGCTCGGCGACACCCGTGTCACCGGTACGTCGGCCGATCTTCGTGGTGACATCAGTGTGGATGGAACTCTTAAGCGTGTTTGCCTCAACGTCCTGCTCAGTCAGCATTCCGTTGACGTAAATCTTTACACCGTTCGGCTTTCGGGATCCATCGTACGTCACGAGAACGTGGCTCCACTTGCCGTTGGGGAGCATCGTTCTTGACACAACCTTTAGCGCATCTTGTGGCCACGTGTTCACGAAGTGTGGCGCGGGCCTTCCGCCCTGAAGAAACATGTCCCAGCCTCCATAATCGCGACTTGTATCCATGCGAGACAGCGAAGAGCCATCTCCCATCGCGGGATTCACCCAGTAACCGTAAGAAAAGGGCTTGCTACCATCGATATCGCCTGCCTGGCCAAGATCGACATAGCCCTTGGGACTCACCGAAACGGATCCAGTGGATCGTCCGATATCGAACTTAACTTCGCCTACAGCTTTCGGTTGGGGGACTGAGGCGGGCGTTGCTGAAATTGCATTGCTCAATGTAAAGCGGGCAGCCTGCCCAGGTAAATCTGTGGCCGCTAACTCTTTCGGAGATAGATTCCAGTTCTCCGATGGCGCCAGGTTCTTCTCAACCTTGCCCTTCATCAGAGAGTTAAGGATGCTAATCCTCGTCTGAAGCTCGGTGATCTTCTTTTCTTGCTCGGGATAGGGAGCGCGGATATAAGGAGGATGGTTGACGGGACGCTCTTCGCCAGACCCCGTCTCGGCGATGTTGTTGAAGAAAGCGTTTAGGCTGTAGAAGTCCTTCTGCGTGATGGGATCGTATTTGTGATCGTGGCAGCGAGCGCACCCGGCGGTAAGCCCCATCCATGTTGCCGCCGTTGTCTCAACTCGATCAATGACGGTTTCGATGCGCCATTCCTCGATGATGACGCCACCCTCGGTATTGATACGGTGATTGCGGTTAAATCCTGTCGCGATCTTCTGGTCGAGTGTCGGGTGCGGCAATAGATCACCGGCAAGCTGCTCAACCGTGAACTGATCGAACGGCATGTTCTTGTTGTAGGCGTTGATCACCCAATCGCGCCAGCGCCACTGGAATCGCTCAAAGTCAGCCTGATAGCCGTTGCTGTCTGCATAGCGAGCGTAATCCATCCAATCCATCGCCATGCGCTCACCGTAACGCGGTGAGGCCAACAGGCGATCCACAACGTTTTCGTATGCTTTGGGCGACTTGTCGGCAAGATAATTTGCAACTTCGCTGGGCGTTGGAGGAATGCCAAGCAGATCGAGGGTCGCTCGACGGATCAACGTTCGTTTGTCGGCTTCAGCCGACGGCTTGAGGCCCTTTTCTTCAATCTTGGCTAACACGAAGTTGTCAATTGGGTTCTTGGGCCAATTCGCGAGGTGCACCTTTGGGACGGACGGGCGAACTGGAGGAACAAATGCCCAATGGTCCTTATATTCCGCACCTTCCTTGATCCACTGCTTCAGAAGCTCGCGTTCCTCGTCATTCAGGAATTTGTTGCTCGACTTGGGAGGCATCATCAGGCCATTCTTTGCATAGACCCGCTCGATGATCTCGCTCTTTTCGGGATGGAACGGCACGATCGCGTAATCGCCGGACGGCAGCTTTTCGGTTGCAGAATCGCGCTGGTCCAAACGTAATCCGGCTTGGATTGCCTTGCTGTCGTGCCCGTGACAAGTGAAGCACTTTGAGATGATCTGCCGGATGTCCCGGTTATAATCGATCATTTTTGCCGGGGCAGGCTTAACAGGTTTGCCCGGAACGCTTAGAACACCCGCTGCAAGGACGCCGAACCCTGCGATATGAACGAGCAAGTGAAGAGGTTTGCCGAGGAGAGCAGCCACCCGGATAGGATACAACGTCCGCCGAGCGGCTAGTAGCTTCAAACATCGCCAGTATCGGATTCGTCCCGTTTTTACACTCAAACGTCCTACTACTTTCCTGCGGGGACGTTACAGATCGAACTCCGCGACGACAAAAGTGTGGTCTGATGGCTTGGGCCATGTTCGCGGTCCCACGTCAATCGTGCAGGACTGGCAGAGTCCGACGAGCGGCTCGGTTGCGTAGATGTGATCAATGCGCCATCCGAGATTTCGCTCGACGCTACGCGGAATCGTAAAATCCCAAAAGGTGTAGTGCCCTGGGCCGGTTTCGATATTGCGAAACAGGTCGGTGAGTCCAAACTCAACGATTTTCGTGAGTCGTGAAAACTCATCGGGATGATGGCCCACTCCGCCAAGCATCCGCTTGGAGTCATACACGTCTTGCGGCTCGGGAGCAACATTGATGTCGCCGAGCCAAACGAGTGGATCGGTCGGCCGGTAGTTCTGATCGAGATAGGTGCGAAATCGCTCTAGCCAAGCCAACTTGTAGATGAACTTATCGCTTCCTACCGTATTCCCGTTTGGCACATAAGTGTTGATGATCGATACCCCGTTAATCTCGCAGGCAATGATTCGACAGTCGTTCGGAAAGAGCTCATCGCCAAATCCCATGCGCACGGAGTGAATAGGGTGTTTGCTGACGATCGCCACTCCGTTCCAGGCTTTTTGACCGTGAATGGCGAGTTGATAGCCTAGTTCCTCGAACTCTTCCTTCGGGAATTTGGCGTCCTCTACCTTTGTTTCCTGGATCGCAAGAACATCAGGTTCTTCGGTAGCCAACCACTCAATCAGTAGAGGCAAACGCGCTCGTACAGACGCCGCATTGAACGTTGCTATCTTCATCGCTCTTGATATAACCCGATTCAGTCACTGGTTGCGCCAAAATGAGTGCGTGCACTTCGATCTCCTGATCAAGAACGGGACGCTTGTGACGTCCGAATGGACCCGGCAAGGCGACCTCGGTGTTTTAGGTGGAAAGATCGCTGCGATTGGAGACTTGCACTCCTCAACCGCTGAAGAAACAATCCACGCTGACCACCTGCTGGTGCTTCCCGGCTTGATCGACACTCAGGTTCACTTCCGCGAACCGGGACTAGAGCATAAAGAGGACCTCGAATCGGGTACTCGCGCGGCACTTATGGGCGGGGTAACAGGCATTCTAGAAATGCCCAATACAGATCCCACCACCACTTCGGCCAGGGCCCTCACCGATAAATTAATCCGCGCAAGGGGTCGAGCCTGGTGCGACTATGGCTTCTTTGTGGGTGCCAGTACCGACAACATTGCCGATCTGGGCTTGCTAGAGCGACTGCCAGGTACCCCGGGCATCAAAATATTCATGGGAAGCTCGACCGGCCCGTTGCTCGTTGGAGACGATGACAACTTGCGCCGTGTCCTACAAACAGTTCGAAAGCGCTGCCCCATCCATGCCGAGGATGAACCACGAAACAAAGAAAGAAAGGCGCTGATCAGTGATCAACCGCACCCTCGAGAGCACCCATTTCTGCGGGACGCGGAAAGTGCCCGATTGGCAACCGAGCGAATCTTGAGGCTTTCCAAAGAGACCGGGACACCTGTGCACATTCTGCATGTGTCAACTGGGGACGAACCGCCGCTCATCGCACAAGCTAAGAATCTGGGCTTGCAAACGACGGCCGAAGTCACGCCTCAACACCTGTACTTTTCTGCCCCGGACTGCTATGACCGACTTGGAACGCTGGCACAGATGAACCCGCCGATTCGATCGCAAGACCACCAAGACGTTCTATGGCGGGCATTCGAAGAGGGCGTCTTTGATGTTTTTGGCAGCGACCACGCCCCTCACACTCTTGAGGAGAAATCCAAGGCGTACCCTAATAGTCCAAGCGGAATGCCAGGAGTTCAGACCATGCTGTCCGTGCTGTTCACTTTCGTCAGCAAGCGAAGGATGTCGGCATCGAAAGTTGTCCAAATGGCCTGTGAAATGCCGGCGCAGCTCTATGGCATTCGCGGCAAGGGTCGCCTGGAAGTTGGATTTGATGCGGACATCACCTTGGTCGACTCGAATCGGAAGCAAGTGTTCGAACGCTCGATGGTCCAAAGTAAATGTGGGTGGAGCCCTTACGAAGGGGAAACCCTTACCGGTTGGGTGGAGCACGTCGTCTTGGGTGGTGCCGTCAAGGTTCGAAGTTCGCAACTGGTCGGTGACCCAACCGGTGAGATGTTGTGGTTCGACTAAGAGGAAGCGTAATCGGGAAACTCTTGCGTGAGCGGGCGGTAAACTGCCACTGAGATGCCAAAGCTAGTTCTGGTCCGCCACGGTCAGTCTCTGTGGAACCTAGAGGACCGATTTACCGGGTGGGTTGACGTCCCCCTTACACCATTGGGTCGCGACGAAGCCCGCAGCGCAGGTCGCAAACTTTCGTCGACACACCTTGATGTTGCGTATACGAGTGTTCTCACTCGCGCACAACTCACGCTTCAGATTATTCAGGACACGCTCGGCCTGGAATTGCCCACCATTCGTGATGAAGCGCTTAACGAGCGTCATTACGGTGATCTTCAGGGATTGAACAAAGCTCAGACCGCCGAGAAATTTGGCAAAGAGCAGGTTCACATCTGGCGACGAAGCTATGATGTTCCGCCACCCAACGGCGAATCGCTAGAGATGACAGCAGCACGAACGATTCCCTTCTTCGAGAGATGCATCATGGGCGATATCGCTCAGGGGAAAAACGTATTGGTAGTCGCCCACGGCAACTCCAACCGTTCGATAGTTATGAAGCTCGATAACCTTTCCAAAGAAGAAGTTCTCGAACTGAATCTTGGAACGGCCATTCCCCTCGTCTACGACCTCACGCCAACCGGCGAGGTTATTTCGAAGCAGATTCTTTAGCCGCTCGCTTTGAGCGGATGTTTGTGAGGAGTGCCCAAATCAGCACTCCTCCGCAAGCGAAAGGAAACCAATCTCCTGCCCAACGATAGAACGTTGGCCGTCCATAACGCGATACTAGCCCGTACGCAACTTGGTCCTTCCCGTCGTTCGTGGCACCGATCACCTCGCCATCCGAATCGACAATCGCTGAATAGGCGTTACCATCTGCACGAACAATCGAAACACCATTCTCAGCCGCCCGAATCGCCGTGAACGCGGCATGGTTTGCAGCAAAGAAAGAGTAGGGGGATTCCGGGTCAATCGTCGGCAAGGCGATGATATCTGCACCGAGACGCGCAGTATCGCGAATGATTGACGGATAGCACGAGTCAAAGCAGATATTGAGACCTATGAGCGAATCACCCCAAGCCACTGCTACCGGCTTAGTCCCAGGCGTGTGCATTGTGGACTCGGCACCAAAGAGTTTTCGTTTGAAATAGGATTTGGATTCGCCCGAGGAGGAAAAGAGAGTCGCGGTGTTGTGCGGCAACGGCTTAAATCCGTCTTGGTATGTGGTCACAAAGGCTGGCATCAACGGGTCCGAGGCCAGCTTTGTCAACTTTTTCGTTTCGCCACGGGACGTGAAATAGAGCCCGCCAAATTCGGGCCATACAACGAACGGTCTGCCCAATCGAGCGCTCTGTCTTTCCACGGCCTCGATACTCAGTTCGCGCATTTTCGCCAACTCATTAGAATCCGATTGAACGACTCCGACTAACAAGCGGGGCACCGTCTTGCTGTGTGTCAGGTTAATGGTGAACATCAACGTAAAGATCACGGGGATGCTGGCGATCCCGGGAATCAAGGTCCGGTTCTTGGCGATCACCTCACTAACAGCCAAGTTAAAAAACCAAATGAGGAAACCGATTCCCCACACCCCTGTGAAACTGGCAAGAACCAACATTGGACGAACGGTTGATTGGGATATCGCAAGTGATGCCGGAATTACCGCTAGCAGGCAGCAGTCAACCAAGACGCCGGCGCAGGCGACCACCAGAATGGACTTTAACGATGGTCTCTTCACCTCGGCAGCAATTCCTGCGACGATCGCGAACACAAATCCAAACAAAGCAAGTCCGACGTAAGTCCACGTGCTGTTCCCTTCTGCAGACCCTGATCTGTAAAGGTAACCGTTGGTTGAGAGGAATGCCGCGAACATGGTCGCCGCGATCCCTGCCACGACACCGACGGACAGTCGCGTTTCTCTCGTTGCCCAGAACACTGGGACCAGCGCAAACCAACCGAGTATCCATACGTTCGATGGCGGCAATGCCAAAACAAGCATCGCTCCTGATGCAAGCACCGCAATTAGCCCAGCAACTGCCCTTTTCATGTCCTTGTAGAGCAGGGACGTCATTTACGGATCCCAAGTTCAAATCTCAGTTAGGCTGAACGGCTGGCAACACTGAGCCGTCTGGAGCGAGGAGTGCATTCCTAGCTTGATCAATCAACCTTCCAGACGGCTAGCAAGGCACGCCTTGCCCCCACAACGGATTAACGATGTGGCGCATGCTCAAATTTTTGCGGCTGCGAATTTTCCGCTTAGCGTGACCATAGGCAGTCCGGCACCGGGCTGGACGGAACCACCGGCGTAGAGCAGATTACGATATTGCTCATCTCGATTCCTTAGTGGGAACATCCCAAACAAACGATGTCGCTCGTCGGGGCCGTATAGCGAGCCTCGGTAGCTGCCATGCTGTTTCTCGAAATACGGCGGTGTTTGGATGCGTTCAAAATCCAGTTCGCTCTCGCTTAGGGTGAAACCGTACTGGGACATAACATCCAGGACTGCAGCCTTGGCGCGCGCCGCTTCCCTTGCCCAATCAAGATGTTCCTCCATAGCTGGCGACGTAACGACTGCGAAAAGATTCGAGCAACCAGCAGGTGCGGCGCTTGCATCTATTGCTGAAGTCTCATTGAGATAGACGATTGGAGGATTCGGGAACTTGCGCTGGCGGTACAGAGATTCCAGACCCGACTCAAAGCCCTTGGGAATCAGCAGAGTGTGGTGCTTCAAACCCTTTAGTTTTCGCCGTACACCCCAGTGCACAGTGAAGTAGCTAAAACTGGGACTCAAATCTGAGGGATGATCCAGCCAAGATCTCGTCGTAAGCCGGTCCACGCCACTGATGAATACCTCAGCTTCGACTTTGGTTCCATCCTCCAAAGTCGCGGATGCAACGCTCTTCCCTTTCGACTCGAGGCGATTGACCTTCTTGTTGGTCAAGATTTCGACCCCAAGTTCAAGCGCAAGTTTGCACATCGCTTTCGGAATCGCGCTAACTCCACCCTCGGGATAGTAAACGCCCTCTTGAATCATCAAATAGGGAATCAACAACGCACCAGGAGCCTTGCTGTCATAGGTTTGTCCTCCGTAAGAAGGAAAACCATAGAAGAAGGCACGCAACAACGGAGATTGAAACCAGGAGTCAACCAAACCTTTGTAGGGCTGACGAACGTCGAGATTCAAACCCATCTGCAGAAGATTGCGATTCAGCAGTTGCATCGGGTTGTCAATCGGATGTGCGAAGATGCTTCGATCAACAAGCGGCATCACCTTATCGAGTTGGGACATCATCCGCCGAAAGTTCTTGCCATCCTCCGGGTTCACGCGATCAACCAGTGCCTCACACTTTTCACGGTCGGCGGGCAAATCCAGTGGCTCACGTCCATCGGAGTAGACCCTCGAAATTGGGTCAAGACGCTGGAACCGCAAATAATCGTCCAATTCGCGGTTGGCGTCTTGAAATAGCTGCCGATATACCCTTGGAAGGATGATGATCGAAGGCCCAGGATCGAGGCGATAACCGCCGATTTTTATCTCGGAAGCCTTCCCACCGACGGAATCACTCGCTTCGAGCAGAAGTACGTTGTGCCCGGCCAGACGCGCATATATAGCCGCACTCAATCCACCTACGCCTCCTCCCATCACCACAACTTCTTTCGACATGGGTTCAACGTACCCTCTAAATGCAAAAAGAGCCCCCAACCCGAAGGTTGGGGGCCCTTTTTTATTCGCTTATCGCGTGATTACGACTAGAGCCGATGCGGATCCTCCACCGTTAGGTGCAGTAGCCGTTACGATTGTAGACAGCGCACGAGATACTCGGATTCCCTTCACCGCGAAGCTGATCTTGTTGGTACCAGCTGGGATAAGGTATCCGCCTGCATTGAGATTCAAGATCGGATTCGTCTGCGACACCGTGACGAGCGAGCCACCAGCAGGGGCTGGCGAATCCAATGTGATGGTGCAGATCGAAGTTCCGAACAAGCCTCGGATTGTGGCAGGCGAGAACGCGATGGAAGTTACGCCAACCGTTCGCACTTCAAGGTTAGCCGACTGGGCTTGATTCGCCGAGCCGCCTTGAACGTTTGCGGTGATGACGCAGTCTTGAGTCGGACCGGTCTGAACCGCAGTGTTGATCGTGAACGTTCCCGTCAACGCACCACCTGCGATGGTCGCAGTTCCTGAACCGTTGCCTGGCGTTCCGCCGAAGAAAGCGTCATTTGGATGATCGCTCGTTAGCGTAAAGCTTAGGCCCGCAGCAGGAGCGGCCGAAGTCAGCGTGATCGTTCCAGTGGCGATGCCACTAGGACCGCCAACCACCGATCTTGGTGCTACTTTGAATCCAAAGGAAACACCGTCAACCGTAAGGAGTTGGTTGATCACAACCGATCCGCGCTGTGCGGTGATGGTCGCCGTCTGTGTTGATCCCAACACGCCGGTCTTGATACTGAACGTTGCACTCGTTGCACCTGAAGGAATCAGTACCGTTGCTGGCACTGTCGCAACCGATGTATCGCTGCTTGAGATGTTAACAACCACGCCACCATCTGGCGCCGCCTGATTGATGATTACCGTTCCTGTCGAAGTTCCGCCTCCACCAACTTCCGTTGGCGAAATTGTGAATGTCGTAAGGTTCTGAGCAGTTACGAACAGCGTTCCCGTAATCGATTGGATCGGGTAGTTGTTCTGCGCTGGTCTTGTCGCGGTGATGATCGTCTGTGTGCTAGCCAACTCGTATGGCGTTACCACGGTGAACTGCTGGGCAGTGTCGCCTTGGTTGAACGTCAAGCTGGTGATCGGCAGTCCGCTGTTTGGATCGGCGAACGTGAAGGCAGGGTCGCTTGAAGTCAGATTGACAACAAACGGACCGGTTGCTTGGCCGTCCAGAGTAAGCGTCGCAGTAGCTGGAGTTCCACCGCTCACCGATGCAGGATTGAACGTGAGCTGAGAAAGGCTAGCGAGCGTCAGCGTTAGCGTCTGAGTAATACCTACGCCTAGAAGCGAACCTGTGACCTGCGGATAGGAGATAACACCTACACCGTTGGTGTTAATCGTGAACGTAACGGAGGTTTGACCCTCTGGAACGTTGACGGTTGCACCGGCAGGGAACGATACGAGCGAAGGGGTGTCAGTGAGGATCGTTACGTTAACGCCGCCGCTTCCCTTAGGAGGCAGAGCAGCCAACGTGATTCGACCATTTACTGAGTTACCACCGACGACGCTGGTTGGCGTCAAGCTCAGCTGTTGTAGCCAAGGAATGACTGTGAACAGGCCAATCTGGAAGCTACCCTGATAGGAAGCCTGCACCTGGACTGGAGTCGTGCTGGTGACAGCGTTCGAGTAGACCGTAAAGGTTCCAGTCGTTTGACCGGCAGCAATTGCTATCACGAGCGTCGATGTCTGCGAGGAAGCCGAGAACGATGCTGCAGTCGTGTTGTTCAACAATGTGAGCACAACGTCCGCACCACCATTTGGAGCTGCCTGGCTGAGCGTAACCGTACCGGTAGTGCTCGCACCAAGTCCACCAGGAATCGTGGACGGGCTCAACGAGATACCACTGATGGATGCGAGTCCAACTCGAAGTTTATCGAGCCAACCATCCTTCTTGTAGGTTACTTGGATTGTGTCAATCGGGAATCCAGGGGCAGTCGTCGTAGGTGCCCAGCTCCACGGAGTGTAGCTTGGATACGTTGGAGAGAGTGCACCGTAGAGAATTCCGTTCAGCTGTGTGTAGCCACCAGCGTCAGGCGTGGCTTTGAAAGCCAACGGTGAGATCATCGCTCTTGGAAGCCAGTCTTCAGCCTTGTCGTCACGGAAGTCGTGAGGATTGAAACTACTGTCGAACAGTACATAGTCTCGGAAGGTATCAACCCATCCAAACACCCAGACGTCGCCAAAGCTGTCGACGTAAGGACCAAAGCAGCGATCATCCAACGCACCACCTAAATAGGTGCCGTACGTGAGTTGATCAGCGGCAGGATTCAAGATATTCAGGAATCCTTTGACTGTGGCCATGTCGCCCGCAGTCCCGCCGGTCGGTTGCATATTCGTTGGGACGAGAGCATCAGCAGTCGTCTGAATAGCACCAAGCGGCATATTCGTCGGTACGTTCGGGTTCCCAGCTTTCGTTGGGTCGAAGTTGTACGTATCGGGGAATTCGAAATAGTCCGGATGGACGTTTCCTGTAATAAAAGCGTCGCCGCGAAGGTCGACGGCTATTCCAGAAGGAAGCACCAATCCACTCGTCTTCAGATTCGTTGAATAAAGAATCTGCGAAGCATCGGTGTTGATCTTCGTTACGGTTACGTTTGCATTCGCATCGAAGGTCTGACCATACACGCCTCGAGTCCGTGGGAAGTTGAAAGAACCAGCAATTCCAACGATGTACAGATCAAGGTTGGAGTCGATATCAATCGCATTTCCAGAATTGTAAGTAGTTCCGTCTTCGTCGAAGTCTAAACCACCCACGTAATCATTGTCACTACCACCGAGAACAGCGGAATACGCGAGTGCCCCATCTGCCTTGTACTTCTGAACGAAAAGGTCATTGTTGCGGAGGAGTCGTCCGTTAGTGAATACACCAGGAGTCGTCGTAAACACGGCAGAGCCACCGCCTTTACTTGTGTCGACATTACCCTGGAAATAGATCGATCCACCCGTATAAACAGAACCCTGGAGATCGATCTGAACACCAGTCAAGTCGATTCCATTTCCGCCCGTAACATAACGACTCACGTTCGGGTCAAGAGTAAACGTGTTCGTTGTACTCGAGAACATGTATTTGGCAACGTATCCACTTTGAGCCCCACTAAAGTTGGGTATCTCGCTGACGCCTGACTGTACAGTGCCACCAAAGACGAAGTGAATAGGATTGCCTGGAGCAGGATTCGATTCGGGCTGAATCGCGAAACCCGCCAACATTTCATCATTGCCGCCGAAGAACTGAACCGACTCGTTTCCTGGATTTGGATCCAGAACCTGAGTAGCGCTCTGTTGGAAACGCATGACGAAGATCGACGAAGTCATTGGTGCGAACGCGAAGTTCGCGCCCTTAACGTTTGACTTGACCACAGCAAGAACTAACGGAAAGTTGCTTGGCAGAGTTACTTGGTAGGTTGCTCCCTTCGCAAGTGTAAGGCCCGCAGGGACAGCCTGAACGGCCGCTGGAATACCAACAGCGTTGAGGGCGTTCTGCACATCAACGTCGGTGGCATTGAACGCCAACGGCGCCGTGTTGGTGCCTCTATTGCGGCTCAGCTGTTTGTAAGTTCCGTAGCCAACAATAAATGCACCGGACGTAGCTGGCGTATTATCAGGAGACAGGAACTGAACATTATTGCGAGTACTGCCTGGAAAGTCTGAGGATGTCGTTCGTCCAGCAATCCAGATATCACCAAATGGGTCGACTTTGATGTACTGCGCGTTATCGTCCATCGATCCACCTACATAGGCGGAATAGAACTGATCGAAGGCGTCACCCTGAAGTTTTGCTACGAAGGCATCTCGAGTCGAGCCATCGCTGTGCAACGAGAATCCATATGGACCATCGATGCCAGGAAAGTCAGTGGCCCAAGTATAGCCAGCGAGATACACGCCTCCAGCATTGTCCGTCGTGACGGTGTTGACGGAATCGAATCCGGAGTCGCCACCATAGTAGCTTCCGTAAACGAGCGGGTCAATAACCAGCACCTTGGAATGGTCATAGGCACCAAGGCTGAATCCATACTCATCCTTGCCGCATGCCACAAACTTCGCTGACACAGGCTTCTGCTTACCATTTACATTCTGGTAGGCGAAAAGCTTGCCGTGCGACAAAGTTCCAATCTGTGTTGAAAGAGCGATTGCGTTGCCCTTGATCGAAGTCTTGTCCGCGCCATGAAAAGCGAGTCGGATGACAGATGGATCAACATTGGGGCGAACGATCAGGTCATATCGCGGCTTATCCTGATCGTAGTACGAGCGAACATTAACGCCCGGATACACGTCCTTCGCTAAAACGCTGGAGAAATTCCCAGCGTCCTGCTTGGACTTGCAGCTACTTTTGAAATACAACGTGTTATAGCTAAGTTTATTCACGCCGACGGGAGCAAAAGACGAAGCCCCCTTGAACGACATGGTTACAACTTGCCCCTTCTTTCCGGAAGCCTTTCTTGAGGGCTTCAGTTGGAAGTAGTCAAACGTAATTCCCTTATTCGTCATCCACTCGTTGAGGTGAGATGAACGGGCAAGGAAAAGCGCCTTCTGTGGCCATTGGCCGGCGTTTTGGATAAATCGAGCGGAAGCATGTTCCAGCTTCTTCTGAGCCGATGGAACTGAAAGCTGATTGACCTTCGCGGCGCCATGAGGCCCGCCGGCGAAGGATGAACTGGCAAGCAGCCCAAAAACACCCAGCAAGCCCGCGCATCTGATGCGATTACTTAACAAGAGCACAAGTACGACACCTCTAAATCGAGTAGAACCCCAATTGCATGGCTGAACAAATTTGGCAATGCCCTCTGAACAGCCTCCGCATGAGGAATACCCCAAACGGTTGCGTGCACATTATAGAACATATAGCCAGATTCGACCAGCACCTACCTCATAGGCTAGACGGGGTTTGTGCGTTGAATGGTGCGAATTCACTTACGATATTTGCTAAACGGCCCATTTGGGGCCCGCAAATGGCTTTCGGACCGATTTCACGGCCCGAAATCAATGAATCAAACTGCTTGGGGCACTTTCTTCAATCGCCATCAATGCGGCGAGATTTTGGTTCGCGGTCCTCAAACGGGCACACAGAACTCGACTAATATTCTTCAGACATTGAGCGCACATCTCGGGCGACTCCGCCAAAAGCTTAAGCAGAGGCTCGGCCGGTAAGACCACGACTTCACAGTCCTCGATCGCTACAATGGTTCCGGACCGTGGCTTTCCATCCAGGAAGGAAACCTCACCCATCGGCATTCCGGGTTTCATTAGCCCGATTGGCTCACCAACCACAGTCATGATGTGAGCTTCCCCGCTCGCCAAAATCATCAGGTCACGGGTTTCATCAAACTGTCGTAGGATCTCCTCCCCACCTTTGAACGACTGACAGGTCGCAATCGCACAAAGGCTCGACAAATGGGAGTCTAGTAGCCCCTGGGCAAGGTAGCTCGACTGAATCGCTTCTCGCAGGTCCATCTTTAGTCCAGTGGGCTTTGTACGTATCACAGTCTTTTGACTGTGACCGTTGCGATCAAGTCGAGGTTTCACCGCGACAATAGGCCTCTTTGCCCTCAGCGTTCGTAAATTCCTCTAGAAAAGGTGCTCTAGCTTTCCGGTGCTATCTCCAAGCGTCTCCGTCGGTAATCCCATCCGGTCCAACATTGACAAGAACAGGTTATTCAACGGTGTACCGTTTGGATAAACCGCGTGAACGCCCTGATGAATAGTGCCGCCCGCTCGACCCGCCAACAAAATGGGAAGATCATCGTGGTTGTGACGGTCACCGTCACCGATCCCTCCACCATAGCAGACCATCGAATTATCGAGGAGGCTACCTTCGGGCTCCTTGATGGACGCCATCTTTTCGAGGATGTATGCCAACTGAGTGACGTGGAATTGATCGATCTGGCTCTTTTTCTTCAGCTTCATCGGATCCGTTCCGTGGTGGGACATATCGTGATGCCCTTCTGGAACTCCGATCAACGGATAGCTTCGATTACTGCCTTCATTCGCAAACATGAAGGTCGCCACCCGCGTCAAGTCCGACTCGAATGCCAAAATCATCATATCTCCGAGCAAACGGATGTGCTCTGAATAATCCTGGGGAACACCTGACGGAATTCGTACGCCACCCGCATTCGCAGTTGAAGTCACCCGATCAAACTTGGAAAGTCTCTCTTCGATCTCGCGAACCGCGGTGAAGTACTCATCAAGCTTCCGTTGATCGCGGACACCAAGTTCCGTTCTCAGCCTGCTCGCATCTTCCATCACGAAATCGAGGACGCTGCGGTTATAGCGACTCCTGAGAACCCGACTCTCCAGCGTCTCACCCTTTTCGCCTTTCCCGAACAATCTCTCAAAGATCAGCCTCGGATTCACTTCCTTAGCCATGGGCGTCGACTCACCTCGCCAGGAAATGTTCGACGAATAGGCACAACTGTAACCAGAGTCACAGTTCCCCGCTTCGGCGCCACGTTCGCATCCAATCTCAATGGATGGAAATGGCGTTAGGTGGCCAAGCCGGACGGCCGCGACTTGATCTGCGGAGATTGCGGCTTTGATGTCAGCACCTGCCGTCTTTTTTGGGTGCACGCCGGTGAGCCAAGCCGCAGCAGATCGGGCATGGTCTCCTGGCCCATCTCCCAGAGCGAACGCGTTTCGCTGAGACAGACCCGTAAGGACTGAAAATTGGCCACGCACCCTTTGCAGTGGTTGGAGAACCTCGGGAAGGACAAAACCCGGTCCCTCGCTGGATGGTGTCCAATGCGGCATGCTCATGCCGTTTGGCACAAACAAGAAAGCCATTCGGGTGGTCCGAACCTTTGCAGATGAGGCCAAGGCAGTAAGCGGCAGCATCGCTTCAAGTAATGGCAGTGCCATGACGGTACCGATGCCTTTCAGGAATGTCCTACGTGGAATTAGCCGACTCATTTACCTTTACCTCCGACAACCCGCTTCTTTCGGAACGGGTCACTTGTCACAACCGCATTCACAAGGGCAGAAAACCGATTGCCGCTTGTTTCACAGACGCTCGCGATTTGATCAACGCTGCATTTATCAAATGCTTCAACGCCTCGTCCAAGCGCATACGTTAGCAGTTTTTCTGACATGCTGCGAACAAAATCTTTCTTCTTCTTGATGAGAATTGCCGTCAGCTCTGGAGCACCTTGGAATTTGGTGCCGTCAGGTAGCACTCCCGACGAATCGATGGGCACTCCACCTTCCTGTGATCGCCAAGCTCCAGTCGCATCGAAATTTTCAAGACTGAACCCGAGTGGATCCATCTTTTTATGACACGAAGCACATGCAGGGTCTTTTCGATGGCGCTCCATCTTCTCCCTGAGCGTTGCTGCAGCCATTTGCTTACCGTCATCAGGCAGCACACCGACATTGGGTGGTGGAGGTGGGGGTGGAGTGTTCAGAATCTGCTCAAGAACCCATTTACCGCGTTTGACGGGCGAGGTCCTCGTTGGATTCGAGGTCAGAGTCAAGACGCTGCCTTGAGTCAACACGCCACCGCGTGGTGTGCCGACGAGGGACACTTTGCGGAACTGATCGCCAGTGACTCCAGGAATTCCATAGTGCTTGGCAAGCTGTTCGTTGATGTAGGTGTATTTAGCATCCAGGAAGTCGATGATGCTTCTATCGTTCTTGACGACGCCGTCGAAGAACATCTTCGTTTCCGTCATCATCCCAGCGCGAAGCTGCTCGTTGAAGTCGGGGAACTGGGCAGGATCTGGGTTAATCAGCGCCAACTTCCTCAAGTTAAGCCACTCCTCAGCAAAGTTGTCTCCGAGTGATGCGCTCTTAGGGCTACCTAACATCCTCCTCACTTCAGCTTTTAGCACGACAGGCTTCTTGAGATCTCCAGTGGAGGCAAGGCGGAACAGTTCCTCATCTGGCATCGATCCCCAAAGGAAATATGAAAGTCGAGAGGCCAGTTCGTAACTTCCAAGATTTGGCGACCCATCTGACCGTTCCACTCGAAAAAGGAATTGTGGCGATGAGAGAATCGCTTGTACGCAAAGCTGTATGGATTTCTCAAAGGGCTGTCCATCTTTGTGGACGTACTCAGCGATTTTCATCAGCCGGCTAATTTCGTCGACGGTTGGTGGGCGCCGGAATGCTCGGCTTGCGAATTTGCTCAGGATTCGTTTCGCGCTAGGCTGCCACTCCGCCGCACTTGGCGTCTCGAAAATAATCCGCTTGTGGACATCTGAAAGTGCCGAGGACTTCATCAAAGGCTTGTACATGTCCATGTACCGGACAATGAGATTTCGGTCCTCAACAGGAGGTCCTGGTCGATAGTAGTCGTTAGCAAACTTCAGCGCAATGCGATGTTTGCCGGGATCGAGTGGGAGAGTGACCTCGTACACTTCGGGGCGCTTTTCAAGCGCCTTCACGTCGAATACCATCGCTGGCTTGTTGTCGATCAGCAATGCCATCTTTGCCGCATCAGGACCAGCCTGTTGGGCACTCGCCTCGATTCGGAATTTGTAGTTGCCGGCGAGCGTTAGGTATTGGTCGGTAAAAGCTTGACCTTCCGAGGCAAAGAAAATCTGGGTCTGATCACCTACTGCGGCGCCGGTGGTGACCTTCAAGTTCTCGTTATCAAACCTAACTGGTTTTGTGTCAGGAACCTGAATGGCCTTGGATGCAATTTCTTCCGCCGCCTTCAGGTACTTCTCCATCAGCAGTGGTGAAATCGAGAGGACGTCGCCGATATTATCAAAGCCGTAACCGACGTCGTCCGAGGGAAAATCTTCTGCGAGCCGAAGATCAAGACCAACCAGATCACGAACGGTGTTGTCGTACTCGCGACGATTCAGCCTTCGCATCGTCACATGACCGGGATCGATAAGTTTGCAGTCACCGGAAAGGGTCAGGTCAAGCCAACGAACCATCGAATCACGTTGTGCCTTTGTGGGTTGAGGCATTCCTTCCGGTGGCATATGGCCAGAAGCCACATTTTTTGCCACCCGACTCCACAACTCAGTGTTCTTTTGAATCGATGCCGCGTCCGAAAATCCTGTCAATACGATCCCGGCAGGTGCCCGGCCACCCGAGTGACACGTGACGCAGTACTTGTCGACGATCGGCGCGACCGACTTCGAAAAGCTGGGTTGAGCAACTGCGACTGCTTTCTTCTTTTTTGAACTCTGGGTCGGAGAAGATGAGACAACTGTCGCGGCCAAGAAAGCGCTTGCACCGACAAATACTAAATATCTCGAATCTATCAATTGACTGCCCTGCCAATCCGGTCTCTACTGAAGGTCACCCTCACATTTAACTATATACGCCCCGGAATCCAGACCGTTCACTCGAAAAATCTCACCTCAAATAGGAATCTTCAAGTTTCACTACTTTCAGTTATTATTGACAGTATAATTTGACCATGCGAGAGCTGACAATTGGATGCAGTATCGGCCTATATTTGTTGTGTCTTGGCCTTCCCGCACTCCCGCTACCAGATACCTTTCGGCGGAGGCTCGCATGGGTGTTTCCAGTACTCGCTGCTGCGGTTCTCTATATGGCAAAGGATGAGATGGCGGTCGTCCGGCTGTTCCTCGCGAGTGTGGAACTTGTCTTCGTCGTAAAGGCGACCATCTTAATCAGGATTCCAATTCAAGAGCTTTCTGGCATTGGGTTCATGCGACTCGTTCCCTATATGTCTCTATGGCCAGGAATGGATCCCTCTGGATTCGGCACCAAGGTTGCCGTACCTTCAGAATGCGGATCAAGGTTTGTTCGGGGACTGCTGGCGACCTATCTTGGTTTGGGATCCGCGCTCGGGATAGCACTCATTTCTCCCCGCCTCGGCGACGAAGCGCTCGGCTGGTGCGGCATCGCAACGATCCTTGTGATAGTGCACTTCGGGATTTCGGAAATCCTAAGCAGCCTCGCGAACCTGCTTGGGTTCAAGGTGGGACCTCTGTTTGACAAGCCGCTTCAAAGCGTAACTCTGTCCGAGTTCTGGACAACCCGATGGAATCGGCCATTCGTTGAAATGGATCGAATCCTCTTTATGCGGCCCTTGGCTAGACAACTCGGAATCAGAGGAGCGGTATTTGGCGTGTTTCTGATTTCAGGGCTGCTCCATGAACTGGCAATCAGCTATCCGGCCGGCGGAGGCTATGGTGGCCCGCTGATCTACTTCGCCATTCAAGGAGGACTGATACTCGCCGAAAAACGATTTGAAGTCCGATCTCGCGTCCTAACCTGGATCACCATTATCGGCCCACTGCCTCTGCTCTTTCACTCCACGTTTCGAGCCACCTTCATCGTTCCTTTATTCCACTGGGCCAACTCCATTCTCCTGAGCCACACAATAAGTTGGTACATCGACAAAGAGCTTTGGATACTCGGTGTGATGCAACTGCTTGTTCTGATGGCTAGCTTCCAGGTCCCGACGCGATTAAGGTGGAAAGAGGAGTTACCCAAACTCAGTAGCTTCAACCGAAAGCTCATGTGGACCAATGGGTCGTTCATCGTCCTAACCATCATCTCATTTGGTGTGATGACCCTAACGCTGCATGGGTCCTTCATGGCAAGGGAGACAGCTGCGCTGGGGATCGCTGTCTTCATTTGCGTGTTCTGGGTCATGCGCCTTGTCGCAGACGGTGTCTACTACAAGCACGAGGACTGGCCAGAAGGTCCGCAGTTCGTGATCGGTCACGCCCTACTTGATTCCTTATTTGCAGTCCTCGTCTGCGGTTACGGTTCGTATGTCTTGTGGAGAGTTTTCTAGCTTCGGCCACTGAGAACGTTCGTCTCGTACGTTTCCATGTCGGCGATCCAACTCTTTCCAACGGGAACATCCGCGCGGGCACACAATTCATCCCAGACCGCACCAAAAGGCAGAGTCTTGAACTCTTCCATCAGGGCAAGCTTCTGGGCATTCTTCCCTTCCCCTTCCAGCTGGTGAAGCGTCGAAGTTGGGTCGAGTAGCGCGTTGAGAATTGCCTTTCGAGTCGCGCGGATTCCGACAACGTACGCACCAATCCGGTTGATACTCGCATCAAAGAAGTCGAGGGCAATGATCGCTCGATTGAGAGCATCACCTCGTTTCAGTTCGGCAAAAGCAGCCTTGAGGTCATCGCTGAAAAGGACGACGTGATCGCTATCCCATCGCATCGGTCGACTGGTATGCAGAAGCACTCGATCCTGGAACTGCAAGATCGCAGAAACCTTGTCCGCGATCGTCTCAGTTGGGTGGAAGTGCCCCATATCGAGGCAGAGTAATTTCTTCCGAGAAAGGGCATAGCTCAAGTAGAACTCAAAAGAGCCGACAACATAGTCTTCAGAACCTAAGCCAAAGAGTTTGCTTTCGACGGCGTCCGTGCATCCATCGAATTCCGCTCTCAGCAGCTCGTCATACGCCTCAACCAAACGTCGTCGGGGCGACCAACGATCAGCGGTGGCGTCCTTGCTTCCGTCAGGAATCCAGTGATTGACCACACACTCACCGCCGAGCGCAGCCGACATTCCCGAGGCTATCTTTCGGCACGCAAGGCCGTGGCGAATCCAAAATGCACGAATTTCAGGGTCCGCATGAGAAAGCGTGTAGCCAGAACTCGCCAATGGGTGAGCGAAGTAGGTCGGGTTGAAGTCCAGCTTGATGCCCCGTGACTTTGCCCAATCAATCCAACTTGCGAAGTGCTCAACGGCGATTTCATCGCGCCCAACTGAACTCGACCCCGTTTCGGCATAGATGGCATGTAGGTTCGCACGATGGGTACCTGGTACCAACCCCAGCACTGCGTCATAGTCTTGGCGAACTTCATCACCATTACGGGCTCGGCCGGGGTAGTTGCCCGTTGCCATAATCCCGCCGGAATCCATGCTGCCATCGTGGACCTCGAAACCACTCACATCATCGGCTTGCCAGCAGTGGATGGAGATTGGGATAGCAAGGGCGGATTCGATGGCAGATTCGACGTCCACCCCCCAATCGGCGTAAACGGCTTTCGCTTGATCAAATACGGACATAGAGAGCTTTTACCCGCTAACTCGGTCAAAAAAAGAGCCCTCAGTGCTATCAAGCACTGAGGGCTCGCGACCGACCCGAAGGTCAGCCAGGGACTACATGTCGTAGTCGCCCATTCCGCCCATGCCTGGAGCGCCGCCACCGCCGCCGCCAGCCTTCTTAGGCTCTGGCTTATCCACGACCAAGGTCTCAGTCGTGAGGATCAAACCAGCGATCGAAGCTGCATTCTGGATGGTGCTTCGTGTGACCTTTGCAGGGTCTACGATACCGGCCTTGAGCAGGTCGACGATTTCGCCCGTGAGAGCGTTGAGACCAAAGTTCTCCTTTGCACCTCGGACTTTCTCGACGACGACGGAGCCTTCGAGGCCCGCGTTCTTCGAGATCTGTCGAAGTGGCTCTTCAAGAGCACGTCGAACGATCAGAAGGCCAGTGAGCTCGTCGCCCGTGATGCCTTCCGTCGAGAGCTGCGATGCTGCGCGAAGCAGAGTTGCACCGCCACCAGCAACGATTCCCTCTTCAACAGCCGCACGAGTTGCACTAAGAGCGTCCTCGTATCGGTGCTTCTTCTCTTTGAGCTCGGTCTCGGTGCTTGCGCCAACCTTGATGACGGCAACGCCGCCACTGAGCTTAGCAAGTCGCTCTTGGAGCTTCTCGCGATCGTAGTTGCTGTCCGTCTTCTCGATTTGGCTTCGGATGAGAGCGATTCGTCCGAGAACGGCTTCTTTCGATCCTGCGCCCTCGATGATCGTGGTCTCTTCCTTGGTGATGACAACTTTCTTCGCCGTGCCGAGCATGTCGGTGGTCACGCTGTCAAGCTTGGTGCCGAGATCTTCGCTAACGAACTTGCCGTTGGTGAGAACAGCAATATCCTCAAGCATGGCCTTTCGTCGATCGCCAAAGCCTGGAGCCTTGACCGCTGCGATCTGAAGGACGCCTCGGATCTTGTTGAGAACCGTGGTTGCGAGAGCATCGCCTTCAATATCTTCTGCAATCAAAAGGATTGGTCGTCGAGTCGCAGCTGCCTTCTCCAAGAAGCCAAGGAACTCTTGAGCATTGCTGATCTTCTTCTCGTGGATGAGGATCAGAGGGTTCTCAAGAACGGCTTCCATGCGCTCTGGGTCCGTTACGAAGTATGGGCTGATGTAGCCGCGGTCGAACTGCATACCTTCGACGACGTCCAGCTGGGTATCTCGACCCTTGGACTCTTCGACGGTGATAACGCCGTCCTTGCCGACCTTGTCCATTGCTTCCGCAACGTGCTTGCCGATCTCGCTGTCGTTACCGGCGATCGTCGCGACGAACTCAACCTGCTCTTTGTCCTTAATTGGCTGTGAGAGCGACTTGATCGTAGCGATTACGTGATCAACGGCATGATCGATGCCGCGCTTTACAGCAATCGGGTTACCGCCTGCTGCAACGTAGCGAAGGCCTTCGTTAACGATAGCCTGGGCCAAAACAGTCGCGGTGGTGGTACCATCGCCGGCGACATCGTTGGTCTTGCTGGCAACTTCTTTGCAGAGTTGCGCGCCCATGTTCTCGTATGGATCCTCAAGCTCGATTTCCTTAGCGACGGTAACGCCGTCCTTGGTGATCGTTGGGCTTCCCCACTTCTTATCCAAAACGACGTTTCGGCCCTTCGGTCCGAGGGTTACTTTGACCGCATCGGCGACCTTGTTGACGCCGCGCTCAAGCGCTCGTCTTGCATTTTCATCGTATAGAAGATTTTTTGCTGCCATTTAATTTGCTCCTTAATTCAAGATCGCATAGATCTGGTCTTCGTCGAGGATCGTGTAATCCTGACCGTCAACTGTGACCTCGTTGCCGCCGTACTTGCTGAATAGCACGCGATCACCGACTTTAACAGTGAGCTGATTTCGCTCGCCGCTATCCAGAACGCGACCGCCTCCGATGGCAATGATCTTGCCCTCCTGAGGCTTCTTCTTTGCGCTGTCGGGAAGATAAATGCCAGAAGCAGTCTTCTCCTCCTGCTCTACTAGCTGAACGACGACCTTATCGCCGAGTGGCTTTAGATTTGCCATTTTCTGTTCCTCCAAAATCCTTTTCAATGGGATGAGGCTAGCACTCGCCAGCCCCGACTGCTAAAGTTTACTCCACGTGGCTCAGTGCCCGTCAACGGAATTTAGCAAAAGATAAAGGAGAGTGCTAAATCCAAATGACGTTTGACGCGCGTTCTTGGACCAAACTCGAACGCAATCTCTCTCTTCCGCCGAGACAGCCCCCTTAGATGCTGTCTCCGTGGCGTCGTCCGAAACCGTGTGATGACATGCCGCAACACCACGAGGCATCCGCCATCTGCTCAAGAATTCAATCGGCACCTCGTCGCCACAGAGACGACGGCTACGGAGGCGCATGTATCCGAAATTGGGCGGTGATTCTTTGCTTTCCAAAATCATCCGAATCCACCTCGCTCAGACGAGATGGCACTCTCACTGAGAATTTCAGGAGTCAAACGCTCGAACTATCGAACTATCGAACGAAATGAATCTTAGGCGACTGGAGGGAGTCGAGAAGCATGAGCGATACCACGGGAAGCGGACGGTCTTTGGCGACCTCTCTTGCTTCGTCAAAACTTAGCTCACGTGTGGTCATTCCTACGAGGTCAATCCACTCTGCAAATCTGACGGCACCTTCCTCGGTGCTAAAACATGCCAATCCATGAATGCCTTCGTGGCAGAAGCAACCGTATCGATTGCTCGAAGGGTGATGCAACACGTACAGATTCTCAGGAAAAGTGTCTTCGAGACCCAAGAGCGGCAGAATAAGCGTTTGGCTCATGACTTAAGAAAAGGGAGAACGGCCCAGATTATCACGCTGCGCGGATCTCCTTAACTGCTCAGCCTGCCCGGTCCATCGAAATTGCGAAGTAATCAGCAGAGTCTTTTGTCATGGAAAACAATGATGGTGCCTTGGATTTTACGGGCATCGTTAGTGGCCTTTGCCACATCCACACCCACCGCATTCGACCTATCCGCTGTAAGATGGAAGTGGTTTGATGCTCAGTTTCACCCGCATTCACTAAACAGTGTTTGGGAGGATTCGTCTGAGCAGGCTTGCCGTGGGTTATTGAATATGGATGCACAGCAGAAGGTTTCCCATCTCCTTCGTCGCTTTGGCCTTGGCGCTGGTCAAATTGAGCTCGAAAAGTATCTACCACTCGGAGTGGCAGGCACCATTGAACGCCTGATCGAGTACGAAAAAGTCCCCGTTGGCCCCACTCCTGCAATTTGGGAGTGGTACGTCCAGCAGGACGCCAAATATAGTCTTGACCCAACCAGGGTTCGAGCGTGGTGGCAGTACCGGATGATCACTACCGAGCGTCCGCTTGAAGAAAAACTTACCGTCTTCTGGCATAACCACTTTGCGATTAGTGGATCAAAGTGCGACTTCGGGCCACTGATGCATAACTATGTAGAGACCTTGCGCGATAACGCGTCCGGTAGCTTTTCGACCCTGCTCAACTCCATAAGCAAGTCGCCTGCAATGCTCAAATGGCTGGACGTCGACCAAAGTGTGCCTGGCCATCCAAATGAGAACTTCGCGCGCGAGGTAATGGAACTGTTCACCTTAGGGATTGGGAATTACACCGAAAAAGACGTTCAAGAGGCTTCAAGGGCATTCTTGGGCTGGAGCCTGCGATATCCAATCTATGAGCGCCTGGGTGGCGACCAGAATCAGAAAATATTGGGGGCAATGGAACACGGCTGGCCACTCGTAGCCTCTAGTTTTTCGCCTGAGATGCGGGATTTTGGACACAAGACGATTCTCGGCAAGACTGCTGCCTACGATGCCGACACATTCCTACGCGTGCTTGCATACCACCCGATCACTGCAAAGCGAATGGTAGCCAAGATGCTGTCGTATTTCGCCTACGATCATCCATCGCCTCAAACGGTCGATAAGTTCGTCAAGATTTGGTACAAGAACGACCTTCACATCAAACCGTTCTTGAAAGCTCTCGCGGAGTCCAATGAGTTCTGGAGTGAACAGTGCGTGGGTACCCGTGTAAAGAGCCCCGTCGACTTTGTCGTCGGGCAACTCCGCCAATCCGGTTTCGGCCCGCGCCTTGCGGCACGTCGGCCCCACAATGCCCTTCCCACCCAGACGATGCTGACGGTCGCAAATGACGAAATTGGTCAGGTCGCCCGGACTATGCGAAACCAAGGCATGGACCTACTGTTTCCATTCGACGTTAGCGGTTGGAAATGGGGCCCTGCATGGCTAACAACCGCCACCATGCTAGAGAGAATCCGGTGGCAGGACTTCATGTTTACCCAACGAGGTAAGAATGGAGCACCAGCCCAACTCGTCTTGGAACGTCTTGTGGCGGACAAGGATACAAAAACGTCCACCGAGTGCGTGGTGTCGATCCTCGATATCTTCGATGTAACCCTAAGTTCCGAAAAGCGTGAACTGCTGACAAAGGCCATCGATGCCTTGGGCGGACCGCAAAAAGCTTTCGCTAATGTGAATCAAGCAGGTAATTCAATGCGTCGGGTGTGCAAAATTCTCTTCTCATCACCAGAAGCACAGCTTTGTTAAGCTCAGTTTGGCGTCCCTCGCATGGTACAATTCTGCGTCGGCCGGACGTAGCTCAATGGATAGAGCATCAGTCTTCGGAACTGAGGGTTGGGGGTTCGAGTCCCTTCGTCCGGGCCAAATCTACTTCTTGTTTGGTAGATTGACCGTTCCCTTCCGGTCCACTTTGCCCCACACTTGGCGATTTCCGCCGACGGCGCGCAAGAAAGACTTGTAGACCACCCCGTACATGATCTGCCGGTAGGCAAATCTCTGAAGGAACAACCACCAGAGAGCCCCGAATTTTTCCTTATCGAGTCGGTAAGCAATAACGCCGGAGCCGAGTTCGGCGAGGAAGAACATGGCGTACAAGAATCCGACCTGGGTTAACGACGCCGACGCTGCTGGTAGCCCCGAAAGCTCCTCGCTAGGGTGCATCCGATGAGTCACAAACGCCATCAAATATCCAATCATCGAGTAAAGAACTTGTAGGTCCACCAAGGGCGCCAGGGCTTGGAATACGATTTGAAACAGCCACAGCGTGGGTAGAGCTAGCCAACCGAAGAAACCGTTGTGGAAAAGAGCTCGTCGATGCTTGACAAGGCACTGCAAAGTCCCATAGGCCCATCGGAATCTCTGCTTGAAGAAAGCACCAAAACTCTGAGGGGCTTCTGTGTACGCAAGCGCACCTGGTTCGTTTTCCAAGCGATAGCCGGCTCGCCTTAACCTCCACGTCAAGTCCATATCTTCCGCCAGAGTGTCGTTGATGTACAACCCGGCATCGGTGACAGCCTGCCTTCGCCAGATCCCAATGGCTCCGGGAACAACCGTGATGCTATTCAGTAACGCATAAGCACGTCGGTCTATGTTCTGGCTAGTCGTGTATTCCACCGCTTGCCATTGCGTCAGGATATTCACTTGATTTCCGACTTTCACGTTGCCCGCCACGGCGGCTACTTTCGGATCTTGAAAATGTCGAACCATCAGCCCAATCGCACCTGGATCAACTTGAGTGTCGGCGTCAATCGAAAGATAGAGTTCGGCACCACAGTGAGCAATTGCATCGTTGAGTGCAGAAGCTTTTCCGCCGTTAGCTCTCGTAATGAGAGTTACCCGAGGATCGGAGCCATAAGCATCGACGACCGCCTTACTCGTCCCATCGGTGGATCCATCATCGACAACGATGACTTGAGTCACCGGATAAGTTGATGCTAAAACGCTTGAAATCGTTCTAGTGATGACCGTCTCTTCATTAAACGCGGCAATGGCTACGGCTACCTCGGGACGATAACCAGCATCATAAGTTTTTCGTTTCTGGCGGCGGTGGTCAATCAATGCCAACGGTGTCACAACCGCAATTCGGGCAAAGCCCAGCCAAATAGCGGCAAGAAAGCCAATTGCTAGCAACCAGTCGATGGTGAAGATCGTGCCGAACTCAATTCGCGCCAAAAAGATCGTGAAGCGCTCCGAGGGCAGCGTGTCCGGCATGACCTGGTCGCGAGTCCTTCCCATCAACTGGGCGACACTGACGAATTTATAGCCTTCCTTTTTGAGCTGAGGGACGAATATCTTCAGAGCAGCGATCGTGGCGTCACGATTCCCCCCCGCATCGTGCAGCAAGATGATGTTTCCTTCATCCTTGGTAGCTTCAAATCGCTTGATCTGGCCAACGATATCCGTGGCAATATCTTCGCCTGTCTTTGGGCGAGATGTCCCATTCGGTAACGCAAGCCTTAGGCTCCAATCTTGGGGATCGATCTTCTCGCCGACAGTGACGTAGTGTAACCGGGCCGCAATCTCAACCGGAGTCAGTTCTTCTTTGTTGCTCGGCTCAGAGTCAGCGTTGTACGGGGGCCGGAACAGCGAAGTTGACTTACCGAGGATGGTTTCGATCACCCTTAAGGTTGCGTTGATTTCAAGTTCTGCTCGAAATGTACTTATCGTGCCCAAGTCAGGATGGGAGAACGTGTGATTCCCCACCTCATGACCCTCGTCATATTCTCGTTGAATAACTCCAGAGTTCTCTTCGGCATTCTTCCCGACGATAAAGAACGCGGCCGGAACATTTAGTTCTTTGAGTGCATCAAGAATCTTCGGCGTATAAGTAGGATCCGGACCATCGTCAAACGTAAGGCAAAGGCTTTTCTCAAAGTAGCCAGAGTGCTGAAGCACGTAAGGAAAAGCATACTGCTGATACTCTTCGTCAATAATGACTCCGTCGTCGTCGACCTTAAAAACACGCTTACCGTCGGTCGGTTTTTCAGCGACACGAAGAAGTTCGCCCTTTCCTATGTTTGAGATGAAATATGGGAACTTCACGACATTCAGGGCATCGGGCGACATCACTTTCGTGAAAGCTTTCGGACCGAGGAACGTCCAAATCCCCGGGTCTTCTTGGCCAAGAGCCCAAACCGCCGCGCCCCTCAGATCGTAGGTACGGGCAGATAACCATTGGTTATACGCCGACACAGCGTCAAGCATCCAGACTCGATGCATGTCGTTGTTATCGTCTTCGTAAGAAAATGTCGCGTTGAGGCTATCTGGATCAAAGTCAATCACTTTGGACGGTGGGGCGTCGTTATAACCTTTGGCGGTATCCATCGCCTCCTGAAAACTCAAGCTATCGGCAAGTTTGTCTTTGGAGGAAGTATTCCAGTCGTACGCATAATTGCCAATTCCAAGGACAACCTTTTCCGCTGGAATCTGCCGCAGGGTTGCTTCAAGAACCTGTTCACACCACTCTGCTCCAGCGATTGGCCCTGCAAAATCCTCCTCGGAGTGTTGGTCATACGCCATCAGCATGATCCAGTCACAGGCATCCGCCAGTTCCTTGGTTTTCGTGGTTTCGTTCCCAGCCTCAACATCCACACTCACACCCAGTTTTGAGGGGTGAAATGCGGCGTGAACGAGCTTTACGAAGCCCGGCAACTTTGGATAGTCCTCTGCTTCAAGTTCCTCAAAATCTAGGTTGATCCCTTGAAAATTGTTCTTGACAACCCAATCGTAGAGCCGCTTGATCAAAGTCTTTTGATTCGCTTCTGAACTGAGCAGCTTGTGCACGATTTTGGGGTCCCAAACGCCGCCTTTGCTGTTGCTGATCAGCGGGACGATGCGAAGACCAACACTGTGTGCAATTTCCAGGACGCGCTCGTTCTTTGGATTTTCCTCAAGATCGAAGTCACTAAAATCGATACTGGTGCCGTCCGGTCCGAGCGTCAACCACGCTGGAATAACGTGGGTAAGGTTTTGCTTATAGGCATTGAGGGAGTGGATTCCAGATTCTTCCCAAGGTGCATAAAAACCGGCAACGATCTTCTCAACATGGGCTGGTGGACTCTTGGTCTTCCCTTTCGTGCGCTCAATTTCTGCCAACAGGTCCTTTCGAACCTTACTGCTCAAAAAGAGCGACTTATGCGGAGGCTCATCGGGCAAATTAGCCAGCAACCCGCCATTCTTGTGTGCCTTGGGCACCGGGTCCCTCAGAAGAGGAACCGTAAAGCACATGATTATCGCGAAAATGGTGCTTGCCACAGCCACGACAGAGCTGATGATCGCGGCGAACCGAGACATCCTTACACGACGCTTGCCGTGTGGGTCATAAAAAATCGGTTCGGAATCCATGGATCAGTCGACGATCAAACCCTTAGGTAAGTTCTCTTCCTGTATAGCACTAGGAGAATTAACCACCAGCAGCAAATGTACACCCATGTGTACGCCCATCCGCCTGGAACTCTTCCAAAGCGGTTCACAAGGGAGTCCAAGAAGGCTTCTTGAAGGGACATGTTACCCCTATGGGTTGACACCGTCCAGGATGAGAACATCATCACCTTGGTAAGGACAGGCAGCACATAAGCAAGCAGTGCATTCGAACCTAAGACCATCAGAGCAAATGGCCATTTGTTCCACTTTACGGCGTCAGTGAGAAGGTAGAACGCAGCCAATACCAACACGCCAACGCCTCCCGTTACGAGGATGTAGGATGGCGTCCAAACCGGTTTATTGTAGGGCAGAAACGAGTTGGCCAAGATTCCCGCTGCCAGCAGCACTGATCCTGAAATCGTCATCGTCAAGAGCCGCCGCAGCGGGTTCAGCTTTCGATTGACAAGTGCATCTCCAATCATCGACGCGAAAATCATCAACGCAGACGTTGGAATGACTGAGAACAAACCATCGAGGTTGTATTTGACCAAGTAGGTTCGATTGATGTGATCGATAAAGTTCGTATTTTCGAGAAACGTCCCGGCTTGGGCTCCTGGAATAGGAAGATATCGGATCGCCAGGCCATAGCCGGCAAGAAAACCAACAGCGATGATCGCCCTACGAACCAAAGGGAGTTCGTAGGCAAACGCAGACACCAGATACGAGAGCCCAATAAGTTGCAGGACACCAAGGGTGAAAACGACTTGCTTGGATATGGCCGCATTGATCAAACATCCAAGTAGTACTAAACCTACGGCTCGCCCCACAATCTTGATGTCGTGGCGCCAGCTTGGAAGCCCCTTTTTCTTAAAGGACGCAAATGATTGCGGAATCGCGAAACCGACGCAAAGCAGGAACCATGGAAAAACAAAATCGGCCAGCCGAAGCCCCTGATTCCATCCAGCATGGGTAAATGGGTCCGGCGTGTACGTATCCAAAGCGACATTGTTGACGATCAGCATCAGGAGGACGGTCAGTCCGCGAAATGCATCAAGTGACACGAGCCTTGTCGTTTTTGGGATAGGCGTAGGTTTCGTGGTCTCAGTCTGCTCAGGGATGGAAGGAGACTCCTTCTCAACCCAATTGACACGGTTTAACTTGTCGCGTGTTTCAAAGTCATCGGCAAGCAAGTTTGCGACAATCGCCCTGTATCGAGGCTCTTCAGCAGGCTTGGGATTTGACTCAACGACTTTCATGGCTTTCTGATCGACCCCAAAACGCAGCACAATTTCCGTGCCGTTTTGTGGAGGGACGAACCAGAAGACAATTACGATCCTGAAGATTCACTTATCAGGGTGGAATCGTGTCAGAAGACCGCTATTTGAATCCGGCTGGACTAAACGCGCAACCCGTCGCCTTAATCTCGGGAGCGTATTTGGTATTGAAGGGCTTTTGGGGAACTCCAGCAAGCGTTGCCATCGTCGCATTCATCTCAAGCAACATTGAGCGGGAATATCCCGGCCACATCTTTACGATATGGCCATCTTTCGAGACCAGCACACTATAAACAGCCGCTTTGGCTCCGTAGAGGTGGATGATCTCCTCCTTAGGGTCAGACAAAACGGGATAGGGCACGGACACTTCTCGATTCCAAGTCATCGCCTTCTCGGGATTGCCGTTGGTAACGCTCGCAAAGTCTATAGCACCCTTGAACTGCTTCGAAAGGTCATGGAACAGGGGCTCAGCATCAAAGCTACACGGGCATCCATCGAGGACAAAGTAGATGAATTGCGGTCTCGGCGCATTGTGTGATGCCAAGGTTACGGGCTTGCCATTGACGTCTTTCCACTGGATGGTCGGTTCCAGCAAGTTTGATTTCGCCTCAGTTTCTGCGATCATTTTTGCAGTGACCAAGTGGCGTGGCTCAAACGAAGAAATTTCAACGGATCTGGAGTAGGGCGTCGCGGCCCGAATACGTGCCTGAACCCACAAAATTCCACCAATACAAGCCAGCAAACATCCTGCTGGAAGTGTGATAAACACCGGTCGCATGTTCAATATCTCATTCTAGTCTAAATGGAGTCGCTCCTAACCCAGCCAAAGCACCCTTTCTTGACTTCCGACGAGGCGATCTTCGGTTGCACTTAGCATAAGGAGCCCATGGGCTGTCGCTAGCGAGTTAATGCCAAATGAGCCTTGCTGCCCCATTTCCACAACCCGCGGGCCGTCCCTGCGAATTCGGACGAAATCTTCTCTCCCACACGCTTTGTGGTCAAAGCCAATTGTGCAATCCACCCAACGGGGTTCTGGGGTCAACCAACCAGCCAAGCGGCGAATTGCCTCACGGACAAAAATCTCGAAACACACATAGGCGCTCGCCGGATTTCCGGGCAAGCCAAACACAAAACAACTTCCAATCTGGCCGAAAAGGATCGGTTTTCCTGGCCGGATTGAAACCCCATGAAAGTGCACAGTCCCGAGTTCACGCATGATCCCATCAAGGAAATCCTTATCACCGACCGATGCGCCACCAGAAATGATAACAAGATCGCTTCGCCCGGCAGTTCTCGACAATGTCTCTTTAAATAGTTCTCGATCGTCGGCAACACGAATAACCGTCGGGCAAGCACCGCAAGTCTGGAGGACCTGCATTTGTAGCATCACCGAGTTTGTGTCGCGAATCTGGCTAGGGCCAGGTATTTGCGAAGGGTCGACGATTTCATCTCCCGTAGTGAGAATTGACACGAGAGGCTGCCGAAAGACACTTGGCCTTACAACGCCCACAAAGGCGAGCTGAGCGGACACTCCTGCATCTACAACGGTGCCTGCAGGTGCTAAAACCTCGCCTGCCTGAAAATCCGAACCCTGCCGACGGATAAATTGTCGGTTAGGAACGGATTGGCGCAAGATCACCGAATTGCCATCCAGAACCACATCCTCTTGCATCGCGATCCCATAAGTCCCCGCGGGCACGGGCGCTCCGGTCAGGATCCGAACAACCGAATGAGGACGAATCGCCTCACGAAAGACTCCTCCCGCGGCGATATGACCTTGGATTTCGAGGGACATACCCTCAGTGCTATCTTCTACAGAGCCGATAGCGTAGCCATCGACAGCACTATTGTCAAATCGGGGGTTGGGCTCAGGAGCGATGATCGGCTCTGCGAGGGCATGGCCCATGGACTCCTCAAGGGGAAGTCGAACCATCTTCCTAATCGGTACTATCCGCTCCCGAAGAACACCTAATGCCTGTGAATAGGACAGCATGGAATCAGACACCCTAGGAGTATGCCTCGTACTTGGCGCACAATAGAGCATGCGCAGCTTAAGGAATCAGTTGATACTGAGCCACCTTTTGCTTGTGCTGCTCATGGGCATCGTTATGAGTGCCGCCAGCATCAGTTTTTTCTCAATGACTCGGTCAATTGATCGCGTGCTTAGGGGAAACTTTGAGACCATCCAAGCTGCCCATGAGATGACCGATGGCATCCATGAGCAAGAAACTGCTTTTGCCCTTTTGGCCACGGGGGACGAAGCGGATGCGGGAATCACCTACAAGCGGTCGGCGGGCCGATTTCGCCGAGCCTATCAATCCGCACTGCACACCATCACTACCGCTGACCAGAAGAGAATCATGTCTCAGCTGGGAAACAGCTACGAAAAAGTCAATCGTGACATCGAACCTTATTTCGAGCGACTTCAGGAACGGCCAAAGCTATCTGCCATGGCTGCCCTGCAAACGCTAGTTCGGCCAGGACTGAGCAAGATTGGGGCACTCAGTGAAGATCTCCTCGCAGCAAGCCGCCAAGCAATCGTGGACGATAACGATCTGGCGGTGCTTGAAGCTCAACAAGCTTTTTGGAAGAGCGTTACCGTCTCGATTATCGCGACATTCCTGGCCATCATCCTCGCCAGTTCAATGATCAAGCTGATTTTGACTCCCATACGGACGCTCAAGAAGCACGCAGATCGGATTGCCGAAGGCGATCTCAGCAAAAACGATCTCGGAGGTCGCAATGATGAAATTGGTGTTCTCGCCCAAAGCTTCAATTTGATGGCTTCCAGGCTCGCCGAGGTTCGAGAAGATGAAGCGCGAAAAATTCGCCGCCTCGAGCGTATTTCTGAGACAGCACTGGAATCGATGTACGACCCAGTGATCGTTACGGACGCTCAGCAGAGAATCGTACGCCTTAACAAAGCTGCAGAGTCGCTTTTTGGTGCCGTCCCCGAATCCCCTCGCAAACTGGCATCGGATCACATCTCGAACCCCAGAATTCTTCACGCCATAGCCAACGCGGTGAATTCCGAGCAAGTTTTGGCAGCTGAAGACGAAAGAGCTCAGGTGCAACTTAAGCTAGGTGAAGACGTGAAAACCTATCGGCTTCGCGTGACACCGATGAAGGGTGATGAGGGAATATTAGTGGGAAGTGTGACAGTCTTGGAAGATATCACATACCTAAAAGTCCTGGACCAAATGAAGAACGAATTCATTGGCGTCGCGTCACATGATCTTAGATCGCCGGTAACTTCGCTGATCCTTGCAAACCATCTTCTTCGGGAGGGGATGGCAGGAAACCTCACGGAAGAACAGACGGAGGTAATCGAAACTCAACATCAGGACCTTGAGCGTCTTGAGAGACTGCTCCAGGATTTGTTGGATGTCTCCAAATTGGAAGCCGGTGCATCTCCACCCAAGTTCGAGACCGTATCGATTGAGGACCTAACAAGGCACCCCGTTGAAAACCTCAAACTTCAGGCGAAAAAGAAGGGAGTCAGCTTAACGCGCGACGTAGAGCTAAATATTCCTTCTGTTCAAGCCGATCCCCTTCAGATTGGTAGAGTTTTGACGAATCTTGTTTCCAATGCAATTCGTCATACACCTCCTGGAGGAAGTGTTCAGGTCCGGGCACGGGCAACCGAGAATGATGTAATCTTATCCGTCGAAGACACGGGTGAGGGCATTCCAGAGGAGTACCGAAAACGGATCTTCGATAGGTTTGTTCAGGTGCCTGGGGCAACCCAAGGTGGCGCTGGACTCGGTCTATCGATAGCGAGGAATATCGTGCAAGCTCACGGTGGCGAAATGAACGTGGAAAGCCAGATTGGGAAAGGCAGTACATTTCGATTCACTCTGCCGATTAAAGTGACGCCATCGGGCGGGGATAGCATAGTTTGAGCTCTAGAATTCTTGTAATCGACGACGAACAAAGTCTGCGTACGATGATAAAACTGGCCCTTGAGCATGGGGGCTATATCGTCGAAACCGCATGTGACGGCCCTGACGGGCTCTCCAAGTTTGGCGATGGGAAAGCTTGGGATCTTGTGCTCTTGGATAACCGAATGCCAGGAATGTCTGGTATCGACGTAGAGCATGCGATCTTCCAGAGATCACCTGACATGCGTGTGATTCTGATCACGGGGTTTGGGACAATTGACCTAGCGCTGGAGGCGATTCAAGCCGGAGCATCTGATTTTCTCCGAAAGCCATTCACTCCCGAAACTCTCCGCAACACGGTCAAGGCTGTCCTCGAGAGACCTGTACAACGCATGACAGCAGTTCCAGTTGGCATGGCGTGCAAAGAATTCACACGCACCACAATTAACGGCTTCAGTTTTGAACTGGACACCCGAACAGTTGATGATGCGACCAACGACACGACTTGCGTCTTTGTCGTGAACCACGCCGGTGGCGGCGCGTCAAAAGTCACTGTGATCCTTCACGCATACGTAATGGAGCTCGTGAAGGCCTATTCAGACACCGAATCCGTTCCAGGAGAAAACCACTTCTGGCAAGCCATGTGCGAGGAAGCACTGGCTAATTATCTATGGCAGAACGCTGCACCGCCAAAAGATAAAGTTCTAGAAATTGACGATCTTTCGAGTAGCCTCCGTCGCTGGCTCGATTCCGTTCTTACAGTCAGCTTAGCCGAAGAAAATGCCCGATAGTAGTCAAAAGCCCACTCTCAAGGGTGGCAAACACAAGATCTTTCTCGGATACGCGCCGGGAGTCGGCAAAACCCACGCAATGCTTGAGGAAGCACATCGTAGGAGCTTGCGCGGACAAGACGTTGTCATTGGAATCATCGAGGGGCGTCACCGCCGCCCGGTAGAAGAGCTGGAGTTCGGACTTGATCGAGTACCGCCGTTGGTGATTGGCGGCAAGAACGAACTCGATGTTGAGGCGATACTTGCCCGAAAACCCAATGTCGTCCTCGTTGACGATTTGCAGCACACCAATGCACCAGGATCTGTCCGGGAAAAACGATGGCAGGATGTCAATGTACTTCTGGGCGCCGGGATTCGAGTCCTTTCGACGGTAAACGTCCAACACCTTGAGAGCCTCAATGACAACATCTCGGACATCACTGGCATTCCGATTTTGGACACGGTTCCAGATCAGATGCTCAGAGATGCTGACGAAGTTGAATATGTCGATTTAACGCCGCGTGCGCTGATTAATCGACTCGATCGAGGGGATATCTTCCCAATTGAGCAGGTCGGTTCGGATATTGTAAGCTTCTTCCGAGAAGGCAATCTGAGCGCACTACGCGAAATTGCCATGCGGGAAGCCGCTTGGCGGGTCGACGAAGATGTCGTTGAATACCGCAAAGAGAAGCGAATTGAGAAGCCATGGGCCGCTCAGGATCGAATCCTTATTTGCATCAGCCCCACTCGAAGTGCCCTGCGCTTGATTCGCCGGGGATGGCGGATGGGACAGCGAATGCATGGAGAAGTCCTTGCCGTGCACGTTGAAGAGGGCCCTATCGGCGACAGAGAACGCAAGATCTTAGAAGATGACTTCAAACTTGCCGAGCGGCTCGGTATAAAGACCTTCACGCTCAAAGGTGAGCTCGCGCCCGTGTTGATCGAGTTTGCTAAAGAACGCAACGTTACACAGTTGATTCTTGGGCACCCTCAACGAAACAGATTTCAAGAGATCCTAAGGCCCGCAGTTTTGACAGAGCTAGTCAAAGCACTCCGAACGGTGGATATCCTTGTGGTTGCCACTGATTCGCCCGTAGTGGCAGAACACTAGTTTCATTTTTAACTGACGCTATATGCACGATTCGCCCAAACCCAGTGCTTTGCACCGTATTCGCCGAGCATTGCTAGGCGCACCTATTCCAACGTCTCGAGCCCACCACGAAAGGCTGTCTCCATTCTTGGGGCTCCCTGTGTTCAGCTCCGACTCCCTTTCCTCGGTCGCATACGCGACGGAAGCCATCCTTGGTGTGCTTGTGCTCGGTGGAGCAGTTTTCCTGACCCAGCAGATATGGATTGCGGTCGCAATCGTCCTGCTGATCGTCATCATCGCGTTTTCCTACCAGCAAACGATTCATGCCTACCCTTCGGGTGGCGGTTCGTACATTGTGGCGTCGGAAAACCTCGGAGAGACTGCAGGGCTCTTTGCAGGGGCTGCGCTCCTCATCGACTACGTGCTGACGGTTTCCGTATCCATTGCCGCTGGCGTTTTGGCTATCACGGCCCTGTATCCGTTTTTGCTAAAGCATCTTGTGATGCTCTCGCTGTTCTTCATATGTGTCGTGGCGTTTGCCAATTTACGTGGTGTCCGCGAATCAGGGGCGATCTTCGCATTTCCGACCTACGGCTTTGTCTTTTCGATCATCGTCATGATCGGGTTTGGCGCGTATAGAGCGGCGACGGTTCCCTCGCATGGTCAGATCCTAGATCCGACGCCTTGGCTGGGCAAAGAAAGCAATCATGCCTTCATGTTTCTCATCCTAAGGTCCTTTGCGGCAGGGTGTACTGCGCTCACGGGCATCGAGGCGGTGAGCAATGGTGTCCAGGCATTTAAGGCCCCAGAATCAGCGAATGCTGCCAAGGTGCTTCGATGGATGGCCTTCCTCCTCAGCGTGCTGTTCTTAGGCATCAGCCTGTTGGCGATGAAGATCCCACATCTTTCATTGTTGCCGAACGATGACAGGCACTATACGACGGTGGCCTATCAAGTCGCCGTTTATGCTTTCGGCGGACCCCATTCATGGATGGTGTACGTGGTTCAGTTGTTTACTGCACTGATCCTCATCTTGGCCGCAAACACCGCCTTTGCCGATTTTCCCAGGCTAACAAGCCTTATTGCTCGGGATGGATATCTGCCTCGATATCTCTCTCGTCTGGGCGATAAGCTTGTTTTCCATAACGGGATCATTGTTCTCGCCGCGGCCTCTGGAGCGCTCGTTGTCATCTTCAAAGGTCAACTTGACCTCCTCCTTCCTCTCTATGCGATTGGCGTATTTACTGCCTTCACGCTGTCCCAAATTGGAATGGTTGTTCACTGGCTGAAATCGCGTGAAATCGGCTGGCAGAAGAGTATTGCGATCAACTTCGTCGGATCGATCCTGTGTGGGATCGTTCTTTTGATCATCGCATACACGAAGTTTATGGATGGTGCCTGGGTTGTCCTCGTACTCCTACCCATCATCTACGGCCTTTTCAAGATGATCAAGGCGCGATACAAATCGATGGAGCAGCAGCTAACCCTGACAGATGAGCCGCTGCCCGTCGCATCTGGTCACATCGTGCTTCTGCTGGTCCCGCGCGTCAATCGGGGCATCATGTCGGCACTTGAGTATGCCAAGAGACTTAAGGGCGAATGCCAAGCTGTTCACGTCACTTTGAACGACAAGAGCTTGCCTGAGCTTCAGCGTAGTTGGGCAAGTGTCGGCGGCGATATTGAACTCGTGGTCCTTCCCTCTCCATTTCGGTCTCTTATTGAGCCGATGGTTGACTATGTCGACAAGATCAAGTCATCTCATCCTGGCATCGTGATCACTGTTATCGTAGCTGAAGCCGTGTCGACGAAGTGGTATCAGAAGTTGCTTGCAGAAAGCGTAGCCCTTCAGCTAAAGACTGCGTTGGCAAGCCGACGAAACGTGGTTGTCGCCAACGTCAGATATTTCCTAAACTAACCAGGTCATATGAATCAGATATCCGATCGCCCTGCTGGAATCGTACTCGAAGAAATCGAAATGGAAGGCTTTGGCGGCTTTCCTAACAAGCTATGCCTCATCTCGGTCGGTGGAGACAAGTATGCGTGTAACAATGCCACAGGCAAGGAAGGCGAACGAATTGATGGTTTGGCTACCTTTCCCAATCCTGATGAGGCCACAACCTACATGGGCTTACTTGCTGGACTGAGTGGCGAGATCGTCTCCAAGTCATTTGAAGAGGCACGTGAGATTGCCAAAAGCAAACCAAAGCTTTCTTGCCTGTTCCTCTTTCATGCAGGCCAGATCGTAGACATTCACTACGTTCGCTGAGCGCTTTTGCCCCGTCTTAATCAAAAAGCAGCTTACGCGCCGACTTCCAGGCAAATATACGGGCACACTTTCAAAAAAAGTCCCGTGATTCAGTCACGTTTTTCAGTTAACCTTAATGGTTCGCGCATAAGACGTTAAATTTCAATAAGCTCCACTTTGAACCTAAACCGTTCAAAAAATGGCGATAAAACGGATGATAAAAAGCGCAAATTTGCCAGCGCAGTGATTCTTCGAGGATTATCTTTTGATTCGCACCTGCCATAATAATTTCATCGTGCGCGAGATAGCCCTTTATAGCGAAGCGGGAGCCCTTGCAGCCTACGAGATTGAAGTCTCTTCCTCAATCCAAGGCTTGCTTGCTCTACGTCTTAGTGGGCCAGATGGACGAGTGACCGCTGAAGGTCCCGTTCCTCGCAAGCAACTTACAGAGCTGTTGGTACGCAAGCATGACCGAGTTTATCTTGGCGATGCATCGATCCGAAACTCGGACGATACAGACGATTTGCTTGTAAGCGTTGAACTTCGAAACGGTCGACGCGAATTCTGGATCAGGAGAATTGATCTCGCTGGTGCCTTGGTTCGAGTCGGCGACTTTTAAGAGCTCCGGCTATCCCTGCTGCCAAGCAGTTCTCTCAGTTCCCAAAGAGGTGGCTAAGCATTTGAACACCCACCGCCGCTAGGTACGCGAGCGTCGTCATGTAGGTGAACATGAAAAGCGGCCATTTCCAAGAATTTGTTTCACGTTTGACGGTGGCCAAAGTAGCCATACATTGAGCACACAAGGCGAAGAACACCATGAGTCCAACCGAGGTCCAGGTCGTGAATAATCGCCTTCCATCGGGCCATGTCGCATCGTGAAGCGCCTTGGGGAGATCACTTGATGTCTCATCGACATCTCCGCCCAGAGAGAAGATAATTCCTAAAGATGGAACGACCGTTTCTCGGGCAGGAAAAGCTGAGAGAATCGAAGTCGTGATTCGCCAATCAAACCCGGCTGGTATGAAAATCGGCTCGATAGTCTTACCGAAGCGGCCCAGCGCTGAATTTGCCAACTGCTCTTCATCAAAGTGCTTCTGAAGGTCAGAGTTGGTTGCGCCTGGGTGGAGTAAGGCGTACTGCTGCTTCACACCTGCCTTTTGGTCAGGTGTGAGTCTGGGGAAATAGGACAGTGCCCAAATGATCACCGACATTAAGGCGATAATCGTGCCAGCGGTTTTCACAAAAATCTTCGCGCGGAAGTACATCGAAATCCATACGTCGCGCCACTTCGGCCATTGATAAGGCGGGAGCTCAAGGAGAAATGGAAGTCTCTTCCCTCGCAGAATTTTCCTATTTAGGAGCCATACGATTGGAATCGCCACGAAGAGTCCAACCAAGTGCATTCCAAACAGTGCCAAGCCTGCGCCGACCGGTCCGAATCGGGGCTGGATAAAAGCACCAATGAGCAGCAAATACACCGGTAACCGGGCACTACAAGACATTAAGGGAGCGACGAGAATTGTTGCCAACCTACTCTTAGGGTCGGGCATCACTCGAGCAGCCATGATTCCTGGAATAGCGCAGGCGAAGCTAGAAAGCAATGGAATAAACGCACGCCCATTGAGGCCACACCAGCCGAATAGCCGGTCCATGAGAAATGCCGCACGCGCAAGATAACCTGATCCCTCAAGCACGGCAATGAACAGGAACAAAATCAGGATCTGAGGCAGAAAGACCAGAACGCCGCCGACGCCTCCTAGAATCCCATCGACAACCAGCGACTGGATCGGCGGGTAATCGGCCAATAGTGGGCGAACACCACCTTTGATCTGACCAAAAACCCACGTAATCCCATCCATGAGCGGCTTTGCAAATGTGTAAATGGATTGAAAAACCAGGTACATGAGGCCGATAAAGATGACAAGCCCAAATATGCGATGCGTTAGAACCGCGTCAATTCTGTCGGTCATAGACCGACCAGCTTTAGGTGAGTCGGCTTCCTTGATGACTGCGCGTTTTACGACGTTTGCCCAATGGTAGCGGGTGGCGACGTCGACACTATGCTGCTGCACGCCTTCTGCAACAAGCTGGTCGCGAGCCTCTTCGAATGCCGCTTGCATCTCCGGAAAATCGCGGAGAAAGCTATTGAATGGATGGTCCGTTTCCAGAAGCAGGTGTCGAACATCCGCCTTTGTAAAGTCGATGCCAACGCGCGCGACACGTTCTCTCAGTCCGGCAACTTTCGTTTCTAGCGCAGATGGAAATCCAATTTCAAACTGAGGTATTCGCGGACGCTGCAGGTTCCTCTCAATCGCGTCCTTAAGCTCTTCAATGCCTTTGTCCTTGTGTCCCACCATCGGGACAATTTCAACCCCGATCAGGTTTGACATCTTGGCAAGGTCTATTTCCTGACCAGCCTGCTTCAACCGATCCATCATGGTCATCGCAACGACCATGGGACGCCCCTGCTCCGACAACTGACTGAAGAAGAATAAGTTCCTTTCGAGATTGGTCGCGTCGATCACGCAAACCAATAGGTCGGGGCGTCGCGTCGTTGCGATCCTGCCTTCAATAACTTCGACCGCTACCCGTTCGTCTTCTGAAACGGCGACCATCGAGTACAAACCTGGGACATCAATACATTCGATGGAACCTGACGGCAGCTTTAGGCTCCCTGAAACTTTCTCAACGGTGACACCAGGATAGTTTCCAACCTTTTGAAACGAACCCGTTAAGGTGTTAAAAAGGGTTGTCTTGCCCGCATTTGGATTACCCACTATTGCGACTAAAGGAAGATCCGTTGGTAGTTCGGATTCCCCAGAGTCGCTATGACAGGGGTTCGATCTCAAAGGCCTCGGTTTCGCGCTTGCGAAGGCAGAGTCTGTACCCGCGAAGGTCAATTTCTACGGGATCTCCGAAGGGTGCAACCTTGACGACACGGAAGGTTGTGCCGATAGTGAGCCCCATCTCTTGAAGGCGATGCATTTCAGCAGACGCAGAATGAATCTGCGTCACGGTAGCGAACATTCCCTTTTTAAGTCCTAGAAAACTCATGAAATCGTCCTGCACCCGGCCCTACTTTTAATCTACCTAAAAACGTATATTTTGACGCATCAAAAAAGACGTTTGCAGGGGATATATATCGAAAATCTGTACCCATGGAGTGGCTTGGATCTTGGGTGCATATCTTAAGACGATTCAGCCCCCCTCTAGTTCACACTCTCCATGAGGTGATTTATGCCCTCAGGGTCTAAGGGCAGTACCGATATGCGCGATTCAAGCGCCCTATTACGGCAAAACACGATACAAAGCTGGATCTGAGGGAGCATCGATTTTCAGCACGGCATCCCAGGTTGTTGTGACATCAACTGGATCTCGTACACCGTTCGCTACGCTTACGCGCTGGTGCAAGACATACTTCACGAATTCACCGTCTTCGGTGACATAGGCTTCAAAAGTGCCTGACGGCGGAGCACTGACGTTGTCTCGGTAGTTTCCAGTAATGGCGTGGCACTCTTGACCGTTGGCAGTCACTTTCCCACGGTAAACAAGAGTTGCCCACTGACCGGTTAACTTCTGTAACCAAACTTTTGATGAGATCATTGCCTCGATCATTGGATTAATGTCTCCGAGGCTCTGGGCTGCAGCACTCAAGAAATCTCCGAGGTTCTGAGACGTTCCGTGTTGAGTTACATACTCAACATGCCTCTTTTGCCCAAATATCTTGCTCTGTTCGTTCGGTGGATCATACGAGAACGACTTCGCATCGCTTACCAAAAGCCACTCCCGGGGATGCAAACCGTCTCTGGTTTGGTGCAAGAAAATCTTTGATGGCCGATCAAATTGCACATTGGTATTCGTGTGCAGGCTTTCACCAGCCGCAGTGAGGGTCATCTTGATGGTGCCAACCACAGACTTTGCATCTGCATAGTGGGCAAACATCTTTGTCATGATTCCAGCAGCACTAACCTTGGTGGCCGCGGGTCCCTGAATTCCGACGAGCAGTGCGATGACGGTCGTGATCATATTACAGAGCCTCTGACTGAGTCCATTCGATATCCTGGACGTCTCTGAGCATATTAGCGGTTCGCGCGGCGACAAAAAGCCAGTCTGAAAGCCGATTCAAAAAAACTTTCAGTTCTCTACTAAGTGGTTCCAATTCGTTCAAGTGCGTCACAGATCGCTCCGCCCGCCTACAGACACATCGTGCCAGATGGAGATGTGCGGCCAGGGCGCTGCCACCAGGCAAGATAAATGCCTTGAGTTCCGGCAAGACTGCCGTCTGTGAGTCGATGGAATCCTCAAGAAATTTCGAATGACCCTCACGAAGGCTAGCGACCTGAAATTTCCCGGACGGTGGACAGGCAAGTTCAGCTCCTAGGTCAAACAGCCAGTTTTGAATCTTCGACAAAGTCGCGTCGAGGGGATCTCCAATGGAGTGAAGCCTTACTACCCCGACGATCGCGTTGAGTTCATCAACATCACCAATCGCTTGGATCCGTGCACTGGATTTGGATGTGCGGTCGCCGCCATACAAGCCGGTTGTTCCATCGTCACCTGTCTTTGAATAAACCTTCACTGCTTTTCCTTGAGAACCGCGAAGACAAATGTCGGCAGCATCATCACTTTCGAGGCCTTTTTCGGATTGAGAAGAACACGCCAAAACCATTCCAGCTTTAGCTTCTGTACGAGTTTCGGAGCCCGTTTTGTCTTTCCGCTAAACACATCAAAGGTTCCTCCGACTCCCATGGCAACTTTGGCCCCGGTAATGTTTTCCGTCTTCCTTATGAACTGCTCCTGCCGAGGCATGCCCATTGCTACGAGGAGAATGTCCGGTTTTGCGGCAGCGATTTCGGCAGCAACGGACTCATCCGTGTCTTGAGAAAAATAGCCGTCGTGCGACCCAACAATTTGACACCCCGGATACTTGAGCATTAGGTTCTCTGCTGCGAGGGCAGCAACACCAGGCGCCGCCCCAAGAAAATAGATCCTGTAACCAGACTTTGCACTTAGGGCACACAATTTCTCAGCGATATCCACACCGCTAACTCTTTGTTCAACAGGACGCCCCTGACGTTTGGAAGCCCACACAATGCCATTGCCATCGGGTGTGACCAAGTCAGCACCGTTAACGATCTTTTTGAACTCCGGATTTCGGTGAGCAATCACTACCGAAGCAGCATCGGCAGTTACGATAAGGTGTGGCTTTCCAGAAGCAATATACGATTCCACTTTGGCCAGCGTATTGGCCATGGTTGTGCGGTCAATCGCGACGTCCAATATCCGAATGCAGTCTCGCTTCTCGGCTGCTAACCCAGATGTGGCCATGAGTCAGATAGTTTACTCACTCAAGAGATGTTACAAGTCGTCGTGAAACGTTGAGGAAGAATGGGCCAGCCCTACCCTTCTCCTCGGTAGAATACATAGACATGACCGCGAACGCGACGCCTACGAAGATTCGCATTAGGGTTTTGAGACAGTCTGACCCGAACTCAGCCCAGCACTGGGAGGAATTTGAGATTCCTTTCCGTGAAAAGCTCAACGTCATCTCTGCGTTGATTGAAATTCAGAAGAGACCGACCACCGTTGACGGGAAAACGGTTCGACCTCCAGCATGGGAAGCAGCTTGCCTTGAAGAAGTTTGCGGTGCATGCACCATGAACATTAATGGCAGGGTTCGACAGGCCTGTACAGCCCTCATCGAAGATGTTGCCGATGCCAAGGGAGATACTTACGAGCTCACGCTAGAGCCGATGAAAAAATTCCCGCTGGTGCGAGACCTTGTGGTCGATCGTAGCAAAATGTTTGACAACCTTAAAAAGGTAAAAGCATGGGTTCCGATTGACGGCAGTTTCGATCTTGGACCCGCTGAACCCCAAGATGACGGCGTCCGACATTTTCGCTATGCGCTTTCTCGGTGCATGAGTTGCGGATGTTGCCTTGAGGCTTGCCCACAAATCAACGAGAAATCGAGCTTTGTTGGTCCTGCTGCCATGGCACAAGCCCTTCTATTCAATCGACACCCTATTGGCAAGACTTTGGAAGCCGACCGACTTGATTACCTCACTTCGGATGAAGGAATCACAGGATGCGGAAATGCCCAAAACTGCGTCAAAGTCTGCCCAAAGAGCGTTCCCCTGACCAGAGCAATTGCAGAGCTCAACAGAGATACGACTGTTTACAAGCTCAAGCGCTGGTTCGGCGGCTCTTAGGGCTAGACAATCCAGTGTTTCCAGCCTTAGACCTATCGAAGGCTGGAAACACTATCCCGGACCCTTTTCACTTGCTCCAATAGTTCCCTTGCACGGTCCAGCGGCCATTGCGTTGCGGCATCAGAAAGTGCGTTCACCGGATCAGGATGGACCTCCAAAAAGAGGGCATCAATTCCCACCGCTGTCGCGGCCCGTGCCATCGCAGGAATGGACTCACGCACACCACCAGACGCGGTACCTGCGGCCCCTGGACGCTGTGCCGAGTGGGTCGCGTCGAAGCAAACAGGAACGTTGTAACTTCGCATAATCTCAAGGCCAGGCATGTCAACGATGAGTGTGTTGTAGCCAAACGTCGTGCCTCGTTCCGTGAGGATTGTTCCCCTGGCACCGTACGCATTCAGCTTCTCGACGATATTCTTCGTATCCTGGGGAGCAAGGAACTGGCCCTTTTTGACATTGACCGGTCTTCCAGTCACGGCAGCCGCCTCAAGGAGATCACTTTGCCGGCAAAGAAAAGCCGGAATCTGCAGAATATCTGCAATCTTCGCGACTGGGTCCGCCTGTTCAGGAAGATGGATATCCGTGGTAACCGGTACGTCAAACCGAAATTTCATATCCTCGAGAATCGCTAGTCCCTCGTCAAGACCTGCACCTCTCACCGTCGATGCTGATGTTCGGTTCGCTTTGTCGAAGGAAGCCTTGAAGACGTAGTTAAAGCCAAACTCACTACAGAGTGCTTTCATCACCTCACAGACCTCTGCGCACAGATCTTTGGACTCGGCCAAGCAAGGCCCACCAATGATCGTTAATGCGTCACCGCCAATCTCAAATTCGGAGACGGAAACAACTCTCATTACTTCCCTTTGGGAGCCGCCATCGGCTTAACGGAAATCTTCTGCTTCAAGACGTTTACGACCGCCTCGGCAACAAATGTGGACGGAGGAAAGCAGGATTGGGTGTTGCACTGTTGATAGCCAACCTTGAGCTTGATGGTCGCCTTGCCCGGTTTTGCAGGTACCTGCACTGTTACGGGAATCTGAATCGTCCCAGCGTAAACATATACAGGCTTTGGCTCACCTTCAACCTTCGTCGGTGTGCCCTTGGGATAGTTCACTTTGATGAGGGTCACCGATTTGTCACCCGCAGTGATCTTTACAGGAATCAAAGAAGGATCAGACGAAGGATTCGCGTACGCATGCAAGCCCTCTGAGAACTTGATGGTAACCACGGCATTAACGTTTTTGCCCATTGGAACAGTGACCGACTCAACCTTGACGCTGATGACAGGTGGAGTTCCAAACTGAGCCGAGGCAAGTACGGATAACGCGAGAGCGCCTGAAAGGATAGGAATGCGAAGAATATTACTCATAGGACGATTCTACTGGGCCAAGTTAATTTTGGTTCAGTTTTTATGCCCTCGGAGCGTGCGCGAACCTCTTAGCGACTATTTCTTCGTTTGTTCCGGCCATCAACGGACCGGTAGACAGCTTCGATGCGCTCCGCCATCTTCTCAATTGTATAGCTTGAACGATGGGATTCACGGGCATCATCACCCATTTTTTCAGCCATGCTGCGGTTGGCGGCGAGTCTTGCGGCAGCTTCACCCAAGCCAACTGCATCGCCTTTATCGAATAGGAAACCTGTGCGGCCATCTTCAACGATTTCAGGCATTCCCCCAACACGACTAGCGATCACCGGGCGCCCAACCGACATAGCCTCAAGTGCAGCGTACGGAAAGGCCTCTTCCCAAATGCTTGGAATAACTACCGCTTCCATCGCTTGGATGCACTCTGGAATATCCTCGCGAAACCCATGAAATCGAACGGGAGTAGCGGCAGCCTTCGCTCTCGCTTCTAACTCACCAGACAATGGCCCGTTGCCAAAGACCTCAAAACTGATTCCCTCCGGGACCGATACCGACGCCGTGATCAGAGTGTCAACGCCCTTTTCAACCACGAGCCGACCGAAATAACCCACGGCGACAATCCCATTTTCGATCCCAAGTTCCTGTCGAATCTCCTCTCGTGGTTTCGCCGCGACCAGCGGAGGGCAACCGGCCTTGGCGACGGTCATCTTCGCTTTTTGAATTCCCGATACCTCAAGCTGCCTTTCGACGGCTTCGGACACCGGAATGAAGTGATCAAAGAGATTGCTATACAGGCGAACTTTGGTCTGGGTCCACGGCAAAACGACGTGGCGGGTCATGATCGACAGCGGTTGTCTTGTCATTCGCGCTGCGATCGCAGGCAAGAGGAAGTCTGGGCTGAAATGGACGTGGACCACATCATATCGGTTTGACCGAAAGTGCCGCACGTATTGGGCAAAAGCGGGGAAATCAAACTTTCTACGAACACGGATGGGCAGAATTGGAACGTTGAGGTGATTGTGGAGTGGACAGGACGGTAGGCAACTAACAACGACCTGATGACCGCGAGCTGCTAAGCCATCACTGAGATACGCCACATAGCGCTCTATCCCTCCCCAAGACTCAAGGGAGCTTCCGACCTGGAGTATCTTCATTCGCTCTTTGAACTCAGATTTTCCATGAGCCAGTCCCTATTGTTATCAATCATTTCGGGATGCCAGTCATGACCCCAATCGTAGGCTTTTAATGCCTTTGTTCCCGGCAGGGCTTCAAAAATACCTCTGACCTGTTCTGGGCGAGCCGCGGGATCTTTCAGACCCAACGAGACTTGGGTTGGTTTAGCACACCGTGTAGCCTGATTGATGGTGTCGTAATAGCTAACGGTATTTAGCAGCAAGGCTTCTCCCAAGGGCACGTCATCTGCGAAGTCGGTTAACTCCTTTAACGGATATCGGTAGACCTTACCCCGCAGAACATTGTCCATCCCACCCAGAAAAGGCATGTCTGCACAAACAGCCTTAATAATTGGGGACCACGCGCCAAGCCAAATCGACATACCGCCTCCCTGGCTCATCCCCATCGCTCCAACTCTGTCTTCATCGACTTCCAACTGTGCTTGCAGCACCTTCGCTGCGATCACGGAATCCATAAACATTCTTCGAAATACCCATGTTTCAGGGGAAGCGGCACCATCGCTAAAGTAGCCTTTTCCAACGGCATACTTCTCTTGGTGGAAGGCGCTATTCCCGTGAAAATTAAAGCTTAAGCTTACAAAACCCTCACGAGTACTGTATCGGTTTGGAAGAGAAGATTCAAGCCCAAATGGCGGTAACCAAAGGAATGCGGGGAGCCGCCTCGCGCCAGGAGGATACGCAATCCAACCACTCAATAAGCGCCCCTCACTACCCCTGAATTCAAAAGTCTCGACGACAAAGCCAGGACAATCGAAATCGTTGGAAAGGCTTCGACGAAAATCAAGGGGGACGGCAACAGCTTGGGTTACCGTCTCCCTCCAGAACTCATCAAAGTCCTCGGGCACGTAAGGGGCGTACTCGATCATGCACCAACGGCGCGCTGGAGAGCCTCTACAGTGAGACCCGTGGTCATCAACCACGCCGTAGCTCGCTGAATTTCTTCTATTGAGCCCTCGAGTTCCAGTTGAATCCAACCAAAATCCGCGTCAATATTCGCTTTACGGATATTGACTCTAACATTAAAATCTCGACTGAGGCTCCAAATCCAAGGTTCCTGGACTTGTTCTCTCCCAGCCGTCACGTTGACATCGACGTGCGCCATAGTATTCCAACCAGGATACCGGACTCCGTTCCATCAATTGCACCGGTTGTGACGTCGGAACCCTACTGGGCCGTATAATCGAAGTGTGACCGATCGTGTTCTAGTTTTTGATACCACCCTGCGAGATGGCGAACAAAGCCCCGGAGTCCGCCTTTCGCTCGACGAAAAGCTGGAAATCGGCAAGCAACTTACCAGTCTTGGCGTTGACATCATTGAAGCAGGCTTTCCCATCAGTTCGCCGGGGGACTTTGCCAGCGTCAATTTGCTGGCCAAGGAGCTTCGGAATGTCACCATTTGCGGCCTGACCCGGGCAAGAGAAAAGGATATTGAGGTCGCTGCGGAGGCACTGGCGCCTGCTGAGCGACGTCGAATTCACACTGGGCTCGGCGTTAGCGACAACCACTTGATGTTCAAGTTCAAAATGTCTCGCGAAGAGGCCCTTGCTACCGGCGTCAAGGCGGTTAAGTTTGCCCGCCAATTTACAGACGATGTGGAGTACTTCATGGAGGACTCCGGGCGAGCTGACCTCGACTATGTTTACAAAGTAGTCGAAGAAGTCATTCGGGCTGGTGCAACCACCATTAATGTTCCGGACACAACTGGCTACACCTACCCTAACGAGTATTTTCACCTTATCAAGGGCATTATTGAAAATGTTCCGAATTCAGATCAGGCGGTCTTCTCTTGCCACTGCCACAACGATCTGGGCATGGCAACCGCGAATACACTTGCCGGCGTGATGGGCGGAGCTCGCCAGGTAGAAGTTACTGTCAATGGAATCGGCGAGAGAGCCGGTAACACCGCTCTCGAAGAGGTGGTGATGGCATTACACATTCGCCAAGACAAGTTCGGAGTCGATACCCGAATCGACACAACACAGCTTCTGCCAACATCGCGGATGGTTTCCCGACTGAGCGGCATGGTCGTCCAACGCAATAAGGCGGTCGTCGGCGCAAATGCCTACGCTCACAGCAGTGGAATCCACCAAGACGGCGTCCTAAAGGAGCGCAGCACTTACGAGATCATCGATCCGTTGCTTGTTGGGGCTGAGAAGAGTGAAATCATTCTCACCGCCCGCTCTGGACGCCATGGACTCAAGCATCGACTCGCCGAGATCGGATTTGCGTTCTCAGAAGACCGATTTGAGGAAATCTACTCCGACTTCTTGAAACTCGCAGATACGAAAAAGGAAGTTGACGAAGACGACCTGCGACTTCTCGTGGGCTAGCCAGGGATACTTTTGGCCTCACGCAGGTCGCTAACGGACGCGAGGGAATGCATTCAGGAGATGGATCTATCGAGACATGCATTGTCTTCCCCTTTGCGCTCCCTTAGCGTCCTTTGCGCGGTGTCTTTTCTTGCTGCCAATAGTCGTCACGTACCTTCCTTGGTGAGGGCCATCACGCAAATATCGCAAAGGAACACCTAGGATTGCATTCGGAGAAAAGGATCCGGCCGAAGAACGCCTTCTCTCCCCCTTTGCGACCTTTGCGTCCTCAGCGTGCAACTCTCCTCCATCTCGCAGACTGGCGCCTAAGGGAATGAGGTGATCAAGGTTGTGGGCCCGCCAAACTTCAGAAAATGCAGTCACAAAGGTAGATCTTCTTGTGAGATATTCTGGATCAATCCTCTCCACCGGTAAATTGAATCGATGATACCGATCTACGTCGTAGATGCTTTCACCTCCAAACCTTTTGCTGGGAATCCCGCGGGGGTCTGCCTCCTCGAACAAGAGGCTGACGCGACTTGGATGCAAAGCATTGCCAAGGAGATGAACCATGCCGAAACCGCATTTGTTCGGCCACTATCCCGAGGTTATGAGCTTCGGTGGTTCACGCCAACCGTGGAAGTCGACTTGTGTGGGCACGCAACCCTGGCTAGTGCCCACGTACTCTGGGAGAGTGGCACCTTGCCAGTCAACAGACAGGCTGAATTCCACACAAGGAGCGGTGTGCTCGTTGCGACAAAACACGAAAAGATCCACCTTGACTTCCCTTCGGAGGCACCCGAATTCTCAGAGTTTCCAGTCGAAATTCCTAGTTTGCATCCAATTTGGACGGGCCGTAACCGGATGGATTGGGTCGCCGAACTCGAATCTCCTGGGGCTGTCAGAGAATTTCAACCCGAATTTGAGATCATCGATTCTCTTGGACTTCGGGGCCTCCAAATAACGGCCCACGGAGACCAAGGCTTCGATTTCATTTCACGGTTCTTCGCACCCCAGTCCGGGGTCCTCGAAGATCCAGTCACGGGGTCGGCTCATTGCTGCCTTGGCCCGTACTGGGCCGCCAAACTAGGTAAATCAAGACTGGTCGGCTATCAGGCGAGCGAACGTGGAGGTGTGGTCGGCGTTGAAATCAAAGGAAGTAGGGTCGAACTGCTTGGTGATGCGGTCACTGTTTTGAAGGGTGCGCTCGTATGCTAGATTTTGAAGTCGTTAGTGACCGAGAACATCCACTCGTGCCCGTCGCTCGAGCATTGTTCGAGGATTACGCCAGAGAGCTCAATATCGACCTTTGCTTCCAGGGATTTCAAGATGAGTTGGAAGCTTTGCCCGGAAAGTACAGCCCTCCACGGGGGGCACTGTTTGTTGTCATGGATTCTGGCCAGCCAATCGCCTGTGGGGCACTGCGGCCGCTCGACGACGACACTTGCGAGCTAAAGCGCATCTATATCGAGCCAGCCCACCGAGGCTCCGGCCTTGGCCGTCAGATAACTCAGGAGCTTCTCAACATCGCGCGGACCGCAGGCTACAAAATAGCCAAACTTGACACCTTACGCCGCCTTGTCCCCGCCTGCAATCTGTACAAGTCTCTGGGATTCGTCGAAATCGAACCCTACAACTTCAACCCAGAACACGATATTGTTTATCTTCAGCTAGAACTGTAGATAAGTGATGCAGGCAGTGGTTTGTGTTATGGGGTGCGGGCGAGCCCCGCTAACCCAGTTTTAGGCAGTCACCGCCCAAGCAAGTAGCGAGGTACGCCTCGCCGCTACTTGAAGAAGTCGAATGATTGGAGGCGATCGCGGACTCCGGCGAGGAACTTCCCTGCTACGAGGCCATCGATGATGCGGTGGTCGTAGGTCAGCACGAGGTGCATGATCGACCGAATCGCGATCATATCGTCGATAATAACCGGCGTTTTCTGAATGCTATACGTGCCCAATATTCCGGCCTGGGGCGCATTGATCATTGGCGTGCCAAATAAAGCTCCGTAAGTGCCTGGATTCGTCAGGGTAAAAGTTCCACCCTGGACATCGGCGGCCTTGAGCGAATTGCTTCTGGCTGCCTTGGCAATCGCCTCAAGATCCTTTGCGATCTCAATCAGGGTTTTCCGATGGCAATCTCGAATAACGGGAACGATCAGTCCTTCGTCCCCCTTGGCGCCAAGTGCAACTGCAACCCCGATGTGTACGCCCTTCGTGGTCAAAATCTGGTTATCGGGAGTTAGGCTCGAATTCGCCAAGGGGAACTCAAGAAGCGTTTCAGCGAGTGCCTTGATGAAGAATGGGGTGTACGTGAGCTTTACGCCGAAGGTCTCAAGGAAAGAGTCTTTGTTCCTCTCTCTAAACTTGACCATGTTCGTCACGTCCACTTGGGTGACAGTAGAAACCGTAGGGACCTGTGAGCTACGCACCATCGCGTCAGCGATCATCTTGCGCATTCCAACGAGCGGAGTAAGCGTCTGTTCTGGTCCAGCAACGGTCGGGGCCGCAGGTTTGGGCTGAGGAATTGGTGCTGGTGCAGGTGCTGGACTGGCTTTCGCCACAGGTGCCGGCTTACTTCCGCTGAGATAGGCTTCTACATCTTTTTTCGTGACTCTGCCGCCTTCACCTGTGCCAGTGATGGATTCGAGTTGGGCATCAGTAAGCCCGTGCTCCTTCGCCATCGCCTTCACAACAGGAGTGAACCACCGCTTGTCAGCCGAAACCGCAGCGGTAGGGGCTGCCTCAGAGACCGTTGACTGGATTACTGCCGGCGCACTCTCAGCGGGAGACTCTGGCTTTGGTGCGGACGGAGTCGAGGCTCCCGTCTGCTCCTCAATGATTCCCATCGCGTGGAATACTTCGACCGATCCACCCTCTTCGATGAGAATCTTGGTCAAGATGCCCGAAACAGGCGACGGCAATTCGGTGTTGACCTTGTCGGTCATGATCTCGACAACAGGTTCGTCCTCTTTGACGAAGTCACCTACTTTCTTCAGCCAGCGGCTAACGGTTCCTTCGTGTACGGATTCACCCAACTCGGGCATCAAAATCTCGACGGCCATAGACCTTTAATGATACCGGGCTTACGCCAAGTCCTGATTTGACCTGATTGGGAAACGGGGGGCCGCAGCTCACTTCCTATCGGTGCAAAAAGCTCCTGAGATCTCCAGCATTGACGCCAGGCTCACCTGGCGCGACGTTGTCAAGTTTGCCCGCCTTCATCCACTTTTCGAGTTCATCAACCAATTCAAATAAGTGGTCAAAGCTGTCCACATAGAAAAGAAGCGGTTGAAAGTGGTCGATTTCGAACGATTGGTTGATAACCCATTCGAGCTGAATCGGAAAGCGCTGAACCTTGGGAGACTCAATGCTGTGCGCAATCTCACCAAAGGAGCTCAGGAGGCCGCTGCCGTATACTTTCAGGCCATCCTTCGAGTTCATCAAGCCAAATTCGACGGTGAACCAAAAGAACCGCGCCATAGCGGTGATGATGCTAGTGAGCTGCCGGACCTGCTGTGCCTCATCCGAGATGCTGCCCACAATGTCGGCGGCAGTATGGGCGCAGTCACCAAAGCGTACGAGAGCATCCGCAAATGCTGGATCCGTGTGCATTGGAACATGCCCAGCAATATCGTGAAAAATATCTGGCTCAGGCAGATAATCGAGTTGATCGGATCGACGGATGGTAATTGTCGTCGGAAACTCTCGATTTCGAAGGCAATCAAAAAACTTAAAAGCAGGCACATAACCGCTGACTGGCTTGGCCTTGAAGTGCGTAAGAGGTTCGAGAAAGCGATTGACGTCGCTCAATCTTGGAACCTGGTTAGGATCTAGGCTAAGAGAGGCAATGCCTTCAAGAAAATGTTCGTTGGCAAACTGAATCCAACGTTCTTGCATCCTGGCGAATAGCCGCCGCCATGCCTCGTGGTTTTCGAGGGAGTAGAGATCGTACGGCTGAACAATGTACAGATCGCCATTTTCGCGCGCTCTCTCAATAAAGGGCGCTTGGGTGGTCGTAAGCCCCATTTCCAGTGATTGGTTGTTGTAGTCCATATGAGCCACGTTGCTCCTAAAACTTCAGATAGAAAAGGCCGCCACATCTTTCGACTTGGCGGCCCGTTCCAGATTGAATCAGAAAATCTGTCTAGATCTCGTAGCGCTTGCTACCGGATCCAGAATCATCCTGTCCCTGTGCGATTCTCTTGACGAAAGTTACCAACTCCATAGGGTTGAATGGCTTCGTCAAATACATGTCTGCACCGTAGTGATATCCCTCAAAGACATCTTTGTCTTGAGCCTTCGCGGTAAGCATGATTACTGGAAGATTCTCGGTCTCAGGTTCGCGGCGGATCGTCTTCAAGACTTCAAATCCATCCATATACGGCATCATTACGTCGAGTACGACGAGATTCGGCTTTTCGGAACGGATCTTTTCCAAGCCTTCCTTCCCGTCAAACGCGGTGACAACGTTATAACCCTGACGTTCCAGGTTAACCTGGATAAGGCGCACTATATGTCTCTCGTCGTCACAAACCAAAACTTTAAGGGGCATGGGTTCTCCTAAGCTTGTCCTCACCAAAGGTTGATGGCATCCTACCTGATGTTTTTCCTCAAGTCAAACGTCATCGGTGTCTCCGATGTCGTTCTCTAGAATGACACAGCAAAATAAGATATCTACAGGGTGTACCAGATTCAACCCGTATTCTTGCTATTCATGATCACTGATCAAGAAATCGGCGCAAATCTTGCGGGTTAAAAGGCTTGGTCATGTACATATTGGCACCTAAATCAAGCCCAATCTGCTCATCACCCTCTTGGGCCTGAACAGTCAACATGATGACAGGCAATTTTGACGTTTCTGGATTTTTTCGTATAGACCGCAAAACTTCATACCCGTCGACGTACGGCATCATCACGTCAAGCATCACCAACATGGGCTTAACGGTCTTCAAAAGTTCTAGAGCTTCCCTGCCATCCGCTGCGGTAACGACGCTGTAACCCATCCTCTCCAAGTTCACTTGGATAAGCCGAACAATATGACGCTCGTCGTCACAAACCAATACAATTGGCCGGTCTGTCCCAGAATTCAGTGGTGGCTCGGACATCTATTCTCCTAGAGTTCAAAGTCATAGACGACATTTTTAACAATCTAGCTGCAAATTGGCCAAAAGAAAGATCAAACGGGGTCCCAACAACCCACCAGGTAACCTATTGTCGTGAAACTGTGCCGATTTGAGCTTAAGTCCAATCCAGGGGAAGCCCGTTCCGGAATGGTCTACAGCGGCAAAATATACGAAACGGACGGTGCAGCCCCGGTTGCTGTCCATGAAGCCGACGCGGTCCGCCCCCTTGCCCCTATCCCCCATGCGCCGAGCTTAAGAATCTTTCGAAGCGACCTTCAGCCCAAGACCTTGAGCGGAGAGGATGCAGAGGAAGCACGCTTTTTTTACAGCAATCCGATCTGCCTCGTTGGGGCAAGCCAACTCATCACCTACCCGGACTTTGTTGACGCGCTTACGTTTCAACCGATGGTGGCTGCGATTCTGGTGGGAGACGCCTACCAAATTGATGTGCAGGATGCTGATGATCTGATTCTTGGAATCACGTTGCTCAATATGCTCGTCGCCAAAGATCGCGAGCGAGTCGAACTCTTGTGCGGTGCAATTGGATCTTCGCACGACATTGGTGGCGCGATCGGCCCAGTTATCACCACGCCGGATGAACTCGAAGATCACCTTGTGGACCAGGAAAATGGCCGAAAATATGGCCTCAGCACTGTTATTCGCATCAATGGCGTTGAGCGCATGCGCGGCGACCTTTCAGACCTTCCATTTACTTTCGCCCAAGCAATCAGTTCGGCGAGCCAATCCTGCACATTGAAGGCAGGAGACATTATCGCAATGGGTCCCGTATGCATTCCTGAAGGCAACCCTTTATTGCTTGATCCAGGTGATGAAATCCAACTGGCTGTAGACAACCTGGGAGCCATCTCCTTAAAACTCACCCTACTACAATGAGCGAAATTCAAAGAATCACACTCGACAACGGCGTTCGCGTACTCGTGGAGCCAGTTGGACACGTAAAGTCGGCCGCCATAGGGCTCTGGTGCAAAACCGGGAGCCGCCATGAACTGGACAACGAGGCAGGAATCACCCACCTGATTGAGCACATGCTCTTCAAAGGGACGGAAAAGCGTACTGCGAAGCAGATTGCTGAGGCAATCGAGGGCCAGGGCGGATCGCTCAACGCTTTCACGGACAAAGAGTCGACCTGCTACTACTGCCGCACCCTCGCTGACGATGTCGCCAACGGAGTTGATGTCCTAAGCGACATGATGCTCCATTCGCTGATTGATCCTGAAGAACTCAACCGAGAAGAGGGGGTTGTCCTCGAAGAGATCAAGCGAAGTGTTGATGAGCCAAGCGATCACGTCCATGAACTTCACCTGGAGAACCGATGGGGCAAGCATCCCCTTGGCAAACCCATCATTGGCACTCCGGAATCCGTCGCCTCCTTTACTCCTGAGGACATCCGGCGCTACATGGACCGCCGCTACCGAGCCGAGAACGTCCTCCTATCCGTTGCCGGCAACGTGACAATAGATGAAGTTCGAAAAGCGGCCGAAGCAACCCTCGGCAAGATTCCTCACACAACTGTTGACACCGAACTTTCTCGACCGTCCGGAAAGGCCTCGAAGAATCAAATTAACAAAGATGTGGAGCAAGTGCATTTCTGCATTGGCACGGATGGAACATCCGTCTACGACAAGGACTACTACACTCTCGTCGTGATGGATTCTGCCCTCGGTGGCAGTATGTCAAGCCGCCTGTTCCAGGAAATCCGCGAGAAGCGAGGTTTGGTCTATTCGGTGGGCAGCTACACCCTAAGTTACAGTTCGGGCGGAGCGTTTACTGTGTATGGAGGAACGGGTCCACAGCATTGGGAACTCGTCCAAGAACTCGTCAGGGCAGAGTTTGACAAGATCATGGCTAGTGGCTGTGAGGAAGAAGAGCTGGCTCGGACCAAACGCCACATCTCCGGAAATATTGTGCTCGCACTAGAGGGAATGAGTTCGCGAATGATGCGGATGAGCCGCAACGAACTTACCCACAAGCGAGATATTCCAGTGGAAGAGACCCTCAAGAAGATCGAAAACGTGACCAATGAATCGATCATTGAGTTGGCAAATCGGATCCTTTCGGCTGACTTGGTGAGTACCACCGCGATCGGCCCGTTCAGTGAAGAGTGATGACGAATTCGTCCGTTTCCGCAGCCTTTATCATGCCGTTCCTCGAAACTCTGACGCGTGCAGAGTCCAAGGAAGACCTCGCGTCGCAAATTGCCTTTGCCTGCGTGCCAAATATCGGCTGCGATTCGTGCGATATTCTCTACCGCGAATCTGGCGATGGCCTTGTTCTCCGGGCTAGTAGCGCGTTCCCAGAGCTAAATAACCGTCTCAAGTTAGGGCGTGGTGTTGGAATATCCGGCCAGTCGTTAATCAACGACGAGGCGATTTTCATTTCAAAGGGGGCCACCAAGTACCCCAACTATGCGAAATACCCTGGATTTGTTGACCATACGTTCGAGGCTCTTGTGATCATCCCGCTTCATGGAAGTTCACCGCAGCCGTTTGGCGTCATGCTATTTCGCTGGGATAAGCCGAAGCGCTTTAGTATTGCGGAAAAGAAACGCCTTACTGAAATTTCACAAGTTCTCACGATGTGTCTTCGTGGCTACAACTCAGCTTATCAAGCTGGGGCTCAGATCAATCGGTTGGGGGCTCTTAGTGAAGTTTCGAGAACCATCGCGACCAGTCCATACCTAGAGGAGATTCTCCAACTCCTAGTAAATCTCACCGCACAGCAATTTAACTATCGCGTCTGCACCGTACGACTCCTCGACGAAAGTCGTGGGGAGCTAGTTCTGCGTGCAACCCAAGCACCTGCAAAAGCCTACCAACGAAAACGCGCCATCAAATTGGGTGAATCCATCGCTGGCCGTGCCATTGCAGAAAACCGCCCAATTATCGTTCGGGACGTTCAGATCGAAGATGACTATATTGGTCATGATCTCGCCGTTGAGCAAGGACTTCGTTCGATGGTCTGCGTTCCTCTTACCCTCCAAGACCGCCCTGTCGGTGTTATCAGTTGCTATACAAGCGAAGTCCGGGACTTTCTTCCGAACGAGATCGAGGCTCTGGAGACTTTGGCGAAGCAAGCCGCCGTTTCGATTGAACACGCAAAGCTGGCCGTCCGAAACACCCTGATGCAAGAAATGCATCACCGAGTGAAAAATAACCTCCAACAGGTCGCTTCGTTGCTGCGACTCCAAATGAGGCACAGCAACTACAAATCGCTTGAAGAGGCGCTCAATGACTGCCTTGGTCGAATTCTCGCTATCGCAGGCGTACATGATCTGCTGAGTCGCGAGGACCTTGACCATGTCGGCATCCGATCCATTGCCGAAACTCTGGTTCACCACCAGCAGAGCTCCTTGATGTTGCCAGATCGGCAGATTCAGTTTGAGGTCAGAGGTGTCGATGTGACTCTTAACATGACGCAAGCGACCCAACTGGCACTGGTGTTGAACGAACTCATCCAGAACGCGATGGAGCACGGCTTCAAGGTCACTCAGAACGGTGATATCCACATCAACGTCGAAGAGAAAGATGAAGAGATTTCCGTATGGGTTTCGAATAGCGGCGATTCGCTCCCGGAGGGATTTGACCCCAGTCAGGTCAGCAACTTAGGGCTAAAAATCGTCGATAATTTGGCCCGCGCTCTTGGTGGCCGATTCAAGATGTCCAATGTTCTTGGATGGACTGTGTCAGAAGTCAAATTCCCGAAGGGTTCTAGCGAATAAGTTGGCGGTAATCTCTGGCCGGTTTGAGATTACCGGCTATGACTCATCGCGCTTGCTTCGTTATCGCTTGTCTCTGTTCGCTCGCTCCACTTGGCTTAGCCCAAAAGAAGCCGCTTGATCACAGCGTTTATGACTCTTGGAAGTCTGTGCGCGGGACCTCCCTTTCCCATGATGGCAAATGGATCCTGTATACGATCGCACCACAAGAAGGCGACACTAAGGTTGAAATCAAATCCCTTGCCACCGACAAGACCTACACGATTGATAGGGGCAGTTCGGTTGCCTTTAGTAACGATTCGAAGTATGTCGTCGCAACCATTGTTCCTCCCGTAGCCGAAGTCAAGAAGGCCACAAAGGACAAAGTGCCCGCGGCGGACATGCCGAAGAATACTCTGTGGATATTGAATCTGAGTTCCGGAGAAACAACGAAAATCGCCTCGGTGACATCGTTCCAGTTGCCCGCCGAGGATTCTGGCTATTTCACCTACCGGCCCGAGCCAGCCAAACCAGAACCTAAGACAGACGCCAAACCAGCCGCTCCGGCCCCTCCGGCAACAGCGGCCCAACCTGGAGGTCGCGGAGCACGACGCGGCGCTGGGGCAGGGGCACCGGCAGCGGCATCTTCAACTCCATCCGGGGCACCGATCGTTATACGTAACATCACCACAGGGAAAGAGCAGAAGATCGAAAATGTCGGTGATGCCGTGATCTCGAAAGATGGTTCGATCCTCGCATACACCGTCACATCGAAGGATGGCAAGGACGATGGCGTTTATTGGCTCGACATCCTTAAGGGAACTAAGAAATCGGTTTATTCGGGCAAGGCGAAGGCTTCAAAGCTTGTTCTCAACGATGAAACAAAGCGCATTGCCTACCTCTGTGACCCAAGTGCAGAGCCAGCCAAAGCTCCGGCTGAACCCAAATCGGCTGCCGCACCTGCCTCCTCCCAAAAACCGGCGGACTCGAAGCCAGCGAAAGCCGATGTTCCCAAACCATCGAATCTCTCGGTATTCGTCTATGACCCCAAAACCGACAAGAGCAGTCGATTGGCGAGCAAGGACACACCGTCTATCCCCAAGGGCTGGGCAATTAGCGAGAATGGAGCCCTGAGCTTCTCGGAGAAAGGAACGAGACTGTTTTTCGGGACTGCACCGAAACCCGCTGAGGAAAAGAAGGACGACACTCCCGACGCCGAGAAGGTGAGCGTAGATATCTGGAACTGGAAAGACAGCCGAATCATGCCTCAGCAGCTTTTGCAGGCGAGCGCAGATCAGAAGCGAACCTATCAAGCAGTAGTGTCGATCGGTTCCGGAGATGTCAGCCAGCTTGAAACAGAGGCATTGCCAAATGTGAGTGTAAGCCTCAAAGGTGAAGGCGAATATGCCATTGGCTCGTCGGACCTCAATTACAGGCTGGAGGCATCTTGGGATTCTGATTACGTCGACATCTACCTGATCAACCTGAAAACCCATTCGACACAGAAGGTCCTACAAAAATCTGAGGGCCGCCTAGGCTTCTCCGCCGAAGCCAAATACTTGAGCGGCTACGATCCCAAACTTCGCCAATACTTCGTTATTGATCCGAAAACCCTCAAGCGCACCGATTTCAAAGTTCCTACTGCGCTCTATAACGAGCTAGAAGATACGCCGAGCACTCCTTCACCCTACGGCGAAGCGGGTTGGACCAAGGGAGATGCAAGGCTCCTTGTGTATGATGCCTTCGACATTTGGTCGATTGACCCTACCGGAAAAGTATCTCCTCAGAATCTGACCTTTGGGACAGGGCGAAACTACGAACTTCGGTTCCGATACATGAACCTGGATCCGGAAGCAAAGTCAATCGACACTTCGAAGCCACTGTTGATCAACGCCTTTAACGCAGATACCAAGGCCGCGGGTTTCTACAACCTAGATCTCAATGCCTCACATCCACGCCCGACCAAGATCTTCATGGCCAACAAGGTCTTCTCAGTTCCACTCAAGGCCAAAAACGCGGATGTCATCAGCTACACCCAACAGGATTTCATCGAGTTTCCGGATGTTTGGGTGGCAAAGTCAGACTTCAGTGCAGCGCGAAAACTCAGCAATGCCAACCCGCAGCAAGCTCAGTACAACTGGGGCACGACGGAATTGGTGAGTTGGACTTCGGCTGACGGCCAGAAACTTCAAGGCATCCTGATCAAGCCCGAGAATTTCACTTACGGAAAGAAGTATCCAATGATCACTTATTTCTATGAGCGGAATTCAGACACGCTGAACGCTTATCGAACCCCGGCCCCTAGCGCATCGACAGTGAACCTGACTTACTTCGCTAGTGTTCTGAGTCGTTAATCCCTCGACATCTATTGACTTTGTCGATTATTGATTCAGCGGATGCCGTCCACTTAAATGGCTTGGCGTCTCTGTTGTGAATTCGGAGGTAGTCCTTGATGGTTTCTTCCAGTTCGGC
>CAILEM010000074.1 GCA_903833215.1 uncultured Armatimonadota bacterium
GCACTTCGTTGCTCACCGCTCGCCTTGCGAACCCAACCCACAAGTGTTGCGCGATCCGACTCCGACAGTTCGATAACCATATACTAAAGACGGAATACAGAACTCAATCGTACCGACGACTTAAAGACTCAGAACACTAGAGAAATCGCTCCTGCATCCACAATTCCGTGCTGACGCATCGCGGTCTCAAGCTCCTCTTGCGTGACTCGCTCTCGATGCATTCGATCTTCCAGGACCTTTCCATCTGAGACAAGGATCGTCGGGGTGCCGAACACGAGGCCCTGTGCCGCGGGAGCCTTTACGAGAAGTTTTGTGAAGAACCAGCCAATTCCGATGAGAGTGCTGGAGCAAACAAGCCCAATGGCAAGGTCTCCCTTTCCCCCGGACATTGCGTTTTGAACCGCATTTGCGATCGCGATGAGCGTTGCGAGGTCGTAGATATTGAACTGAGCAACCTGACGCTTGCCCAATAGTCTCATGCCAAGGAAAAAGTACAACAGCACGACCGCCGTTTTTCCGGCATAGACCGACAGATCGAACCACATGGCGGCTAAGGCATCCTCAACGCCTTGAAATGGCGTCTTGTCTTGAGCACTTCCGAATCTTGGGGCACGACGCTGATCGATCCATCTACTTCGAGTACGGCCATTTTGACTTGATCGAGTCGCGTCAAGCCATGTTCGCGCAAAGCAGTCATCACCTGATCGTGAGTGACGCCTTCGCGGTTCAAGCGGTAGTCGATAGGTACACCTTCGCTGATGATCAGCATCGGATGCCCCACCATGACCCGCTCCGCCTTCTTGGAGTGCTGAAGTATGGTGTTGAAGATTCGATTGACAATGAGCAACACCGTGCCTGCGATGAGCCCCCCGACCAATGTATTGTCGTTGTTCATCATCGCGTTCTGGATCGAGTTTCCGAGGACAATGATCAAAACGAGGTCAAATATGTTCATTTGACCCAGCTCACGCTTACCCAGAAGGCGTAGTCCAATGATAAGGAACAGATATACGATCAGCGTTTTCGCCGCTATAATCAACGATCCCCGGAGGTCCGGGTGGTCAAATACTTGCTTGAGCCATTCTGACAATTACTGATTCTCCGTACAGTTCTGGATAAAGAGGATGACGCGACTATGAGCCTCGAATTGGGGAAACTCGCCATCGTTGCTGTAAGCACGGTGGTTATTTACTTCTTTCTTTGCCTTTCCATGAGGCTGGTGAGCCGTAGGCAGCTTGGTCAGCTTAGCCCACTCGACCTGTTGGTGATCGTACTTCTGGGCAGTGCCGTTGAAACCGCGATGGTTCAAGGTGACATGTCACTGAAAGCCGGGCTCGTCTCGGGGACATCGCTACTGATCTCGAACTACTTCATCTCACGAGCCATTCGCCGTTCAAAGCGATTTGGGCACCTCTGCGGTGCTGGGCCGGTTTTGTTGGTGCACGATGGGAAATTTGTCGAAGAACACCTTAAGCGAATTGGATTTACCCACGAGGATGTTCTACATGCGTTGCGGCAGAGGGAGTTTGCCGACTTATCCAACGTTCGATTTGCTGTTCTCGAAGGAGACGGACAAATAAACGTGATTCCAAAGGATATGAAGGCTTGTTAATAGGAGACATTTCTCGTCGCCTAAAACGATAGCCCTCCCATAATCCACCTTGAAATCCGCCTTCTTAGGTCCGGTTTGGTGTGAATTCCTCAGATTCAATCGAAGTAAGAGAACTCTCACCGAATCCTCATTCTATTTTTAAGTTGGTGCCCCACAATCCGTGCAAGTAGAAAGAGCTGGGAATCGTGAACATTTCGCAATCCCAGGCGAGTCTACAAGGAGGCAGGTAGAGCAAATAAACTGGAACCAAAAGGCTGTTTCGAACCGTATTAGCACAGTGCGGCCAGATCTTCCAATGGAGAAAGTTTGCGTTACACCACGAGGTTCACTGAATCTCGGTAATGATTGGGTAAATATTCCCGAACTCGTTTCTTCCTGACTTCCAAGATGAGCGTCGACGTCCCGCTAGAACCTATGACACCCGTAATTGCCCAAGATGCTGCCGAGATGGTCGATGGATTCGAATTCGTAGACCTAAACACCACGAAGCCTGACCCAATGGCGATGGAGCTTGTCCCAGGCGATTTCGCCCTGAAGCACCAGATTCTGCCGATGTCGATCGATGGGGGAACCCTGATCGTCGCGATGGGTGCTCCTCAATCGCTCCAAGCTGCCGATGACCTTGGGATTCTGATCAATCGCCCCGTGATCGCGGTACTTGGCGATAAGAACCTGATCCAAGAGCGCATTCAAGAGTTCTTCCTTGAGCGAATTCTCGCCGGAATGACGGCAGATGACAGCTCGGTTACTGAAATCGATGATTCGACCGACCTCGCCGACTTGACCAAGTTGGCTGGAGAGACGGCGGTCATCCAGATGGTAAATGGCATTTTCGCTCAAGCCGTCCGCGATGGCGCGAGCGACATTCACATCGAGCCGTACGAGCGAGAAGTTAAGATCCGCGTCCGTGTTGATGGTATGTTGAGCGACCTCATGCGACCGCCCAAGCGAATGCATGCCGCGCTCATTTCGCGTATCAAGATTTTAGGCGAGGGCATGAATATCGCCGAGCGCCGACTTCCCCAAGACGGTCGTATCAAGCTCACCATTGCCGGTCGACAGATTGACGTTCGCGTTTCCATCGTTCCGACCGTCTATGGCGAACGCGCGGTCATGCGAATTCTCGATAAAGGAACGGCGATGCTCGGCTTGGCTGAGCTTGGAATGCAGTCCGACATTCTTGAGAAGTTCCGCAAGGTGATTTCGATGCCGCACGGCATCATTCTTGCAACCGGCCCAACTGGTTCGGGTAAGTCGACTTCCCTTTACGCTTCGCTCCAGGAGATCTGGTCTCCGACCACCAACATTCTCACCATTGAGGATCCGGTCGAGTATCAGGTGCCCGGAATTAGCCAAATTCAGGTTCGCGCCAATATCGGACTCACCTTTGCTTCTGGTTTAAGGTCCATCGTTCGTCAAGACCCCGACGTCATCATGGTCGGTGAAATCCGAGACCATGAAACAGCTGAGATCGCGATTCACGCTGCTCTCACCGGTCACCTTGTCTTCAGCACTCTCCACACCAACGACGCAGCCGGTGCAATCACTCGCTTGCTGGATATGGGTGTCGAGCCTTACCTCGTGGCTTCTTCGCTCATCGGAGTCATCGCTCAGAGACTTGTCCGTCGAGTGTGTACCAACTGCGCCACTCCCGAAGAACCCAAGATGGATTCACTCAAGGCGATTGGAATCACACAACACGATATTTCTTCCCGAGGCGGAGCTGATTTCAAGCGCGGAGCGGGATGTGATAAGTGCCAAGGTTCGGGCTACCGCGGCCGACAAGGTCTCTATGAGTTGCTCGTCATCGATGAACCGATTCGACGCATGACCGTCGAAAGAGCATCCTCAGGTGTGATGAAAGCCCACGCGATTCAAGCCCAGGGCATGCGAACACTACTTGGCGACGGTCGAAATATGGTCATGGCTGGAAGAACAACCCCCGAAGAGGTCCTGCGCGTTTCTCAACGTGAGGATTTCTAGGGCTAGGACGAATCAAAAGCCATGACCACATTCGCTTACACCGCTCAAGACCCACAGGGGAAAAAGCGCACCGGCTTCGTCGATGCAATTAACCGCGATGCAGCCATCGCTGCGATTACAGCTGAAGGTCGATTCGTATTACAGATTGCCGAGCAGTCAACGCAAAAGGGTACAGCAACTCACAAAAAGGGTGAGACGCCAAAGCGTAGCGGAAAGGTATCGAAGAGTGACCTCGCACTCTTCAGTCGTCGTCTTGCTGACCTAGCGCTCGCCGGACTGCCGCTTGACCGCGTTCTGCAAGTCGTTGCCGAGCAATCCGAGAGTCAGCAACTCTCCGATGTTTGCGAAGAAGCGCTGCAAGAAGTTCGTGGAGGAAAGCCGGTCAGCGAAGCGCTGGCAATGCACCCCAAGCTGTTCCCTCCTGTGTTCTGCCAAACCTTACGTGCTGGTGAAGCCAGCGGTCAGTTCGGAGAGGTTGCCGCTCGTCTCGCGGATTTCCAAGAGAGCGAAGTCGTTCGTCGAAGTACGATCATCTCCGCTCTGATCTATCCATGCATCTTGGCGTTTACAGCCGTCAGCGTTGTGATCTTCCTGTTGACGTTTGTTGTGCCCAAGCTGTCTGGAATCTTCCATGACTTGGGGAACGATCTTCCTGCACCTACCAAGCTCCTCATGGCAATCACTGGCGTGATCAACGAAAAGTACACGTTCATCATCGGCGGGATTTTGGTTGCCGTCGTTGGATACAAAGCCTGGGCAGCTACCGAAAGCGGTGCCCTTGCCCGCGACAAAATGTTTCTGACCATGCCAATCATTGGGCCGGTTGTGAACAAGGCCACGGTATCTCGCTTTTCGAGGGTGTTGGGAACACTCCTTTTTGGAGGAGTTCCGATTCTTGAAGCACTAGAGCTTTCTGGTCTCGCTGCGGGCAATCGCTTGTTCCGTCAAAGCGCGGACCAAGTGATGAATGATGTGAAAGAGGGGCGCCCCATCGCAGAATCGATGCGAGATGCCGGTGCTTTCCCACCCGTCCTTACCCACATGGTCGCCATTGGTGAAGAAACTGGCGATTTGCCAAAGATGCTTGGCCGAGTTTCGGATAGCTTGGACTTTGAGGTTGACAACGGAATGCGCCGATTGACCGCGATGGTGGAACCAATCATCGTTCTTCTCATGGGCGGATTCGTAGGGTTTGTCGTGTTGGCTGTCTTGCTGCCGATATTCGCAGCGAACAGTTTGGTGAAGTAGGAGTCATTGCACACAGATAGTTTTGTATCGCAGGATCGATCGACGAGGATGAATCGGAGATGTCGCATCCAATCGGAGGAAATATGAAAAAAAACAGAGCCTTTACCTTGATCGAATTGATGGTCGTCATCTTGATCTTGGCTATCCTTGCCGCACTTGTCGTACCCAACGTTTTGGGCAAGACTGGAGCCGCAAAGGTTGCCAAAGCCAAAGCTGACCTCGCGGTCCTTCGAGACTCAATCGACAACTTTAGACTCGATTGCGATCGATACCCGACGACACAAGAAGGCTTCGATGCCCTTCGGAATGCCCCGAGCGGGATCAACGGATGGCGCGGCCCATACCTTAGCAAAGATTTAGGTAAGGATCCATGGGGCCATGACTACATCTACCAGACTCCTGGACCAAGTGGAAAAGATGGCTACATCGTTGAATCGTACGGCCAAGATGGAGCTCCCGGTGGTGAAGGTGATAACGAAGACATCACGGATGGCGCCGATAACTAAAAAGCGCGGCTACACACTCATCGAAATGATGGTTGTGACAGTCCTGCTCGTTCTGTTCTCGTCAATCCTCGTGCCGAACTACGTCAATTTTCTGCAAAGCCAGAAACGACGTGCGTTCTACGCAGGAGTGGTTGATGTGGCTGGGACGGCAAGAGAGTTGGCGATTCGCGAAAACTCAACTATGTACCTCCAAGCAGACACTTCGGCCAATGCCATCGTGATCAAGCAAGAGGTCAATTCAAGCACTTTTCAAACTGCGGATGGTGGAGCGGGACTCGGACTCTCGAAGAACATGGGGGGGAAAGGTTTCGACCAGAACCCGCAATCGAATATTTCAACTTCTTCGAACGACCGTGCCAATGACCGGACGATTCAGACGTTGCCGATGACTTCAAGCATGAAATTCGGAAACTTTCAACTCGACGGTCAGGCATCGGATTCGAGTAGCTGGAAGATTCGGTTCTTCGCGGACGGCAGTTGCGATGCAGGTGCGGTTGAGCTCGATGATCGCGGATATGTCAAATCGTTAGTGATCACAGCACGAGGTAAGTCGAGCCTCGTGGATGGAAATATCCCAGACACTTCCCAAGGAAGTTGGATGGCAGGAAATTATGTCCAGCGGCAACAGCAATAGGAGATTGTTTCTAAAGGGCTTCAGCTTGATTGAAGCGCTTGCGGCCGTCACCATCTTAGGTGTTGGCATTGCTGCCGTCGTGAGTGGATTGGGTGCGGTGACGAGAGCGGAGTCAAGAATGAGAAAAATCGAACTCATGACTCGCTTGGCACAGCACAAGTTCGACGAATTAGTTGCGACCAGTTCGTCTATGACGGCCGGAGCGGCTCAGAGCGGCGACTTCTCTGATCAGAACCTGCCGGATTACGCTTGGAACTGCGAAATCACGGACACAGGAATCACCAACTTGGAAGCAGTGACGATAAAGGTCACTCTAACCAAAGATACTAGCACCAGCTCTCCGATGGCGAAAGTGTCAACACTCCTGTACGTCCCACCCGCATCGACGACTTCTACAACAGGGGGCGGATAAGTGAAGCGCGTTCGTGGCATTACACTTTTGGAAGTCTTGGTGACAGCCGCGATTACCGTCATCGTTCTCCTTGCTGCCGTCCAAGCAATGGCGGCGGGAATTGGTTACAACGAGCGACTTCGATCTGGTCGCGATACTGAAGATAGTAGACGGCGGTTTGAAGAGCGGTTAACACTTCTTCTCACACGAGCCTACATCGATTCAGCTGACACCAAGGGCATTAATCCAAACAGCGCAAACGCAACTGGCTCTACAGAAACTGCCAACACACGGACATGTTTCTTTGTCGGCCAAACAGGAGCGGGTATGCCTCCAGGTCAGACGATTGCGCCAGGGCAGCTCCTTATTCCTGGTCAGGCAACTCAGGCTGCAGCTGCAGGTGCTCAGACCAACGGTTCAACGAGCGCAGGCAATGCCGATACGTTGATGTTCACCGTCATGGGCCGACCTCTCCCTGGTTCGGTTCTCGCGGAGGATCCCAGCGACGACTTCGAGACGACAAATCAGCACTACGGTCCGCAAGGCGGACTCGCTGAATATGCGATCAGCATGACGCCAGTAGGCGATGCTCAAGGTCAAAAAGGCGTCATCTTGCGAGAACAACTGCCAGCCGATGAGGACGCCACCCAAGGTGGATACGAATCTGTTATCGAACCTGATGTGACGAGTCTCACTTTTGAATTCTTCGATGGAACTGCGTGGCAGCCTTCGTGGAACACGTTCGCTCAAACGACGAGGCAGCTTCCAGCCGCAGTTAGAGTTACTTACTCTCTCACGGGTGAGAGCCAGAACCGAATTTTCATCGTCGGTCTTGCCTGCTCAACCGTGACACCCAATAACCCGGCGACAACTACGGGGGGCAACTAGTGAGAAGACAACGTGGAAGTGTTTTTGTCTATTCCCTTGCCGTTCTCGTGGCGCTGATTGGAGTCCTCGCTGCCGTAGCTTCAACCGAACGCGTTGATGTTAAGGCAGCGGCAAATCGCAAAGAAAAGCTCAAAGCACGAATGGCTTGCATGGCGGCCATCCAGAGATTCATCGCCGTAGAAGCGAATGATCTCCTTGGCGGCGGAGCTACGACGACAGGCGGATCGAGTGCTTCGACAAGTACGACTGCACAGCAAACCGGAGCAACGACGCAGCAAGATAGTTGGGCTCTCCTAGGCTCCAACGGCGATGAGAACGTCGTGGTAGATGATACGAGCTTTAGGATGCAGGTCCTCGATGCCTGCTCCTTTGTCAATCTTTCTCAGCTCATACCTACCGCCCAGATCGGGCCGGGAACAACAATCACATCCACGAATGCCCCATGGCTCGTGAATATGCCGTTGTCCCAGCAGCAAGTTGATGCCTTCGTCGATTTCACGACCTCTGGACCCAATGCCACGGCAGATGGTGGAAAGGACGCTTACTACAACGGACTCACCAACCCGTACAAAGCGAAGGAAGCGCCGCTGGATACGCTTGATGAGTTGCTTCAGATTCGGTATTTCAACGCCGCTGCGATTTATCAGCCGAATACGAATATCGTGTCCACGGTTACCTACACCGCTGGATCAAGTGGTCAACAGCCGACGATCTACGATCTAGTGACACCTTACTCTTACAGTCCGAATATGCAGCCAGGCCCTCTCGGACAGCAGCAGGCGAGAACAAGGATCGCTCTACCGATCAATGCTCAAAATATCGCTCCGTATCGAACCTCTGGTCGCTTTACAGCTCCGGGAATTGCCGCTCTTCAAAGGTTAACTCCTGGAATGAGGCTGTCTCAGATTGTCAATGCAATGCCCTCGATTCAGGACAAGCGGGCGATTCTCGACTTCTACACGGTTTATACCGGGACCAAGGTGAGCGGCCTCATCAACCTGAATACAGCCTCACAAAATGTCATCGCGAGCATGCCCGGTATGACTCCAGACATCGCACAGGCCTTAGTACAACAACAACAGACCGGTTATACAAAGCTATCCGACGTACTCAACGTTGCGGGATACACCGGGAACGTCCTGACTCAAACCATCGACCATTTTTGTGTCCAATCTTCTACGTTCATCGTGAGAGTCATTGGCTCTTGCGGATCAGCCTCAGTCGCAATGGAAGCAACCGTAGACATCATTAGTAACAAGCCTAGGCTCATCCGCATCGCCGATGTGCCGTTTACCGACGCCATTGGTCGGTGGAATTGGAATTCGACCACGTCAACCGAAACAGTACTCAAGGAGGGTTCATGAGCAAGGGCAACCCAAAGACGGCAAACTTAGTCATTGAATGGTCGCCCAAGGGGGTAACGACCTTTGATGCAGTTACCCGTGCGACCCAGCATTTCGACACTACGGTCGCTGCCGCAGCATCGACAGGCGGGCGAGAAGTTCTTGCCGCCGTGTCGCGTCGGTCAGTCTTCGTCCGTACAACCCGCGTTCCCGATGCAACAATTTCGGACGTTCGCTTGGTTTTGAGCATGAAACTTGGGGACCTCTTTCCCTTGGCTGCCAGCGACCTTGCTTATGACTTCGTCCTCACCGATGACGTGAATGGTGAAGGTCGATTAGCAGTCGTCGTTGCGATGGCAGCTCAAGATTTACGCCGACTGCATGAGGAATTCCGCGCAGCAGGCTACAAGGTCACGCAGGTTATTCCGAGTGCTTTTGGGTCCGTCGCCTTAGCAGACATTCTGTCTCGAAAGTCTGCCGCCGTAGTCACCCGCGAAGCCGATGGCATCGGCATCGATATTATTGAAGGCGGACAGCTTCGGTACAGTCGACTCAGCACGAATACTGCGAATCCGACCGCGGAGGTTTGTCGCACCTACACCGTTGCCGGTTTAGCGACGGGAGAAATTATCGCGTCGAGCGGGATGAAATTTGCCGACTCCGATGTTGCAACTCCTCAGAGCACACTCGATGCCCTCATCACGTCCCCACACGGCTTGCCCGCCATCAATTTGGAAGTCCCCGAGGCAGTCGCTTTGCGGGCCAAGAAGGCGCATGACCAACGACAGGCGTTCGCATTATTTACATTTGTGGCTGCGCTCGCACTGTCCGGATACGCCTATTACGATTACAGCTCGAAGATCGCGGCAGTTGAAGCGGTCAAATCAAAGCAGGAAACGCAGATCACTAAGTTGACCAAAGAGGCTAAGAAGCAGCAATCGGCGTTGGCCGCTCTGATCAGCCCACACGACCTAGGCAAGCTCGTTGGTGACAAGAAACTGGCAGCTACAAAGGTAGATGGAACCAGCGACGACGCTCAAACCGCGATTGATACTGGCCTGACGTATGGTCAGAAGTTCTCAGACGTAATCACCACGGTAGTCAATAATGTGCCCCCTGGTGTTTGGATTAATGGCATCAGTCTTGAGCGTGGAAAACGCCTAGTGATGAGAGGAACAGCCAAGACGAACGAGCAGATTACGACGTTCGTTAGGAGCTTGTCTGCACTCGATCAAGATCCGAAGGCACAGCGCCTAAGGGATGTCCGGTTAGAGTTCACTAACAACGGCTCCATAGAACAAACACCCATAGTACAGTTTAGCGTATCAGCATTTCCCGTCGGAAATGTGCCGCTCAGTGATCCGACAAAGGTCAAGAAGAAATGATCGATTTCAAGAATAAGGACGAGCTATCAACAAACGTGGTGATTTGTGTATCACTAGTGGTGTTGGTCGCGGCAGGAGCCTGTATGAAGTTCATGCCCCAGCCGGTAGCTCCTAGCCAGCGGCAGAATTCGAATGCTCGAAGAAAGATCACCAGAACCATTGAGTCGATCAAGTCAAAGATTACGGTCGTTACCAAGGAACTTACGGCGAAGACTTGGCCCGGTCAACCTGAAGAGATCGGACCCGTCGCGCTCAAGCAAGTCAACGGACTCCTTCAGAATCACCACCTCAAACTGGTCGGTTTTCACTCCCAAAAGCCGATTGAGCAGCCAAACATAACACTCGTTCCGTTCATCGTTTCTGTTGATGGCGGGTTCTTGAATGTGATGGCATTCGCCAAAGATCTAGAACGATCTGGGACGAAATTCGCGGTAAACCTCTTCCAAGTTTCAAGCGCAGATCAAGGCAGCGATAAGGTGACGGCAAGCATAGGAATTACTGCTTACCAACTACCAAAACCGGCCACCACGGATTCGCCTGCGAAGAGCAATGACTCCAAAGGAGTGAAGAAGAATGCCTAAAATCTTTGGTCGAGAAGTCCCATCGATTATGCTCGTGGCTGGCGGCCTTGTTGCCGGATACCTTGTTGTCACGGCATTATTCCCTGCCGAAGTCGCGGCACCAACAACGAAAAAGCCAAAAGCGATCGCCAAGAAAACCGTTGGAGAAACGGATTACTTGCTGACCGACTATACATACAAGATTGACCCATTGCCCGATTCTCTAAAGCCTAAAGACGCCTTTAAGCCCTTGGTGATGAAATCCACGAATTTGCCAAACGGGATCCTTACGATCGACAACTACACCTACAGTGGTATGGCTTCGATCGATGGAGTCGCCAATGGTTTGCTGGAAAATGCAGCTACCGGTCAAGGTGACTTCGTAAAGAAAGGCCAACGATGGCACGACAGTTGGCTCGTGGTGAGTATCGACGCAGACAAAATCGCAATGAAGAATGATGTCGGCGACATCACGACTCTCCTTGCCGGTGCTGCTTCGCTCAAGTCCACACCTGGCACGCCCGGAACATTGCCGAGCCCTGGTGGATCGAACCCCGTGATGGTTGGCCCAATCGGAGCCCAAGACCTTTCTCTCGTACCGGATAGCACTGCTATGGCCCAACAAGGAAATGGCGGTCGACGAGGCAGAGGCGGACGTGGAGGCCGCGGAGGCCGTGGCGGCGGCGGTGCCCCGATGGATGGCGGTTAGTCGGTCCATCAAGTTCAGTTTTGACGTAAGTAAATATAGGAATAAATCATGGCGGAATTTAAGAAATCTTGGATATGCATGTCGTTGCTCCTGCCAGCGGCAGCCTTCGGCCAGTTTTTCAATGGCACAGGCTTGGACGGTCCAAACTCATCGAAACCGTGGGTGGATTTCAAGCTAAATCCGAAAACGAAAATCAAGCTCGACTTCAGAGATGCCTCTGTTGACAACATCTTGGCGATGTACGAGAAGGCCTCTGGAATCACGATCGTGAAAGATCCGGCACTTGTTGGAAAGATGACCGTCACCAGTGCCAAGCCAGTGAGCCTTAACGATGCTTACTCCATCCTGAAAGCCAACCTTGATCTGAAAGGCTATGACCTTTCGAAAGATGGAAGTTTCCTCGTCATCAAGAATCGCAACGGCGGCGGTGGTGGCGGAATGCGAGGCAACGGGATGCCCCCGGGAATAGACATGGGCTCGTTATTCGGCGGCGGGGACAACCAAATAGGAGTGAAAGTCTACAAGTGTGACTTCGCCAATGCGGCTCAGTTAGCCAAAGTTGTGAACGACGTCTACTCCGGAACGGGAGGAGGCGGTGCCAACCCATTTGGTGGCCAAATGGGAGGCCGCGGTGGTGCAAATCCATTCGGCGGCAATGGCTTCGGTAATCGCTTTGGTGGCGGTGGTGGCGGCATGGGCGGCCAACAGAACAACCGCTTTGGCAACATCATGAGCATGTTTGGCCAGAGTACAACCAGTACGGTTAAGGCTTCATCCGACGACTATACGAACTCGGTTATCGTTAGCGCGAACGACAAAGATCAACAGCAGGTTGGAAATCTGGTCAAGCAACTTGACAAGAACTCCGACGAGCCAATGAAACCACACGTGTTTCATCTGAAGTACGCATCCTGCAACGACGTCCAGCCAGTCGTTCTCAATGTCCTGCAGACGAACGCTCCCAAGGGTAAAGCGGGTATGGGCCCTCAGTCGATTCAGAGTACGTTCCAGAACGCAATCCGAATCGGTACGGGTCAAGCCGCATCTGGTCCAGTCGTCTCGGATGTTCGAACGAACTCAATCGTCGTGACAACGACTCCTGCAAACCTGGAAATTGCGAGCAAGCTTGTTGAGCAGCTCGATAAGCCAGTTGATTTCCAGAGCACAACGTTTGTCTATCCGCTAACCAACGCCCGACCTGACATGGTTGCAAATCTCTTCCTCCAGGCATTTGGTCAGCGACAAGGAACGAGTTCGAGTTCTTCTGCTCGTAATCCATTCTCAGGTGCGAACACAAGTAGTAACGGAACTTCGACTACGGGTGCCGGCGGCACAACGGGAGCCCGCGCTCCTGGTGCAAATGTCGGCGCAGGTGAAGATCTGATGGCTCAGAGCTCGCTCCCCCTCCAGATGCAAGATCCTAATGCGGCAAGCGGAGATCTTCTGACCTCTGTTACCGTGCAAGGCTTCGGCGGATTTGGTGGTGGTGGAGGCGGCGGTGGTGGCCGTGGACAGGGTGGCGGCGGTGGAGCCGCAGCGCAAAACCAGTCCGTAACCCAGACTCGCGACAGTAACGGGCAAATCACAAACCTTCGGGACCTAACCGGTCAAATCACAGTCATTCCCGACATGAACACGGGTTCTTTGATCGTGGTTACAACACCAGACAATAGAGAACTCGTGAAGTCGATTCTTGCCCAGCTTGACCAAGTTCCTCAACAGGTCATGATCCAGACAATTATCGTCGAGGCTTCCCTTTCTAAGGCGAATCGGTTTGGTGTGGAGTGGCAGTTTGCATCGAAGAGTGCGCAGGGCACCGCCGCTGGCGGCACGGGCTTTAGCTTGAAGAACGCTAACCCTTCTCTGCAAGGCCTCAGCTATACACTCGCTGGAAAGGACCTAACCGCCTTCTTCAACATGCTCCAGACAGATACGAAGTTCCAGATCCTGTCAACACCTAGAATCTTCACTTCGAACAACACAGTGGCTTCGATTAACATCAGCCAAAGCATTCCGTACATCGTTAGCACGATTCAAAACACGAATGGAACGACGAGCTACAACTACGCGTTCCAGGACGTTGGCATCGTGTTGACCGTCACGCCGCGAATCACCTCCAACGGGTACGTGAATATGGATGTGACGCAGACGGCAAATGACCTCCAGGGCTACACCGACTTCAATGCACCGATTGTTAACCAACGAATGGCAAACACAACGGTGACGGTTAAGGATGGCGAGACTGTGGTCTTGGGCGGAATGATCCAGAACCAAGTGACAGCGACGGTAAACAAAGTTCCGTTGCTCGGAGACATTCCAATCCTAGGTTCGCTCTTTACTTCGAAGAATCGAACTGACACCAAGACAGAACTCCTTGTGTTCTTGACCCCGACGGTAGTCCGAGACGTAGCCGAAGCCAAGAAGCTCTACGAAAAGACCCAGAAAGAAATGACACCAGGGACCAAGGAAAGTTTGAACATTATCCAACCGGCAAAAAGTAGCGCCGCTACTCAGAAACAGACTGGAGGAAAGTAGGTAAATGAAACTCAATAAATTAGCTCTCATCGTCGCGCTTGCAGCGCTTGTTTGCAGTGCAATCGCCCAAGGCGGCGGTGGTGGCGGTCGCCAGGGACGCGGTCAAGGCAATCGAGGCAATCAGTTCGCCCCGATGACGATCGCTGGTCGAGAAGAAGTACAGAAAGAGATCGGACTTACTGACGACCAGAAAACCAAAATCACCGAACTAAGAACTGCGACCCAACAGAAGAGCCGCGACGCACGTCAAGCTGCCAACGGAGACCGACAGGCACAGCAAGAGGCCATGACCAAGATCAATGCCGAAGCTGCAAAAGCACTCGCAGAGATTCTCAAGCCAGAGCAATTGAAGCGCCTTAGAGAGCTTCAGATTCAATGGACGGGCTCAATGATCGTCGTCAGCGACAAAGAAGTTCAGAAAGAGCTAGCAATTACTGAGGAACAGACTGCCAAGTTCAAGGAACTCCAAGACAAGCAGCGCGCAGTAATGCAGGAAGCCCAGCAAAATGCAAACGGCGATCGAGCTGCGATCACTGAGGCCATGACTAAGAACGCAAAGATCATGGAAGAAGAGATTGGCAAGGTCCTAACCGACGCGCAGAAAACAAAGCTCAAAGAGATGGGCGGTAAAGAAATGCCGAAGCCAGCTCCAGCAGCTCGTGGCGGCGGTCGCGCTGGTGGCGGATTCTAAGTTCCAATACCATTAGCCCCAAAAGCGCTGAGTGCCTAATATCGCTCTCAGCGCTTTGAGGTATTTCACAGAATTAAAACCGCAGAGTGGCGGACCCACTCAACGAGGAATGGAAAGGTCAAAAATGAATTTTAAGAAACTCATACTAATCGCAGCCACTGCCGCGCTTGTTACAGGAGCATTGGCACAGGGCGGCGGCGGATTTGGACAGGGACGACGTGGCGGATTTGGGCCAGGCGGCGATCCAGTTCAGATGACTGGTCGTGAAGATGTTCAAAAGGATCTCGCACTTACCGACGATCAGAAGACAAAGCTCTCTGAGCTCCGCGAAAAGGTTCAGCAGAAGCGACAAGAAGCCATGCAGGCTGCTCGTGAAGCTGCAGGTGATGATCGCGAAGCGATGATGAAGGCCATGCAAACCACGATGGCCAAGTTGACAGAAGAAAATACGGCCGCTGTCAATGCGATCCTGACTCCTGAGCAGGCGAAGAGGCTCAAAGAGATCACCGTTCAGTTCGTTGGCGTGAGAATCGTCACGACGAACAAGGCAATCGCTAAGGAGCTCGCCATCACTGACGAGCAGAAGGCGAAATTTGACGACCTCAACAAGCGACAGCAAACTGCGATGCAAGAGACCTTTCAAAAGATCCAGAACGGTGAGATCGAAAGATCTCAGATGCAAGAGATCATGACGAAGAACAACAAGATCATGGATGAGGAAATCAACAAGGTTCTCACTGATGCTCAGAAGGCAAAGCTCAAAGAAATGGGTGGCAAACCATTCACTCGAGTCGATGCACCACCTCCCGGCGGCGGCTTCTAACCAAACCGCACCATATTCAAAAAAATGGGGCCTTCCAGCAAAAGCTGGTAGGCCCTCACTACATGTGACTTGGCTGAGGTACAAACCTCTCTACTCCCTATGATCCCTTCCCTTGCCATGCTTTTGCTCCTGGTGTCAGCCACGCCACCACCCAAGGCAAAGCCTCACGCCTTTGTTTTGGTGCCAATGCCGCAGCGCGTGGTTCATAACAAAGGTGCGTTCCGAATTGGCGCGAGCACGAATATCGTGTTCAGCGATCAATTACCTGAGGATCGATTTGCCGCGGAACAGCTCATGGAAGAGATTCTCACTGACCTCGGTGAGAGAATTGAACCGATCAGCAAGCCGTCGCCCAAAGCGATTACATTGACTCGCCTTACGGCGCCGGTTTCAAAATCTGATTTGGGACAAGGGTACAAACTCGATGTCACCCCGTTGAAGATTACGATATCCGCCCAGACAGCAGAAGGGATGTTTTACGGCGTCCAGACTCTAAAGCAACTTATTCGAGCTAACCGCAAGCTCCACTCCATCCCCGCATGTCATATCGTAGATTGGCCGACCCTGAAATACCGTGGTTGGCAACACGACATAAGTCGTGGGCCCATCCCCACCTATGCTTTCTTGATGAAAGAGATCCGCACTCTTTCTGAGTTCAAGCTGAACATGCTCACCCTCTACACGGAGCATGTGTTTAAGCTTAAGAAGCATCCGACGATCGCACCCGAGGACGGCATCACTGCAGACGAAATCGTTGAGTTGTGCTCTTATGCCAAGCAGTTTCACGTTGAGGTTGTCGGAAATTTTCAATCCTTTGGCCACTTCGAAAACATCCTCAAAACTCCCGGGTATCAAAATCTGGCCGAGAATCGACGTGTTCTGAGCCCAGCCAAAGATGAAAGCTATCGTTTTCTTTCCGAGGTCTTTTCAGAAGTTGCGCCGGCTTACACCAGCCCGTTGTTTAACATCAATTGCGACGAGGTTAGTGGCCTAGGTGAAGGCCCAAGTGCTCGCCTTGTGAGGCAAATTGGGGTTGCGAATGTTTACGCCAACCATATCAACCGCGTCGTAGCTCTGCTCCGCAAATATGGAAAGACTCCTATGATGTGGGGGGACATCGCACTCAAGTTCCCTGAAATCGTCCCGAAACTGCCGAAGGATCTGATCGCGCTTCCCTGGGCTTACGATCCACGCGCGAGCTTTGAAAATCAGATCCTCCCGTTCACCAAATCCGGGCTCCAGTTCATGGTTTGCCCAGGTGTGAGCTGTTGGAACCAAATGTGGCCAGACCTCGACACCGCCTCAGTTAATATCTCGAACTTTATTCGTGACGGAGCCAAAATGGGCGCCATTGGGGTTCTCAATACGACTTGGTTTGATGACGGAGTTAGCTTCTTTGATGACAACTGGTACGAATTAGTGTGGGGTGCCGATTGCTCTTGGGTTCCCGCGACACCGACCAGAGCACAGGACCCGGAACTCGTACGCAAGGTTCGAATGGCTCGGTTTGACCGCGAGTTCCCGAGCGTGTTCTATGGCATTCCGGGTTCGAAGCTTAGTACCGCAATGAAGCAACTTAGCACGCTGCGGAAAAATCCTGTTTCGGGCGGACTGAAGAATTCTGCCTTCTGGAGAGACCCGACGCCAGCATTGGCAACAATCACAGATCCAGAATCGATTACGGCGTATCTCGGGGATGTCGCCAAAGTCACAGAGCAATTGCTTGCTGCAAAACCCAAGGCGACTCACAACGCAGCCACCTTGGACTATGCGTTGTTTGCGGCGCGGCGCGCGAAGTTCCTTGGTGATAGCCTTCTTGCCGTTCGAGCCCAGCAGCAGTTCAACATGCAGCCCGTACGCAATCTTGCCGCTGAACTGGCTGCGATCAAGGACTCTTATGCTGATTTGTGGCAACGAGAGAACCGTCTTTGGTGGCTCGACAAAAATATCGCTAAATTCGAAGACCTCCAAACCACCATTCGCAAGCTGTACAAGTAGGGATTAGAGATACAATTCAGCACACTGCTATAGGGTGCATTAACGGGGATGATCGAATGAAGACACATGTTTCGGCTATTTACGCGGCCATAGGGGCTTTGGGCCTGCTTCTTGCGGGCTGTTCAGGCGGTTCAGGCGAGCCAACCGCGGCCAATGCTGGTAACGGCAAGGATCTGGAGGTTGTTTCGTTCCAAGGCGGCTTTGGCATCGAGTTTTTCCAAAAAGCGGCCAAAGAGTACGAAGCGAAACATGCTGGCGTGCATATCACAGTCACCGGTGGCCCTAGAGTTTGGGAACAGCTGAGACCCCGATTCGCCAATGGTACACCCCCGTCGTTGACTTGGCCAGGTTGGGGAATGGACTATTGGGCGCTCATCTACGACAAGCAGGTGTTTCCGCTCGACGATGCTCTAAAGACTCCAGCCGCCGATGGCAAGACCGTCTGGAAAGACACGTTTGACGCCTCTCTCCTAAAGCTTGGTGAATACCAAGGCAAACAGTATGAGTTGCCCTATCACTACAACATCATGGGCTGGTGGTACAACCCTGATACCTTTGCCAAGCACGGTTGGAAGGTGCCCAAGACTTTCAAAGAACTCGTTGACCTTTGTCCAAAGATCAAGGCCGCGGGTATGGCTCCGATCACCTACCAAGGAATGTATCCCGACTATACGATCAAGGGCTTCCTATTCCCGTGGGCCATCAGCGTTGGCGGTATCAAAGCTGCAGACGACGCGCAGAGCCTCGTTCCTGGCGCTTGGAAATCGGATGCTTTCCTTCAAGCGGCCAAAATGGTCAAGCAGCTTCGCGACAGTGGCTTCTTTGAAGACGGAGCCAGTGGATTGAGCCACACTCAATCGCAGACAGACTTCCTCGCTGGCAAAGCGGCCTTCATTCCCTGCGGCACTTGGCTTGAATCTGAGATGAGAAAGACAATGCCTCCAGGAGCAAAGATGGCATTCATGCTTCCTCCAGTTGTCGATGGCGGAAAGGGCGACCCGAGCGCGATCATGATTGGCATCGAACCTTGGATCATTCCGACCGGCGGATCCAATCACGATCTAGCCATCGATTTTTATAAGTACATGACATCGCTAGATAAGGCAAAGCAGTTCATCACAGAATGCGGAACCCTGACAGCGATCAAGGGGAGCGACCAAGTCACGCTACCTCCGCTTCTCGTTGAGCCAGCTCGATTGTTCCGCGAGTCGAAGACGGTCTACTCGATCCAGTTCGACACATGGTATTCCACGCTCGGAACGGAATCCAAGAATGCGATGGCTGCTCTATTGAATGGCTCAAATACCCCTGAGCAATTCGTTGACCGACTCGAAGCTGCCGCCGAAAAGGTTCGGCAAGACAAATCGAAGCCGGTTCACAAAATGACTCACTAAACCCATGAGAAATCGCGGCCGGACTGCCTTCATCATCTCTTACTTGGCGCCGGCCGTGATTCTCTACGGTGTTTTTGTCATTCTCCCCGTGCTCCAAGCGGTTGGATTTTCACTCTTCAAGTGGAGTGGCCTGTCGTCAAAGAAGACCTATGTCGGGTTCGACAATTTTAAGCAGTTGTTTCACGACAACGTCTTTTGGGAGGCCCTCCTACATAACGCCTGGATATTCGTATTCGGCGGCACCGCGATTCTGGTCATTGCAATTGCGGTTGCCCATGGCATGCAGGGAGAAAGCAAACTTACCAAGACACTGCGAGGCGTCTACCTCTTTCCCAATATCATGTCTTTGGTGGTCGTCGCGATCCTTTGGGAGTTCGTTTACGATCCCCACATCGGGTTAGTGACTTCATTGGTGAAGCTCTTTGGAGGCAGTGCGAAGCCAAATCCACTCGCCCCAATTCAAGATACATCTATCCTTGGGAATCCGACAAAAGCATTACCAGCCGTGATCATCACATTTGTCTGGTTTGCGGTTGGTTTCTATATCATGCTGTTCTCAGCTGGAATCCGCCAGATTCCCCAAGAGGTCGCGGAAGCCTCAAAATTGGATGGAGCAGAAGGCATATTCCGATTCCGCAAGATCACGCTTCCTCTCTTGTGGTCTGTTGGCCGGATCTCGGTGATCTACATCGTCATCAACACGCTGAATGTTTTCGCGCTCGTCTACCTCATGACTCAGGGTGGGCCTGATCGAAAGACTGAGGTCATGCTGACGTATCTGTACGAGCAGGCTTTTGTGAACAGCGACTATGGAGCGGCAACCGCATTGGCGATCGCTAACTTCGTTATTGTGATGGCGGTCAGCGGGATTGTCATGGGCTTGACGCGCAAAGACCCGAGCGGAGCACACCATTGAATCAGGCGATTTCACTTACCAAGCGAGTCTTCGCGGCGATCGGGCTAACCATTTTCACTTTGGCGGTCGTGGTGCCGTTGCTTTGGATGGTGCTCACCTCCCTAAAGTCAGGGCCAGAGATTTTTGCATCACCCTGGGGCATGCCAGGTCGCATTCACTGGGAGAATTTCACACATGCGTGGGAGACTGCTGGAATTGCCCACTTCTTCTTGAATAGCCTGATCGTGACGATCGCGACGTTGGCGATCCTGTTGCCAACTGGGGCCATGGCAGCCTACGTATTCGCACGCTATCCGTTCCCCGGTTCGAAGCTGCTTTTCGGCACATTTCTGGGTGGGATGATGTTCCCGCAGTTCTTAACGATTGTTCCTCTGTTCTTCTTGATGAATACCTTGAAGATCGGGGCGTTCAGCTTGTATGACACCAAGCTCGGCCTCACAATCGTATATGTCGCCTATTCTCTACCGTTTACGGTATTTGTCCTCACCGGCTTCTTTCAAACGCTGCCAAAGGATCTCGATGAGGCGGCAATGATCGATGGGGCTGGGCACTCCAAAGTGTTTTGGCGTGTCATGCTTCCGTTGGCTAAGCCAGGCCTTATTGTCGTGGGAATTTTCAACGGTATCGGTCTTTGGAACGAATACTCGCTAGCCTTGGTGCTCATCCCAAGTGAGCAGAACCGCACCTTGCCATTGGGCATAGCCAACCTTGTGATGGTTGAGCACTACCAAAGCGATTGGGGCGCGCTTTTTGCTGGCCTGGTCATCGTCATGGTGCCCGTGCTTGTTGTGTACTGGATCTTCCGCGACAAGATCCACGAGACGATGTTAGCCGGGGCGCTGAAGGGCTAATCGCCTCTTTAGCCGGCCTTGTCTTCTGGTTGACCCAGAAGATCCAATCCAAACCCTGGAAGGACAAAGTAGAGTAGGCACGACGTCCCGATCCCACAGAAGACGCCACCGATCACATCGGTGGGCCAATGAACGCCACGATAGATTCGGCTGAAACCAATAAGGGAGGCAACGGCATACGAAGACCACCCAAGGTGCCTGTACTTTGTGTTCCAAGTAAGGATCAACAGCATCGTAGCCATCGCGAAAGCAGTTGTTGTATGCCCGCTGGGGAAGCTACGGGTATGCACGTCTTCCATAGCGATGGCGGTCTTTAGGTTGCTCGGGCGGTCTCTGCCAATGAGCTCTTTGAGTAGATCAGAAACCCCCCAGCCGCTGATCGCATCGGCAAGGATCATCGGAAGGCAAAACCGTCGCGTGCTTTTGTGGAGCAGGAACAGTAGGCATGATGCACCAATGACTCCGCCCAGACCGAATGTGCTAAAGAAGGCGAAGATCGGATCCAACCAAGATCGGTGGAGCCCAATGTTGATCGCATGAAATGCGTTTTGGTCAAACTCGTAAAGCCACTCCACTCGGCTAGGGTACCGGGTCCTTCTTGGGCAACTCTTGGATCACGATCAGAATCCGCCTGGTCTTGCCCCCTGGCTTGCCTTTACCGGCATTGCCTGGGTGCGACATTGCATCCTTGAAGGTGGACTTCGAAGATCCAGTTGCTGCCACTACGTCAGCAGATGGCTTGGCTGACTCATTGGATTTTGCCAACTCAGGAACCCCTTGCTTTCCCCCTTGGGCTTTAGGTGACTTGGCGGCAGTTTTTTCGCTATTCGCAGTGGGGCTATTCCCATAAACGGGATCTTTAGCACGAGGCGCTTGGCTGGCAGCCTTAGAACTAGGAGGCGTTAGGTTCACACCTAGGGTCCTTTCCCTGTAAAACTCAAATCCAGCCCCAGGCCCACCTCTGCCGGCACCGCCACTTCCAGCTTTAACTGAGGCATCGTTTGTCATTTCCGCCCCTGACTTTCCAGATAAGCGGACTGTTGATGTCAATCCTCTGAGACTTTCGATCACAGCATCCGCTTGATCTTCGTCCACCTCAATTTCGATTGTTGAACTACGATCGCCAGACTGAATCGTTCGGTTCCTCGATGCGGATTTCATTTCAGGTGTCCGGTATTTTTCAATAGCATCGGTCACCTTTGCAACACCGACATCACGGGAGGAAAACGCCAGGGTCACGACAGAAACTTTAGGGCTCACGCGACGAGCCATCATCGGTTCAAATTTCTGGGTATTTGGCGTCGCTGCACTCGTCACAGAAGGTGCCCTTTTTGTTGATGCATCGCGTGGGGCCTTATCGTTCACTTGCTCCCGTGCTTGGTTCGTCGTAGTCGGGAATCGAGGCGTCACAACAGCGGGCACCTTACTCAAATTTTTCTTTGTCGACTCAATATTTTTAGCCGATAGGTTTTGATCAGCACCCAGAACTGGCTGATCCGTTTTGGCGGCAAACTTTGGAAGTGGAGCGCTCTTTGCAGCATCAGCACTTGGTGCTTGCATCTGGTCAGCCATCGGGCTGGCTGGTGCACCACCAACGGATTTCGCCTCGGCAGCCATACTTGCTACCGTAGCATTCTCACTCTGGAATGCTAATGAATTCTTTGCTGCCACCTTTGCACTCTCAAAAACGGGCAGGATCGCAAAGAAGACGACTGCGGTAGCCAAAGCAAATGCCCCGCCCAACATCCAGCCGCGTCCGATTGCGAATGCAGGCTTCCTCTTACGTTCAAGAGCGGCCAACGTTTGTTCGAGCCCATGCGGGGTGATATTTGCTGCACAGGATTTGACCGATGCCCCAAGCAACCGAAGTTGTTCGAACTCCTTGCGTAAGTTCGGATCTCGGTCCATGGCAAGCCGAACTTCTTCAGATCGCTCCAAATCTAGTTCGCCATCCAGATACGCTTTTAGGTCGTCATGCAAACTCATCTCATGACCTCCTCGGGAGCAAACAATTGGCGGCGCAGTTGAAGGAATGCATGATGCAATCGTGATTTCACCGTGCCCACCGGAACAGATAGGACCAGTGCTGCTTCTTCGTATGTAAGACCTTCAATTTCATGCAAAATAACGATTTCCCGATGCTCCGGCGAGAGCTTGCATAGAGCCTGGTTCAGCGCCTGACGATCCACGATCGCAGTCTCACTGTTTCCATCAGACGGTCGTTCTGGATCGATCTCAAGAAGCACCGGTTCAAAGCGTTGCTTCCGTGAAATACGGCGGCATTCGTTATGGGCAATTCCAAAAAGCCAGGTAGTCAGATTCGATTCTCCGCGAAACTTATGGAAGACTTTCTGTGCCGTCAAGAATGTCTCTTGCGAAACATCGGCGGCTCGATCGACTCCCACTCGGCGAGCGCAGAAACGAAACACCGCATCGTAATGTTGACGTGCGATGCTCGCCATTTCCCCTTCGGTAGACCGGTTGGTCATCATCCGAATCGGTTCCTGTCGCGCCCGATAATCATAAGTGTCCTGGACAGTCTAGACGGTTCAATTGATTTTACTGAGTTGATGCGGAATGCAGCATTCGATTCCCAGTCCGAAGAGGATTGCTTTCTTTGATGCCAGAATCATCCATGCTTTCATTCCCGACACTGCAAGTCCTACACCTGCCAATCGCGCAAGTCGCAGGTGCGGACTGGCTTGCTCGGGGTGGAACCTACTATGTCCTCGCGTTCGTTTGGATCGCCAGTGCGGCATTCTACTATTTTATGGCTAATCGGCTGGGGCACCAAGTCGGCAGCCCAAACGATGGCTGCCTTTACGGAATCTGCAACGTCTTGCTGGCGTTCTTCGGCGGTGGACTCGGATTCATGGCGTTGATCCACTACTATCCTTACTTTATTCTGAGCTCGACGCTAGGAGCCTTGGCTCTTCCTAGTCTCGCAACGCTGTACTTTGCATCACGGGTTCGATCAGGCAAGTAACGGGTCATAATCGGGAACGCATGTCGAAAAAGATAGCCGTTTTGGCCGGTGATGGAATCGGCCCCGAAGTGACAGCGGAAGCTGTCAGTGTCCTCAAAGCTGTGAGTTCTGACTTCGAGTTTGAATTCGCATTGGTCGGAGGCGCAGCATACGATGATGGCGGACACCCTTTGCCGCAATCAACGCTGGATCTGTGCAAGCAGGCAGATGCTGTTCTATTCGGATCGGTGGGTGGCCCCAAGTACGACAAAATTCAGCCTCCCGAATTACGTCCAGAGGTCGGTGCACTTCTTCCCCTCCGCAAGGAACTCAACCTTTACGCAAACGTACGGCCAGCCAAGACGATGCGGGCGCTTCTTGGAGCGAGTCCCCTAAAACCGGAGAACGCGGCTATGGACTTGGTTGTCATGCGGGAGTTGACTGGCGGGATCTATTTTGCTCGACCAAGGGAGCGCCGCGACGACGGCAATACGGCTGTCGACACGTGCATCTACTCGAAGTATGAAGTCGTCCGAATTGCGGAGCACGCCTTTTCGATTGCTCGGCAAAGAAGAAGCGAGATAGTGAGCGTCGACAAAGCCAACGTACTCGAAACAAGTCGGCTGTGGCGCGAAGTGGTTACCGAGATGGCTAGCCAGAATCCAGACGTCAAAGTGACGCACATGCTCGTCGATAACTGCGCGATGCAGCTTGTCCGAAATCCATCTCAATTTGATGTGATCCTGACGGAAAACATGTTTGGAGATATTTTGTCCGACGAAGCTTCCATGATTACTGGCAGTCTTGGCCTCCTGCCATCCGCTTCCTTGAGTGATCACAAAGAAGGCAAAGTGTTTGGCCTGTATGAGCCAATTCACGGCTCCGCTCCAGATATCGCTGGTCAAGGTAAGGCCAATCCGATTGCGGCGATTCTGAGCGCTGCGATGCTGTTGAGATACTCGTTTGAGGACGACGTTACGGCGCGGAAGATTGAGGATGCCGTAGAAGCCGTTCTTGACGCGGGTCTCCGGACGGCGGATATTTACCAACCGGGGCTCAAGTTGGCTTCCACTGGTGAGATGGGCCAAGCCATTCTCGAACAACTACGGTAGTTGGGCAGCCAAGACACGAAATAGCCCTCGCTTAGTTAAAGGCGAGGGCTATTTCGTTTTTGAGGTCAGCTCTTAGTTACAGTTAGGATGAGCGCCTTCGACGTCGGTTGACCAGTAGCAAATGTTGCCAACTGTTGCGTGCCAATCGAGTGTCTTAGCGTGTCCGTCCGTCCACTGAACGTTCAACTTACCGCTGTATCGTTGAGGAATGAGCTGGAGAGCTTGGGTTGGAGTTACCGTACCGCCGCTCTGAGTCCAGTTCGATGCACCTTGGTTCATCCAATAGTGTGGGTAGTTTGCATTCTGACCTGCTACGTATGCAGCTTCGTTTCCGTTTGCTTTGGTCGCATCCCAGAGGCCAGACTCATTGGTGATATCAGGTCCTGCACCGTAATAGTGCGCGTCGATGATCATGATCGTGCCAGAAACGCGTGGTACCGATGTGAGTGTTGGAGGTGAAGGCAAGTTGGCTGAGCCGCCGCTGGTGTTGGCACCTGGGCTGAGCCAGAAGTCGTTGTGGCCGTAGCTGTTCTGACCGCCGTAGTTGAAGCCAGCTTTAGCTCCAGAATTGTTCTGGAAAGGTACAGCAGTGTTGCCGCCAGGATAGAAAGCGTCTGTTGTATCTGGACCCTTGAATACTTGGTAGTTCTTGGTATAGGGCTGGATGATATAGGACCAGTAAAGTCGCTTATTGACGTCGCTGGAAAGACCACCGGCTTGGTCAGGAGCAGTGGAGTTGAGACCATTTGCCTGGCTGCCAAGATAGTCTGGGCAGACGATCGTTGCCGAGTAGTTGTTTGAAGCGTCGCCGCCACAGTTCCAACGGTGGGCATAGAGTGCGTCGTCGCTGTCGTTGGCGTACATCAATGATGCCATTCCAAACTGCTTTAGGTTGTTAAGGTCAGAAGTCTTCTTTGCAGCTTCTTTAGCTTGTGCAAATACGGGGAATAGGATGGCTGCGAGGATCGCGATGATTGCGATAACAACCAATAATTCAATAAGTGTAAAGGCTTTCTTCATATAAGACCTGGCTCCTATTGCACACTCGCGTGCGCAGATTTTCTCACCAACCTGGATTGTGGATGGGATCTGTTGGCCCTCACACAGCCTTAACACAAAGTTAACTGCCTCTTAATACGGAATAAACTTGCTCTGTCCACCCCTTATCTAATCGAATAGATGTCCCGTCAGGAGATACATAAACAAAGGAGCCCCTGCGCCTTTCGGGCACAGGGGCTCCTTTGACGGGCACGTTCACCTGTTACGTCGAAGCGAGTTCTTTTTGCGGAGGCTCAGACGGCTCGTCTGACTGTCGCTTAAAGATCACTGTCTTGCCATCTTCAGTGTCCGCTTGTATGAGGTCGCCGCTTTGGAATCTTCCTAACAGCATTTCCTCGCTAAGTGGATCTTCAATGAACCTCTGAACAGCTCTTCTCAGCGGCCTTGCTCCAAGGTTCGCATCGTAGCCCTGTTCGACGAGCATATTCTTCACAGCATCGCTAAGCGCGATCGTGATACCCATCGAAGCCGCTTGCTGATTGACTCGCTTTAGGTAAAGATCCGCGATTTCTAGGATCTCTTCCCGCTTCAAGTGATGGAACGTGATGACCTCGTCGACACGGTTCAAGAACTCGGGGCGGAATAGCTTTCGCATTTCCTCAACCATCTTGTTCTTCATGTTTTCGTAAGTCTTCGGATCGTTAAGGTCCATCTTCACGTCACGGAGGCCGAGCGGCTTATCCATTTCGATCGGTCGGACACCAACGTTGGAAGTCATGATGATGAGAGTGTTTCGGAAATCCACGGTTCGTCCTTGACTATCCGTGAGCTGACCATCTTCCATCACCTGCAAGAGGATATTGAATACCTCCGGGTGCGCTTTCTCGATTTCGTCGAGGAGAACGACACAGTAAGGATTTCTGCGAACCTGCTCAGTGAGCTGTCCGCCCTCATCGTAACCAACGTATCCGGGAGGGGCTCCGAGAAGCCGGCTGACCGCGAATCGCTCCATGTACTCAGACATGTCGATGCGCACCATATTCGACTCTTTCTCATAGAGGTACGCAGCTAAAGCTTTCGCAAGTTCAGTTTTGCCAACACCCGTCGGTCCTAGGAAGATAAAGCTACCCATAGGTCGCTTTGGATCCTTCAGGCCCGAACGAGCACGTCGGATGGCGCGAGAAACGGCCACAACCGCATCGTGCTGCCCGATAATGCGCTCGTGCAGATCGCCTTCCATTCGTAGGAGCTTTTGGCTCTCCGCTTCGACGAGCTTGGTGACAGGAATACCAGTCCAGCTTTGAACGATCCAAGCAATTTCAGACTCACCGACGACAGGCTCTGCCTTCGGCGTGTTCTGCCATTCCTCTTCACGTTGTTGCACGCTGATCTCGAGTTCATCGCGCTCAAGCTGTAGCTTTGCCAGTTGCTCCTCGTTAGCCGTGCGCTTCTCCATATGCTCGACTTCTGCCTTCAGCTTGGCCAAGCGAGTGCGGTCTTGACGCACATCGATCGGCGGCAAACTTTGTTGCAGACGAACACGAGAAGCAGCCTCATCGACCAAGTCGATGGCTTTGTCAGGAAGGCTTCGGTCGGAAATATACCGCTGGCTGAGTGTGACTGCGGCCACGATGGCGTCGTCTGTGATCTCGACATGGTGGTGGGCTTCGTACCTTTCTCTAAGGCCCTTCATGATGTCGATCGCTTCTTCTTCGCTAGGTTCTTTAACCTTTACAGCTTGGAATCGGCGCTCAAGCGCGGCATCCTTCTCGATGTACTTTCGAAACTCGTCTTGAGTCGTCGCGCCGATGCACTGCAACTCACCACGAGCGAGTGCTGGTTTCATGATATTGGAGGCATCGATGGCACCCTCGGCAGCACCGGCCCCAACCAAAGTGTGAAGTTCGTCGATGAACAAGACAACTTGTCCCTCGGCCTTTCGGACTTCCTCCATCACCTTCTTCATGCGCTCTTCAAATTCGCCGCGGTATTTCGTGCCTGCGACCAGCCCAGCAAGATCCAGCGCAACAATTCTCTTGTTACGAAGGAGATCGGGAATATCGCCACTCACGATTCGAAGCGCCAATCCCTCTGCAATCGCGGTTTTGCCGACTCCCGGCTCACCGATCAGGCATGGATTGTTCTTCGTCCTACGGCATAGGATCTGCATGACCCGTTCAATCTCACTCTGTCGGCCTACGACTGGATCCAATCGTCCTTCGCGAGCGAGCTCGGTCAGGTCTCTGCCGAATTCGTCTAACGTCTGCGTTTTAGTCGTTCCACCAGTGGCTGCGCCAGGGCTTCTTCCCCCTGACTTGGTTTGTGTCTCGTTGTCTTGGAGCGCCATGACTTCTTTGCGCGCCTTCTCAAGTTCCACACCCAACTTAGCCAGAACTCTGCCTGCCAGACCATCACCCTCGCGGATGAGGCCAAGCAAAAGATGCTCTGTACCGATGTAGTTGTTATTCAGGTTGCGAGCTTCGTCGTACGCCAGGTCAATAACCCGCTTTGCTCGAGGCGTTAGCGTCATATCCTGGCTTGGTCGGGCATCTCCCCTTGGAAGTTGCTTTTCGACCTCGGCCCGGATTCTGTTGAGGCTGACGCCTAATTTTTCGAGCACACGTGCGGCGACGCTATCTGACTCTCGCACGAGTCCGAGTAGAAGATGCTCTGTCGAGACATATCCTTCCCCAAACTTCTGTGCCTCTTCTTGCGCATAGAAGACGACCTTCCTAGCGCGTTCTGTAAAGCGTTGCCACATTCTTAGCTTCCCACCTACTTTACGGCCAATTCCCTTAAAAGGGTCGGACCGATAGCATTATCTACGTTTCAGAAATCGATCGAGTTGTAACCGATTCCAACTTGCCATTGCTGAGTTCATTCGGATCCTCAAGCGATGGTCGATTCGATCCATAGTGAGAGTACCCCTCCTCTGTTCGGGATGCTAGCTGTCCGATGGAGCCTAGCCCAATCGAACGTCTAAAACCGAAAGAATCAGAGCCCTACATCGCGTACGACGAACATTAACCTAAGACGGTTCAAATCACCAGAAAAGTCCTGGGTAATTCTGCAATCTCCGAAGCCTTGCGCAGATGGTTCAAAGCGGTATGCTAGCCCGATGCAAAGCGCAGCTAAGGTCGGGCTGTTGCTCGTCGTGTTTGTAGGATTGCTGATAGGCGGGTACGCAGTTCTCGGAAAGAACATGTTTGCCGCCAAGAGCGATCACTACTTTGTGGATCTCGCTGACGCCGGTGGCGTTTCAGAAGGCACGCAAGTTCTGATGGCGGGCGTAACCATTGGCAAAGTAGCGACGGTGAAACTTGTTTCGCCTGTCCTTGCCGAGCTCAAACTTGACATCACGCAGGGAACAAAAATTCCCGAAGGAAGTGTCGTCCAACTGCCAACATCTCTCATCGGGTTCGGTGAGAACCCAGTGACGATTGTTCCGCCCGACGCTTCCGTGGTTACCCTGCTGAAAAGCGGGGATCGAATGAAAGGAAAGAAAGGTTCCCCGCTAGACGGCTTTCTTCCTGAGGGCCGCCAAACGGTCGTTGAACTTAACAAGACGATGGTTGCCTTTCGCAAGCTTCTTGAAGACGAGAAACTTCAGTCGCGGGTAAAGGATCTCTTGGTAACTTCGAACAAAACCTTGGAGAGATTCGGGACATTAGCTCAGAATGCCAGCAACCTGATGGTTGCCAACCAAGCCTCTGTTGGAAAGGCGGTTACCGCAGCATCTTTGGCAATTCAGGATGTCCGAAAAGTCACCCTACGAGTGGCCGAGCTTATTCAACAAGGCAAGTTTGAGAAACAAGCCTTCGCGATCATGGACCAGGTCAAAACCATCACGAAGCACGCTGATGAGATGATCGTCAGCCTGAACAAGATGGTCAACGACCCGAACCTTCGGGGCCCCATCAACGAGAGCGTCGCGAATGTTGCTACGATCACGTCCTCTGGCAAAGAGATCGCTGCCAATGTGGCCAATATCACCAAGAGCGGGACCTCGATTGCCGAGAATGTCTCCGTCGTAAGCAAAAAGGCCATCGGCCTTACCGACCAAGCGGCTGAAATTGCCACGAAGGCAAGCCAGATTGAGGATCAACTTAAGGGCGTGCTCGACAAGGTTGGCGGCTTCTTCAATAAGACTCCGAGTACTGGCAATCTTCCGAAATTCACAACAGAGATGGATCTGTTTCGAGAGAGTCACCCAGGCTATTGGAGAACGGACGTCAATGTTAGCGTTCCCCTAAACGACTCAACTTTGCACCTCGGCTTGTACGATGCTCTCGAATCCAACAAACTTACTGTGCAGTTGGGCAAAAGCCTTTCCGAGAAGCTAGGGTTTCGATACGGAGTGTATGGTAGTTCCGCCGCTGTTGGGGTAGACTACCGTCTTGCGCCAAGGTTATCCCTCCGTGGGGATGCGTGGAAGATCAATGATCCCCGCTTTGACCTGCGTACAAGCTACGAATTCGGAAACGGATTCATTGGTTGGTTCGGTGTGGATAGAGTCCTAAAGGACAACGCCATAACCTTTGGAGTCGGAATACGAAGATAAAAAGGGGAATTGTCGTGTGGCTGGAAGCCGCACACAAACCTGAAATAGGATTATAAGGAAATGAAGGTCATTCTAAATCAGACGGTGCCGAAAGTCGGCAAACAGGGCACGGTCGTTAGCGTCGCTGACGGATTTGCACGCAACTACCTCTTCCCTCGCGGCTTGGCAATCGTCGCCGACAAGAACCAGCTCAAAGCGCTCGAAATTCGAAACGTTCGATTGGCTGCCAAGTCTGCTGACGCAAAAGCTGCAGCAGAGCAACTCAAGATTCAGATCGATGGCAAACTGGTCCGAATTCCTGGCCAGGTCGGAAAGGATCAGGGCAAGCTGTTTGGTGCAATCACATCGCAGAACGTCGCAGACGCGATTCGAAAGCAGCTCGGCGTTACGCTCGAGAAGAAGAACATTGCATTGATCGAGCCAATTAAGAAGCTTGGCGATCACTCCGTAGAAGTCGATCTTCACCGCGAAGTCGATGCCAAGGTTATCGTTCAGGTATTTGACCCTGCAGCCGAAGTCGTCGAGACAGTCGCTTCAGAGCCAGAACTCGTCGAAGCCTAAGAAATCAGAATCAGAAATTGAAGGAGGCCCAGCCATTGGCTCGGGTCTCCTTTTTTTACATCTGAGTGATCATTCTTCCTAACTTGGCAATGGCCCCTTCGATTTCAGGAGACCACTTGCCCGCTGTGAGTCTGATGAAATTCCGATAGCCGTCCTCGACGCTAAACAGAACACCAGAAGATATGAAGATGTTCTGAGCAAGAGCTTTCGTGTAAAGTGCGACGGAATCAATGTGCTCGGGAAGCTGCACCCAAAGCACGTAGCCACCACTGGGTTGGGTGACACGGGTTTCTGGGGGGAAATATCTTGCTATCGCTTGAGACATCCTCCCGACGTTGGCCGCGTATGCCTTCCTTGCCCTCCGAAGATACTGGTCATACCCTCCATCCGTAAGGAACTCAGCAATAACCAATTGCGGCAGACTCGGAGCAGAAATGGTGAAGGAGTGCTTGAGGCGCTCAATGGCCCCGTGCCACTTCCCTGCCACCACCCACCCTACTCGATACCCAGGAGCGATAGTCTTCGAGAATGAGGAACAGATCACGACGTTCTCTCCACCCTCAAACGCCCGAAGCACACGTGGTCGTGCCCCCTCGAAACAGAGATCTCCGTAAACATCATCTTCAATCAGAACGACACCATGCTTGTTTGCAATGGCGTTCAGACGTCGCTTGTCGTCATCGGACATGCAGCTTCCTAACGGGTTCTGGAAGTTCGGGCTCACCATACACGCCTGAACGGGTGTCCCAAGTTCTTCTTGTTCCGTTAGGGCCGCCTCAAGGGCGTCGAGACTAATCCCTTCACGAGTCCTTGTCTTGACTTCAAGGCTCTTCAATCCTGCTAGGTGAATGGCTTGGAGTACGCCATAGTGGCATGGAGATTCGACGGCAACAACGCCGCCCGGTGTGCATACTGCTCGCAGGACCAAGCACATCGCTTCTTGGCACCCCATCGTGATGACCACTTCATCCGGGGAGATCACAGCTCCAGCAGCAAAGGATCTCTGAGCAATTTGCTCGCGAATGGCTCGATGGCCTGAAGGAGGCCCATATCCGTAACTTGCCTCAGGGTGGTCACGGGCAACCGCTCCGATGATCCTGGCCAACTTCGCCAAAGGCAGGAGGTCAGGATTAGGGTTGGCAAAGGCCAAATCGATCAAGCCTGGTCGCTCCACTTCATGGGTCATCGATTGAAGCATCTGGTCACGCGTAAAGTGAGACGGCGACGGTGCTGGAGCCGAACGCATCGGTTCAGGTGGCCTTTGGTTTGCGTAAGCGTGGACGTAGTAGCCCGATTGCGGACGAGGATGGATGAGGCCCGCGTCTTCAAGAAGCCGGTAGGCATCAAGCACCGTGGTGATACTGACGTTCGACTGTCTGCTCAACTCCCTAACCGAGGGTAGGCGATCTCCAGGACGGTACACGCGATCGACGATCATAGCCCGGATCTGTTGGGCCACCTGCTCATAGAGCTTTGGCTCCGAATTCCGTGGGACCTGATCGACTGGGGATCTATTCCTATCCAAAGTGTGCTCCTCCTGCCAGATGTACGAGTGTACAGATTCTGGGGCGATCAATGAGTATACAGTTTGAACCACACACAGCCCACACAGTTGGCAGGATTGAATCTGTATCTCCCCGAGATTTCTCATACCATCTTGAGGGCAATCGGGCTTGAGTCACTTGGCCCTGCCACCAAAAAGGTAAAACGAACTTCCATGAAAATCGGACAAATCGCACCAGATTTCACGCTCCCAGACCAGAACCGAGATCGCTTTAATCTTGGTCAGCACCTTGGCAAGGGTCCGATTGTGATCTACTTTTATCCCAAAGACGATAGCCCCGTGTGCACTGCCCAGGCTTGCGCCTTCCGAGATAAGTATCAAGTTTTTCAAACGATGGGCGCGCTTGTCGTCGGGATCAGCAGCGACCTCGAGGATTCCCACCAGTCCTTCGCAGCGAAGAACAAATTGCCGTTTATTCTCTTGACGGATGAGAAAGGTGAAGTCCGTGACGCTTTTGGAGTGCCGAAGAAGTTCGGAATGGTGCCAGGACGGGTCACCTATATCCTAGATAAGCAAGGAATTCTTCGCGGTATGTCCAACAGCCTTACCAACGCGAAGTCACATGTAGACGACGCGTTGGCAATTATTCGGACGCTGTAGGCTCTCAGAAGCTATTCGCGTCTGAGAGCAACGATTGGGTCAAGTTTGGCTGCGCTCATTGCTGGGTAGAGGCCAAACACCATTCCGATCATCGCGGAAAACATCGCCGCAAAGATGGCTGCCACGATTGGGAATGGCATCTCGAGGCCATTCTTACCTGGCCAATGCATGGATACCGAAATCAGGCATACAACTTGACCAAGCCCATAGGCAATCGACATGCCAATGAGTCCGCCGACAAGACTAAGCGTTCCAGCCTCAACCAAGAACTGGGTAAGAATCGAGCCTCGTTTGGCTCCAACTGCTTTGCGCAAGCCGATTTCTTTCGTTCGCTCCGTCACTGAGACGAGCATGATGTTCATGATGCCGATTCCGCCCACTAGGAGGGACAGAGCGGCGACTGCAGCAAGAATTCCGCCCGCAGCACCTACAATGCCTCCAAAGACCTCCAGAATGGATTCTCTCGAGTCAAGTCGGTAAATCGGTTTGTTGTTGGATCGAATCATGAGGGACTGCCAAACCGATTCCATGGCATCGTCTACCTTGACGCCTGGCTTGGCTCTGAGCATCATCATGTCGAGCTTTTCTCCGCCGACCCATTTCTTCTGAGCAGTCGTTATCGGCACGAGTAGCATGCGACCGGTGTTATCGCCCATGAACTCCGTTTTCTCAACGATCCCGACGATCTCCAGCGCAATGCCTTGGAGCATGATAAGTTTGCCGATTGCCTTCTTATCTGGGAAAAGTCGATCACGAATATCCTCGCCAATAACCGCTACATTGGCTCGAGACGTCACGTCGTTTTTATTGAGAGCGCGTCCCTCTAAAAGCGTGAATCGATTGAGTTCTTGAAAATTCTCGTCGCTGGCATAGATCTGCGGATTGTCGACATTCTTCTCGCCATAAATGATCTTTCTTGCAGGCAGATTCATAACTCCGGCAGCGATGTCAAGACTCTGAACACGCTCCATGACGAACTTCATGTCCTGCTGAGTCAGCTTCGCGATGTTTCCAAGATTTTGCCCCCGATTTCTACGACCTGGATCGAAGAATACGAACATCGTATCCGCACCGAGCTTTTTAAACTCGCCATTGATGTAAGCCTGAAAGCCACTAGAGATCATGACGATCAGGGTCACGCTCATGACCCCGATGATCACGCCGAGCATCGTCAAGAACGCTCTCAGCTTGTGCAGCCGGAGCATTCCCAGCGCGATCAAGAACGATTGGAGGACGTTTTTCACGGCTAGTCGCTCCCAAATTCCATAGCACCCTTACGCTTCGGTCCTTTATAGGTTGGCTTCTGTACCGTAGTGCCCTTCTTAACGCCTGACAGAATCTCAACTTCAGAGCCGGAGTGTGCGCCGGTTTGAATATATACTCGCTCGGGCGTGCCCCCTTCCTTCTTCGTTGGGATCTCGACGAACTGCTTTTTACCATCCTTTCCGACGTACTCCAGAGGGAGCAGCAATACGTTTGTTCGCTTCAGCACGTTCATCGTACACTTGGCTGACATGCCAGATCGAAGTTCTGGAACGGCGTCGTTGAGCAGGATTTCAACTTCATACTTCACAACCGCATCAGAGGAGGTACTTGCCGCGGCACCAGTCGAGCTAGACGCATCCTTGCTGGCAGGGGCAATCTTCTTGACGATTCCGTGGAATGGTTTCGCAGGAATCGCATCCACATCCACCTGAGCCGACATTCCGAGAGTCATCTTGGCGACATCGATTTCATTCACGTCGAGCTTGACCCGCATCGCCGTTCGATCTTCGATTTTGACGATCGTTGTTCCACTGCTAAATTGGCTGAGACCTGTAGCAAGTTCTCCAACTTGGAGCCCTTTCTTGGTAACAATGCCGGTGATAGGTGCTCGGATCTCGGTTTCACTCAGTTGCCTTTGCGCATCACTTACCACCGATTGAAGTTGAGACACAGTCGCCATCTCTTGATCGCGACTCTTTGTCATCACATCGGGGTCTCGCAGGCCAGCCTTGGCCCGTTCTAGGTCGGCCAAGGCGGATTGGTAATCATGTCGCTTGACTTCGTCCTGAATGGAGTTGGCGTTAGCGGTGTCGAGGGCAGCGCGGCTTTGCTCAATCTGCTCGTCAGCCTTGGCGAGTTCGGACTTAAATTCGCCGTCGATCCTGTCACGGTTAATTTTCGCGCTATCAAGTCGTGTTCTAGCCAAATCCAGGACGAGTTTTGCGTTCTCGACGACCTTGCCGGAAACGTATCCCTTCTTCTCAAGCTCGATCTGACGTGCATAGTCGCTCTTGGCGTTTGCCAAATTCGCATTCGCTTCGTTGAGGGTACTGATCGCACTGGCGAGCTGGATAGGGTGAGCACTCTGGAGGAGACGCTTCTTTTCCTCCAGTGCCGTGTTAAGGTTCATCTGAGCTTGTTTGATGGCAGAACTAGTCAGTCTTGGCTGAATCTTAAGCGCGAGTCGAAGTTGAGCGACCTTTGCCTGTGCCTGCTCGAGGGCAGCCTGAGCCTGTAGACGGCTCTGGATAATCGAGATTGCCGTCTTTTCAGTCGCACTCTTTGCGCCACGAAGCTGAGCCTCGTTCTGTTGAAGCATCAATCGCGTTTCTTTCGGATCGATGATCGCGATGAGGTCACCTTGTTTGACATGATCGCCTTCCTCTACAAATAGTTTTGAAAGTCGACCTGTCACACGACCTTTCACCTCGACGGACTTAACTGCGTCGACGGTACCAGTCTCAACGATGTTGACGGCGAGGTCGCCTTCATAAACACTTTTATTATTGGCAGCCGCAGTTTTTGCCGTTTCGGCAGCCTTGGCACCATTCATGGACCGAAACGCTAACCCGCCCAAACCACAAACGGCGAGCAACACAAGGGTAAGCGGAATAATCGCTTTTTTCATAGGATCGGGGGGAGTATCGCAAATTGGGACGGATAAGTTGCACTCAATTTGTTTTTTTTATCGAAAACGGGGAGCAAATTCGATGATTAGGGCGTAAACCAGAGCCCGCGGACATCTTTTGGTATCCTTGACGCCTCTGGATACACGAGATATACGGTGTGCTTTGAGTAGTTCCAAGCGGCTTCGAAATCGGACCTCTTGTAGGTTTTTCTGACCTGTGCTTTGAAGGCAGGATCGTTGATGATCGGATCGCCCTTCTTTTCAAACCCGACCAAGACGACAAGATGACCTTGCTCTTTGGGGGAAAGTGGGAGCCCTCGCAGCAAATCGAAGGACACTGAGCAGATCACGGGAAAGCCAGCTTCAATCCAAGTTTCAAGGTCTTGAATCTCGGAGAACCGCGAGACATAGGATCGCATTCCTGGAAGCGAGCCTGCGTAAGCAGTATTGAACGGCCAATTTCCTGCCCCTTTATAAATTGGGTCCCAAACATGGGCTTCAACTTCCGGAACATCCTTGTTCAGCTCTGGCTTGCCGAGCAGATTTGAATAGTGCCACAACACCATCGACATCGAAGTTGGGCTACACAAAACGCCGCCGTTAGGATAGTTACCCTGTGCTCGCTGAGGAACATCGATCAATTTGCCCCATGTCGGAGAGGCACTTTTAGATTCCGCGGGGGTTTGCTTTTTCCCCAGGAATGAAAATGTGAGGAGTTTGAGTCGCGGGAGATGCCCCTCGACGAGAGTGTTCATTGTTACCTGGATATCCACCGACTTGGCTTCCTTGGCAAGAACGAGTGTATCGGTGTCTACTGTGCCCAGTTCGTCCTTCTGTCCATTAACACTTCCCCTCGGCCCCAGTTGGGGATCAAGCGTCCACTGAGCGAGCGTGTACCACTTGGTATCGAAACCCTCACCATGCGCTTTGACCTCGATCTTGAGTGAAGCCGCTTCCGCAGATTCGACATTCCACGAGGCGACCATTTCGCGAAAAGGAATGCCAGCGTCAATCGATGGGAAGACTCGCACCAGCGAGGTTCCCTTCGGAGGAAAGGCTGCGTTCGGCTCAAGCGCAACCAGGTGCGCTGCAAATTGATTCGATGTTATGGCCATAGCGAATGTTGCGAGGAGTGGCATGGAACCTCAAATCGGGAAGCAAAATGGAAGGAAGAGCCTCAAAACAAGGCCTCTTGTGATCATTATTGTATCAGGTCACGAATTCAGTTAACCGGGGACTCGACACTTGTGTCCGTTGTCAGGTATGATCAACCGATCTAATGGCGACCTACCGAGGAAGAAAGACCGATATTTGCCGCACCGTCGGCTACGACATTTGGGGACGAGCTAAAAGCCCGGCCACCAAGAGGGCATACCCGGCCGGACAGCATGGACCGAACCTGAAGGATCGCCGACAGTCCGAGTACGGTGAGCAGTTGTTGGCCAAGCAGGTAATCCGCCGCTACTACAACATGCTCGAAAAGCAATTTTCGAATAGCTTTAAGAAAGCCCAGAGAATGAGTGGCAACACAAGCCTCAACTTCCTGCGTCTTCTTGAGCTCCGACTTGCAACGGCTGTATGGCGACTTGGTTACGCTCGAACTGTGTTCCAGGCTCGACAGATGGTAAATCACTGTCACATCTTGGTCAACGGACGAGTCGTAAACATTCCAAGCTTCCAGCTCAAAGTTGGCGACGAAGTACAGGTTCGAGACCGAGAAGTCAGCCGTGGAATGGCGCGATCCAACCACTACGAAGGTTCTGCGGTTCCAGCTTATATCGACGTGGATGTTCAGAATTTCCGAGGAAAGATCATTTCTCTGCCTGAGAGAGAAGATTTTCCGAAGTTCTTCCAAGAGCAGCAAGTCGTCGAATACTACGCACGTTAATTCTTAGACAAAGAGGATCGTCTGCAAAAACCAGCAAGGGTACTTCCCTTGCTGGTTTTTTTGTTTCTGAACTTCCAGATTGAAGGATCGTCTTACAGAAGAAGGATCACATCACGGAGGAACCGCACCATGAGAAAGGCTATTGCCTTGATTTTCACGTTGGTTCTCGGTTTGGTTGTTTTACTAACAGGACTCGTCATCGGAAGTGAGGATGGACGCAAAGCCCTTGGTAGCGCGGGTACCAATCTGCGACAAGCTGCGAGCGACACCGGTGACGCTTTTCATGCAGGGGCATCTACTGCAGGGGCGACTTTGACTTCAGATGCCAAGTCGGTCAGCAGTGCCGTCTTTGGTGCGCATAGATCCGACGACGCTACCCTCGTGCCCGACCCGGGTAGAAAAGTCTACAGCGCACTTATGTCTCATCCAGAACTGGGGATCTCCCGGTTAAGGATCGAAGTGAACGGCAACGTCCTGACGCTCAGCGGTACAGTTCCCACCGAACTCCAAAACCAGAATGCCCAGAAACTTGCACGACAAGTGGCTGGAGATCAGTTTTCCATTAATGACAAATTGATCGTGCCAATAGCGGAGCCAAGCGAATAGACACATCAAACGAAGTCGGAAATCACACCTATCCACGATTCCAGCTGTTCGATCGTTAAGTTCCCCATATTGCTCACTTGGAAATACTTGTCTTTGAGCACTCCCTTGCATCCATAAAGGATGTAGCCCGCCTCGCTGTTTAGTTGAAACCATTGATCGTAGGTGAACCCTTGCGGAAGGTTAACTGTGGTCAGCGTGCACGAAAGATCAGCAACGGGAATCGGAGACATCAATCCTTTGCGTGCCAAATTGCTTCGTAGCATCTTAGCCTTCAGCGCATAGTCTGCCTGTCGAGCTTTTGCACCTCCGTCTCCCATTTCCCTCAATGCTTCCCGCAACGCCATGAGGCCTGGAACGGGTGGCGTAAGAGGTGGATTATCACCGGTGTACATTGGCAAGCTCATGTAGTAGCTTCGCCGTGGCACATTCGCCATACCACCGACGGAGCTAGAGTTCACCAACACAAACGCCACTCCTGGAATGCTGTGAAGACACTTGTTCCCGGAGGCGCACACCGCATCGAGATTGGAAAAATCGATGGAGTCCGCACCAAAACTACTCATTGCATCCACAAGACACTTGACTCCAAATTCTCGACACAAGGAGCCTAATCGCGCGATATCGTTGAGCCGGCCGGTCGTGGTTTCGTTGTGGGTTCCAATAACTGCTTCGTAGCCATTGCTGAGTTCACGGCGAATCTCATCGAAACCCCAGGCATCGAGCCAATCTGAGGTTAGAGACTTGTACGGAATGGCATGCACGTCAAAGATGTCGCGAATTCGTCCGCTGTAGTACCCGTTCTCTAGGATCAAAACGGGACCAGCTCCAATCACGGAAGTGATCATGGCCTCGACGGCAAGCGTGCCAGATCCGCCCAGAAGGTATGGCTCCCATCCTGAAGTTGTTTGATCGTAGACAGACAGAAGCCTCTCTTTGGTCTCGCGGATAAGGACCGCATACTCTGGATCCCGGTGATTCAGGTCCGGAGCGGCCCCTGCCTGACGAACCGAATCGCTCGTCATACATGGACCCGGCGTAAGGAGGATCTTCTGACGGCTCATGCGTTTACCGCGTTGCTGCCTTCAGCGCCTTAATAGCATCCACAACCGCCTGCCTGCCCTCTCCGCCGTTCCACACCTTGTGCAGGAGGTTCACCAAGAAGCTTCCAACAACGGCTCCGTCTGCAACTTGACACACCATCTTTACGTGCTCAGGAGTTGAGATGCCAAATCCGACACAAACAGGCTTAGCCGTTTTCTCCTTGATCTTCGAAACAAGGCCCTGAACATCGGGTGGCACCTGATTCTCAGACCCCGTTACTCCTGTTCGAGAAACAGCGTAAACGAAACCAGTGGTTCGGAGGCAAACCTCCTCAATTCTTTGCTCTGTGCTCGTCGGGGCAACAAGAAAGACCGTATCAATTCCAGCGGCGATACTTGCCGAACACCACGCCTCGGCTTCGTCGGGAATTAAATCACTAATGATCGACCCGCAGATGCCTGCAGCTTTGCTCGCTTCGGCAAAGGACTCCAGACCGAATCGAAGGATAGGGTTGTAATAACCCATCGTAATCACGGGGACACCGCAACCTGCTCCAGCTACTGCTTCGATAATTTCACGGGGCGTTGTGCCGTTATCAAGAGCCCTTTGGCTGCTCGCCTGAATGGTGGGACCTTCTCCAAACGGATCGCTAAAAGGGATTCCGATTTCAATGACATCGGCACCGCCTTCCACAAGGGCTTCCAGAATCGCTGGAAGCTCAGAAAGGGGCTGATCACCTGCCGTAACAAATAGGACAAGTGCCTTCTCTCCACGCCGCTTAAGTTCATCGAATCGATTGCTAAGTGTCAGCACAGCAAAGATTCTGTCAGAAGGAGGTTAATCCGTGCTTGCTCAAGAGGTGAGCTTTCACTTGGCGAGCGTAATGCCACTGAGTCGAACCCACTTGGTCTGCTGTCCTGGAGTCATGATTGCCAAAATCTTCTGATCGGCTTCGCGCTTTTCTCGTGCCACTCGTTGACGCTCGCCATCATACATTTCGGCGATCTGGGCACACTTAAAGTTATATTTCGTCGCATCTGCCCCAGGCTTTGGCATGGGGACTGACTCAATCGCGGCAGCGATCATTGCACTGAGATCCTCATCCTTCTTGGCGATAGCGCGACAGATTTGCGTGATCTGCTTCACCTGAGCAGGGCTCAAGCCAATGCGAGTCGATATGGCTGGATCGATCAGGGCAATCGATCCTATTGCGGGGATCCCGAGTTGCAGAAGTTGCTCCTTCTGAGCCACGGTTAGAGTTCCAAGACAAGCGTTGGCGAACTTTCGATCACAGCTGATTCGGTCTGAATCTTTTGCTGTTTTTGACTTTTCGCGAGCCTTCGACTCCGCCAAATACGCTTTGACAGCATCAAGATACGCCTTCTTCTGGGCAGGATTGAGCTTTAGCTTCTTTGTCAGCGGCTCCTCACTCATCCTCATCGCACATTGTTGAGGCACTGACAACTCAGGGTTTTCCAACGCAATCTGCCCGTATCCTGTTCGGACGCCTATCGAAATAAATCCAAGGAGGATTGCGGGTGCGATCTTTGAGTTCATTTTTGGAAATTAAGTCACAAAAGGCCTAGCAGCTACTTTGGAGCAAAGATCTTGCCCTGAAGTCCTTTGTAGGCAGCGAGTTGTTTTGCTGTCAGGACGGCTTGCATTGCGTTTTTCGTTTGGAGGGCAATTTTATCGAGCTCGGGTTGCCTCTTTTTTAAGCCATCTGTTCGCTCTTTAGTAATTCGCTCATTAATGGCAGCCGCTTCAGCCTGGGTTTTTACCCGGACGTTCTTGAAATTGGCTGCGACACCCTCGTCAACCTGCCGTGCGATGGCCGAAGACTTCTTTACGCTGTCTCCGTAGATAGAACGAACCTTGGTCAACTGCGGTACGGACATTCCGATCTTCTTCGCAACGACGACATCGAGTACACCACCAATGTCGACGCTCTGCAAAGAAAGTTGTCCGAGGCGCTTCAGTTGGCTTGGGGTAAGTACCTTGAGGCAATTGTCCCTAAGCTCCATCAAGAACCCGAGATACTTCTGATCTGTGCTTAGGGTTGCAGGATCTTTACCAGCCTTTTGTAACTCAGCCAAGTACGGCTTAGCCACTGTCCGTTCGTGTTCGGCAGCACTATTCAGCTTTGCTCGCTGAGCCTCTGTGAGTCCCACTTCTACCTGGACCTTCTTTGCCATTAGCAATCTGTAGTCCGCCACATGGGAATCAAACGAATCCATTTTCTGAGCGCAGACAATTGCCGCAGCACTCAAACACCCTATCATTCCAAGCAATCTCTTCATCGTAAGTTCTACTTTTCTCATTAACGCCAGATCGGCCGCCGCAATTCCCAGATCCGCAACTTTAGGCCGCTTCAAAATGCGATATCTCAAGTTCGCAACGCGCAAGCCCTTCCGATACAGCTTTCTTGAAGAAATCCGTAGGGTTTACATGTTGAGGAAGATAGATCGGCGTTGAACCGCCACCGTTTACGATTTGAAGCAAGATCTCATAGTCGCCAGGGTGTTCTTCAATGACTTTGCGAAGACGGAACATCTGGCCTTCGGTGGCTCTCCAAATCGAGATCGTGACAATTCCGGCCGAGCCAGCTCCTTTCTGATAGTCAGGAAAAAGCGAGTCTTCGAGGAGCTTTATATCCTCCAGTCGAATCTCAATCGATTTCTCACCACGCATCTCGCGATGCATGACGTAGCCCGTCGCCTGCACCACGCTATCCTTGCGTAGGACGTCTTTTAGTTTTTCAAATGTTGCTGGGAATGCGGTGAGATTTGCCTGCCCGCTAAAGTCCTCTATCGTAAGCGTCGCCATCCGCTTTCCTTCCGACTTAGTGACAATTTGACGAAGCTTCGCAACGACTCCTGCCAGCTTTACGAAGACGTTTTCATCCTGCTCCGCAATGCTCGCACAGGTGTGAGTTGCGCTCTGCGCAATCACTCGCTCGTGACCACGAAGAGGGTGATCGGAAACATAAATTCCCATGACCTCCTTCTCCATTGCGAGATTCTCGCTTCGCGTCGCCATTTCGCATTCTGGCAGCGGGGGATAGGAGAGGGGACCAGCCGAACTGTCATCTCCAAAGAGGGAGTCTTGTCCGGAAAGGCGCGACTTGTTCTGTGTGTCTGCATATTGCAGCGCACCTTCAACGTAATTCAGAAGCTTTTTACGATTGGCGTCGAGCCCGTCCAAGGCACCAGCCCGAATGAGGGCTTCTAACGCGGTGCGGTTTAGGCCAAAACTCTTAACGCGATCGCAGAATTCGTAGAGGTGCACATAGGGACCGTTCTTTGTACGATCCGTGATGATGCCGTCAACGATTCCCTCTCCAACGCCCTTAATCGCAACCAGTCCAAAACGAATGCCAGTGGTTGGCGCTTCCTTTCCACTTCGGGATTTCGTTTCGCCGGTAGCTTCGATCGAGAAATCGCGGACTGAGCGATTGATATCGGGTTGGAGTACTGGGATTTTTTGTCGACGGCACTCTTCAATAAACGCCGTTACACGGTCTTCCTTGTCGAGGTACACGCTCAACGATGCCGCCATGTACTCAACTGGGAAATTGGCCTTTAGGTAGCCGGTTTGATAGGACAGGATCCCGTAGCAAACAGCATGCGCTTTGTTGAAGGCATATCCCGCAAATGGAAGCAACAGTTCCCAAACCTTCTCGGCAGCTTTCTTGTCAACGCCGATCGCAGCGGTTCCGTCAAGGAACTCGATCTTCATGCCATCCATCGCCTTGGCATCCTTCTTTCCCATCGCTCGCCGCAAGATGTCGGCCTTTCCGAGGCTGAAACCTGCAATCGCTTGAACAAGCTTCAGAACCTGGTCTTGGTAGACGATGACGCCGTAAGTTTCCTCAAGGATCGGCTTCATTCGTATATCAAGATATTCCGGCTTCAGCTTGCCGAACTTCGTATCGATAAACCGAGGGATGTGCTCCATCGGACCAGGCCGGTAGAGCGCGATCATAGCAGAGAGCTCTCGTATGTTCGCCGGCTTCAGTTGCTGAACCCAGCGAGTCATTCCTCCACCTTCAAGCTGGAACACGCCAATGGTTTCGCCCCGACCAAGCATTTCGTAGGTCTTGGTGTCGCCCTCGGGGATTTTTCGGACATCAATGTCTATCCCCTTGGTCTGCTTAATATTCTCGACGCATCGCGCCAAAACGGTGAGGTTGCTAAGACCCAAGAAGTCCATCTTGAGGAGGCCAATCTTCTCAAGAATTCCCATTTCGTAGGCAGTGATGGCCTGGCCGTCATTGCCCCTGTACAACGGAACATAGTCCACGAGTGGGTCTTTGCTGATAACCACGCCTGCTGCATGGACGCCAGCGTGTCGAGCCATGCCTTCTACCGACTTCGCAGTATCAAACAGACTCTTCATTTTTGGATCAGAGTCGACGATCTGACGGAACTCAGCTACTTCCTTGTACGCCTTGTCAAGCGACCATCCTGGGAGAGATGGGATGGCTTTGGTGAGTCGCTCCGTTTCTTGTGGCGTATAACCTTGGACACGACCACAGTCCTTGATCGCAGCTTTGGCACCGAGTGTTCCAAAAGTTACGATCTGGGCTACGTGGTCTTTTCCGTATTTCTCTGTGACGTATTGGATGATTTCGTCACGGCGGGCGTCCTCAAAATCCATGTCGATATCGGGCATCGATATTCGTTCTGGGTTTAGGAATCGTTCAAACGTAAGGTCGTAATAAACGGGATCAACGTCCGTGATACCAACGCAGTACGAAACCAGCGACCCTGCGGCTGAGCCTCGAACACCAAAGTAGATGCCTCTCTCTCTTGTTGCCTGGGCAAATTCTTTGACAAGGAGGATGTAGTCGTCAAAGCCAGTTTTGGTGATGACACCGAGCTCGTAATTGAGTCGATCGAGGGCGAGTTCAGGATCTTTGCATCTTGCCTTCAATCCCTCTTCAGATAATTTACGCAGATACTCGGTGGATGTCATCCCCTCTGGGACATCTGGCTGAGGCATCGGAGCTCGCTGCTTGTCAAGCTCGACGTTGCACATCTCAGCAATCATCGCCGTGTTTTCAAGTGCCTCTTCCGTTTCGTGGAAGATCTGAGACATCTCTTCCTTCGATTTGAGATAGAAGTTATCGTTCGAGAACTTCATTCTCTTGTCGTCGGCAACAAGGGATCCTGTCTGAATGCAAAGTAAAACGTCGTGCGGCTGTGCGTCGCCTTTACATAGATAATGAGCGTCATTTGTCGCGACAAGCGGCAGTTTGAGCTCCCGCGAGATCTTGATCAGATTCTCTCTGATCCTTGCCTGCTCTTCGAGTCGGTGATCTTGCAGTTCGATGAAGAAATTGCCTTCGCCAAACATCTCGCTGTACATTCCCGCGGTGTATTGGGCCTTCTCGTAGTTCCCCTTTAGCAACTCTTGACAGATCTCTGACCCTAGGCAAGCACTCGTGGCGATAACGCCTTTGCTGTGGGCACGTAAAATTTCGTGATCCACTCGAGGCTTGTAGTAGTACCCCTCAAGCGCGGCAATGCTGCTGAGCTTGCAGAGATTGCGGTAGCCCTCGAGATCTTTGGCAAGGAGAAGAAGATGGTATGCGGATTTCTCGCCATCTCCTTTCTTGACGTTTATCCCTTGGGGAGCAACGTAGGCTTCTACGCCCAAGAGCGGTTTTATGCCCGCTTTCTTGGCTTCAAAATAGAACTCCATAACACCGAACATAACGCCGTGATCCGTAATCGCAAGCGCAGACATGTCCATCGCTTTCGCGCGTTTGACCATGTCCGGGATGCGATTCGCGCCATCAAGCAGCGAGTATTCCGTGTGGTTATGGATGTGACAGAAGGAATTGCACATCAGTTATAAGGCGAACCCGCGACTCACATTGTGAGAGTCATTAGGCACTCCTATTCTGACGGTTGGAAGGGGTCCGATGCCGCAGGAATCTTACTCCCCTTGAACATCTTCGGTCCAAGCTCGGAGAAACTCAGCGACGCTCCAAGCTTGCCATGGGCACCCACCGGGAGATTGAGGTTCATCACCATCATAAACTTCTGCGATCCCTCCCAAACCGTACTCCGTCAGCATATGTTTGGCGTTTCTTAGGATCTTCTTTGCTTCCACGCGATCATCGTTAAACCTGACAATCGCCGAGATATAGCTTCCCATCAGCCATGGCCAAACGGTTCCTTGGTGGTAAGCAGCGTCCAGTTCTGGCAAAGAGCCGACAAATTTCCCGCAGTAACCTCTTTCGCTTCTTCCCAAGGTTCGCAAACCGACCGGAGTGAGTAGCTCGCGGGCCACAACCCCCAGAGCGCGTTTGGCATTCTCAGGTGTAACTGGGCTGAATGGCAACGCCATCGCGATGACCTGGTTTGGACGCAGAGTGGCATCGTCGGGATCAACTGTATCCAGGAAGTGTCCTAAACCTTCGTGCCAGAATTTAAGATTGAAGCTGCTCGCAGCCCTCTCGGCTTCCATTCGATAATGCTCGGCAGAATGGGCAGATGGCGTCGTAATTCGAGCCAAATCCAAGTTTTCTGTCAACCACTCCAGAACCCTCAGCAGGTTTATCCACAGGGCATTGATCTCAACTGGCTTTCCGTGCCTTGGAGTCACTACCCAATCCCCAATTTTGGCATCCATCCAAGTCAATTGAACTCCAGGCTCACCTTGCGTAAGGAGACCGTCTGAGTCGTCAACACCGATACCAAAGAGTGTTCCTCGCACATGCCAGTCGTAGATGGACTCCAAGACTGTACGCATTTCGCCAGCAAACTCGTCGTGCCATTCAGCTTCGAGTGTTTTGTAGACGGCATTGGCAAACCATAGGGTTGCATCGACAGTGTTGTAGTCAGGGTGCTCCCCCTTTTCGACGAAGCGATTCGGAATGAGTCCCCGATAAAGCTGTGATGCGTAGGCGCTGAGGATTGCTCTCGCCTGCTTGACTCGGCCGGTATGCAAGCATAACCCCGGTAGCGAAATCATGGTGTCTCGTCCCCAATCCGTGAACCAGGGATAACCAGCGATAATGGTTGACCGATGCTCGGTTTCGACAAAGAACTTCTCAGCTGAATGCTTGAGCATCGCCGAAAGCCTAAACTCAGCCGCGCCCTCTAATGCCGGGATGTCGCTAGGTGCCCTGTTGTGGGTTGTTGACGCAACAAGCGAAATAGTCTGTCCAGGTTGAAGATCATAGAGCAATTCACATGGGCAGTAGAGATCATCTCTCGCGTCAAGTCCGCGATCCTTTTCTCGAGCATGCTCAAATCGGTAATACCAACCGTGACTTGGGCTCCTGATTGCGTCAGGATGAAAGATGTACAAGGGGACGTCAAAGTGACTGATAACAGTCGAATCTGCCGAATAATCTAGTTTCGAAGGATAGCTGGAGTCTTCATAAAAATTGGCATGATGATCGCGATGGCACACAAGCGGACGAAGCGTGAGACGGCATTTCGAGTCGCTCAGGTTCGTATACGAAATGGTGACCGCATTCTCGTGTTTGTGCGACGCAACAAGCTTTTGAATGTGGAAGCCTGGTCCTTTGTATCTCCATCGTGCAACGTCGTCAACTGAAAACTCTCGAAGGTAGTGGACACCGTCTGGGTAGATGGCGCCTGGATACTGATTCGCCGATATCCCAAGTGGGTTTCCTCCGACTTCCACAAAGGCATCAATCGCACTCAGGAGCAACATCCGACCCGTGGGAGGAGTTATGGAAGCCACCAGCAGTCCATGGTAGCGCCGGGTATTGATCCCAGATGCCGACCCCATCGCGTATCCACCAATTCCATTTGCGAGCAGCCACTCCTTTCGTGTGGCGACCTCTAGGTTTTGGCATTGAAGTTCGTCTAGGAGATATCGCATGGCGTATTTTGGGGCAGCAGAATTCCGAGGCTAATGGAAATCCCCGTTATGGTTTTCCGTCAGGGCGTGGGCTGATCACCTTCGTCACATTGGAGGGCCGTTTATAGTTGCGTTGAGTGAGCAGATCCGTCAGATTGTCCAGTCTGAGTCGAAGGCCCAGTTGATAGTCCGTTGGATTTTTCCGATACAGCAGATAGGGCTCAAAACACCCTACGACTTGAGATACCGAATACTCTCGATCGAACCACTTATAGTATCGATCATATTTCTGTAAATAACTAAACTTTGTTGGGCCTAGATTCACATCTCCCCTGACGGTGTAACCGGCCTTGCTGTACAGGGGGTCTATGGGAAATTGTGGTGTTCCGGAATCTGCCGAATAAAACGTTCCCGCTGAAATCCTAACTTGTGGGACGGGCATGTACGCCAGCCCAATAAAGCCTCGCACCCAACCGTAATCGGTTTCCCCAAGAAAAATTTGCGTATCAACCCGGGTAATGGTTCGCAGATTCCTTGTAATGCGGATCGGCGGTGGGCCAATCTCTTCGATCAATTCGAGTCTTGTGACCAGAGGAGTTGTCAACTCCCGAATCGTCTGAATACGTGTTTGGGAGATATATCCGAACCCAAACAGATCTCCGCCTCGCTCATATACACCCTCTACCGCTTTGGAAAATGGTGCGCTGGAGCCCCGGTCGGTAAGGGTTTGATTCCAAGAACTCCCGAGGGAAACCGTACTTCTCGGACTACGAAAAGCTCGATCCTCCCCTTCTGGGCTCGTCACTGCGATGTTATCAAGAAATCCAAATCCAAATCTCTCCCCAAAATCTGAGGCCGGCGTGATGTAGGTCGTAGGGACGCCGTCTGCCAAGAAAGACTTGGAAATACTCGCGCCATATCCCGGTCTTGAATCAGGAAAAGCGCCGACTGAAAACGCAACATTCGTTGCATGGTTCAGAAGGAATCCTCCTCCCCAACTGGCGCCAAGCCCGTTTTGCCGACTGTAATTCAGCCCTGGGAAAGTCAAACCCTCACTGCGTTTATCCAAGTTAAAGCTTCGATCAGGGAGGGTAACTATCTTCCTACCAAGAATGTAGAGCTTCGGCTTTTTCATTCGTCCGCTCTGACCTGGCTTGACCGTCATAAAGGAGCTATGGACCTCATACCAAGGCGGATTTGCCAGCGACGTGGTGACCTCCACGTTCTTCAGGGTCCACAACTTGGGAGTCATCTCTAGTTCGTCGGCCTTAAGGTGTGACGAACCGATGTGAATCTCTGCGTTTTTGGCATAGCCCTTTTGGCCATCCTTCGCCCACCACATCTCGATGCGATCTGCTCGTACGGTGGCAATAGGGTCATCTAGCCGGACGTGGCCCGATGCACTACCCATTTGTGTTTTGACATCGATGTCAACGTGATCAGCTTGAATGCGGGTCAGATCGACATCGACGACGACGCCATTTTCGAACGACCACTTTTCATTCGGAATGTCATACGCTCCAGAGACGTAAGTGATCTTGACGTCTCCGGGAAGCATGAGCGTCTTTGTCTTCCCTGCTTGCGTCTGGTGAACCGCAAGAGCGGCCATAGGCAAGAGAAGCCATGGAGCAGGCATGCGACATTCTACCGTCTGGTGCCCAATCGGGTTCCCAACATGTCCTCGCAGCAAGGTGTGCAGTTTGTATCGGTGATTGATCGAACAGACGAACTTTGCGTGCAGAGGAGTACGTCATGTAAGATGTACAGGGGTAGTCACAAACTGCTCTGATGGATTTTAAAATGACCCATGTAATTGCCGCTGAAACCGCCGCGCAGGAGCGGCAGTGGGTAGGAAGGTGTCGCGTTGGCGATGAATCTGCCCTTGCCTGCCTGATTGCTCGTCACCGGAATCGTTTGGTTCGAACCGCCACTAACCTTTTGCGGGATCGACACGAGGCGGAAGATGTTGCTCAAGAGTCGTTCCTCAAGGCATTCCGCGAGATCAATAAGCTTAGAGATGACCGCGCTTTTTCTGGGTACCTCTATCGAATTTGCGTCCGCCTGTGCATGGATCGCCTACGCCTCAAACGCGCCGAACTCGTAGAATTCGATTCGGCACAACCCCACTGTGGCGGAAACGTCGAAAACCGTGTTGTCATCGAGAAACTGTTGAGCCAACTTCCCGCAGAATTGCGAACCACCCTGGTTTTGCGTGAGATGGAACAGTTGAGCTATGAGGAAGTTGCTGAGGTTATGCAGGTCCCGATCGGCACAGTTCGATCAAGGCTTCACACAGCACGTGAAAGATTTAGAAAGCTTTGGATTGAGGCGGTGCGTGATTGAAAACCAGAGTATTCGGTTGTAAGAAGTTTGGCAAATTGTTGAGCGAACAAGCTGACAGATGCCTTTCTGCTTCCGAAGAACGGTTTCTGGAGCGGCACCGTGTCGCTTGCGTCGAGTGTCAGGCGATTGAACATTCGACCAGTTGTGCTCTGAATATGCTGCGAATGGCAGCACTTGAGCCCGAAATTGAACCCATGTTCGAAGACCGAGTGATTCGCCGGTTGAAGGTTCAGCAGGTAAAGGAAAGTCTCAACTATTGGTCTCCAGCGCTTGTTGGGGCCGGTATCGCATGCATCGTGATCTTTGTCACGCTCCAAATGGTTGCCTCACCTGTGCAAATGAAACGTGCTCATATGCCGGATGGTGAAGCGAAGCGAGAAAGTGCTCCCAAGCTGGAGCTAGATTTCGTTCCGGTTATTCGATGAGTCCTTGGATTCGAGCGCTGGTCGGAGCGACTGTCAGCGCCCTTGTAACGCTCATTGTTCATCCGGTGTCTCGGCCCTATATGGTGGGCGTGACGTCCCGAGCGTCCCCGACCGTACTCTCGAAGTGTATTGACTCAAATGCCCTGACACTTCCCTCACCGAACACGCTAACGCAAGCGAGCCTTTGGATGCAATTGGCGGCTGCCAAAATTGCCTCGCACGAAGCACTTAGCGACAAGGAACGTGTGACAGTGCTCGCAGTTGCACAACGAGCCTCAGAGCGACAAACGACCAATGCTTTTTGGCTTCAGATGCAAGCGATTATTTACGCAGACCAAGGGCTACTTGGTCAGGCAACAACTTGCTGGTTGCGTGCGTCGCAGTGCCAACAGTGGGATGATGGGCAAACCGCACGCTTAAAAGTAGCGAGATCACGTATTGCCGAGTTAACTAGTGCCCAGCAGTCATGGCAACTTGCCTATTTGTATTACAGCCGATCTGATGCGGTTTCCGATTGCCTATTAAGAGTTACGCGGGACTTTCTTTCGCGCGCGGATTTCGACACTCCTAGCGGCCTGTCCTTACGCTACGCAACACTTCTAAACGGAGATTTGCTTCAAAAACACGCCCGATCTACGAAAGGAATTACGACCTCGACGGAGATGCTCGAACTCACGACCTATCCGCCAGGCAACGTAGGCGACACATTCCTAAAGCCCAAGATGCTTTGGAGTGGCCGTTTGAAGGTTATCCGAAACCTCACAAAGGTGCTTCACCAGCCCGATTCAAGCGCGATTGCCACCAAGATTTACGCACTGAGTGATGCGATAAGTGCATTAACGGTCCATGTCTCGAATGGGCAACAAACCGAGTGGCTTGCTTTCGCGACCGTACTCTGCTCCTCGATTTCTGGAGCTCTCGTTATCATCACATTGTTTGGCGCGTTTATCTGGGGGCTCGGGCAACTGATCTCATGGAGGCTCGCCAAATCGCGCCAGGTCAAGCCGCAGATCGCGATCATCATTGCGATTGCCCTGGGTGGCCTCGTACTTCTCCTCACGAGCTATTGGCCAGCAGCATTCGCCACGATGTTATGCGCTGGGTTCCTAACCGTCGCACCTGATCGAAGTCGAACGCTACGGCCCACCGACTTAGGGCCATTCTTTTCGTTCATGGCCATGGTGGTTGGCCTAATATGCTCACTCATGTTCGCGAGCTACCTTGTTGGAAACACTCCCGCAGCGAATGCAATCCTTCCCAATCTAGGCGTTCCTTCAGCCTTCATCGGCAAGCCGTTGTGGGCGGGACTGTCCGCGGTGGCGTTTTGCTTAATCCTCCTCATCGCGCCAATATGGGCGGTTGTGCACCGGATCGGAACGCCCTATGTCCTGTCACTGATCCTGATGCGATTTGGCTCCTTTGTTGCGGTCATGGGCTTGGTTTTGGCAATAACTCTTGCTCCATTATCTGTTTATGCGGATCGACGCTTGGAAACGACGTTTGGAGAACTTGTTGACAACGAACCAGTGCACTATTTAATCCACCAATGACACAGGCAGCCAAAGACCGAGTTCTAGCGATCGCGGATGAGCGTCAAATCCATCTTCAAACTCTGCTGGCAAAACCAAGCGGCGTCAGTTGGTGTATCCGGCATTCTGAACTAGCCGATGAAGTTGTTCGGATCCTTTACGACGACATACAGTCGACATACGCTGACCTACCACCGCTGTCGATCATTGCCACCGGCGGCTATGGCCGGAGCGAACTTTCCTCGTATTCCGACATTGATATCACGGTTGTTCCGTCCGACGAAGCTTCCCCTCTCCTGGACCAAGCGATTCGCACCCTTTTCCAGGATCTGCACTGGGCGTTTTGCACCGCCCTCAAGATGGATGTTGGCTACGCGTACAGGCTCCTAGCCGATGCTCCCGGCCTTGATGTGAAGTCGAGAACCGGATTAATGGATATGCGATTGCTGGCTGGGTCTCATGAACTGAGTCGCCAGCTTGAGGAAGCGCTTACAGAGAGCTTTGAAGTCGGTGAATTCGTTCTCGCAAAGATCAAAGAGCGCGAACAGATGTTTCACCGGTATCACGACACTCCATTGGTGGTTGAACCCAACCTGAAGGAAGGAGCAGGCGGGATTCGTTGTTTCCATTGCGCCAATTGGCTCCGAGAAGCAATCGGGGAGCGCGCAAGTCGCCCAACGAAAGAGTACGACCAAATCCTGCGCATCCGTAATCTCCTGCAGTTGAATGCTGGAAAGCATCAAGACATGTTGTCCCGCCAACGTCAAGCCCAGATTTCTGATCAGCTAGGCGTCGACATGTACGACATGATGGCTACGGTGGTTGAGTGCGGCGCCGCTCTTCACGACTACTACCGGAGTGCCCGCGAAAAGATTACTCACTCGACTTTCGCCCTATCCCGAGGGGTTCTTGCCGTTCAAGGGGAAGCCCGACTAGTCGGCCAGGCAGACGCCGGCGAGGCCGCGGTTGGAATCGCCATCGGAACCCAACTGGACTTGCGCGTTGCCAATATCGCCGTTGCGCCTACCAAGGGCGTGCGAGGGCCTGCCGCAATGTACGCCATTTCAACCGGTGAGGCTACGTTGAGGAATATGGATCGATGCGGCTTGCTTGGACAGCTGCTTCCCCAACTTGTGGCTTGCCGGACGTTGGTTCCGACCGACGCGGTTCATGAGTACACCGTGTTTGAGCACACGATGCGTGTCGTTCGATATCTTGAGCAGCTACCACAGGGCACCTTCTTGGGGGACCTTAAGGATGGTCTGAACGATCAAGAGCCGTTGTATTTGGCTGCGCTGTTGCATGACGTGGGCAAAATTGATCCCGATAAGGATCACAGCATCTATGGTGCCGAGATTGCGAACGAAGTTTGCGAAGCTTGGAATCTCGCTATAGGCAACCGCGAGACAGTCGAGTGGCTAGTTCGAGAGCACCTTACCATGGCGCGTTTCATACGCGTCCGCGACATCATGAACCCGCAAACCGTTGAAGAGTTCGCAGGCATTGTCGGCGACGTCAACCGGCTTGCCCTTCTAACAATCTTCACTTTTGCCGATGTAAGCGCAGTTGCAGATGGGGCTTGGACGCCGGCCCAGGACACTTTCCTGAGAGAGCTGTTTGCCCGAACAGATGCCCTTTTGCGCGGGGATGCCCACTTCTCGCCAGATCCTGCCGTGTATCGTCAGCGCTTGCTGCGCCAATTAAAGTCGCAGAAAGAAGACGAAGGGGCCCTTCAGGAGTTTGTCCAAAGCCTTCCTGCCTACTACCTCACCAGTACGCATCCAGAAGTTATTCGCCTGCACATGGGCTTCGTGAAAAAGGCTTTGGATTCGGTTCCAACGGTTGAGATTTTTCACCGTTCCGACATTAGTGCTACCGAGATCACGATTTGCACGCTAGACGCACCTGGACTGTTGAGCAAACTTCTAGGAGTCTTTTACGCCTTTGATCTGAGTGTGGGAGGCATCCGAGCCTGCACAACGATGACGGCTCCCGCCGTCGCCCTCGACGTCTTTACCGTAAGTTTCTCGGCTCGCCCCGTTCCGACGGCAACGATGAATCAGGTTACCGCTGCCATCTTAGAGGTCATTCACGGCACAACCGACGTTGAAGAGTTACTGGTGCGGAAAGGCAAAGATCCATTCCGGAAACAGCGGATCTTCAAACATACGTTTGTTGAAGGTACACCAGGGATTCTGGAAATCCGATCCCCGCGAGGGAGAGGGATGCCATTTCGCTTCTCAAGGTTGATCGCCGATCAAGGCTGGAATGTTGTCGCAGCGCGCGTGGGCCAGTGGGCCGGAAACGCAACCGCCGCATTCTATTTGCTTGGGAACGGTGGCGAAGGTCTACACAAGCAGGAAGTCGATTTCTTGTTGGACGCGATCTCCTCCGGACCTTAAGTCCGCCACACTCAAGGCATGTCAACATGCACGGTCTTCTCGTGTGTGTACACGGCCGCACCTTTGGCCGCTCCCTTGGGTCGACGCACGTACTTCTTGAGCGTATAGTCCACCGGAACGTAGGAGGCGTGCTTGCTTGTGGAATTTAGAACGGCGACTTTGGCCGCAAACAGGATTGTTTCGAGCTGGACTCGGTCAGGTTGATTCCGGGTCGCAATAACGACATGCGCAGAGGTTGCTCCCCTGACATGTAGCCATAAGTCATTCGGCTTGGCAACACGAAGGGTGAGGTAGTCGTTGCTCTCCGCGTTTTCGCCAAACAGAACGGTGTAGCCGCCCGGTGCCGAGAGTTCACGAACCCGATGACCCTGATAAGGTCGATCTACTTTGTTGGCGGCTGGTACGACTTGAAGGTTGATCCAACGTTTCTCAATGGCGGTGCGTTCTAGTTCGCGTAACCGATCGAGCCGAGTCTCGTTCTCAACGAAAGAGATGAGTTCCAAAATCCCTAGATAATCTCGTTCGACTCGTTCAATCTGATCTCGAACGATTCCCATCCTTCCCTTCGCTTTCTTTGCCTTTTCGAAATAGCGATTTGCGTTGGACTTAAAGTCAAGTTCAGGGTCGAGCTTAACTTCCAGTTCGGTGCCATCGTAGTCCCAAGCTTTGAGGGAGCTGGCGCCTTCTGGTTCGCGGGCACCGTATGCAAGGACGAGTTCACCAAGACGCTGCCAGCCACTTGCCTTCCCTCCTGCTTCCTCAGCTTGACGTAGCTCTGACAGTGCCACTTCCTTTGCTAGAGAAAGCCTTCTCAGCTGTGACAGGGTGGAGGCTCTGAGTGAGTCGGTCTCGGCGCGCGGAATGGCTAGATCGTAATGCTGTTCCAGCGCAACACTTATCGACGCACGTGGAAATTCAGTGAGCCCCAGTGCCGCCACACTGATGGGATAGGCACCATTTCCAGGAGACAGGACCGGCGCAAACTCACTTGGTAATTCACCTTCCGTCGCAGCCATGAGCTTGGTTAGAAAGGGACTCATCGGTGCTGCGGTACCTTTCGAAAGGACTGGAGGTAATTCGTAGTGCGAATTAGGCTGAATAGGTCTTGAACTCTTTGTTCTGCCAACCCATTTGGCTGCAGACAAAATTCGATCCGCCTGGTCCACCAGAATGAGGTTCGAGTGTTTACCCATCAACTCCGCAATGAGGCGGGATTCACCCACCGGGGACTCGAACGTCAATTCCAGGATTCGGTCATGTTGAATCTGGTTGACGGCGATGAGCCGGGCACCCTCAAGCCGAGCACGCAAAGTCATACAGAAAACGGGGGGTTGTGCTTGATTTGATGGCCGTTTCGTGATGAAGTGAACTCGGGAAAAAACAGGGTGGCTGTTCAGAAGGAGCATGCCTTCGCCCCCACCTGCATAGATACCAATACACACTTCAAAGTCGGAAGGCTGGCGGACGGACTGAACCTTGCCACCCACAAAAGCGCGTAGCTCTTCAACGACTGCCGAGAGCGTGAAACTGTCGAACGGGATTCTCATTTGCTTTTGATCGGGCACGGCTCGTTGTACCTCTCTACGTAACTCGCCGGGGTCCGAGCCGTCTTAGCTTCCATGGCACATCCGATTCTCTTTTGCCTCTTGCCGCTGGTTACGGTTGGACACGCAGCACCCACTCCCGTTCAACTCAAGAGCCGTATTGTTGAGGCGTCTGTGTTCAAATCAGGCTTGGTGATGTTAACGCGTGAGGTTACTGTGCCCGTAGGCGATGGAAGTTATACGCTCGATGTTGTGCCAGAAGCTTCAGACGGCACTTTTTGGTATAGCTCCCCAGACGGCCTTCTTGTGACAGACGTGACAACGACACTGAGAATGAATGACCAGAAGGTGAAGCTAACGGCCCAGACCATTGGGGACTACCTTGCCGCGAATATTGGTCAGACAGTCAAACTCACCTGCCGAACAATCCAGTACGGCTCAACCAACAAGGAGACACTCGAACAAATCGAAGGGATCGTGAACGGACCTCCGCGCGGAAACACAAATAGTGTTCCAATCAAACTGTCAAACGGCCATCTGAAGAACCTCGCACTCACCAGCATCGAGGAGATCGACACAACGGGTCTTAAGTCGGAACTCTCCAAGAGCGTTAAAACCCCTGACCTTAGAATCCAGTTTCGAGCTCAATCAGAAAAACCCGCAAGACTGCACTTTGTCACGCTAGAGGCGGGGGCAACTTGGGTCGGCAGCTATCTTGTCACCCTAAACCCATCGAGGGCCGCAACCGTGATTGGAAAGGCGCAAGTGGCCCTAGGTCGCCTGAGTTTCGATGACACGAAAGTTAGTGCAGTGGCGGGTCAACCTTACATGGTCTCGAATAACCGATACGACCTCAATTCTGGGATCGGAGGACTCGTCAACTACCTCAATGGCGATCAGGATCAATTTCTAAGCTACCTCCAGAGTTCGAAGGACCCGTTTCAGCTTTTGCCACAGATGGCGACTGAAGCCGCACAGGCAACTCAATGGGAGAACGGACTAGGCTATGGGTATGACCGCGACGCCTACAACTACAGCCGCTTTGTCGGATATGGCGGAGGAATGGGCGGTGGAGGCGGGGGAGGGCAAGTAACGTATACGAATCCTTCCAGCACGCGACGCGAACTTGCTCCACAAGCCACCACCGAACGTGTGGAGAGCCTTTTTGCCTATCCGATCGGAAAAGTGTCCCTTCAGGCCGGCGATCGACTCTCGCGAATCTTGTTCTCGCAATCCTCAACTTATGAGAACATCTTCCGTTGGTCTGCCGAAGTTGGAAATCCAGACGTCACCGTCAAAAATCTTCTGCGGATTCACAATACGGGAACCGTACCCTGGACGGGTGGTCAAGTCTTCGTTACGAAAGGTGCCACACCTTTGGCCCAACTGATCATGCCGTTCACTTCAGCGGGCAAGGCCGCCGACCTTGAACTCGCAAATGCGCAAGATATCGCCGCAAAGAAGGAGGAAATCGTCGTTAGCAGCGATGCAATCGCGATGCCGAACCGGCCCAAACTTCTTCTGCCACGGCAACTTATCGAAGTTCACATGTCAGTAGAAAGTAGCCGTATGGAAACCGCAACTTTTGAGATGACAATCACGGTGCCAGGTGAGGTTGTGGACCCCAACGGAGGCAAGGTTGAGAAGCTCCTCGCGCGGCCCGACGGATGGAATCGGTCTTCGCGAATTACGTGGTCATTCAACCTCTCGCCTGGTGAGAAGCGAGAGGTCCGAATGCAGTACCGGCACCTTGGTTAAATCGAAGTCCTCTAAATGAGGGCTTCGAATCGATCGACATCGGCGCGAATCTGATCTAGACTGGCTCTCCAGAAGTCGGGTTTGGTAATGTCGATGCCAAATCTCTTGCCGAGAGTTGCTGCGTCTGCTAAACCGGTCGAAGAGAGGAGGTCGTCGTAGTGTGCCTTGAATGGCTCGGGATCGCGCTGATACACAGCGTAGAGCCCGAGTCCGAATAGCAAGCCAAACATATACGGGAAGTTATAGTAGCTGCGTCCATAGTAGTGGCTCTTTGCCGCCCACATGTAAGGATGCAGGTAATCGGAATCGAGGCCGTCACCGTAAGTCTCAAGTTGTGCTCTCTGCATAATTTCGCACATCTCGCGACCAGATAGTTCTCGCTTCGCCCGAGCTTCAAAGACCCATTTCTCAAAGAAGAATCTGCTGGAGATATCAACGACCACCTGACATGAGCCCTGAAGTGAAGCTTCTAGGACTGCCAACTGCTCGCCAGGAGTTCCATCTTTCAGCACGGCCTGGCGTATGATCGTCTCACAGAAAATGCTGGCTGTCTCTGCCAGAGTCATCGGTGTTGCCCGTTGTAGAGGCGTTCTGCCGTAGAGACACAAATTATGATAGCCGTGTCCTAATTCGTGGGCAAGCGTCGAAACGGACCCGAAAGATGGCTTGTAGTTCATCAGTATGCGGGACTCATCTTTACGGATCGACATACAGTAGGCACCATCGGTCTTGCCCGCCCGTGGTCCTGCATCGATCCAGTTTTCTCGGAACGACCTCGAAGCAAACTCACCCAGCTTGTGAGAGTAACCGTGAAACTGCTCGACAACAAAATCACATGCTTCAGGATATTCCCAAGTCTGTTCGCTACTGCCGAGTGGGGCAAAGAGGTCGTAAAAAGCCAATTTTTCAAGCCCGAGTGCTTTCGCCTTCGCCTTGAGATACCTGCGAAAAATCGGAAAGGCCTCCGTGGCGGCCAACATCATCGCATCTAGCGTATGCCGGTCGATATTGCAGCTCAGCAACGCTTCGTCGAGGGGTTCATCCCACTTACGATGGCGACAAAGGGTCGAAACTTCCCCTTTCACACCATTCATGGCTGCGGCTAGCGGAACCTCAACCGTTTTCCATCCTGCTAATTCAGCCTCGAACGCAGTTCGTCGACGCTCCCGATCAGGGTCGTAGGCGAAATTGCGTACCACGCTCATCGGAAGGTTCTGGATTTCTCCGTCGACTTCTATGGGAATCGTAAGTTGACTGGTGACATTGCCATGAAGCTTTGACCATGCCGACATGCCAGTGACCTCCAACTCAGATGCCAGCATTTCCTCACCGGGGCGCATCAAGTGTTGGGAGCTGATCTTGGCTTTGATGAGCATATACTCATGAGCTTTGGCGACTTCACTGGACGCTAGGAGGGCTTCCAGATCCAACCCACCAATCCAGGCTGCGAAGCGCTTGCTTAGCTTTCGGACACTCACGTGGAGTTGGTCGATTTCACTTTCTTTGGCTGCCGCCAACTCATCGCGCGAATCGGTAGAGGTAAACGCATGAATATAAGCGTTGATCACGCGGAGCTGCTCTAGAACAGAGTTATAGGCGGGTACCAGTTCGTCAAACACCTCCGAACCGCTGTGGCTGCCTTTCTCGATCGAGTGTTTATGGAAGTACTCTTCGAGTGCCTTGATCCCCCGTTCGACGTCTCCGAAGGCGGAATGAAATTCTAAGGAGCTGAGGCTGGGGAAAACGACTTCCATGTCCCAGCGCGGAAGCGCAGATGAAGCTGACATTTTATCTAGTCTACAAGCTATGAAGATTCGGTTTTCGATCCACGAACCCAAATAAACTGTAAGCTGTCTGAACAAGCATTATGAAAACACATCTGGATGAAGTCGATGTTCAGTTGCTGTCTCTTCTGCAACAGGACGGTCGTATTACCAATGCCGATCTTGCAAAGCAGGTTGGACTTTCACCTCCTTCTGTGCTGCAGCGTGTACGTGTCCTCGAGAAAGCAGGTCTGATAAAGGGCTACTTCGGCATTCTCGATGCGGAGAAACTGGGTCTACGAATCACTGCGTTAGCCATGATCAGCCTTTCCCTCCACCAGGAACAACCGATTGAACGGTTTCGCAGAAGTGTCAACGAAATACCAGAGATTCTTGAGTGCTATCACGTCAGTGGTGAGTTCGACTTTCTGCTAAAAATCGTCGTCAAAGATATTCGATCCTATGAGCAACTGATTCGAGAACGACTCAGCAAAATCAAAGGCATCCAGCAAATTAAAACTTCGTTTGTCCTAGCGACGACAAAGCACACAACACAAATCCCGCTATGAAGCAGATTCCTTCGGTGTCCGATACGCTGGTTGTCTATGGCGATTTCCACGGATTCTCCCCGGAGGAGCTGTTCGACCATTGGGTTTTGCCCGATCTGTTGACGCTTTGGTGGCCCCAAATCGCCGATAACGAACCCCATGAAGGAGGCAGCTATCGCTTCAGTTGGCCGGACCAGAACTGGTATCTCCAAGGTTCGTACACGGTCTTCCAAAGAGGCGAACATCTCCGTTTTAGCTGGAAGTGGAACCATGAACCTGAGGTTGATGAACCGATTTGGGTCGATGTCTGCTTCATGGCAATCGATCATGGGACCAGGATGTCGATTTTTCACGGTCCCTATTCTGATTCCGAAAAAGACCAAGTATCCCATCAGGGCATCCTGGAAGGTTGGATCCATTTTGGAAGTCGACTCGCTGGCCTAAGAGTTGGCGAAACGGAATAGCGATGTCGGCGCACCGGCACGCCTCGGCGAGCCGTCTGTATGCGATGTGCCCCACCACGTCCGTGAATTGACCGAGAGCCGAGAATACGAGATGCTCTCACCCTATGCCGCCAAGGCAGCCGAATCGGAAGGACGGTCCGTGCCCATCCCGGATGACCCCGTCCGAACTTGCTATCAGAGAGATCGGGATCGAATCCTTCACTCTAAGTCATTTCGACGTTTGAAGCACAAGACCCAAGTATTCATCGATCCGCTTGGGGATCACTACCGAACGCGAATGACCCATACCCTTGAGGTCTCGCAAATTGCCAGGACGGTCGGGAGAGCTTTGCGCCTTAACGAAGACTTGATCGAGGCGATTGCTTTGGGCCACGACTTGGGTCACACACCGTTCGGTCATGCGGGGGAATTCGCACTAGACGAGGCGATACGCGGTCACTGGCATGCGCATCCGAGCGAAAACCCAACCCCTAGCGGTTTTCGACATTACGAGCAGTCGATCCGCATTGTTGATGTTCTAGAGGAACTCAACCTCACCGCTGAAACCCGATCAGGAATAGACGGCCATAGCAAAGGTCGCAAGGACCTCTCCGCTCACGATGGTGAACCCACATCGACTCTGGAAGCCGCGACCGTTCGTATAAGTGACCGAATCGCATATCTGAATCACGATCTCGACGACGCCATCCGAAGTGGAATCATCAGCGCAATCCCGAAGCGATTTGACATGCTTGGCACAACCCATTCCGGGCGCATCAGTACGATGGTGCAGGATCTTATTATCTGCAGCCAAGATTCACAAAGCATCAATCTTTCTGGGTCGTTACTGGACTGCATGAACGACTTGAAAGAGTGGTTGTTTGACAATGTCTACTTGCTGTACCCACAGCGCTACCCGGATGTCCGAAAAGCCCAAAATCTCGTCAAGGAACTGTTCCAACACTTTTCTGACGAGACACAACTCCCCGAACGGTACACCGGAATCCAAGGGGCAGTCGACTACATCGCGGGAATGACAGATAGGTACGCGATTGAAACTTATGCAAAGATTAAGTTGCCCAATGCGTGGAAAGCTTAGGGAAAATTGGCCCAATCCCTCATAAAATATGACCCAGTACTTTGACGGGCAAGAGTGGGGCTACACTGCGGGATTAAGCGCATAATCCAAGTGCTGGGTAGACCTTATCGATTTCTTAAACTAGAAGAAATATCATTGAGCACGTAATGAAACGCTCAGCATTTACGCTCATTGAACTTCTAGTCGTCATTGCAATCATTGCCATTTTGGCTGCCATCCTATTCCCAGTCTTCGCTCAGGCCAAGCTTGCAGCAAAGAAGACCACATCTCTCAGCAATCAGAAGCAGATCAGCCTTGGCATCATCATGTATGCCGCTGATGCCGATGATCACTACCCAAGGAATGATGGCTGTACATTGAATGATTCAATGTTGCCTAGCTATAACAACCAGCCAGCAGGAACGAACCCAACACCTTGGTGCAACGGTTCGGCAAATCCTGGAGCGTTTGCATTCCGCGACAACCACTATGCTTGGCAGAAGTGGATCATGCCATACGTTAAGTCGATCAGCCTGTTCACTCACCCTACGATCGCGCTCATCAAGGGCACTTCGTTGACAAGCGGCGTTCCGAACAACACCGACCAGGGCGAAATCGCCAGCGGCTACGCACTGAACATCGCTATCACAGGCGCCCTCAACACATGGCCAAGTCCAGCCGCTTTCGGCGCTTACCGCGAGTCTTTCGTCGGCGGTACCCAAACCGGTCTTGCTAGCCCAGCCGAAGCGATGCTAACTACGGAGCAGTGGTTTGAAGTCGTAACCGGTGCATGGGAAACAAACTACTCCGGTCAATCCACGCCTTATTGGCCAGCAGCGTTCAAAGAGCACTGGGAAGCTATGTACTATAAGAGCGGCGGCACAGGCGACTGCGGCGTTCAGACGGGTCAGGTCGACCCAACCAAGGCACCGTTCAACGTTGTTCCTCTCGGTTATGCCGATGGCCACGTAAAGACGATCCCTGTTGGTCAGTTCCTCGCTAACACTCCAACCTTTGCTGAGTACACCGGTGCTTCGCTCAACACAGCCGTCTGCAGCTACTTCGCAGCATTCGGAAGCAACTCCTTGACCACCCCAATGATTTCGGCTGGCCAGGGCAAGTATCCAATGTGGGGCTTGTAAGTTGAAACGCCTTGTGTTGGTATTGGCATGTGCAGTAGGTTTCCTTGCAGTGCAAGGATGCAGTTCTGGCGATGTATCGGTCAACGATATTCAGAAGAACGGCAAAGCACAAGCTGACTGGATCAAGAAGCATCCGCCAGCGCCAGATACTCATATCGAGTAAGCCTTTCATTTGAAAGGAGAGCGGTCTTTTCATCTTCGGATGGGAAGACCGCTTTTTTTGTTTTCGATCCGTCATAGATCGCCATGCCCGTCAGGGTTTGAAAGCTGGTGCCGTTCGGGCCAAACTGTTAATGTGTCCTGTCGCATCTACTCGCTTCTCGTTTGTTGTTTCGCGATCGTTTTCGCCATTGGTGGGTGCAATTCACCAGCACCCGTCCCGGTTGCAAAACCTAAGAAGGTCGCTTTGGCCGATCCGTGGCTCTTGAGGTCAGATGATCCAACGGATTTGACGCCAGCACTTCTTTGGAACGGACAAGTTGGATTTCGTATCGCACGCGATGCCAGTGGTCGCAAAATGCCATTCTTCTCGATTGACGAATACGACGTGACAGGTGAAGAGAAGATCCGTCAGATGGATTCCCCACTGCCGAATGGAGTTGTACTCGACGGCAAGCCGCTTCCGATTACGGGTGACTACCGCCAGACCTTAAACTTGAAAACTTCCGAGTTGACCACCCATTGGGCCTCCGGAAAATTCGTGGTTGATTGCAGCATTGTTCTCGATCCCATTGAACGGATGATTGGTGAAAGGTGGATCGTTACGGGTGCAGACACCACCGACAAAGTCGATTTTGATCTGGGAACTCTCGGAAAGATGGGGAAGGAGGCGATGCTATCGACCCACTACTTCTGGGGTCCATCGAAGATGAAATGCCGACTCATGGCCAACCGGTATCCGCTGTCCAAACCGACTTTCGACGTGGTCATGTCGTTTGGAGCCAGCCCCAATCGAGCGAATATGGGGACAAGTGCCGCCAATGCCGATAAAGCCACCGACCCACTCAATCCGGCGAGCAGTAAGTTGTATGACGATCTCAAGACACAATCAGCGGCTTGCTGGGCAGAACGATGGAAAACCGATATCGAGATTGATGGTCCCGTAGAAGACCAACAAGCCGTCCGCTCCTTTATGTTCTACTTGCGTTCCGCCCTCAGTCCAAGCGGTGGGATGTCTATTAGTCCCTTTGGCCTGAGCGATCAAATGTATAACGGCCACGTGTTTTGGGATGCCGATATTTGGGTCTTCCCTGCATTGGCGCTCATAGACCCAGATCTCGCTAAGGCGATACCTGCATATCGCTCGATGCATCCCAATGGCTCAAAGTTCGCATGGGAGTCTTCGGTAACGGGGAAAGAAACGGTGCCTGGCCCATCGCAGAAGGAAATACATATCAATGGCGATGTTGCTTGGTGCCTCAATCAAGCTGCCGCGCTCGGCATCGCTGGCCCGATAATTACTAGAGAAACGGTCCAAAGCGTTGCGAAATACTTCAAATCGGTTTCAACTCCTATCCCAGGCTCAAACGAACTCGCCATCAAAGACGTGATGAGCCCCGATGAGAACCACATCGGGGACAATGACCTGTATACGAACTTACTTGCCCAGTGGTGCGCGAATGGTGGAACTTGGAAACCTGGAACCCGTGCCGGCGATCCTATTCCCACGTACAAGTTGCCCAAAGATGGCAAGTCATTCTTGACCTACGATGACGACCTCGTTCGCGCCTATAAACAAGCGGCCGCTGTCCTAAGCATTTATCCACTTCAATACCCACCGGCGGAAGCTCAAGCCGAGGCGATGATGAACCGATTTGCGCCGAAAGTCTCCAAGAATGGACCGGCAATGTCGGACTCGGTGCATGCCCTCATCTGGGCACGAATTGGGCACCCAAAGGAAGCCTACGAGACGTGGAAAAACAGCTGGCAACCCTTCACAAACCACCCTTTGATGCTATTTTCGGAAAAGAGGTCTAAAACAACCTCATACTTCACGACCGGAGCTGCGGGAAGTTTGCAAACAGTCCTTTTCGGATTCCTAGGTTTTCGGCTAGACTCATCTATGGAGCAGGGCGCGGCGTGGTCCAAACAGCTCCAGGGGAATAATTGGTTGAGCATTAAGCCGAACCTTCCGCAAAAGTGGAAGTCTGTGAAGTTAAGGAACTTCACAGTGCTCGGTCACCACTACACCCTCACCGCAACTCACCGGCCATCTGGCCCGGACGCCGCACAAGTTCTTCAAGGAGACTGAATTTCTATGCCAAATGTCGTTCTCACCGTCGATTGCGAAGGCGCAATGCATGATAGGTGTTTCACGAGCGAGTACATCAAAGTACTCGAGTCTGAGTTTGTTCCCTGCACGTGGCTTGTACACGTGTCGATGAAGGACCCCAGCGCGAACACAAACCTGTATTACCGAGAGTTCGTTCACAAGATTCCTTCATGGCATGAGATGGGTATGAAGGTTAATTTCGAAAACGAGCGTGGATATGTGGAAGACGCCAAAGAGCGCGGAAACATTATCTGGGTCGCGAAAGACACGCTCAAGTCCCATATGATTAAGTGCACCGCCTTTCGAGCAGGTGCTTTTGCTCTTCTGCCGTCAGATGTTCCCTATCTCGAAGAGATTGGAATCTTGGTTGATAGCTCCGTTCTTCCCGACGCCAACTACAAGATGTTTGTCAATTGGCAGGGCGCTCCCCACAACCCCTATCACAGCGACAGCCAAGACCTCAAGAAAGAGGGCAGCAATCGACTTCTCCACCTTCCTGTAGCAACCCACGAGGGGCAACATGGCTATCTCGATATGGGCTTCGATGCGCTCGTGCCCTTGTTCGAGGCCAATCTCGGCGCAGAAGTGATCACGCTTGGTATGCGTGACTATCACGATAGCGTCGATGACCTTCGAAAGACGATTCGCTACTTCCGAGAGAAGGGCGCTCACTTCACGACAATGACTCAAGCCGCGAGTGAACACTTCGAACACCACGCCGCCCTAGCTGCGGTCTAGTTCAAGTCTCCTGGCATACGAAAGCGGGAACGGTTCGTGGAATCGTTCTCGCTTTTTTGTGCGCCCTTGAAGTGGCTGAAACGTCATAGCGAAGATGGCACGCAAAGGTCGCTAAGTAGCGCTAAAGGGGAGGCTTTGTTGCCGAGATTCAGTCCAAGACACCTATAAGTAGGTCGCTGTCTGTCTCACATTTGCGTTCATTGGCGACCTTTGCATGCGAACCATCTGTAACCGAAACGAGTATCGTAGACCCATGGAAGTCATTTGCGCCCTAGTTGGCGCCCTTGCCGGGGGTGCGCTTGTATTCCTTCTCCTTCGAACGCGTACGAATCCGGCCGAGGCGAAGCTCGTCGAAGACCTTCAGCAAGCGCGCATCGATAAAGCAGGTTTGGAAGCAGAACTCAAACAAAGGATGATCTCGTTTGAGGAACAGAAGGCGATGCTCCTTGAGGCAGAGGCGAGATTCTCAGATGCCTTCAAGAACCTGTCTCAGACCGCCCTATCACAAACCTCCGAGAGTTTTCTACAACTCGCCACTCAGAATTTCGAGAAGCACCAAGAAGGAGCATCTGGCGACCTCAGGCTCCGCCAGCAGGCCATCGAAGAGCTCGTCAAGCCGCTCAAGGAAACCCTTGAGAAGATGGACAAGCAGACGCAGGAAATCGAGCAAAAGCGATTGTCCGCCTATGAAAGCGTGACCGAACATATAGGCCGTCTCATGCAGGAGACGACGCAGTTGTCAAACGCCCTGCGCAAGCCGCACATCCGTGGAAGCTGGGGTGAACTGACGCTGCGAAAGGCAGCCGACAGCGCTGGGCTCATCGAGGGACAAGACTACGAAATGCAACTATCCACCGACACGGAGGAGGGCCGACTTCGGCCAGATATGGTTGTCCACGTGCCAAACCAGGCTGTCATCGTGGTGGATAGCAAGGTTCCCCTCGACAGCTACCTGGATGCGATGGAGGCCACCGATGAGACGATTCGGGCACTGCGGCTGAAAGCCCATGCCGCGCAAGTGCGAAAGCACATTCAGCAACTGAGTTCGAAAGCCTATTGGAGTCAGTTCCCAAAATCACCGGACTTCGTAGTCATGTTTGTTCCTGCCGAGTCGCTCTACCAAACTGCGATCGAGCAGGATCCCGACCTACTCGAGGCTGCATTCAAAGCCCGCGTGGTTTTGGCGAACCCCATGACCCTTATCGCCCTCCTGAGAACCGTGGCTTTCGGGATGAAGCAACAGCAGGTTCAACAGAACTCGGAGGAGATTCGCAAGCATGGCGAGCGCATGTACGAAAGCGTCCGGGTGTTTGCGAATCACATATCTTCGATGGGCAAGCACCTTTCCCAGACCACCGAGGATTACAACCGAGCGGTGGGTTCGTTCGAGCGAAACGTCCTTTCCAAGTCACGCCAAATGCGCGCGCTGGGTGCTGGCGCAGGTGACGAAATTGTGGCTCCCGAGCCGGTGGATGTCTTACCCCGAACGCTTCAACCGATGAGTCGAGACAGCAAGCTTGCTCTCCCAGAAGAGGAGTAAGCAACCAAACCCTGTTCCGCGCCAAAATAGAGACCTTGAGCACCCAAGCGATTAAAGGTTTTGGAGCATTTCGTGCCTATCTTGAGATGATCAAGGTCGAGCACAGCATCTTCGCCCTTCCCTTCGCCCTCATTGGCATGATGTGGGGAACACGCTCGATGAGCCACACGGCTTGGCCGGGCTGGAATACTTTCCTTTGGATTGTCGTGGCGATGGTGTCGTGCCGTAGCGCGGCGATGGCCTACAACCGGATCGCTGATCGCGACATTGATGCCATCAACCCAAGGACAAAGATGCGCGCGATCCCTGCCGGCATGCTTCAGCTTCGTCAGGTGAACCTGTTCTTCTTCGGGAGTTGCGTCCTTTTCTTTGTCGCCGCGGCGATGCTGAATCCCCTCGCCCTGTACCTTAGCCCTGTCGCACTTGGCGTAACGCTGTTCTATTCAGTGACTAAGCGGTTCACGCCTTTGTGTCACTTCGTTTTGGGTCTATCCTTAGGAATAGCACCTTCTGCCGCATGGATCGCCTCCACCGGCAAACTTGCGGTAGCCATTACTCCGATCACCTTGGCCGTGGTCTTCTGGACGAGTGGGTTCGATATCATCTACGCCCTACAGGACGATGAATTTGACCGCGAACATGGCCTCCGTTCGTTGCCACAAACTCTGGGACGGGTGAGGGCTCTGATGGTCAGTCGCCTGTGCCACATCGCCGCCGTCTCGTTTTTGGTTGTCGGTGGTGTGATGGTGACCGCCAGCCCAGCCTGGTTTGTCGGAGTCGCCGGAGCAGCAGGGTTGCTCATTTACGAACAGAGCCTTGTGAAACCCACTGACTTAAGCAAAGTAAACATGGCGTTCTTTACGTTAAATGGTTTTGTGAGCCTCGGACTGTTCGGATTTGCCCTCATTGACCAATTCCTTAGGCGATAGGTGGTGAAGGTTAACATTGTTCTCCGGTATATCAAAGCACGATGATCGTTGGCTTCTTATCCGTTTGTTGGGCTTTGGTGTCCCTGCCAAAGCAAGTGGACCTTACGATCGACAACTTCCAGCCCGCAGACATCGTGCGGTATCCCCTCGTGATCGTCAATGGATCGGCAGAAGGCCCCGAGATGGCAATCGGGACTTCTTGGAAGACGGCCATTCGATTTCCAGTAGTGAACCATCGTTATTCGTCCATTGTCGAGCTCAAACCCGGAATCAACATGGTGCTGTTGCATTCGGGTAAGGCTTCGATGAAGTTCCGGTTGGACTACAAACCGATGACGAGCCCCTATCGCGTCCAGGCCATTTATGTCATGGCCAGCGATGAAGCCGAGGCTTACTTTACGGACAACCCGAAGGATCGCTTCCCTATCCGCGAGAAGTTCGACACCGAAATGAAACTATTGCAGTCCTTTACTGCAGACGCGATGAACCGAGCTGGCTATGGCCGAAAGACTTTTCCCCTCGAACTTGATGGAAGCGGGAAGGTGGCCGTTCACTTTGTAAAGTCGCCAATGAAAGGGGATGCCTTGCGAGCTCTCGATGCCAACGCGATCTATTCGCATGTCTATGACGTACTGAAGACTCAGTTCACGCAAGACACCAGCAAGTGGTGTGGCCTCCTCGGTTTTACTCGCTACGACGTCGCGACGAAGAAGGCCCTTGGACACCTTGCCCTCGGAGGAGGCTGCCAAGGGCTGTTTGGCAGTGGCAGTATGCAGTGGTGGCCCGCCACACTGAAAGATGTCCCTAAGGTCTTTACGAACACGACCGTCCTCGACCCGAATGTGACATTTGAGGACAGTGGATACCGGAAGACGGTCTGGGCGAATGTTTCCACCGCCTTTGGCGCGACCATCCATGAGTTAGGACACACCTTCGGCCTTCCCCACTCTGCGGATCGATTCAGCGTTATGTCGCGTGGTTTTGACTTCTTTAGTCGCTCTTTCACGGTCGTGGAACCCCCTGTCGCTGGCAAAACCGATCCGACATTTTTCGCCAGCAACGAACTCTCAAGCTGGGATCTGTTCTCCGCCGCTCACCTAAACGTCAATCCGTGGTTCCAACCGGATGGGTATGTTGGCACTGCATTCGACACCTCGAATCCACCCGCAATCAAGGTCTCCGAAGATGAGATCACCATCTCTGCAACGAACGGTATCCGGGTCGTCGGTGCCCACAACGATGCCATTCCCGAATGGTTTGCCGAGTACAAAGCGCTAGATGCTCCCAAGCAACTGAAACTCTCGATTAAAGAGATCCGCTCGAAGATGCAGAACACGGGTCTTCCGCTGGAGATCGTTGTGATTGACAGCAACGGTAATCAATCGCAGGTTTCATTGAAGTAGGTCTCACGCGCACGATCATGCTGGGAGCATTCGCAATTGTTGAAGCAATCGTCTATTGGAAGTCGATCAAGGAGAAACGAAAACTTCTGGAATGAACACCGAAGGTGTTCTGTCATCAAAGCCCAGGGATGCGGCGGCGACGGCGCTTCCCTGGGCTCCGTCATTGAGCAATGGTCCAACGCTGTAAGTGTTGCGTCTGGAAGCGTTGGGTGAGGTCCATCTTCCGAGTCGTCGTTACTCTTCGACAAAGGCGTTCCCCATCGGCGGGGACTCAACCCCGGTAGGGTTGGTCGGCATTTTGGCGGTCTTCCCCAGGGTAGCTCCGCAACCCTAGGCTTTGAGGACAGAACACCTTCGGTGTTTTTGGGTCGTCGGGCCATACCCAATGCCTTGCTGCATGAAATTTCCACAACCCAATTAGAAATTCACGCACTCGTACGCAAAAGAATGTACTCTAGAATTTCTTTGCGTCGTAGTTTGCCTAATCAAGTTGCCGACATGATCAGAAAGCTCATTTGCCGTAACCGGGGAGTATCGGAATGACGATTGAGAAGCAGCTTCGAAGTTGCGTCTCGATTCTCCGATTGGCAACACTCGTGTTCGCAATGGCTGAGGTTGTTACTGGGTTCTTTGAGCGCCCTGCTCTACTCAATCTCGTGATCGAACTCGCACCGTGGGTTGTGGGTAGCTTGATCTCACTGGGTTGCCGGCGATACAACAGGTTTGCTATTCTGTCGGCCGCAGGTTACGTGATCCTTGCGCGCGTTAGTGTGGTTGCAGCTCATATCCTGCGTATTGGAGGCCCTGGATACTCGGTCGCAGTGTTCGGCTCCATCTGCCTTGTTCTATCGGTAATCGTTGCTGGTGGAGCAATCGAGTATTTGAAGTCTGAAGTTGACTCTGGGTCCGCGTCTGAACCAATGGGTTTGCAAACGTTGACGAATGAGTGAGTAAACCAAGATGGTAGTAGCAGTTCACCTCGCTTTCCTGGCCTTGGTCATCCTTAAGGTAGCTTTTGTCCTCTCGGAGAAGGCGCTCGTCAACAAGATTTGGGCTAAGGGAACGGTCATATTCCTCGGGGTGGTTGCTTGGGCTCTCTACGAACTCAGCTATCGGCAGCACGGCACCAATCAATCAGGTCTCTGGTATGTTGCCGCCGGAGTGGGTTTCCTCACCCTGTCCAAAGTCATCGTCAGCCAATGCGTGAAGTCGGATCGGGCGAAGCTTCAGGTGAGTCAAGGGGATAGGGGCTGACCCCGTCAATTCGGCCATCAAAAGGATCGCCGAGTCCGGAAACCCCGGATTTCAACGGACGATTGCGTGATTGACCCCTAACATGGTCATTACGCGATAGGCTGGGGACGCAACCCCGTTGGGGTTGGCCGGAATGCGGCCTGTTACCCAGGGTAGCTTTGCAACCCTAGTAAGTTAATGAGCGGGACCACTCGGGACCAAGCCGCGTTCAACCCTTGAAGTTTAGCTTCGTAGCCCAGATCGCGGACCCGAGTGCGCTCACGGTTTCGGATGACTATCGTGGAAGTCCCCCGGTTGCGGC
>CAILEM010000075.1 GCA_903833215.1 uncultured Armatimonadota bacterium
AGAAGACGAATTACACAGGCCGCAAGAAGCGACCAGAACAGGAAGAAAACGCAAATTCCATGCGTTAAGAAACCATTCTTTTACAGCTCCTCAGACGCGATGGAGGCCATCGGTGGCGCGTTGCTCCCGTTCAGCCGGGAGTTTGTGGGTGCCAAAGTTAGTGTAATTTGTTGACGATCGGCACGTCTGCTTCTCGAAGGCACAGGACCATTGCGAAACTGATGCGCCCCGGCAGGCTCAGGGCCGCGAATTCCCGAATGATTTCTTGAGGGTGGCAAAAAACGCTTTCCGGTTGAACCCAACGAGGCGTGAAATCTGTTTGCCAGTGGAGCTGTAGAGTCGAATATCGGGGGTTTCCTTGACGCCGTATTTCTTTGCCAGTTTGGGATAGCCCTCGAAGTCCACGTAGACGAGGATGAGATTCTGGACTGATTTCTGGAATTCTACAGTGGGGAAAATTGCCTTCCGGTAGGCAGTGCATGGGCCGCAGGTTCGACTCAAGAAGCATACGAGCATCGGCTTCTGCTCCTTTTTTGATGCGGCGACAGCAGACGGCAACTCGGTATACCATCGCGGACCACTCTGATCGGCTTGCCCACGCTGACCAGCCATGGCGGTGGCGAACAACGCTACGCCAACAAACGTCCCAATCCATCGATTCGACTTCATTCTGGACCTCTGACGCTATGTTGGCATGCTCAGTCGACTAACGTGTCAAATGGTGCAATCCAAGGCTCGAACTTTTTCCACCGCTCGACGCTCGTTTTGTAAATCGGCTGTCTGACTTGCCAAAGGCTGGGTGTGCGAACGATACGGGTGTTAGCCTCGTGGTGCAGGCAGCTTTCATCCCAATCAAGGCCGCTGAACTCGATCATCTGCTGGGTGACTCGGCTTCTATCCGAGATGAGGTCCTCGTAGCGAACCTCAAGCAGACTCGACGCCGGAATCACTTTCCGCCAATGCGCCATGAGGCGTTGGTATTCCCGGTAAGCGAAGACGATGTTATCGCGGTTATGGGCGAACACAGGTGGTCTTTGATAGGCGGTTGTATAGATCGATAGGCAATTGTCGATCGGGTTTCTTGAGACGTGAATGATCTTTGCGTTCGGCAACGCGGCGTGGATCAGCCCGAGGAGCGCATAGTTGTGGGGCAGCTTATCGGTCACGTGCTTGCGGCCATTTCCAATCTCACGGAGCTTCATCAGATAGTCGGTGGCAGCACACCCAAGTGCTTCTGTGGACAATGACAACCCGTCGAAGATCGCTTCGCAGTGCTCGTGCCAAAAGGTCAGCTCACCACCACCGGTAATGTCAGGATGTGCAGACAAGATTTGCTCCACGAGGGAAGTGCCCGACCGCATCATTCCGACGATGAGGATCGGCGATTTGCTTTCGTTTCCAACGGAGCGCAAAGCCTCGAATTGCTTGGCGCCAAAGAAGTCGATCGTTGAATCGAACTCACGAGAGTATTGTTCTTTGTCCCAAGGCCGGTGAGCGAGCCAGTTATTGAATGCCAGCTTGTTAGCTTCATCAAAATACGTGATCGCGTGTTCATATTGGTGGAGGTCTTCACACGCCTTGCCAAGTGCGTAATTCATGTACGCAGCGTCTTGGGGTAGAAGTTTGCCGCTGGAAACCAACTCTGTCATTCCAGCGAGCTGGTTGGCATCGTCGGGAGTCGCCTTTTTGCTTCGATACAAATTGTAGTAAGCAAATCCGTGGGTGGGGATGAGTTTGACGGCGCGCTCCAACACTTCACTCGACTTGGTGAAGTCCCCTTCTTCTTGCAACCAAAACCCAAGCGCGGCGAGGGCTAGCCCATTATTGGGATCAAGATCAATCGCCTTGCGGATGTGGGCTTCCGCTTCTTCACTTTGTCCAGACTCGGAAAGAGACAGGGCCAGCAAGAGTTCACCTTGGCTCCAATTTGGCTTTAGCCTAACAACATTCCTACCGCCGGCGATCGCTTGGGGAAATTCACCCAACTTGAGATGCAACTGTGCCCGACAAAACCACGCCGTCGAGTTGTTTGGATCGAGTTCGGTAACGGCAATCCAGGCAGCTATGGCCTCAACGTCCCGGTTGGCCTCTTGTAGAGAAGCGGCAAGGTTCTGGGCAGCTCCGACGTGGGTCGGATCGAGCCTGAGGGCAGATCGGAATGCATCCCCAGCTTCTGAAAATCGTTTGAGACCCTTTAGGGCGAGACCGAGAAACACATATCCATCAGGATCCTCTGGCCGAGTATCGATCGCCCGTTGAATGTGCGTCAGGCTTTCTTCGTGTTGGCCGGTCCAGCCAGCCACACTGCTGTAGGCAATGTTTGCTTCGAAGGATTTCGGGTCCCATTTGAGTGCGTTTCGAAGGTAACTAAGCCCGACGGCATGTTGCCCCATACGGGCAAGGGTAATCCCTAGAAGAACGGTCGCCCCGGAATCGGTTGGGTGAATCGACAGTATTTTCCTGCAGACGCGCTGAGACTCATTCAGGTCGCCTCGCTGATATGCAGCCTCGGCAGCTTGGTGAAGTGCAGTTGTGTGGGTACTCAATAATTCGTTCTCAAATCAATTGGGCGAGGCGATTCCGCCTCGCCCAATTTACCTATCTTTTTCCGCCGGTTGGACCGTCGGAAGGCACACCCGACGTTGGTGGGCGACCTTTGTCCAGTTGCTTGGCAGGAAGGACGGGATCGTTCGGTCCCTCATCCTTACCGCAACCGACGGTGACGAATAACACCAGCGCAATGCTGGCAACCGGGATCAGTTTGTTGCGTATGCGTCACCCCAGAATTTGAATAGGTCGCGGCTCTGCATGACTTGGCACCATTGATCGCGCGTCGACGCTTCGCTGGTCTTGCCACTCTGCGAGTAGTACTTGACGAATTTTTCAGGGCCGTAGTTGGCGGCATGTCCGTCAGCATAGGCACCGATGTATTTCACGTTGTACTGCTTTCTGGCATCGGCGACGAGCTGGTACCAGCTGAAAGTGCTGGCATAGGCATCGTATGTTGGCCAGGATGCGTCAACGGCTTGGAATCGCAACCAGGACCAGTTCGGAATCGATCCGTATCGCGTTGGCGTGACGGCGAGTCTTTGGGCTGGATCGACAAAAGTGGTCAGGCTTCGCTGAGCGCCTGACGAACCGGTCTCACCGCAATAGCCGTTGCCAGCGTACGTCTGAGTGTAGCCATCGACGTTAATCGAGAACGACGTGATCCAAGACCAACTGTAGGTGTAGAACGGAGTTGGATAGTAAGGGTCCTGGTAATACTTGGAGTAATCGGTGATTTCAGGAAGGGTCTTGTCGAAGAAAATGGGCTTGCTCTTGACGTACGGGAAGATTCTGCCTACCCAGTTGTTGTCGTAGTGATACAAGTCGGTATCTCCGGCGATAGAACCATCTACATAACCGTAGTTGGGCACTGCCATATCGTCAGCATCGCCCGAGTACATTTGCAGCCCCAGAGCAATTTGCTTGAGACCGGAGAGAGAGGTTGTCTTCTTCGCCGCGAATTTTGCTTGAGCAAAAACGGGGAAGAGAATCGCAGCGAGAATCGCAATGATTGCGATGACGACGAGTAATTCGATCAGAGTAAATGCTTTTCGGTGAGACATATGGCTACCTCGTTGAAAGGTAATTCGCCAGTGTTAAGTCTCTGTGAAGCCAGTAAGTGTCTTTACCAAGTCTTAACATGTCCATAGTCTCACCTTAATATTTCAGGTAAGAAGGGGCGCGACGGGACTCGACTGGATTTGCTAAAATAGATGAAATATGGAACGGACCCATACCCAGTAGGGGTATGATTATAAGTAGATGATTTTGAGGTCGAGGCTGAATCTGGACAAGGTGGGTGCATGTGCAAGCGGCATATGTGCTGTTCACTGCTTGTTGACAGGTGTTGCCTTCGGAATCCTCTCAGTGATGGGCCTTGAGTGGTTCGGTTCGGTCGCGACCGATATTGCATTCCTGAGTATCACGCTCTCGATCGCCAGTATCGCCATCTTCACCGGTATCCGCCGCCATGGGTCGCTTATTCCCGCGGTTCTGTTTGCGATTGGCGTCAGTTCGATTATTACCAGCCACTTCATTCTGCCGCACTCTCATGTATCTCAGGGAGAAGGAATGCTAGCGACGCTCCTTTCGGTAGGGGGCGGTTGTTGCCTCGTAACCTTCCACTTTGTAAACATGCGGATGCAGCCGTCCTGCCAGCGACCTACGCGGATGAATCCGAGTCTCACGCAGGATTAGCTTCGGCGCTTACTTCACCTGCGAGAAACCGGCTGGCGTATTCCTTGTAGATCAGGAACACAACGCCAAGATCGATGACTCCAAATATCCCGGTCACCACTTCATGGGCCGCAATCGCCCGTATTAGCTCGATCAGGGTGAATAGGGATAACACACCCATCAGGCCAAGATAGCCCCATTTCCGTCCACGGATGATCGCAACGATCAGGATGACCTTTGAGAGGCCGTGGACCATCAGATAGGCAGCCTCGCCCATCGACGGATGCATCATGACGTTTTCTGCAATCCGGTCCAATCTTCCCGACAAGGCCATGTGGTGCCGGAAGGCTTCGTGCTGAGACAGAACCAGGATATACCCTGCCAGCTTGGTCGGCATGGTGAGGATGATGCCACCGATGACCTCAAAGAGGGAGTCAACACCCTTGACTGTCATTCCGACCCGAAAGAGCAGGTCGGTTGTTTTGCTTACGTGCGTTGGCATGGTCGGTGTTAAGTCGCTACGAATCAACAACGCACGAATCGGCTAAAAGTTGCAGCGCGACAATCCAGTCGTCGCGCTGCGGCCTAGGCAAGGGCCATCGGCATGATGACGCAGAAGTAGCCGTTGTCATCCACCGGGCGGAAGATCGCTGATCGCGAACTTTCCGTCATCTCAATTCGAACCCCTGGTCCGTCAATGGCGCCCAAGGCGTCCTGAACGTACTTACCGTTGAAGGCAATCTCAACGTCTCCGTTGTTGGAGATCATCGGGACTTCCTCTTTACCATCGCCCTTTTCTTCAGAGCGGGCAGCTAGGAAGATCTGGTCGCCAGAACCTTTGAATCGGACTCGGCTGGCATTATCTTTGGCGAAGATCATGATTCGGTTGACCTTCTCATTGAGCTGATCAACTTCAACCGTCCAGGTTCGTGTGCTTTCTGGTGGAACGACTCGCTCCCAGTTCGGATAGGTTCCTGCGAGCAACTGTGAAATCACCTTGGCACCATCGGAATCCACGCCGAGTCGGCCATTGCCAAACTTAATCTCGATATCCGAATCGTCTGGGATAGGAAGCGACTTGATCGCCTTGAGCGCCTTCTCGGGAACGACCGCGTTGATGCTGGTCCCGATGCCCTCTTGCTCCACTTTACGAACCGCGAGGCGGTGGGTGTCGGTGGCGGCAAGGGTAAGCGTTTGGCCGTTATAGGTGAAAAGAACGCCAGTGAGAACGGCTTTGTGCTGCTCTTGAGTCACCGCATAGATAACGGAATCGACAGCCTTACGAAGGGTGCCCATTCGCAACTTCAACTCGCCATCACCGCCGAATGCTGGTGGCTCTGGGAAGTCTTCGGCGTCAAGGCTCATCATTCGATATTCGGATGCGCCCTGACGAAGGGTGACTTGGTTTCCGTCAGCCGTCTCAAGCTCGATGTCGCCATCGGGCATCTTGCCAACAATGTCCTGGAGCAACCGGGCCTGAAGACAGATGGCACCCGGCTCTTGAACCATGCACGCAATCTCACGCTCCACCCACATTTCTCCATCGCAACCCATCACCGTGATGAAGCCATCTCTGGCTTCAATCTTTAGGTTCTGGAGAATGCTAACGGAAGTGCGCACGCTGGCGGCAGCAGTTGCTGCGCTAACGGCTTCAAAGAACTCCTTTCGTGGACAGTCAAGCTTCATAAGTTAACAGGTTGGCTAGCCTTGGATAGGCAGGTGATATTGAAGATGGGCCGGCGAAGGCGCTTTCGGCTGAATCGCCGCTCCTCTTGCGTAGAGCTTCATGAGAATCCTTTGATAGGATTCTTCGGTGAATTCGGGACCTGGATCGCCCTGAAGCGTGTCCACGGTATTTCTCATGGTGGTCATTTCAACCAACATGGTTGAGTCAACGGCCGCAGCCGATTCCACTTCTTGTTCAAGTTCGCTGGGTAATTCATGTCCAGCATACAAATCGACGAGTTTCTTAAATAGATCGTTGTTCACGGCGTCCGCTCCATGGCGCTTCCTAGCTTGTCTCGTAATGCCCGACGACCTCGGTAGAGTCTTGATTTCAACGCAGGAACGCTGATCTTCAATATGTCGGCGGCTTCTTTGGCACTCATCTCTTCCAAATCGCAGTATATGAGCGGCTCCCTATACTCCAGGGGCAAGTCAGCGAGCGCCTGGTGAACGGTGACCCTGAGGGTCGTGCGTTCTTCGGCACCCGAATACTGCGCGTCGGGTGGCAACTCCATAAGTTTGTGTTGCCTAAGTTTGTCGATACATAAGTTCCGCGCAATGCGGAACAGCCAAGTCCGAAATGCGCCATCGGCACGCAATTCGGCTGAACGCCGAACGACCCGGAGAAAAGTTTCTGCGGTCGCGTCTTCCGCATCCGTGCGGTTACCAAGCATTCGAAAGGTGTAACGGAAGATCCGTTCACCGTATAGCTCGTAAATGGCACCGAGCGCGTTGGGATCACCCTCAGAGAGGGCAGTGAGCCAGCGCTTCTCGGCCATTGAGTCTCGTAATGCGTCATTCGGCATAGGGAAGGACGGGCGCACCAATGGTTTTGATGCGCGGGTTGTCAGTTTAACACCCAGTTCCTTGTGTTTGCTTCACTTCATTGGACCATTTGGCCGCATATTTGTTTCGCGTTACAGGAACCATTTGGCGTTTGTCTTGTACATCGTAACTTGTTCGCTAGGAACTCGCAACCTTAGGGTAAGCAAATCTCCGAGTTCTGAATACTTAATTACGGCAGGGGCAGGTGCAATGACCAGGTTTTCTCCTTTGTCCACTGACCTCGCGAAATTCCGAAATGTGAAAGGGTTTGTTCGTCAAACATTTCGTAGCACAGCGGGCAACCGACAAGGCCGGTTTGAGTCGCTTTTGCTTGTTCGGTTCCGCAATGGGGGCAAATTCCGGGTCGACGACGCGCACTCATCATTGCCGCCGCAATTGCGGGAATCCCTGCTTGAGGAGCGACGCGATCGACGCACGTTCCGCAAGCAAGGGTTCGAACTCCGTCCTGCACAACACTAAATGTGGCTGGACGGCCGCAGGTTGTGCACTCCGACTTCAGAATGCAACTCCGGTTGTCGCTGTCTGGTGTCGGAATCGAGCCATGAGATCCTTTGTCACGGCTCCCGGCTTGCCATCTCCGATGTTCTTGGCGTCCAAGTTGATCATAGGAATGACCTCAGCCGCCGTTCCGGTGAGGAACGCTTCGTCCGCTGCAAACACGTCGAAAAGGGACAAGAAAGTCTCTTCAACCTTGTAACCGGCTTCTTCGGCGATTTCGATGACGGTGTCTCGCGTAATTCCCTTCAAGATGCCGCAAGAGCCGTGGGGCGTTCTTATGACCTTATTGGAAATCAGGAAGATATTGTCGCCAGTGCACTCTGCCAACTGTCCTTGTGCGTTGAGCATCAGAGCTTCGCCAGCACCCATCCGATTCGCTTCTTGCTTGGCGAGGATGTTCGCACCGTATCGGCCGATGCACTTCAATCTTGGATCGAGGGCGTCTGACGATATCACCCGAATGGATGAAGTCACGACCGACAGTCCTTGCTCGTATGCCTCAGGTGGATATAGGGCCAGGGTGGAGACCATGATCATCACGTTCGGTGTTCGATCGATACCTTTTGGATCCAAGCCGAGTCCGGTGCCACGGCTGACGTTGAGTCGAATATAGCCGTCGCTGATCTGAGCTTGTTTGCACACATCGAGCAACGTCGCGCGCAACTCGCCAATCCCGATGCTCATCTCGAATCCAAGGAATCGGATTCCGTGATAAAGGCGCACAAGATGCTCGTCGAGTTTCCATACTCGACTGTTGTAAATGCGAATTCCCTCGAACAAACCATCGCCATATAGGTGAGCGTGGTCCGCCACGGAGGTTACTGCGGATTCCAGGGGCATCACCTGACCATTCAGCCAGACTAACTTAGGCATAGCCGATTTTACTCCACGGAAATCACCTTCGATTTCGATGCCAGATCAAGGAAGGCTGACCAAATGATCTGGGCCCAGGTAGTAATCCATTTCCTGGGCCAAAGGTTGTACGAAACCTTGATGACTGTCCCATCAAGGTTTTGGCGACTTGGGCTGCGGTACAACCGGTGTTTCGGAGTGTTCGCTGTCGTACGTGGGAACGTCCTTGCCCGCTCTGTATGCCGCCGTGACCGCATCCACGAACTCCTTGCGATAGCGAGGTGAACGGAACTCGGTGGCGTCGAAGTATATCGTCCTAAGGTTATGCCCAGGCTTTCCGACTCGCCGGGATTCTAGTCCGACCATCCCGTTATACGGCTTTTCCATGCGAATGCGGGCTTCCGCCCGAGGATCGTCGACCATACCGTGTTCAAGCGCCGCTAGAACTGCCAGCACAAGATGAGGATCGTCAGTCTTCCTCGGTTCGGAAGTCGGGAAATTGCCCATTACAAGCACAGTGTTGACTCCATGCAGTTTGTCAGCAGGAACTGGCTCGCATTCCGCCACCACTGCTGCCACTGGGGCTCGACAGGCAGCGCATGCAAGTGCGACGCTTGCCGAAATGACGGCTTGCCAAACTCTCCGTTTAACTTTGCCCATACTAACCTCCGAGATAGTTGTATTGAAAGTCGTAGAATTGCAGCCGATTGTAGCCGTTAATATTGTCGGTTGGCTCCCATGGTGCGCTGCCGGGGGTGAAATGCAAAATCGTGTTCTGTATGGCAGAAGAAAGGGAAACCTGCCCATAGCCAGCCAGGTATCCCCAAAGCGTGTAGTCCCAACGCGACCATGGCGAGGGCCCGGTTCCAAACACCCCCCGGACGTCGAAACCCTCGGTATATCCATCGTAAGCAACGATGGACCCCGTGTACCAAATATTGAAGGCATTGAACCAATCGTAGGTAACGGGTCCTGGATTTCCGTCTGGGGTTACTGGGTCTGGTCCCGCCGTATTGCAGCCATCCAGGATGACTATATTAAAGCTGTGACCCTGATCTTGTGTTACCGAACGGACATTAATGTCACCACTGGCATATGCCGGCCTGCCTGGTGCACTCTTCAGTGGAAAGAAATGTAAATCACCAAAACTAAATGCGGCGGGAAAGGCGTGTCCGTAGTAATAGAAGTCCCTTACCGTCGAGGAGAAGTATTGGTAAATCTTAAATTTCAGTGCGTCAGATGGCCAGTTTCCTTCGCCTTGGTTGACATTCGCCTTGGTATGAAGCAAGATCCAGACACTATTGGATGGATAGCGTGGGGCAATCGTTTGGCCAAGCCAATGGTCGTAGTTAGACATCTCTGTGGGATCATCTGTACTGACCGTAGCAATTAGCCCAAGAAACTGAGGGGTGCCTCTGGCAACAAAGGTATTCCAAGTTCGGGACTAGGGACCGGCCGAGGTTTGGAAAGTCAGGTTTGCGGTATAGGTGTCTGAAGGCGTGGTACCACCATCCCACATCACGGAAGCGTGCTGCCCAACTCCGGAAGTCGAAAACACCTGACTACCCGACGAGTTTGAAATCGAATAAGTCCAAGAGGTTGCACCGAAATAGGTGATGTCACAGAATGCGGCTTCTCCTAGCTGTGCCTCAAGCACATCGTCGTTCCTGGCGACCGACCAAGGAGACGATGGAATCAGCAGGGAGCTTAAGGAAGAGGCTGAACGATAACCGTTCTGATCGGCTACCACGCAAAATGAACTGGGATATCTCCCCACAAATTTGCTTAAGCCGTCGAGAGCCACGTTGAAGCTCGCGTAATTCGGATTGGCCTCCATAACACCTGCAGGCGAGAGGGTGCCCACCATGTAGCCATTGCAGAAAAGCTTTGCGCTGAATGCTCCGTTACCGGGGAAGGAAATGGTGCCCGATAAGACGGTCCCACTGACGGACGGAGTTGCTATCCACGTCAAAGCAGAGCCGGAAGTGGGTACGGTGATACTTGTGGTCCCTTGCGCTGAACCGTTGATACCCAGAACAACCTTATAGTTGTAGCTCGCCCCAGGGGCGGCCGAAGCATCGAAGAACTCTGGTCCTGTGAGTGGTACGACGAATGCTAAGAAGCCGCGAGCTACAACAGCGTTCAATTGTGTCCAATCATCCGGCTGGGCGGATGTGCTCCGGAATACATAGTACGAGGGGTTGGTTACAAGCGGTAGGCCAGCCCACTTGACATCTACGCCAGCCGGACACGCCGTTGCTGTCACTCCTTGGACAGTGGTGATCTCGGACGCTTGGACCACGGCGGTCTGCCCGCCGTAGCGGGTTCCGGCCAGGGTCGCATTGATCTGGACGATTTCATCTCCGATGTGACTTGGAGGTGTGAAAGTCGCTTGCCCAGAGTAAGAGTTTGCCTGAATAGTAACAGATGCTGGAACTCCGAGACGAGAATCCGTGCACGCCAGAGACACAATCTGCACAGAATTCGAAGTCGTTGCCAAGTCCACTTCGAGAGTGGTTGGCTGGGAGGGAACGATGCAGTTTCCTCCGAGTCCTGTAACGGTAATTGAATCTACTTGAGCTGGAGCTATCGAAGGGGACAACAGAAATGCGAGAGCCGCAATCCATGTGCCAGGAACCTTGAACGATGTCAGCTTGAACAAACTTCTAGTCATAAATACCCACCTGCCGACTTAGCCGTCTCGTCGCATGGGGGTGTCCGCAAACGAGACATTAGGCTCGATATCGACACTTACAATGTACCAGCAAAGCGGTAAAAGTACCGCGGCAAATGCAAAAAGATATTCCATGCTGCACCCTGATCTGTCAAATCTTGAGGGTGATTTACGATGCTATTCGACGATTGTTCTAAAAGGAATGAAAATCGTGGATCTTACGCCTCATCTTGTGCGTCAGACAGCGAGGACAAATTGTCATAATTAAGGGTTGGTTGAACTGAACCTCGGATGAAAAAGACTTTTATTGGCTTTCTGCTTGCCTTGTTTGGGATTTGTGTGATTTTCGCGATCACGGCGGCTCGTCGCGTGCCAACAATTCGGCCTAATGTGTCGGTGGCTGGCGTCGAAGTCGGTGGCCTAACGCTTGAAGATGCATCCCGGAAATTGCGAACTTGGTGGGAAGGCGAAAAGCTAAAGACGTTCAAACTTCATTCCGACGCGCTGAGGGGTGATCTCCCTGAATTGCGGCCAAGTGAGATGGGTGTGGGGCTTGACGACGAGGCTTCTGTCGCGAAACTGCCACGATTAGATGCAGTTGCCGACATCAAAGCGGTCGTTACCCAAGAGGCTTTCCCCCAACTCAAATTTGAACCAATATTCAAGCTTAACGGCACCGAGCCGGTCGCGCTGGAAGCCCTCGTCAAGAAGTTTAGCCCGGCACCTCATCCAGCAAAAGTCTTATTCGAAAAAGGAGCCGTTCTTTGCTCCAAGGAAGTCACCCCACAATTGCTGGACAAAATCAAGCTTGTCGAGTGTGTTGCCCTTGCGCTAAAGTCGGACCTTCCTGTCGAGTTGCCGATCATCGTTGAGCCACGGAAAATCCCTGACGAGAAATTTGCGGCGATCAAGGGTGTAGTGTCGTCATTCACAACCCACTTCCCGAAACGTCAGATCAATCGAAACTCGAACATCAAGCTGGCAAGTTCAAAACTCAACGGCATCATCCTGATGCCCGGCGACAAGTTGAGCTTTAACAATACGGTGGGTAAGCGTACGATTCAGCAAGGCTTTAAGCTTGCTGGCGTCTACAAGAACGGCAGGCATGACACCGGAATTGGTGGTGGGATTTGCCAGGTCAGCACAACGCTTTACAACGCTTCGCTGTTTGGCAACCTGAAAATCGTACGACGTTCAAATCACTCGTTGCCGGTGGCCTACGTTCCACTTGGCCGAGATGCAACCGTCGATTTTGGAAATCTCGATCTCGTTGTTGAAAACAACTACCCAACTCCGATCGCGATATCTTCCGAGTTTCAAAATGGTTCGCTCACGTTCCGAGTTCTTGGCACTCCAGTCCCAGGCGAAACAGTGAAGATCGTTCAAGAGGGCGGTAAGTCTTGGGATCGCAGCGTCAAAGTCACCCATGATCCGAAGCTCAAGCCAGGATCAACGGTGGTTGTTGATAAGGGCAGCAAGGGCCATTCGATCCGCACATTCCGCTTGGTTTACAAAGACGGCGTGCTTGTGAAGAAGCAGTCACTTGGCCTCAGCTATTACGGTGGCGGTGACAAGATTATCGCGGTTGGCCCGACTCCTTTGGGCGTTCCTACCGTGCCGACCGTACCGGTGATTCAGGGGACTAAGGCTTCGACCCCGCTGCCTCGATCCGGTTCAGGTGGATAAGCCGGAACTTCGCTCCATCGACGACAACCTCTCCGAACTTCGATAAGTCGGTCATCCCTTCAATCGGGAATGCCTTTGGATTGAGCGCGATTGCATAATCTGCCGAGGTCGTGGCGAGTTTCGACCCCTCGGTAGCGTCATCCAGCTTGCCGAAGTAGATGCTTTGGACGACGGCACGATGTTTGTCGTAATCCGGTGTTTCGCTCCAATGGCCGGCATACGTGTAAACCCCCGCAAGTCCTGAGGCGATCGGGTTCAGGTCTGGTATGAGCGGCGCAGGGGAGATCTGCCCCCCTTCCTGGGATCCATCTTTGAATGCTGCCGAAATGACGCCTGGTGGAGAAATCAGCACGTGTCTGCCTTTCTGCGCATTCAAGTAATCCATGATCTTTCGACCATCTTCATCCAAAAACACGTTTTGGACGGCTGTTCGTGAAGTGTTGTCCCGAATGAATTGAAGTTCGCGGGCGAACCAGCGGAGGGACGTTGCAGCCAGCACAATTCCGACAAGGGCAGTGCCCAATGTCTTGGTGGATTTCTCCTGCGTTTTGAGCAATGTCGCCAATCCGAGAGCGGCCAAAATCGCCCACGGGATACTGAGCCCCATCGCCAGTTTTCGCTGGAAGAGACCTGGGAAATAGATGGCTACCGTCCCGACAAGAGCCCAGGAAGTCAGCAAGTTCATCACCGGATTCTCATCCGCCAAAAGGACCGTGGCACCGCCTGCGATAAGGGTTACGATGACCCAGGTTGCCGCATCAAGGAAATACTTTTCCTTCGAACTGCCAGCCGCCACAAACAATCCTAGAAACAGCAGGGTGGCGAGCCCAACCCCAGCAAGACGCCTTTGTCGTATGGATTTATCTTCGCTGGGCTGTAGTGCCAATCCAACAATCGCCAAGATCATCATCGGCAAATAGCCAAACAGAACCGCGCGGAAACTCGCAGAAGGAGTGTCGGTGCTGGCGCGTGCTTGAAACACAGGATCAACTTTCAACACGTGCATAAACCAAAGCGCGGCCGGGACCGCGCCAGCTGCGATTGCGGCGGCTCGAATGCACCACTGAGTTGTCGCTTGCTTTCGTATCAACGACGCAGCGAGGAAGCCTGACATCACAAGTGCGATGATGAGCACGTCGTAGCTGTGAATGTTCATCAGCAGGCATACGGCAAGCGCTCCTGGTAGCACCGGCTTCCAGCTCTCCTTGGCCTCCAAGATGCACTGCATCGCAAACAGGATGAGGCAGAGGCTGACCATGAACAGCCCATTAGTGAGCATCGAAGGAAACACGAATGCTTCCGGTTGCCACACATCGATGGGCAAGCTTCCGTTGAGAAGGTCAGCGAGAATTTGAGGTGCAGGGCGCACGATAGCGACGCCGAAAGTGTGCCAAACGAGGAAGCCTAGACCACCCCCGACGACAGTAAGAACCATCGCCGTCCTGGTCGTGACGTCGTCCCAGCCAAGTCTCTTAACCAGCCGGTAAGCGAGCACGATGAATAGCCCGCTAAACACGAGTCGAGACAAGGTCGAGGCGAGGGCAATGCCGGTGACCTTGGACACGAGACCTAACGCGAAGAAGTACAGGTTAACGGTTAAGGTGGGTTGGATATCGGTCGTGAACCGATTGTCCATCAGGAAGTGCCCATCCTGAGCTTGGCGCATCCAAGCGGAATACACCATGTGATCGTCAGTGTTGTACTGATAGCCCAAATAGGCGCCGCCAGCAGGGGTGCTGGCGAGGCCCATTAGGTAGGGAAGCACTGCGAACAAGATCGTCACCGTCACCATCAGGATCAGGAACTTCCTGTTGGAAGAGGTGGCGCTGGAAGTTACATCAGGCAACATTTCAAATTGTCGTATCGTGTTCCGCAGTCAATCGAGGCAAGTCGAAGTTAGTCCTTCGGAATGGGGCGACCCATTTGCTTGTAGATGCTGATGATGAGGTCGGATTCGCTCTTGGCTGTGGCCTGAGTTGGATCGACCTTGAGGACTTCACGGTAAATGCGAAGCGCCTGGGCATACTTCACCTTTGCACCGAGGACGGGTGAAACCATCGACTCGTGGCCATAAGCCGTGCCAATCGAGGCGAAATCCTTCTTCGCTTTTGCGTTCTTGGGTGACTTTGCGAGGGCTGCCTTGGCCGCCTTGTACGCCTTTTCGAGTTTTGTCAGTTTTGCTTGGTCACCGGCAGATGCTTTGGTCTGCTGAAATGGGCCTTGGGCCATCGAAAGAGTGGCGCCTGAGAGGCAAGTGAGGACGAATGCGATGAATAGAGCCTTCTTCATGTTCTTAGTTTAGCAAGGCTCCGAAGTTTAGCCCGATTTGGACCGATGAATGTCTCCATTTCTTGCTCCGCCTTGATGATCAAGTCCAAAGCATCTTCTGAAGTCACCTTCGGATATTCACTTGCAGCTTGGAGCCTCGTGAGTGCATTTTGCAGGGTTTCTGGAATCAGTCGATCGCGTTCGGCGCGGCTGGCGTCTTTGGGAAGCTTGAGGACGATCCTCAGATCTGCGTCAGCCGCAGCCAAGGCAGACTTGAGAGCGGTTTGCGCCGACTTTGCCCGGCGGAAAGTGTCTCCAATGGCGTCCAGCAACTCGCGTGAACCGCGCTGTTCGGGCCTCGGCTCGTCTGGGGTTCCAAACCTCTTCCCGAGTGTGTAAACGACGACGACGCCAAGAAAAATGAGTTGCTGCCAAGCGGCATTGGCCCACGGCCCGATGGCCTCAACGATTCCGGGATCGTGAACGTGGCCAAAGCTCCCTTCCTCAAACACAACTCGTTTGTGCGACTTCAGGAGGATTGAGAATAGGGACGAGAAGGCTTTTGCGTTGTCGTAACTGTCGATAAATCGGTTTGTGATCCCGATTCCATCATGGATAACGAGGGCAGATCCCTTTCCGAGCCGATAGGCCGATACAAAAGGACCGTCGTTGTTGTCCGTCCACATTCCCATGCGTACGGCCTTTTCAGCACTTGTGGGAAGGGAATACGAGGCTGTCTCGGTGCTAGATGTTGAAATCTGGAAGTGTTCGCCCGTTCCAAGGTCGGTGATGGTCTGGCCCGCTGCACTCTTGCCGCTTCGTGATGCTTCCAGATAATCCTTCTGCAACGGAAGCACGATTCCAACCCCTCCATCTTTGATGAACTTCCAAAACGCGGTTTCAAACCGATCCTCCTTCACCTCATCCGAGGCCGCAGCGACGCCAAAAGTGTCGGGTGGAGAGAGGATTTTGAATGCGACGGCAATATCGCCATTCTCGATCATCGGCTTCGATCGGCGGTTGATCACCACTGGCACGCCTTTTTGGCGAAGCAATTCCGCAAAGGCAGAGACTCCGCTCGGCCCAAAAGACTCCACTTGCGGATCTGCTGTTTGATCCTGTTGGCCAAGTGAGATGAGGCCGCTGGCAATGGCGAGTAACCCAACCAATACCCAAGCTATAGGCGAGATTCCAGTCTTCTTCAAGCCTTCGCCTCCCGCAGCCTGTCGCCTAAGGCTTCGTACCAACCGCGAAACAGGTCAACATCTGCCATCCCGTTGACCTGAAAGCCATACCAAACTCGGTCGAACCGCTGCGTGGGAGAGCGAAAGTCGAGGCCTGATGGCAGTTGAGGACTCGCTTCGATCCTCGCCAAATGCTCCCAGTTCGTTTCACCACGGTCGAAGCGGGCAATATCAGCTTCGTCAAATTTGATGAGACAGGCGAGAAACAGGGCGCGGACCGCTTCTCGGTAGCGTCCTTGGGACGTCAGATCATCCGCCAGTGCCAACCATTCATCCAATGTGCGATCCGGTTCATTCTCTTCGAGCAATGCCTTCGATTTGCGCGTCAGCGTCTTCTGCCAGTTGATATGTCGGATCGCGAAGTAGAGAAGGGCCAGAACTCCTGCGCCCAGAATGAGCCAGATAATGTAAGTGAAGGTAGAACCTAACGCAGCAGGGGGCTGGATATCTGACTGAGGCGGCTTCCAATCGAGGTGAATGTTGCGAAGGCGCTCCAGGGATTCCCCTAGCCAGTTTCTCTTTCGCTCGAATCCGGGGTCGCGATACTGAAACGAACGCTTGATCTCGCTGGCCGTTTTTTGGTCCGATGTCGAGGTTTGAACTCGCTGCTCGGCCATTGCCCTCAACTCAATTTGTGCCTTTACACGGTCCGCTATCTCGCTGTCTTCGATGTCCGACCTTGCAAGGGTGTTCTTGATGTCGGGCTGAGACGCAATCGACTTGTCCTCTGCCACAATGCGAAGGATTTCTGCCGGTGTACGAGTCTGTTCGAGCTTTTTGCTGACGTCGCTATAGGAGCCTGCCCAGCCAACGGCGCAGCACAGGCATAGCGCGAAGCTAAGTGCTCGCCGCACGGTTTCTCCTCGCAATTTCAGACGTAAGAACATCGATATCAAAACCTTCCAACCGAATCCTTCTTTCGTAGTAGACGATGGTGATCACGGTTGCCCACACCGGCAACAGCGTCCATATCACGAAGAAGGATGGTAGCAGTTCAAACGCCCGGACGAAAAGCATCCCGCCTGGGAAAGAGGAGAGAGCGCTGCTGAGTCGCTCATTTAGATCCAATATCTCGAAAAAGAAGTAGATTCCGGCGCTGAGCACAAGCGACATAAACGCCAAGAGTCCATAGAGGGCCCAAATCGTCCCTGTGCCGGATGGATGGTAGCCGAGCTTTTTGATTAGCAGCTTGCTCCTCCTAGAGGCAAGCCTTGGCCCTGCTTTCTCGAGCACAGCCACCGGCACTGACAATGCGTGGTTGGCAATGATGTAGAGGAATATTAAGCCACCACCGAAGAGGCCAAACACGCCCAACGCAGAGACAACGCCGGCAATAGCATCCGTTTGCTGCGTCACTTGGGCAAGATAGCCACCGGACGCCATGACCGCCGTCGACAAGACGAGCCCGGAAACGGACAGGCAGAGCTCCTTGAGGTTCACAAGAAACAGGCGTGGCAGAGCATGGGTTGCGCCCGAAACAGCCTTGGCCTCATCGGAAGGTTGGCTCAACATCGAATCCGAAACCAGGCTAACGATGGTGGCGGAGGAATAGGAGATGCCGAGAAGGAACAGCGGTCCACCAACAAAGATCGCCGTCGCGAGGGCGCCCGCCACATCGGCAATCATCTCTCCAGGGCCACTGTTTGCCTTCGTTGTGAAGAGTCCGGGAAGGACGAAATTCTGAACAAAACCGGTTGCGGCCAAACACAGTAACGCGGGGACCACTGTTAGTCGTAGAAACGTCAGGCCGTGACGCTGATAGATGCGCATCGCCGTATCGAGGACTTCGCTAGAGCTCATTACCCGCAAACGGTTTTTGCGGTCGAACTTAGCGCCTCGCTGAGACAGGTAACGGGAAACGGGATCCGAGGTCACTCCTACAAGTGTATCCAAGGTTCGCCATTTCCGTTAGGATAATTACGAAAGGGATAAACTGAACAAATGACGACGCTCCTCGCCATGGTTGCCATCGGATTGACCGGTGGGCAAGCCAACAACATTGAGAACTACTTACAAGCAGACCTGAAGGACGCCACCCTCGTCGCCAAAATCGTCAAGGGCGATCAGAAGGAACTGGCCAAGATCAACAAGGATTTCGGGCAGTCGTACCGATTCTCGTCGAGCACTATTTACTTCAAGGAGCCATTCAAGATGCGGGCCGAAGCGCATGTTGAAGAATCCAGCGTCGTGTACATTATTAACGGGGCCGAGCTGCTGATCAAGCTCACCAATTTCACCTCCAAGCAGAATCTCGCCCGTGCTCCAGGTCGTCGCCAAACATTGTTGGATATCGGCATCCTGACCCCCTCCTTGATGTCGGGGCTTCTGGATTCGAAGTTCATCCGAACCGATCGGGAGACGGGCAACGCCGTCTTTGACTTGTTCTACAAGCCGAATATGGACGATTCGAGCCGAAATCGAGTTTGGATCGATAAGAACAAGAAGTACATCACAAAGCGCGAGTGGTTCAACCAGTGGACCCGCCAACTCGCCACGTTCTATTACCTAAACCCTGTGCAGATCAACGGAGTCTGGCTGCCAACCCGACTTGAAGTAAAGAACGTGGACAATGTGATCGCCGGCGTCACCAAATACGAGTCGATCAAGGTCAATTCCGGACTGTCCGATTCGCTGTTCCAAGCGCGTTAGGCGCACGCGTTCATCGACCCGCGTTCGCGAGATCGCGGGTCCTTTGGACTAAATACGGGAAATAACCTCTCCTTGTCTTAGGTCATTCGCCCTTCCAGGCGTTAAGGAAGGTTGTGAGCGAGCCTAGTATCTCGTTGTCGCCAAACAGCGACGAAGACGGGGAGCGGAAGAGAAGGTTCGCGATCGAAAGGAGAAGCACACGTCGTGACCGTTTCTCCCTCCTTGTCCGACCTAGCGATACTCTTCAGATGAGTCGGCTGGAGGTGTGTTTGAACGCTCCAGTCTTCACATGCCCCATTGACATCTCCTCGACAAAACGCTCTGCTGCCTTCTGAGGGCTTTATTGGGTGCCTTGTTGCGGTGCCGACTAAGGTGTCCAAGTAGGATAGGGCAAGATGCGATTTAGCAGCGAATTGTTCCGGAAGTCGTTTTGGCGCCTTCTCCTCGTTTGTGGGACTTTGGCTGTTCCCTTGCTGGTCTATCTCGTCCCGCTGTCTTTGAGCGCGGGAGAGAAATTGTCTCATAGGAAACATGACCGTTTAGATGTCCAGCTGACGATCATAATGGGCGCAACTTTCTTGGCTATCGCAACGATTGGGCTCTCTCTATTGCTGTCAGTTGTCATAGGGGCTATCGGCCCACTCTTCCGGGGTCGGGATAAAGACATCTAGTCACACCGAAATCGGAGAGTTCACCAACCACCAGAACTAGAGCGCTGTAAGTGCAGCCCGATATCCCTGCCGTCCATCGGGCGGCAGGACCTTCGGATGGATTGATCAATCCGGTAGATGTCGCGAAATGCCGAATTAGGCAAATCTTCACCGATTGGTATTTGATGAGAGTTTGTTGGCATCCCGGAATTTGCGCTATAAAATGCACGAGTGGTGAGAAGAACAGACGGTGGAAGGCGTGGACAAGTGCCTCACCGGCGCCCTATCCCCATTCCAGTTCTGCCCGTTGTCGTCGATGTAAACCGAAAACTCATCGGGACGCTCGATCCATCGTGCTATTGCCCTTCTCTAATAACACAGGTCACTTACCCTAAGCCATCCGCAACATCATTACCTAAAATTGCGACAGGGTCCCAACTTAGCAAGTCAGCAAAGGTATGAGAGTTCTTAGTTGTTTTTTCTTCATTGCGTTCGTTGCTCCCTCCCTTCAGCCCAAGCGACCTTCGATGACGGTGGCTGATGTTGTGGCTGCTTTGGATCGATGTCCAACTTACTTGGATGTCGCAAATACAGCGCCCAGATACAAAGATGGACGCCGGAAGCTTGACGACCAGATTTCTAAGGTGATGCGTCAACTCCAGCCCGTCCCCCGTGAGACCCTGGAAGAAGCGATCAACTTCATGATCGCAAGGACCATGCGCGGAACGCTTGAATATGCTGAATTTCGAAAACAGCAGTTGAGGCGAGTAAAGGTCGACACCAAAACCCTCAGTGAAGAAGAGATAGACCATTACGTCAGAGCCCCAGCATTCAGAGTGTTTTACGCTTTGATATGGGTTGATAGGTTCTTATTTGACGCTCCGACGAGAGAGCCGTTTTCCGGAACCTATAACCTGCAGCTCATAACTGCTGGCAACGATACTCCAAAGGGCTACATTAACCGGATGTACCCCGTGGAGGTGACGAACGGCACTCCCCACATCTTGCGGGAAGCAGTGCTGTATCTAGGAGAAGGCATGCGCCCCCCGCCTTCTGAGTTCTGGGCTGAATTTGAACACTATGCAAATGTTTATCCGCGCCGCGCAAAGTGGTGGTGAGTGGAGCCCTCGAGATGCAAAATCTTCCGCAGAACGAACGAGAGGATTAGTGACGCGTTGTCCCCTCTGCCACCGTAAGGCTAGCATCGCTACCGGCCCCTAGATGATCAATCTAGCCCTCCGCAGTCCAGCCGTACTTGATGTAGTCGCGTTTCCACGTTCCGTCGTCGTAGAGGTCAATGAGGGAATAGCCGGGAGGGGTTTCTTGGAAGTTGCCTTTCCACCAGTTTCCACTCACGGCACCGTCGCACAGATAGCTGACGCCGTTGTAGTCGACACGGTCGACCATGTGGATATGTCCGCTGACACACAGCTTAACGTTCGGGTGCTTGAGAAACAGATCTTTGGTGTGCCGGGCATCGATGTGCATCAGCGTGCCGGGGACGTGCCACTTGTTTCCATCGACCTCGGAGTTGCCAAAGAACGTTGTGCAAGCGGAGAGGAGCGGGATATGCGACATGATGAACGTCGGCTTATCGGCATGGGCGGCCAGATCGCGATCCAGCCAATCCAACTGCTCAGATCCAAGCTTTCCGATGTAGCCGTGGCGGAATTTGGAGATGCTGTCCAGCACGATAAAGTGCCAGCCTGACTCATCGTAGCTGTAATGGGTGTGATCCATCTGCAGGGTGTCACGCGCCCACTGCTTGCCGTATTCAGGCTCGCGTGGGTCCACTTGAGTCGAACCCCAGCCCCAAATGTCGTGGTTTCCGAGGCAGTACTTGACGGGAATGCTGTTGTTGTTTCGCAGGGTGGCATGGAACTCAACCCACTGAGCCGCCATCTGGTCTTTGCTTACCATCGTGCCGTCGAAGACCATGTCCCCACCAAAAAGGATTGTCGATGGGGCATCCGCGATGCTGTTGACGTGCTCAAGGGCTTTGCCGAGCCACTTACTTCCCGCCCCGGTGGAGTTGACATGGGCATCCGTAAAGTGGGCAATGCGTACGAGTCGTTTTCGGGTTGATTTGCCCTTTTTCCCGTCAGCCAGTGCTAATCCGGGGAGCAGTCCTATGGCACCTGCGAGGGTGGCCTTCTTAAGCAAGTCTCTACGGGTGGTTTGAAGTTCCAATCGACGTTTCCTTGAAGGTTATAAGTTCCTTACCATTAACCGTCAGTTTTGGGACTATCGACCCAACATGCCCGGATTTGCGCCGATAACAGCTTTAGGGGCCAACAACCGTTCGAAGGCGCGTCAACTATTGCTGACGGCTGCGCAAAAAGTGAGTTTTGTCAAATGGAACTCAACGCAACCGATCTTTTATTCCAGCGCGATGTCGGACCGAAATCTGGCCCCCTCAAACTGGACAGCTTCCGCCGCTTGATAGGCGAGTTTTCGCGCTTCGGGGAGAGTGTTCGCTGCTGCAGACGCTGCAATCACCCGGCCACCATTGGTAACAAGCTGCCCGTCAACGAGCGAGGTTCCGGCATGAAATAGCTTGGAACCCAGGGGCAACTCGCCAAAGCTGATGGGGAGTCCTTTGGAACTGGACATCGGATAGTCCTTTCCAGCGACAACCACCGTCACCGTCGCCTGTTCGGAAACTTCAGGCGCTTCGATGTATCTCCCAACTGCGGAACTGAGCAAGGCATCGGCATAGCCTTTTCCGAGTCTGAGCATGACGGCCTGTGTTTCGGGGTCCCCCATGCGGACATTGAATTCCAGGCACTGCGGCTTTCCTTGGTCCATCATGATCCCGGAAAAGAGTGTGCCTCGGTAGGTAATGCCTTTTGCCTTGAGAGCTTCGAGGGTTGGTCGCACAATTCTCGATTCGACTTCTTCAATGAGCTCGCGCGTGATCCAAGCAACCGGAGAGAACGCACCCATTCCGCCTGTGTTCGGACCCTGGTCACCGTCGTACGCCCGTTTGTGGTCTTGAGCGATAGGGAGGGTGACAAAGTTCTGGTCACCGACAACCGTGAGTACACTGAATTCGCGACCGACAAGGCAGTCTTCAACAACGACGACATCGCCGGCGGCGCCAAATTCTTTGGCGATCATCATTCGTTCAATCGCATTGACGGCGGAATCGAAGTCGTTGCACACAACCACGCCTTTGCCCAAAGCATTGCCGCTCGCCTTCACGGCGACTCCTTTGCCGAGATCAAACCGGCTCCGCGCAAACTGAATGGCTTCGGTCGGATGCGTAAAGCTCTGGTATGCGGCGGTGGGCACGCCTGCTTCGGTCATTACCGCCTTTGAGAACGCCTTAGAGCCCTCTAGTTGGGCTCCATCCTGATTTGGACCGTAGACGGCAATTCCTGCCGCACGAAGAACATTGCCAAGGCCGTCGATGAGGGGATCTTCCGGCCCGACAACGACGAGGTCGATGCTCCGTGCCTTGCATAGGGCGACTAATCCGTCGTGATCTTTGGTAGAGACCTGTACGGTCTCACAATCTTCAGCAATCCCCGGGTTACCGGGAGAGGCCAAAACTTCAGCTTCATGCGATAACCGCCATGCAAGTGCGTGCTCTCGACCGCCGCCACCGACAACAAGAATCCTCATCGGTTTCAATTGTGCCGCAACCGAGCTAGTCTTCGTTGGAGAAGTGCTGACCTTCCTGAGAATTACGGAACCGAGCAAAGGCAGGCTGGAATCCTAAGATGACCTTGCCAGTGGGGCCGTTTCGATGCTTCGCAACGATGATCTCGGCCGTTTGCACGTCGTCATAATTCTCGACTTCGGGCCGATGCTCTTCCTTGGCTTTGTAGTAGCTCTCTCGATAGAGCAGCATAACGAGGTCGGCTTCAGCTTCAATCGAACCCGATTCACGGATGTCGCTAAGCTGCGGGCGCTTGTCATCTCGACTTTCCACCGCTCGGCTGAGCTGACTGAGTGCGATGACAGGAACGCCCAACTCTTTCGCCATCGACTTGCACGCGCGTGCAATTTCGGAGATTTCTTGGACGCGGTTTTCGGTGCGTCGGCTGCCGCGCATGAGCTGCAAGTAGTCCACGACTACCAGCGAAAGACCATGCTCTGCTTTAAGACGCCGGCACTTTCCGCGCATTTCGAGGGGCGTGACGTCGGAGGCGTCATCAATGTAGATCGGCAAGCCATACAGTTCGTCGCAAGCGTCGGCAAGCTGCTTGTACTGTCGGTCGGTCGGTGGCTTGTCTTGCCGAAGCACCTGGGCTGAAACGCCGCTGAGCATCGACGCCATTCTGCGAACGAGCTGAATGGCACCCATTTCGAGCGAGAACACAGCGACGCTGCCTTCCTTTTCTTCCCGCACGATCTTCCTTGCCACGTTGAGCACCATGTCCAACGCGAATGAGGTTTTACCCATCGAAGGTCGAGCGCCGATAATGATGAAGTCACCGGGGTAGAAGCCGGTTGTCAGGCGGTCCAGGTCCCAAAAATCGACCTTCAGTCCCGTCATCGGGCGACCGGTTTCGATGATGTTGTCGACGTCGATGAAGAATTCTTTGGCGAGGCTGCGGACGTGTTGGAAGTACTTGCCGAGCGATTTTCTGCCGACTTCGAAAACGAGTTGCTCTGCCTTGTCGACCTTGTCATCAACCGAGCCGGCATCGACGTCATGCACGACGCCTCGAATTCGCTGGCCAGCGTCTTCCAAGCGTCGTAGAGTTGACTTGTCCATTACGATTTGGGCGTAATAGTTGGAGTTGGCGGGACTCGGAACGAACTCGGCGACCTCGAGGAGATAATCTTCACCGCCGATGTCGAGCAGGTTTCCGCGATCCATCAGCTCGTCCTTGAGGGTGAGCATGTCGATCGGCTTGTGGTTGTGGATCAACTGCTTCATCGCCTTGAAAATGAGGCGATGGGCGGGACGATAGAAGTCCATTTCGTCGAGGATCGTGACGATTTCTTCCGCCGCGCGTTCAGAAAGAAGCATTGAGCCAAGCGTGCTCATCTCTGCTTCGTAGCTGTAAAGGGGCGTTAATTCATCCGGTCCAAACGACAATGCAAGCTCCTAAGGAGTCTTCCATTATAGGCGAGAAGAGCAATAGGAATTCGTCACGAAATCATCCAGGCTGTACAAATTTGGAATCGTGAACCGGGCCGTTTGCGGCGGGCTGAGGCGTCTCTACTTTTTCTGGTGTAGCCTTCGAAATCCTCGGAAAAACCCCTGCTGTCGATTTCTTAACCGTCGGTGAGTCTGGACTTCGTAGCGAATGGACATTGCGACATCGGGTCTTCGATCAAGAAATTCGCAAACGCTTTCCTCAATGGAAGACGTTCGAGTGTCGAATTCTCCGTGCCATCCGCATAAGAAGCATTCTTGGTTTTGAGCGGCATTCACGGCGCCACAGAGGACACATTTCTTTAGGCTAAGCGTTGATGCAAGTCGCTTGGCCTCTGCTCGGATGTCCGTATCGTTGCTCCAAATTTTCATCGTGTAACCATCGGGTGGGGGTAGAACAACCTCGATCCCAAATGTCTTCAACTCTCACGACTCAGGAATCCGCATTACAGTTCCACTTCTACGGCAATGATCGCTTGTATACCGATCATCACGGCCGCCGCGTCGTCGCAGACGTTGAAGGTTCCGGAACCATGCACTTGCTGAATGCAGGTCCAGGAGTCCTATCTATTAGATGTGACGAACAACCCACAAGGTTCACATCACAATTCTCTAACGGCTCGTTAGTTTTTGCTCTAGGACCCGGCGACGTCTCCATTCTAGTGTCAAAAGGGAGAAGTGACCTCGTGGTGGGCACACCGGTTGAGTGTGAAGGGAAGTACCAAGGCGCTGGATGGGTTGTCGAAGCCTGTCACCCATTCAAAATCGACGAGCGAGCTGAATTTTCTCCATGTCCCACCAAAGACTTCGCCGTTCCATTTTTTAGGGAAGTCGACTGCCCGTTTTCGTATTACTTGATTCCTGACAGTTCCTCAATTTGCGAGCGTGTGGATGCGATTTCGATCGCCGATGCGGAAGGATTGAGGTCCCGAAACTTGAAAGTCCAGAACATGAGTGCCATCTCCGAACTTGAGTCTGAATTCCCGGATGGAACAGTTTTCAAGGGATTGGTCGCCTCACACTTGAACGCAGCCAGCTTCTCACTGTCCATTCCTGAAGATAACAAGGGATTGATTCTCCGCAAACTCTACGATCGATTTCACGGACGCCAACGAGCAAGGGTGCTGGTGGACGGAATATTTGCCGGTTGGTGGTATGAGCCCGGCGAATGTCGACAGCAAAGATGGCATATCTCAGAATTTGGGATTGCGGAAGGCTTAACTCGAGGAAAATCGGAAATTCGACTGACCATCGATCCGCCGGCTGGAGTGGCTTTGTGGAGCGTTAGCTGCCTGGAAGTTTTCGCCCTGCGTCCTGTACAACCGAAGGCAGAATAAGGGCAGCGCTTCACAATTCCAGCCATCAAAACTGGCCTTTGCTTCGTTTTGTAGCCCGGGCTGAAAGATCGCCGACTTTGCTTGCAACCGAGGTTTACTAAGGATCGGTTGGCAAATCTCGCTCTGGATGATCATACGAGACATGCTGTGAAGCGACGAGCGTTGCTCGTTTCGCTCTCTGCGAACATCTCATTGACCACTCTGAAAGTGGTGGCGGCGGTTTTGACGGGTTCTGTTAGTCTGCTTTCGGAGAGTGTCCATTCTGCAACGGATGTTGCCGTCTCTTTTGTCACCTTTTTCTCGGTGAAGGCCGCATCCGCCCCACCCGACGATGAGCATCCCTATGGCCATGGAAAGATCGAGAGCTTGGCTGGATTTGGCGAAGCGATATTTCTGTTGTTGATGGTCTCCTATGTTTTCAATGAATCCGTCGAACGGTTGATCCACGGATCCAAGGTCCAGCACCTGAGCATGGGTATTTGGATCATGGCGATTAGTGCCGTCACGAGCCTTTGTGTTGGTCCCTACCTAAGGAAGGTTGCCGAAAACACGGAAAGCATGGCCCTGAAGTCGAACGCCAAGCACCAGATGATCGACTTTGTCACAAGTACAGGTGTTCTCATTGCCCTCGTCATCACCAAGACCACGGGATGGGAGAAAGCGGATGCTTGGTTTGCGATTGGGCTGGGATTTTGGATTGCGTACAGTGCGTTTCAGATCGGAAGGGAATCGGCACAGCAGTTGATCGATAAGCGCGTTTCTGATGATGAAATCACTGCCATCCATAGAGTGATCTCGGAAACCCCCGATCTGATCAGTTACCATCGACTTCGGACTCGACACAGCGGCCACGTGCACTACATTGATGTTCACGCCGTGGTGCCGAATGACTGGTCCGTCGTAAGAGCGCATGCACTCGCAGACGATCTCGAAGAGCGAATTGAGTTAGCCCTGAGCCCGGCTCATGCGGTCGTTCACATTGATCCGTACGATCCAACAAAAGTCGATATGGAAACACCAAGACTTGCGGCCAGTCGCGCCCGGTAACCTCTGCGGATGCACCCGTACCTTCTAATCTCTCTGCCACTCGGCCCCGGAATCGTTCGCAAACTGGTCGAGAACATTCCAGAGAGCCAATACGATGTTGCCTTGGCCGAGGATCGATTCACCGTTCGGGAAGTTGTTGCTCACCTAGCGGACGGTGAAGTTCTCTTTCGGGCGAGAATTGAATCCGCTTTGAATTCACCAAATGCTGAAGTCGCGGGTTTTGATGAAGGAGAGCGAGCCATTGAACAGAATTATGCTGCGTCGAATATTGAAGAGCAGCTAGCTCTGTTTGAAGCGGAGCGAGCTACCACCGTTTCGTTACTGAAATCCATCTCAATCGACCAGTTTCGTGCGCCTTACATTCACCCGTATTTTGGACAGATGGTCGTCGAAGATCAGGCCAACATGCTCGTCGGACACGATATGTATCACATCGAGCAGCTTCTGGCGTATTCAGATTCGCCTTAGCAAAATTGGCGTGAAGAACCCTTGCTGTGTCAAGACTTGCCGACTTGGTAACAAATCTCTTAGAATCTGCCAACCATGCATTGCGATGTAGCAATTATCGGTGGCGGTCCAGCCGGGGCCACAGTAGCCACTCTCCTGAAAAAATACAATCCATCCCTGAATATCTGCGTTTTTGAGGCGGATAAGTTCCCACGAGACCACGTGGGTGAAAGCCAACTACCCGCCGTCACCAAGATCCTTGATGAAATGGGTGCTTGGGACAAAATCGAAGCCGCGAACTTCCCAATCAAAATTGGTGCCAGCTACCGCTGGGGACCTATCGACGACGAAGAACCGTGGAACTTCTACTTCATCCCGGGCGGCAAGTTCGTGGATGAGCCGCGACCTGGAAAGTACCAGGGCCAACGGGCACGTACCACGTTCCAGGTTGATCGAGCTATCTACGACAAGATTCTGCTGGACCACAGCCTCGAAATGGGTTGTAGCGTGTTTGAAGAGACCAAGGTCGCAAAGGTCGTTCGGGACGGTGATCGCGTCGATCATCTCGTCGTCCGAGCGAAAGATCCAACTCTGCTCAATGGCCAAGAAGAAGAGGTGGTCACCGCCCAGTATTACGTCGATGCATCTGGAACGAGTGGGGTGATACGCGAAACGATGGGGGTCTCGGCTCAGTATCCGACCGCGCTACGAAATATTGCGGTTTGGGATTATTGGCAAAATGCCGAGTGGTCGGAGAAGATTGGGGTTGGCGGCACCGTCGTTCAAGTGCGAAGTTTCGGATGGGGTTGGCTTTGGTTCATCCCTCTGTCCCCGACGAGAACATCGATTGGGCTTATTACGTCGGCTGAGTACTACAAAGCATCTGGAAAGACGACGAAACAGCTGTATGACGAGGCCATCGCAGGGGAGAGCCTGATCAGTCGCTTGGTTGCCAATGCCGAGTGCGAAAACATCCTGAAAGCCACCAAAGACTGGAGTTTTATTTCAGATCGCCTTGTAGGCGAGAACTGGTTTTTAGCCGGCGATGTTTGCGGATTTGCAGATCCGATTTTGGCAGCTGGCATGAGCTTGGCCCATGTGGGAGCAAGGCGCGTTGCTTATTCGATTCTCGAGCTCATGCGTGGAGAGCACGACCCAGCATGGGTGAAGGACGAATTTGATCGGATACACCGCAAGCACATCGGAAATCACATTCGGTTTGCCGACTACTGGTATTCGGCAAATGGTCGTTTCACCGACCTCATGGACTACTGCACGCTGATCGCGAAAGACTCGGGACTGACATTAAGCCCTGACGAGGCGTTCTTGTGGCTTGGCACTGGCGGATTTTCTGAGGAACTCAGTGGCGTGCCGTTCGCTGGAACCTATCGCGTGGGTGCCATTAAGGCCATCACCGAGAAATTCAGTGCGCAAGCGGCCACATGGGCATTCAAAGACAACAACGTGTTCGAGCTCGACCTTGAGGGTGCTGTCGAATCGGTGGTGGCATTGTACGAAGACGGCAAACTCTATCGCCTTCCTTGTTACATCAAGGGTGACAAGACGCTCCCGATTCACCTGTTCTACAAGCTCATTTTTGAAGGCCTGAAGAAAGAAAAGGAGATTCTGGCGCTTGCGGAGAGGGTCGCCTATCTGGCTCGACTCGAGGGAATGACGATCGACACGGCTCTGCGCCAGTCGACCCTGGAGGCACTCGAAGTAATGGTGGTTGAGGGCTGGGTTAAGGCCTCATACGATCCAAGTGTTCCGATGCTAACGATCCCAGGTTAGGACTCGTCGGTGTAGTGCAAACAAAAAGGCGGGCTCTGCTTCTCGGTGAAGCAGAGCCCGCCTTGATTCTTTTCTTAAGCGAGTCGCGAAGCGAGCTTGCCAAAGCCTGACTTGCCTGCGTAGACCGCAGTATCGCCGAGGATTTCTTCGATTCGAAGGAGTTGGTTGTACTTGGCAACGCGCTCAGTTCGATTTGGTGCGCCCGTCTTGATCTGACCACAGTTCGTCGCGACGGCGAGGTCGGCGATCGTGGTGTCTTCGGTTTCACCGGATCGATGGCTCATTACCGAGGTATATCCAGCCCGCTTGGCCATGTCGACGGCGGCGAGTGTCTCGGAGAGGGAACCGATTTGGTTGACCTTCACCAGGAGCGAGTTGGCGACGCCAAGTTCGATACCACGGGAGAGTCGGGTGACGTTGGTGACGAACAGGTCGTCTCCAACCAACTGGACCTTGCCACCGAGGGCGTCGGTTGCCTTCTTCCAGCTGTCCCAGTCATCTTCGGAACAGATGTCCTCAGCAGAAAGGATCGGATACTTCTCGCAAAGCTCCACGAGATACTCAACCTGCTCATCGCCAGATCGCTCTTTCTTCGCGCCGGATTTATAGACGTACTTGCCGTTCTTGTAGAACTCGCTTGCAGCTGCGTCGATACCGAGATAAATGTCTTTTCCTGGTGTGTAGCCAGCTTTGCTAATCGCTTCGAGGATGTAGTCGAACGCGAGTTCCTGAGATTCGAGGTTAGGAGCGAATCCACCCTCATCGCCGACCGCAGTGTTGAGGCCCTTTGCCTTCAAAACAGCCTTCAGCGTGTGGTAAACCGTCGCGCCCATCTCCAGAGCTTCAGCGAAGGAGGAGGCTCCAACCGGCAGGATCATGAACTCCTGGAAGTCGACGTTTGAGTCGGCGTGAGCGCCTCCGTTGAGGATGTTCATCATCGGAACAGGGAGCACCTTCGCCGTCACTCCACCGATGTATCGGTACAGAGGAAGCTTCGCGTGGTTGGCAGCAGCCTTTGCAACTGCGAGGGAAACTCCAAGAATCGCGTTGGCGCCCAACTTGCCTTTGTTGGGTGTACCGTCCAGGAGGAGCAATTCAGCGTCGATTGCAGCCTGGTCCGTTGCGTCGTGGTCAAGAAGTGTTGGGGCGATCAGGTCGTTGACGTTCTGAACGGCCTTTAGGACGCCTTTGCCCATGTAGCGGCTCTTATCACCGTCGCGCAACTCAACTGCTTCGAATTGTCCTGTGCTGGCTCCGCTTGGAACGGCAGCCCTTCCAACACTGCCTCCATCTAGGAGGACGTCGACTTCTAAGGTTGGATTCCCGCGGCTGTCAAGAATCTCACGAGCGCTGATATCGGCAATAAAAGGCATATAAAGAGGGTACCCGCGTTGGCATTGGCATGGTGCTCTAGGGCGAATGACTCTATGAAGTGATTTTTATGGGCAGGGGTTCTGCGATCCCCCAATGCTAAGGAGATCGCGGGCATGATTTGGATTTAAGGCTCCATTCTGGGCCTAACCCTCTTCATCAGTGGGTAAGCTAACCGGCGGCCATGGCTCTCGCACTGGATAAAGAGAATTACCTACTTCACAAGCTGCACTCATTAACGGGAGTCGTCCCGGTGGGCTACTACATGGTCCAGCACCTGGTGTTGAATTCGTTCACCATTGCCGGACCCGAGAAATTCAACGCCGTCATCGGCTTCTTTGAGGGGATGCCCAAGCACTTCCTCCTTGTGATGGAAGTCTGCATGATTTGGATTCCTCTACTCTTTCACGCGGTGTACGGAATGTTCATCATTGCCCGCGCCAAACCAAACTACTTCGGTAGCGTCTACGGTTGGTCGCGAAACCTGATGTACACCCTTCAGCGCTGGACAGGAGTTTTCCTGTTCTTCTTCCTGATTCTTCACGTCACGACAACGACCGGAAAGAAGTACATGGAAGGTTCCGCCAAAGTCATTGAGTTCGATGCTTGGTACGACAAGTTGACGTCTCAAGGCTACATCTGGTTGATCCTGTACATGCTCGGGGTAGCAACCGCATCGTTCCACCTCGGATCCGGTATCTGGAACTTCTGCATCCGCTGGGGAATCACGGTTTCTGAGAAAGCGCAAAACGCCGTTCAGAAATTCTCCATCGCGTTCTTCGTGGCAGTCACCCTCATCGGTTGGGCCGCCCTCGGCGGATTCCTCATCCACGGCAATCGCAACCACGTCGACACGACCCCTAAGCAAGTTCACAACGTGCAAACCCAGTTCGTCGCAGTTCGATAAATGACGAACCCGTGAAAACGCCTCCGGTGTAGGGGCGAGGCGTGCCTCGCTTTCCCGCTTCCGCTGTAACAACCCACGTTGGGTTAGCAGGGCACGCCCTGCCCCTAGTGCGCACGACAGTGCGCAGAACCAGTGAGGATTCATTCCTCATCAGGCGACCCCAGCCTGAAACCTTACATAAGTGCGCGGCAGTGATGCCGTGTAGAGCAGCAATGGAAAGTGA
>CAILEM010000076.1 GCA_903833215.1 uncultured Armatimonadota bacterium
CACGTCCAATTCTCACGCCGCCTAGCCCAACATATTCCGCGAAATTCAAGCCGAAGATGTCGGGAGCCTTGACAAAGTCAAATACTATCTGGGCTTTGTGGACAGTACACCTACGGCGTACATCTCGAGGCTGCGCGGGGCACAGTGACGCACCACCTTGCTCTGCGCTACGGGATACAACCATAGTTGTTACAACCGTGTTTGTTACAACCATACTTGTAACAACTATGGTTGTATCGGACCTAGTTCGCTGGTGATACGTCAACGAAAAGGGGGATCGAGATGTCGGGGTCGAGGGTGTCGACTTGGAATTCTCGGCTGAATTTGGGATCTGAGTCGTAGGGTTGGATCAGCATCTCGGCATGGTCGCCGAGTTTCGCATCCTTCAGGGCGGTCTTCTCACCCGCTTTGATGCCGTATCGGAACACGCGGATCTTTGTGCCGGGCTTGATGGCACTCATCCTGCCGGACACGACTCGAACCACCTTGTACTCCTCAGCCAAGAGCGCCGAGCGGTAGGGGCGGATTCGCTCCAATTCAGGAACAGGGGTGACGGCAGTGAGCTCAGCCTCGATCGTGACCTTCGGGGTATCCGCAAACAGAGCCTTTGCCATGTCTTTGGCCGCGGTCTCATTTCCGTACAACTCGTCGACACTTAGCTCACGCGTATAGGCTGCAATTCCCACAATCGCTCCCTTCCACTTGTCCAATCCGACTTCAACGGGGAGCAAAGGCTTCTTGGCCAGGATCGAGCGCCCCGTCCGCTTCCCGTTCACAAACGTCAGTAAGGAACCCAAATGACTGATGATCTGAACGTCGTTCAGGTCGTCGGTCAGAATCGGTGCGAGCTTGACGGCAGACTCCTCCGCCCCGAACCAGAGAAAACCATCGCGAACCACGAAATTGATACCACCACAGTTCACCAGGGTGCCATCGACCTTTGGAGTAAATACAATCTGGAGGGTTTTCCATGGTTTCGTTTCCTCAGGAACCCACAGACGTGCGGCGGTGCCTTTGCCAAACAATTTGGCCGCGCCAATCGAGGTTGTGCCTTCGTGCTCGGCGATCTTCACGTGCTCGATGAGCGCAGTTCCGTTCGAGTCGATACCATTGATTACAAACTGGGGACCGGGAACCAGGGGCCAATGCAATCCAGATTGGGCGACGGTTCGATGCGAAGCCAGCAACGATAGGGCTAGGAATGCAGTGGTCATCATTTTAGTATGATCGGGCCGATCTGAAGCTTGCGCTTCTGAGAGTCGAAAAACAGACTCGTGACTTGGTCGAGATGGGTCACCTTGTCGAGAGGAATCGAATATTCACGCCATTCAGCAGCGAACGGCGTACCTCCCGCAACCAGTTCGATGGCCGCATAATTCTTGCGCTCGACCTCCAGATAATAGTTGGAATCGTAGGTCAGGTATGCCCGAATCGGTCCTGGCTTACCGTCACCCTTGAGCCAAATTGACAGTGTCTTCTTTCCCTTCCAAAGGACTCCATCGATGTTCTGGAACGTGATGGTCCCTTCGGGGCCGGGACTGATGATTGCAGAACCTTTTCCAGACGGCCCGTCCGGACTCCATTCCACTGTCCCGACGCGAAGGTAAAGATCGTCTTTTGCCGTGGGATTGAATAGCTCATTTGGGTATCCAGCGTTTGGCTTGCTCAGGCCTAGAACTTGAGGATCAATCCACTGGGGACCGTTGGCGACTGCCCCAAACTTCTCTGATTCGATCTGGGCGATCACACAACAAGGAACCGCAGGGTCGAAGACGGGAATCTCAATGCTAAGAGTTTCGCCTTGCTGTGTCATCGGTAGCCGATGCCACGAGCGAGCGAGCCAATCGCCGGGTTTGCCATAAGACACGAGAAGTTCTGCGTGCGTCAGCGGCACTTTGGAGTCGACTGGACAAGTGTAGGTAACTCTTCCACCAGTGGTTTTGACCACGCCTTCGCCAACCGTTGAAGGCTTGGGTCCTCCAAAAATCCACGAAGAAAGCCACCACTGATAACTATTGAGCTCGTTTCGCGCGGTTGTCGCGTGATGTCGATTCGGCGAGAAAGCGAACGCCTTTGGAGACTTCAGGTGCCCGTACATCTCCGTCACGGCATCGAGCCTCGTGTACGAATCATCGAGAGCCGTTCCAATGTAAATGGGCTTCGTGCCAAACGCAGCGTAAGCGGCTGGGCAGTACATGTTGTACAGCTTGCGAGTAAGGGGAATCGACGGTCCGCTAGCCTGACTGAGCAAGAGAGGCTTGCCACCAGAAAGACCCTGCTCATCCACGAAATAACCGGGGGCATGAAACAGGATCGTTGCGGCGGGCCGGTCGTCGATCGCATGAAGTAGCCCCACCATCGTGCTTGCCCACGAGTAACTGGTGACGACGGTATTCGACACATTCACTTCGGGCCGAGTTGCTAGATAGTCCAAGCCGCGCACCAGGGCCACCGTGTATTGGTAGATATAGCTGCTCTCCTTGTCGGGCAAGAACTGGGCATTGAAATTGAAAGGGGTGGAATACACAGGGCCACCGACCGACTCAAGCTTCTTGGGATCTTTATTACCCGTAGGAGGCGAAATGACGATTCCACAGAACCCAACGCCTGCTTCGGCCACCAACGGCTTCACCGGGAAATTCTCGACAAACTCATACCCCGGAGCACCCTTGGCTCCCTCCTTGTAGGTGAGAGTCATCAGTATCCGGACTCCAGGCAGACTGGTGTAGCGGACCTGCTCAATCACAATGTCCCCCTGCTTGGTCTTCGACAGCACCTCTGGATCCAAGGGGACCGAATGGATCGCCTTCAAGTCGAAGATGCCGATGGTATCGCCGGAAGCAGTCGCCTGAGACCTTCCCACCGCTGAAAGGAGCAAAGTGCCTAGAACCGTGGCAAGAATCGATATTCGTTTGTTGGATGCTTGCATGAGAGATCTCTGCCTTTGGGTTACGTACCCAAAGGCCAAGACGCTAAGGCGTTTACTTCACAAGAATCGGGCCGATCTGAAGTCGGCGCTTATTGGGATCGAGGAACATCGTGGAGACCTCTTTGAGATTTTTCACTTGGTCCAAATGGATCACAAACTCGTGCCATCCCGCGGCGAACGTTCCACCCTTGGGTACGAGCTCGACTTCGGTGTAGTTACCGTGACCAATCTCAACATAAGGTTGAGACTTGAACGACAGATAGGCCGTGATGGGCCCCGGCTTGCCGTCACCTTTCAGCCAAATGTCCAAAACTTTCTTGCCCGACCAAAGAGCACCGTCGATATTCTGGAAGGTAATCGTGCCCTCATCGCCGGGTGCGACAATCGCAGAACCTTTTCCGTCGGGACCGTCGGCACTCCACTCAATTTCTCCAACTCGGATATACAAGTCGTCTTTTTGAGCGGGATCAAAGAGCAAGTCAGGATAGGCGGAGTTCGAAGCCGTGATACCCAAGTCTGCTGGCTTCACAAACTGCGGGCCATTGCCTGCGTCATGCTTCTCGGCCGTGTTGATCTGTCCGATGACATAGAACGGAACCTTCGGGTCATAGACCGGGATTTCAGCTTGATACTTGTCGCCAACCTTGGCGAGGTTGAACCGGTGCCAAGTCTTACCCATCCAGTCACCGGGGTTGCCGTACGCCACCATCGCCTCAGCATGGGCGAGCGGATACTTCGAGTCTATTTGGCAGGAGTAGATGAGCTTTCCACCTACATTGGCAACCGACCCTTCACCAATCGTCGGTGGCTTTTCACCACCAAACTGCCAGTATTGAAGCCAAGAAATGTGGCTCAACATCTCTTGACGAGATGTCTCAGCATGGTGACGGTTGGGGATGTAGATGAACTGCTTGGGACATTTTAGCTTCGCATACGTCTCCGTTACGGCATCCAACTTGGTGTAGTAGTCATCAAGGGCAGTACCGAGGAAGAACGGCTTCGTGCCGTACTGCGCATAAGCCGCGGGGCAATACATCTCGTACTTCTTGCGGGTGAGAAACACCGGCTTTGTAGGATTGTCATGTCCCAGAACGCTAGGCTCTCCGGCCGAGAGACCATTCTCATCCACATACGGGCCAAGACCATGGAACACGATATAGGCGGCCTCGCGATCATCTAGTGCGTGGAGAAGGGCCACCATCGTGCCTGCCCAGGAATAGCCAGCGACCGTCGTGATCGAGAGGTTTACCTCTGGTCGCGTCGCCAAATAGTCCATCGCACGAAGGAGGGCAACCGTGTACTGATAGATATAGCTATCTTTCGGGTCGTCGGTATAGGCGTCAGCGATGCTGAACGTGCCTGGGACCAGTTTGGGGCCGCCAACCGACTCCATCCGCTTCGGATCCGTGTTTCCGGTCGGAGCCATCACGCTCATGCCCAAGAAGCCATTTCGGCCCTGCTCCATCAACGGAATCGCACCGAATCGCTCGACTTTCACATATCCGGCAAGACCTTTGGCGTTGTCCTTGTACGTCAGAATCGCGTAAATGCGGACTCCGGGGAGGGACGTGAACCGAACCTGCTCGATGTTGACGTCACCTTGCTTCGTCTTGGCAAGCACTTCGGGATCGAGAGGCACGGACCGAATCGCTTTGAGATCGAAGATACCGATCTTGTCGGGTCCCTGCTTGGTTGTCGCAAACGCAGCGCTAACAAGCCCCGCAACAGCAACGCTCAACACGGCAAAGATTTTGTGAGTTAACTTATACATATCTTGATTCTTGGATACTACTGAGCAGGCTTAATCAGGGGCACTTTGCCCCACCCCTGCGTGCTCTCCGTAAATTCGCGAACGGTGAAGCACCAGACAACCATCTTCTTGCCAGCCAGATTATCAGCCCGGCGAGCCAAATTAATACGTGCCGGAGTCGCGCCGGAACCCATCACAGCAACGGTATCTGGAGCAAATCCGATCTTCGCCGCAAGGTTCTCGGGCAGACCCGAACTTGTTGCCAGCATTTCGCCACCCATCGAATAAACGAGGTTGTGGCTGTCACCCAGCAGAACGAGCGGACTCTGTCGCCACGCTTGAACCGCACCACCTTTTTCGTCCTTAACTGAAGTCAGAACGACCTCTTCGGGACCAGGCTTCGGGTCGGCTGCGAACTGCACGAGGTCGCCCGTAACCTTGGCGGGAGCAGTGGCCGTCGTGAACTTCGATTGAGGAACTCCAACAAACCAGGCTTCCTTTCTTACTTGTTCTGCGATCAGGTCGGAAGCGAGTCCGATTCCGTAGCCAGACCAGTGGGTGTCTTCCTTGCTGTAAAGGAGTTGGTCGGGGTGGTCCTTTCGATACTTGAGGAATGCCGGTGCCAGGTCGATTACATTGAGTCCACTCTGCTTCAGCACACCAAGGAACTCCGCGTCGGCTGCGTCGAGGCGAGCCGTTTCCGAGTTTTCGGTTCCAGCGACAATCTTCTCAGGGTAAATCGTCGCCTTTGCTGGAACAGGAACGATCAGGAGGTCGATTCCCGCCTTCTTAAGCTGCTCACTGAAATCCAAGATTGCCGGAAGCGGATCGACTCGAGTTGGTGAAGATGCCTTGCTTACGGCCTTTGCCGATTCACCCCAGAACTGCCCGAGGCTCACGTGCCGCAGTTCGGACGCAAAGAATAGCCACCCATCGTTACCAACCACAACGGAAGCATTCGCTTTGGCCGCAGCATCTGCCTTGGCGGCCAAGTCGCCTTTGAAATCCAACATCCGAACCCCACCGAAAACGGTTGTGGCAACCGAAAGTGCGGCGATGGCACTGAAAGCTCTCGTCCTATTCATCTATTTGATCTCTCCCCAGAACGCATCCCAACTGAGAGCGTCATCCGATTCTAATTCCTGGCGGTTATAGCCACCGTACTTGGATTCCACCGAGGCCCACGGCGCGAGCTTGAACCGAAGGGTCTGCCCCACCGAGTAAGCGCCATCCACAAGCTTGTTATCCTTCATGCCCCACACATACACGACGATGTTTTGCCCCTTAACCGTGCCACCTGTCACCTTGAGATCGGTAAGTTGCAGCGCAATCAAGCAATCTTTGTACGGAACCGAGCCGGGTTTTGGCGTCACAGGCCGCGAAGCAATGCGTCCAGTAACAAACATTCCTTCTTCGTTGGCTTTAGGCGGTGCTACCGGAGTTGTCCCACCCGGCGGCTTAGTACCCGTTGGAGGCGTCGTTCCTGCCGGCTTGGTGCCTTGCGTTGGGGGCACCGGATTGACAGGTGGAGGAGCCACTGGAGGCTTGGTGTTGCCGTTTGACACGACCAAGTTCGCCAATACCGGAACGATCGGTGAGTGATCCGGGCGTTCTCCGTCGACCTTCACTTGGTAGTTACCTACCGCGACCAGCCTTCCCTGAACGTCTTTACCATCCCATCGATCTGTGATCACATGATCGACCGTCGAACCGCTGCCCGATAGCTTGCGGACAGTCTTGCCATCTGCGGTGACGATCGAAATCTGCATGTTGCCGGGAGGTGCCGAAACCGTGATCTTGACATTGTCGTGTTTGCTCAGATCCAGTGTGCTTGGTTCAACCTTCAGATCCCTAAACAGTGTCACGGGGGCGGTTGGGTTGATCGGAGTTACCGGCACCTTGATCGGTTCAACGGGCCGAACTCGGGGTGGTGCTTCGGGCAGCTTGATCATCTTCCAGTCGCCTTGGGCCAGATCACGCATCGAGAACTCATACACAACAACCCTCTTGTTCGCGAGGTGGTCGACACCGTGAGCAAGTTGTCGTGCAAGTTCGCGTCGAGAGGCGAAAGAACCGCCTGCGTTGATGACGATCTTGTCGATCCCCTTTCCGACCGCATAACTGAGATGCTCGGCGAAGCCAGCGCTTGACCCCCACGCCATTCCCTCGAGAGAAAAGATATTTGAGAAGCTGTCGCCAAGGAGAAGAACCTCACCCGACCGGTCCGGAGCCCACGTTCTGCCATCTTTACCGACGACTTTCTGGATCGTAACCGTCTGCTTGGCAAACAGATTCTGGTCCTTCGGGAGCTTAAGCATCTCGGCGATGTCGCCAAGGTTGGTAATTTGTTCGGGCTTCAGATCAAAAGCGTTTTGAGTCGCAGGGTGAAGGCCACAACTCTTGTCGAGGAACTCTCCCAGTTTCATGGCGACCTCGTGCATCGCATCGGGTCCCCAGTGGGTGTCGGATTGAAGGTACAGGTTTGACCCTTTACTCGCCTTCAGTTCACGCAGGGCGGAAGTTGGGTCGAATACATGTACGCCCTTCGACTCTAGCGTGCTCTGGAATTGCGCGAACGAGTCGTTCTGAAGATTTGCTCCTTCTGCAGATGGCCCCACGAGCTTTTCGGGTTGGATCATCGGCTTCGTGGACATCGGCATCACGACCAACTGAATCCCCCGCTTCTCGAGCTGATCTTTGAAGTCCAAGATCGCTTTGACGGGGTCGGGCTGAATCTCGGTCGCACCGTGGGAGCGATCTTTCAGTCTCGATGGTTCCAAGAATCCCGGTGTCGTTAGGTACTCAACGTCGGGGCGGTAAAACAGCCAGCCGTCTTTTCCAACATAGGCCTTTTCATTTCCCGCACCAAGAAGGCTCGACATGAGCAGTTGGGTTGGAGAAAGGAGCGAAGTCGTGAGGACGGAGTTCTCTTTGAGCGATGTCTCGAAAGAACTAATCGATTCCATGCTCGGAATCAGATCCCAATAACCCCAGAACCCTTTCGCTTGTTTGATCTTGTCGCCTGAAGGAAGCAGACCAAAGACGTCGTAAATTTGAGGTGCCAAGCCTGGTTTGGGCTGTCCACTCGTAGGGCTCCATTCCGCCTGCTTGGCCATGTTCTGCCGAATCTCAACCACATGCTGGGCAAGCGGCACGCCGAAGACAACCAGCAGAAAGAAGAAGACCGCCATGAACTGCGAGCCGTGGGAGTACACGGTGTGATTCAGACAGCGATCGGCCTCCTCTTCTCGAGTGATGTGTTGCCGCCGGGTTACTTTGGGGGTTTCAGTTTCACTCATAGTCTTAGAAGATGAAGTAGATGAACGGGTTGTACTCCTGGGTCACGAGCACAATGATCGACACCACGAATACACCGGCGCACACCAGCGCCTTGCGACGAGATAGATTCTGGGTCCACTCCCACGTATCGGGAACGAACCAGACCGCAATGGCGGCAAGGGCAAAAGCGATTATGTAAAACGGCTTGTAGATAAGCCCTGGTAGGAGTGTCGAGCTTGCCTGGTGGTTCCCAATGCCAACCATCGATCCTAAGTAAGCAACCGCTTTGCCAAGATCGTTGGCACGAAAGAAAACCCACCCGATGAGCACGATCAGGTACGTGACGGCTCCCCGAACAATCTTGGGCAGTTTGAAGTACGGATGCTTATCACCAAGACCACGCTCAGCAGCAAGCGAACCACCGTGAAGTCCGCCCCAGATGACGAAATTCCAAGAGGCACCGTGCCACAGACCTCCCAGCAGCATCGTGACCATCAAATTCACATAGGTGCGAACCTTGCCCAAGCGGTTACCACCGAGCGGAATGTAGAGGTACTCACGGAGCCACGTGGAAAGCGATATGTGCCAGCGTCGCCAAAACTCGGTTATCGAAGTCGATCGGTAGGGTGAATCGAAGTTACGGGCAAACACGAAGCCGAACATCAAGCCAAGGCCGATGGCCATATCCGAGTACGCGCTAAAGTCGATGAAGATCTGGAACGAGTAGCTAACGGCCCCGAACCACGCATCAAACGGATGCACCGAGTGCGAATTGAAAGTGAGGTCAGCCACCTTTCCGCACGGGTTGGCAAGGAGGATCTTCTTACCCATACCAAGCATGAAGAACGCCGAACCGCGGGCAAACTTGTCCATGGTCAGCGAGCGCTTTTCTAGCTGATCGGCCAAGAACGAGAACTTCAGAATTGGGCCCGCGACGAGGTGAGGAAACATCGATACGAAGCAGGAGAAGTCGATGAAGTTCCGCATCGCCTTCGCATCGCCTCGGTAAACATCGATGATGTAACTGAGCGATTGGAAGGTGTAAAAACTGATTCCCAGCGGCAAGATCACGCGGAAGTACGTATCCCACTGGAGATTCGACGCCCCGGTGGTGACCATCATGCCGTTGTAGCTCTCAAGGAAAAAGTTGAAGTACTTGAAGAACCCAAGCATCAACAGGTTCGAAACGATCGACGCAGCTAGCGCCGTCTTTTGCCTCTTCGAGCGTTCTGCGTGGTCAAGTTCTACGACCTTCGGTTTCCATTCACTCCAGAACTTCCAAGAGTTGTAAGCGATGACGAGGCTGAGGAGCCAGTCGAGAAACGTCGTTCCGAACATCAAGAAGATGAACTTCGGGTTTGCCCAGCCGTAAAACACGTAACCGAGGAGGGCTAGACACAGGTTTCGCGCACGTTGTGGTGCCTTGCCGAGCGCATAGTAAACCAATAACGCCACGGGCAAGAAATAGAAGACAAAAATTTGAGAACTAAATACCACGCGCCTAAAGCCACCTAAACTCGATCCAACTCGCCTGGGACGTACTCCAAGACGAGTCAGACACTCGAAACGACGATACCGAAGATACCACCGGCACCCATATTTAAGCGGTTAAACGCAGGAAACGTACACGAAAACGTGATACAGGGACATGCAGATGAGTCACCTCAACTTAGCGTTGAGAAGATCTTCTTCATGCTATCGGCCGTCGCTTGAAGTCGCGCAGCATCATCGGGCAGATCTCCCAATTCCTTCTTGAAAGGTTCGGCGATTACTGGTCCCGAATAGCCAATCGACTTGAGCGCATCAAGGAATCCTGCGATGTCGATCACACCAGTTTCACCAGGCATACATCGGACGTTATCTTGCTGCTCATCGATAGCGATACCCGCCGGAGCATCGTTCACGTGGACATAGACGACATCGGTCTCTTCAAGCTTGGCGACGTCCGATGCACGACCGTGGGAGGTATAGAGGTGCCAGCAGTCGAGCAGGAGGCCAACGTTGTCTCCGATCTTGCTGGTCATGTCGAGCATGCCCGGCATATCGTGAACGAACGAATACTTGAAGTTATTTCGGATCGTCTTTGGACCAATAAACTCGAGCCCCAATCGGTGACCATGCTCGCCAAGGATTTCGGCGATGGGCTTGAACCGCTCAATGTGAAAGGCGAGGTTCTCATCAAAGGCTCGATCGTTTGAGCAAGGCATGATCCAAGTGGCCACTCGGAAGCAACCAATCTCAGCCGCAGCTTTGGCAAGTCGAGGAAGGGCAAGCAGATCGCGCTTCCAATCCTCTTCGCTCCCGCTCCAAGCCACAGGAAGTCCCCAACCGCAGGCGATTACCTCAGCTTCCTCAAACTGCGCTCTCACCGAGTCAGCCCCTTGAGTGTCCACCAAAGTGGCGATCTCGTTGATGTCGATATCAACGCCGGCAAATCCGTAGTTTTTGGCAGCAGCAATGCGACCGGCGAGGTTTTCCGAACGAACTCCAACGCAACCTGGGCTGAGAGCGATATACATGTCCAGTGTTTACCGCATCAGATTTCCGAAAGGAGCGATCTTGGTAAGCATCTTCTAAAATCACTTAAGAGCAGTGACGAGACCCATCGGTTGTGGAGAGTAGTTGACAAAAACTTCTGAGGTCTTATCATTTCGCATTCGGTGGCTCAAGACTTCGGCGAGCACGTCTCGGTAGTCGGTAGTCACCTTTAGGTCACCGGTTTCATCCAGCTGATGTGGCTCGATGCCGGGCCACTTTGTGTAAACCTGACCGCCGTGGGTCCCACCACCCAAAAGGAACATGAAGCTCGCGCGGCCATGGTCGGTTCCTAAACCGCTATTCTCGGCAACACGCCGACCAAATTCGGTCATCACCACCACCGTCACCCGTGACATTTCAACGCCGAGATCTCGATGGAATGCGGCCACGGATTTGGCGAGATCATCAAGAGAAAGCGAGAGTATTCCGACGGTGCTCCCCTGTGCATAGTGAGTGTCCCAGCCTCCACGGTCAAGGGCGGCCACCTCAAGGCCCAAGTTCGCTCGAATGAGGCAGGCGGTTTGTCGCATGCCGCGTCCTAAATCGGTGTCGGGATACTGGGCCCCTTGGGATGGTTTGTACTGGGCCGGATCGATTTTCCGAAGCGAATCGAGTACCGCCAAAGTTTCTTGCCCCGCGTGAAAAACTTCGTCTTTTCCAGGCTTGTAGAGGGCAGAGAGGGCATCTTGATAATGCTGAAGCTTTTCCTTCGGAGCCTGAAGTTCGAAATCTGTGATGGACTCCAATGCGACGGTATTGGTCGCCCCACGCAGTGAATCCGGCAAGGTCCCGCCAAATGCGACCGCTCTCAGTGGTGAGTCGTCCGTTCTCTCAGTGGTTGCCAGGTGCCGTGCAATCCAACCGCTCGCCGGACCTGGACCTTGGGCAGCAAGACCACGCTCTACCGCCGCCATCGCCTCAAAGTGCGAACGGGTTGTGTCGTGCGATCCGCAAGCATGGAGGATAGCAAGTTGTCCCTCACGATAAATGGGAAGCAACGGAGCAAGGGCTGGGTGGAATCCGAAGAAGCCATTCAGATCAAGCAACTTGGCGGACGTATTTGCTCGCGGGTCTTTAGGTGGCGCTATCGAGAGATTTGGCCGGCCGCGATAATAGGCATCCTCCATGTACGGAACAACAGAGTTCAGACCATCGGCGCCTCCTCGAAGGAAAATCGTGACGAGAATATCGTGCGGCTTATCCTTGTTTTCCCTCGAGATGGCAAGATCAGCCAAAGCAGATCGCTGCCCTGCCCACGAGGCGAGGCTCAGGCCTAACCCGGTTGTCAAAAGACTCCGTCGCGACGGACGCCAACTTCTGGCCACCTCCGCCTGCTTCAATCCATCGCAACTCCAGAAATCTTGTCTCATCAGGTTCTTCTCTTAGCGCCACTGGAACGAAGGCGAGGCGAGACAAAGAAAGCCCGCGCCGACATGGCCATCTTTGCCTGCGCTGAATTCCTTGTCGATTTGGCTCATTAACTCGCCATCCATGCGCGATGGACGCCGGGAATGGGTCAATTCAAACATCTTCTCGGAGTTCATTCCATCCTGGAGTCGGTTCCAGTCGATTCCGGTCCCGCCAATCTTGCCAGCCGCCAACTCATAGGCGTAATTCCACCGGGGCAGCATTGAGCCAGTCCAGGCCGAAGTTCGAGTTGGGTAACCATCCGGCATCGGCCACTGGTAGAGCGGTTCACCCATTTTGAAGAGATGCTCTTGAATCGCGGTTCCGCCGTCGGTATCTGCATCCAAAGCCCGCAGCGCGGACACCAAGAAATCAAATGGCCGTTTGAGAATGGGAGGGGAGTCAATTAACTCTTTCGAAAGCAGGATCGGACGAATCATCGACGGAATATCGCCCTTTGTCTTTTGGTACGTCTCCTCTGTACGACCAATCCACTTTTCGCCATCATCGCCCAAGAAGTAGTGACAGAGCTTTTTGGAGATGAAGTGAGCCGTCGCAGGATGCTCGGACAGGATATTGAGAACCATCAATCCATCCGACTCATCTCCGCCAGCAGGAATGGTATGACCAAGAACCCGCTTAGAACCAGTGTCGTGGAGATCTGGGTCGAATCGAAACGCCCAGCGATGGCGCAAGAAACGCTTTTCGAGTGCCCAGCCTGTGAAGCACCGCGCAACCTCTTGCACATCCTTCTGGGTGTAACCGCTATGCACACCCATGGTGTGCAGTTCCATGATCTCACGCGCATAGTTCTCATTGGGCTTGCCCGCGACGTTGCCTTGGTTGTCGAGGTACATCAGCATCGCTGGACTGTGAGCCGAGGCAACGAGCATGTTTGGAAAAGTATCGAGCGCGTGCTTGCGGACGACGTTCGACTCATCGTTCGCTTTACGGTTGGCAGTGAGCCCTTTCCGACCATAGATATTGAAATGGTTCGTCCAGAAGTCGACCATTCGCTCATGGAGTTGGTGTCTGCCATAGGTTGCCCGGAGGATGGCAGCAGCCTGCAGTTGCCTTAGGACCTCGGGTATCGGAATATCCTGGGAGTCGTACGCATCCATTTGGAACACCTCAAGCCGATTCAGTAGGAACTGAAGGCGAGCGTCCTCTTTGCCATCGGACTTGAGCATTGCTTCAACGTATGCCGTCTTTCCTATCTTGCTGATTTCAGCAAGATCCCCGGGACGTGGACCAAAGCTCAGGCGGTTGACGAGACGGCTGGTCTCATCGACACCATGATCTGGCAATGCGGGCTCGGTGTGGTGCTCCGCAAACCGATTTGCAATGCGCGCGCATCCTCCGGCCGCCATCGCAACCCCACCGATGGCTCCTATGCTAATCAGGTCACGTCGTGAGACTTTCATCACGCAGTCTCGACATGAGCGAGGGGGGCTTCCTCGGCAACTCGAGTTCTGAGCGCTTTAACGCCAGCTCCAATCGAAGCCAAATACAAAGCCGGTCCAAATGCCAGCCAACCGATGATGGGTACGATGCACGCCACGATGAGGACCGCAGCACCACGCGAAAACGCGGCATAGTAGTTCATTTCCGGCGCCATATTTCTCAGGCGCTCACCGGCATTCAAAGCAATTCCAGCCATGCCAACACTTGCGACGGAGAAGATGGAGAGAACGATGACCCAGCCTAAGAGCTTAACAATCGGGTTTGGAACGGAGCCAATGAGGATCACTCCAAACAAACCTAGAGTCGCCACCACCAACGCTCCGAGTCCCATGCATTTCCACGGGCTCTCAGTAATCGCCCTCTGCGCGACCAAACTCTTGGATGGAAACAGCAGACCGTACGCCATCGTAAGAGCCCAACTCGACACACATGTGCCGATCAGCAAGGAGATAAAGGCCAAAACATCGCCTTGAATGAACATAACACTTCCTCCGCATGGCGCAAGGGCGCCATTACTGAATGCGGTTCTGGGATTCAAAGGGTTGCAACATTCGGTCCGTCTTTCGGATGAAGAACAAAATCTGCCGATTTGGTCCGCTCAATACCTCCGTTTGGTATAGAATTGTTGACCAAAATGCGTGAAGTACCTTTACCTATCCGGGTTGCTACTGAACTCAGCCAGCGGATCGAAGAAGGTGAGTTTCGAGTTGGCCAAAAGCTCCCCAGTGAGCGCCTGATTGCAGACCAAATGGGGGTCAGTCGCCAGGTGGTTCGTCAAGCAATCTCAGACTTGTGCGTTCAAGGCGTTTTGGATTGCCAACCACGGTGTCGACCTGTCGTTTTGACTGGCGTCCGGACCAAGCAGCGATCCAGCTTTCGTGAGCGAAGGATCTACTTGGTGGCTTATCCGCATGTGAGCGACTTCATCTCGTCTCAATTGCTAAAGGGAGTTCAGCGAGGGATGGTGGAATCCGACGTGAGCCTCGCCATTTCAACTCCAAAGCCGGGTCGTTCGCTATCTTGGGTCGACTCGCAACGTGAACAATTACTTCGAATCGCAGCCGATCCTCTCGCCGCCGGTGTGATCATTTTCTACATTGGCGACAAGCGAAATATCGCTGCCCTGCAGGCTGTACGCAAGGCAGGAATCTCGATGGTCTTCGTCGATCGTCATCCTCCCGAAGGATTTGAGGCCGATTATGTAGGAACGAACAATTACGATGCGGCCCGGATCGCCGTCCAACACTTGATCGATCTGGGGCATCACCGTATTGGAATGCTTTCTAACGCGGAAAGTGTTTCTAGCGTAAGGGAGAGAGAAGATGGATACAAAGCTGCCCTTTCCGATTCGGAGATCGAGTTCGATCCAGAGTTGCTGACTTTGGTCAACTCCGATGAGCTTTCCTTCGAAGAAGCTACCAAGCAAGCCATTATTCGACTCTTCAATCTAGCCGACCCTCCCACCGCGATGTTTGCCGTCAACGACCAGATTGCACTTCGGATGATCCCGATCTTAAATGGGATGGGCATCAAGATTCCCGAGCAACTCTCACTTGTGGGATTTGATGGATGGCTACGTTGGCTACCAGGGGGTGGCACCCTCACATCAGCCGGACAGCAGTTCGAGCGTATCGGTCAACTCGCCACTGAACTTTTACACAAACGGATGCAGTCTGGGGAGACAAAGGCGTATCGGCACCTCATTCTAGAGGCACCTTTGATCCTCAACGACTCAACAAGCGTGAAGAGAACCCGTTAGGGTGTAGACCTTCCGATCTGAACTCAATCACACTACACTGAGATATCGCGTGGGCACTGCTGATCCGCACGCAAGCCAAACAAATAACGCATGCGCAACGACGCCCCGCGAACGAAAAGCTCCTCCAACATCCGACGGAACCTCACGCTTGGAGTCTGTGGCCTGTGTCTTTGCGCCAGCGCGATCTGCTCAGCCCAAGCGCCACCTGCCGACTTTCCTCATTTTGCGGTTCCTGGGCACGAACCTGAAATGGATGCCTTGCGGAATATGTTCTGGAAGCACTACAACGGAGCTGGCCCCGGACCAACGCTGTGGGATGAGTGGATACCTGGTCCTACGCTCTGGCCCGCAGTTTCCTCCGATGCTCACATGGTTGAGATCCGCGATTTGTGGAGCCGGGCTCTATCCTCTCGGATTCTTGATAACGAGGGGTATGTCGCAACCCATCAACACCCATCGATTGCGCACCCTCTCGGATGGCCTTTCCCGTTTTGGAGTCAAGGGATCGGCGGAGTCGGCTGGCATTTTTCATTTCGTGAGACGGTAGGGCCTCCATGGCGCCCCGAGACACTCAATGATGTGAAAGGCTGGGAATTGGCAGGCGCATCGAACTTAGGAATTACCGCCGACGGTTGGCAACTCCAACTGGACGCAACTGGAGCCCGGGTGCTCACTCCCGAGCAGACGATCGATACTTTCCAATCGCCGTTTCTTCAGCTTCGATGGAAAGCAATTGGGCTCGCCAACGCGCGCCCCTACATCGAGTGGGCGACCGAAGCCGAGTCAGGTTTCTCCGAGGCACGGCGGATGTACTTCGATCCCGCCGACCCTGGCGCGATCACACTCACCCTCATTCCCCTCTACCAGAACCCGCAGTGGACCGGAAAAGTCACCCGGCTTCGCATCAGCTTTGACAATCCGCCTGCCTCAACTGTCGTCATTCAAGCCCTCTTTACGCAGTACGACACCCGACAAAACGTCAACAATGCGAGCTTCATCGACGGATGCGCATCTGTCTTCGATTGGACTGGAAATGTAGAATTTTTGAGGCTTAATATTGCACGTATCCGAACCGCGCTCAGCTATTTGATGAACACGCAGCACGGCAAGGAATCGAAGGCGATCAAGACAACTTGGGTTGGCCACAATGGGCGCAGTGGAATCACATTTGTCGATGGGAAGAAGGTCCTCATTTCAGGCCAAGGCATTGGCGACAACTATTGGGACCTGCTGCCATTCGGCAATCTCGATGCCTACGCCTCGATGCGCTACTACGCCGCCCTGAAGACGGTCGCACACCTGGAGCAAGAAATTCGACTTCATCCCGCTTGGAAGATCGAAGGTCCCGCCAAAACTCTAACGGCGGATCGACTTGAAGCCCATGCGGAAGAGGTGAAGCGAGAAGGAAACCGCCTGTTTTGGGATCCCATTACTGAACGCTTCATCGCCTGTATCGACACTGCTGGCCAAAAGCACGATTACGGTTACACGTTCTTAAACCTTGAGGCGATCGCCTGCGGCTTTGCCGAGGATCGGCATGCCCAACAGATCCTGCAATGGATCAAAGGCGAGCGAATCGTTGGCAGCGATACGTCCACCGGCACCGACATCTACAAATGGCGGTTTGCGCCAAGGGCGACAACGCGTCGAAACATTGACTGGTACATCTGGTCCTGGAATGCGCCGGAGTCGATCCCCTGGGGAGATCAAGTCCAGGATGGCGGCGCCGTTCTCGGATGGTCGTACCACGACATCATGTCGCGCCTCAAGGTGCTCGGACCCGATGACGCCTGGAATCGTCTTCGCGAGATCGCCTTCTGGTACGCAGAGGTTGCCGCGGCCGGTGGATACCGCAAGTACTACGACGGAACTCGGCCCGGTCACCTACAGGGCAGCGGAACCCCCGGCGGACTTGGTCTCGACCGCGAGTTTACGGAGAGCATCCTCCTTCCCCACGCATTACTAGATGGCTTCATGGGCTTCGACCCCAAGAGCGACGGTTTCGCAGTGTGGCCCCGATTACCAAAGGAGTGGCCCGAATTCACCATCGACCAAATCCACTGGCACGGGTTGGTGCTGTCCATTCATGCGACACACAAGCAGATTGAAATCTCGCGCACAGGCGGGTCCGACCCGGTCCAAGTCTCCATCGCTGGCAGAAAGCCAATCACTTGGTCCGGCGACTTGCCGCTGAAAGCACAACTCTAGGCATTCATACAACAGCCCATGACACCTCTCCTCCTAGCCCTGTTCCTTGTTCGCCCGACACTCGCACCGGTTGATGTGATCGCCAACGTTCGAAAGGCGGTGGGAGTGACTTCGGAGCAGAAGGGGTGGCAGGAGACTGTGCTGACAGGCAGTTCCGAGTTTCATGGCGTCACAAATCGCTACAAACTCCAATTTCGCGAAGGGGGCAAATTTACTCAGTCGATTGAAGGTCGCTTAGGGCAAACCCTTGGCTCAGATGGAATGAACTTCTGGCAGATTGATTCGAGCGGCGCGACCCGCCACCTCGCGTTTGAGGACGTCGATCGCGTCCAAACCGTACTCTTCCTTCTCACCGACTACTGGCTCGACCCCAAAGCTCCCGTCGACATCACGACCGACGGGCTTGACCCCAAAACCGGAACCTACGCTGCCCACGTGAACCTTCACATTTCGGGTCTAGATGAAACGGTACGAATCGACCCCAAAACATGGCTGCCAACGTCGGCAGAGTTTGAAATTGCTTCCAGCAAGACCACGATCGTGCTTTCCGACTGGCATAGGGCTGGTGCAGTCAGCGTGCCCTATCTCGCTCGAGTCACCGATGAAGGTATGACAGACACTTTTCGCGTTGAGGAAGCTCGGGCAGTTCCGACCGCCAACGCAATCAGCTATTCGATGCCGAGCCTCGTACCCAAGGACACGTCCTACGACTCATCAATCCCGAGTCGCATCGAAACGAGACGGGCAGTCTCTGGTCATATTTTGGTCCATCCAAAAGTCAATGGCCAAGATATCGGTTGGTTCATTCTTGACAGCGGCGCCGATTCCATGGTCATCGATAAAGTGGTTGCCGACAAGTTGAAACTCCCGAAGATGGGAAAGGAACTGGTTGTGGGGGTAGGAGGTGTCGTTCAAGCACCATTTCGAACTGCTAACGAGTTTTCCCTCGGACCAGGAGCGATTCGGAACATCAATTTCATCGAAGTCGAGTTGGGCGATCTCAGCTCGGTGTTCAAAGTTCCACTTGCCGGAATCGTCGGCTTCGACTTCTTCCGACGCTTTATCGTTCAGGTGGACCTGAAGAATCCATCGGTCGAAGTCAACAACGTCCTCGACTACCACCTTCCGCGCGGAGACTGGACAAAGATGGAGTTCAGCACAGGCAATCCTGCCGTCCAAGCGACTTTTGAGGGCGACCACAAGGCTTGGTTCCGGCTCGATACCGGTGCCAACGGAACCCTCACCTTCCATGCTCCGGCAGTGCAGAAGATGCACATGCTTGAAGGAAGAGAGACCACTCCGGCGGAGATGGCGGGTGTTGGCGGGTCAACAGAAGCAAGAGCCGGAAACCTGGCATGGTTTGAACTTGGCGGCCATCGCTTCAAGAACATCTCCGTGGTGTTCTCGCTCGCGAAAACCGGTGCTTTTGCCGACCACTATTTCACGGGCAATATCGGCCAAGACCTGATGGAGCCGTTTACCGTCGTGTTTGATTTCGGCGGTTCACGAGTGGCGTTTCTGCCCCGCTAACAAATCACGTTCTTAACGCTTTCTCCACCATGACCGGGCGGTTTTTCGCCAACCCAACGCTCGTCTAGCGGTTCACTTGCCAGTTGGTATCGTGAATCGGTGGATAGGCGAATTTGATCGGATGCATTGTCAAGCGAGCCGTGAACCAAATACGTGCTGAAGATGAGGATATCGCCCATCTTGTACTCCTCTGCGGTTAGGAACCGACCACCGAGATAATTCCGAAGCTCAGGCATATCGTCGCTGATCGCGCCACTTTCGTAGAAACCGGCTGAGACCAACGGATGTTTCCCGTTCGGGTTGTGGCACGCGGTGTCGTAGTCCATCGTGCAATAACTTTTGTTCACCTGCTCGTTGTGATGCGAGCCCTCAACCAGGAGAAGCCCCCCGACATGAAGCGGAATATCACCAAATGGAACCCATGCCGTGTAGAGGTGCTTCGTTCCACGGCCCATGAAGATAATGTCGCAATGGGCCGGGCTGCCAACTCCAGGGGAAACCGTGCGCATCCACGTAAAGTCATAGTGAGTCGCTTCCCCGCCAAGGAAGTGGCTGAAGAAGTTCATAACTCGCTCACCGTAGATGATGTTTCGGATGAGGACTCCTGCCCCGTCATTGTTCGCAATATCTCGCCGAAACGCCGTCTTGAGATCCTTTTTGGCAATCGCGCAATCCACTGGAGACTCAGGATCGAGCAGATCCTCCTTCGCGAGTTCCTCGCATATCGCGTGTCGTGCCGCCACGACTTCGTTGCGATCTAGAAACCCAGGAAGAAACAGGTAGCCGTCAGTCTCCATGCGCTGCCGCAAAAGGTCGGCATCGGGAATCAACGGTGTACTGTCGGCGAGAAACCCAAATCGATCACTGCTTAAGTCGAGTTCGTTGCCTCCAGCTGTCAGCCGCATTGTCGTCCCTGCACTCATGCCATTCATTATGCGCTTGGTTGGCTAGGCCAGCAAATCAGATGACTAGGAACGTCCTGTTGGATTTTTAGCACATATTTTCCATTTTTCCCCCTTTGTCGAAACTCCTAGAAAATTCTTTACGTATCGCCCCCAGGTTTCTATTTTTCAAAGGTGAACATTGATTTCTTTACATCATTTCCAGCTAGGCATTCGTTTGGCAACCGCTTCTTGCTGTCTCGTGGGCGTCTCTCTGGCTGCCTCACAAACATCGAAGCGCCATATCGAAGCGGTTAAGACAACCTCCGCACCCAAGATTGATGGTGATCTTTCCGATGAATGCTGGAAATTAGCCCCCAAAGCCGATCAGTTCACGGATATGCAAAACGGCAACCTCGTGGGCGATCAAACAAGCGTAAAGCTTCTGTACGACGAGAAGTACATTTATGTTGGTTTCGAGTGCGAAGACGCTCGACCGGAGACAATCACGGCCCGCGAGACGGTCCGGGACATGAAGTTCCAGCAGAACAACAACGGAAACCCGAACAACGAAGACAATGTTCAGGTCGACATTGATCCATTTCTCACCCACCACTACACAGATATCAGCCAGTTCTCCGTCAACGCTTTGGGTACTCGCTCGGCGGCTTTGGCGGGCGGAAGGGCATCGAAGGCAGAGTGGAAGGGCGACTGGGACGCGGCGACAAAGAAGACAGCTCACGGCTGGACCTGTGAAATGCGCATACCGTGGGCAAGCCTCAACTATCCCATCACGTCGAAGGCAATCTCCATTGGAATTAACTTCCAGCGCTTCCAAGATCGAACGAAGGTCTGGTCCTACTGGAGCAATGTGGGATCACAAGGATTCCTTGACCTAAATGGTCAGTGGGACAACGTCGAGGTACCCCAAACCGGGTTTCGCCCCAAGCTCTCCTTGCTTCCGTACATGCTTACGGGCGTCCAAGACAATGAAACGAGCACCAAATTTGGGCTTGATACGCGCTACACGTTAACACCACAGCTCACCGGCGTCGCAAGCTTCAACCCAGACTTCTCAACCATTCAGAACTCCATCACGAGCATCACGTACTCGCACGTTCCTCACTCCGTGCAAGACCAACGCCCGTTCTTTTTAGAGGGCGGAAACTACTTCTCCAACCAGACCAACATCAACGACATCGGTGCCTTCTTTTATCCGGTGAGCATTCCTTCGTTTGATTTCGGTGCGAAACTCTACGGCAAAATCGCCCCAAAGGACTCGATAGGATTGCTGGACACCAACACATTCGGGTCTCGTAATGACTTCGTCGGACGGTACGAGCACTCGTTCAGTGACACGTCGAGCGGTGGCTTGATGATCGTACAAAACGACACCGTAGCCGGAGATAACACTGTTGCCATTGCCGATGAGCACGTGCGTTCAGGCAAACTCGCTTTCGAATCCATTGCTGCCAATTCCGCTGGAAAAGGCGCCGGTGGTGGTGCTGAGATCTTGAGTTCGTACTATGCTGACAAATACCTCACCAGCATGATTCAGTTCTCGGGTGTTTCAAACAACTTCCTAACTCCCGATGGGTATGTGCCGTATAAGGGCTACAAGGGAATTACCGCCGTCGAAGACTGGAGCGCCCAATGGCGAACCGGACCGTTGCGAAGCACTGAATTGGCCATTGTCCCGATCTACTGGTGGCAAGAGAACAACCAGATGTATTTCCGTGGCATCCAGGGTGCCTACAGCTTGGACACGAGGTCCGATTGGCATTTCGAGATCGACTACACCAACATGCAATTCCTCGACACGAATGACAGCACGATTGGGCTAAGGATCGTCGATGGGGCAACAAACCGATTCCGCCAATTTGGGATTCATGTCTCCACCGGCGAACTTGGAAACGTGCCCTCAACTTCCGTCACCCCCTACGTAAAGCTGAGGCTGCTCAAGAAAATGGACTTAGCTCTCAATGGCGTGTTTCAGAACCGCGACGGTTTGGTACAGCAACATATAGCTACCGTCAACTACGAAATCTCACCGACGCGATCGGTGGGTGGAAGGCTCGTTGCCCAAAACGGCGATATTAACGCCTACTTCTTCTACCACAACTCTGGAGGCAAAGGCACGGAGTACTACTTCATCCTCGGTGATCCAAACGCTACCAAGACAGTTCGAAGCGCGCAACTCAAGATGGTATTCGCCTTCTAGCACCTTGTGCCAGCTACAATAACACGATATGACCGATCCCATTCTCATCGACATACCTGAGGAACTCTCCACGGACCGGACTGTCGTCAGGCGTTACCGACCTGGTGACGGAGTTGGGGTATTTGAGGCTGTTGATGAGTCTCGTGAGCACATTCTGCCTTGGATGCCCTGGGGCCCGGGCCATCAGACCACCGATGATTCTGAGAAGCTGGTTCGTACGTGGAATGGGAAGTGGGCCCTAAGGGAAGACATGTCGTTCGGAATGTTCGACAAGCAAACTGGGGAATATCTTGGTGGCACCGGCTTGCATCGGATTGACTGGAATCTTCGATCGTTTGAGATCGGGTACTGGATTCGAAAGAGCGCCGCTGGAAAAGGACACGTTACCGACAGCGTCAAGCTACTAACCGATCTGGCATTCAGCAAGCTTCAGGCGAATCGAGTGTTCATTCGCTGTGCGGTAGAAAACGTGAAGAGTTGTGCCGTAGCTAAACGCGCCGGATTTACCCTGGAAGGCACGATTCGAAATTCCATCAAAGACGCCGACGGCAGGTTGGTTGACCTCATGATGTTTAGCCTGATCCCTGAAGAATGGGAAAGCATGCGGGTAGTCTGATTCCTAGCGGGAGAGCATTGGCCCTATGGCAAAGATAGTCGGATTGGATCTCGGCGGAAACTCAATTAACGTAACAGCGTACGACGGAAGCACCTTCCTCATTGAAGGAATGGCAGAGCTACCCAGCCTTGTCACACAAGGTCCTGAAACGTGCATTCATCAACTTCACCTCGGCTTTCAGAAAGCCTTGGAACTGACCGGTTGGCACGCAAGTGACGTCGTCGCAGTCGGCTTGGATACACCTGGTCCGATCAGCGCGGATGGTGTTCTCTGTTCTAAGGGTGCTACCAACTTCTCGGGCGAAGGCTACTGGAATTTCGACCTCCGTGGCGCTTTGGCAAAGACCTTGGGCCTGCCCGTCAGCTTTTTGAACGACGGTAACGCGGCTGCCCTGTATGCCCATTGGAAGCGCTTCGGCAATGACCCCAGCAAGACCTCGGTTTCGCTGATCGTAGGGACTGGTCTCGGTGGTGGAGTTGTTGCCAATGGCAGCGTCCTCGTCGGGAAAGTCGGATTTGCGGCAGAACTTGGCCATGTAACCTTGCCCGGCGACTGGTATCCAGACGGCACAATACCAGCCAGATGCAACTGTGGGAAGAACAGTGACCTCGAGTCGATCGCAAGTCTCACTGGAATCGAGCTCAACCTGTTGCCTTACTTCCTTCCAAAGTATCCAGGACACCCTCTGGCAGATCTTCCGATTAAGGAAGCCGCGAAGAAGGTTCGTGGGATGGCTGAGAAAGGGGATGAAATGAGCCGCGCAATTTTCCGTGCTCAAGCGTGGGCGCTTGCCGCTCATATCGACCAGATGATCAATGTATTTGACCCCGACGCCATCTTCATTGGTGGTGGTGTCATTGAAGCTTCGGAAGAGATGTGCGCCTGGTATCTCGAGAAGATTCGTGAGTCGATCCCATTCCGAGAAGAGCAACGCGATCTCGCGATCGAGATTGTTCCCGACGGCGACAAAGCAGGAGCGAGAGGCGCGGCCGTTTTCGCGCTCCAACGGCTCCCATAATCCTAACAAAGGGCACGGGTGCGAGGGAGAAGGTCCCCGCCCCACGTGCCCTTTGTTTTACCTAACCGCCCGTGTAACCCAGGGTGTACACCGTTGGTGTCCAGCTTCCGCAATTCGTGCCAGCAGTGGCAGTAACCGTGGCTTGGCTGCCTGTCGCTGTAATCGTGTAGCCCGTTGCTGTCCCGGTGCAGGGGTTCATCGGCATCACTCCGCCCATATCGGTTGCGTAATCGGCGAGAGTTGTGTCGTAGACACCGCCGATAAGGGCCTTACTTTGAACCGCAGTCGCAAGAGCTCTCGCGTTGCTATTTGCGGCACCTTGCCGTGATCCATTTACTGAGCTAATGTACGAGGGAAGTGCTACGGAAGTGAGGATTCCGAGGATAAGAACTACGATCAGTAGTTCGATGAGCGTGAAGCCACCCTCTTTGAAAGGGGACCTATTGTCCTTCATTATTTAGTTCCTTCTTTAGAATGGTGATTCGCAGCTTTCTGCCTCACCCTCTACCAGCCTACGTGGCCAACAATAAATGCTTTTATCTCCAAGACTGTTTGATCCTGGTATCAATCACTTCGGCAGATAATCCCTTGATCTTAATACCCATACACTTTGGTCATATAATATCAACCAAAGAGCAAGGTCCAAAAGACAGAAAGAGCGCGTATGTGGAGGAGAAGGGCCTCCAGCCTACGCGCTCAATCTGTTTTATTTTCTAGCTAGATATTAGAGAACGAGCGAGAACGTTGCTGGGGTCCAAGTTCCGCAGGCTGTACCAGCGGTGGCAGAAACGGTAGCTGTTGTGCCGGAAGCTGTGATCGAGTAGCCCGTGGTGGTGCCTGTGCAAGGATTGCTTGGCAATGAACCGCCCATGTCGGTTGCATAGTTTGCAAGTGTCGTGTCGTATGCGTTAGCCGTGATAGCCTTGCCCTGAACTGCTGTTGCGAGTGCTCGAGC
>CAILEM010000077.1 GCA_903833215.1 uncultured Armatimonadota bacterium
GACGTACCGAGAACGAGTTAGTTCCCGTACTGCTTCATCAACAGGTTCGCTTCGATTTGGCGCATCGTTTCTAACGCGACGCTGACCATGATCAAGAGTGTCGTTCCACCGATGATGCTGATGTGAACTCCCGAAGGAATTCCTGAGATTCTCGGTGCCAACCACTGTACGAGGGCAACGATTGAAATGAATCCCGCACCAACGATCGTGATTCGAGAAATCACTCCGTCAAGGAAGTCTTTCGTCTGCTTACCGGGTCTAACGCCGGGAATAAACGAACCACCACGCTTGAGGTTGTTGCTGATGTCTTCAACGTTGTACTGAATTGCTGTCCAGAAATACGTGAAGAAGAAGATCAGAACCGTGTACAGAACCGATCCGATGAGCGCCTTAAGCGGATCTGCGGAGCTTGGGCTCATATACTCGGCGATGGTCTCCAGGAAGTTTCCAAGAGCAGCACTTCGAGCTCGTGCCATCACGCTGAACTGGTAAGGCAAGCCGATCAACGACACCGCAAAGATGATTGGCATAACGCCAGCCATGTTTACAGAGAGTGGTAGATAGCTCGTTTGACCACCCATCATTCGGGTGCCAACCATTCGGCGCATATGCTGGATAGGAATTCGTCGCTGTGCAGTCGTGAAGTAAACAATGATCCAGGTGGTTACCAAGAAGATAATCGCCAAGATCACGAAGCTCCACCACTGGATCGCTCCCTTATGGAAGTTCGACATCAAGATGTCGGCTTGATTCGGAAGCGAGAGGATGATGCCCGCGAAGATCATCAAGGAAACACCGTTTCCAATTCCCTTCTCGGAAATCTGCTCACCAATCCACAGAACGAACATCGCACCCGTCGTCCAGAAAAGGACGATGACGGCGTCTTGCTGCAAAGACAGGGCTGCAATCGCAGGAGCACTCCTCATGATCTGAAGAAGCCCCCAACCCTGTACGAGGCACAGGCCGATCGTCAAACCACGCGTCTTTTTGTTTTGCTGCTTTCGAGCGTACTCGCCGCCTTCTTGTAGTTCCTTCTTCCACTGCGGAACAGCGGTGTAAAGGATCTGCATAATGATTGAGGCCGTAATGTACGGGTTCAATCCGAGGGCGAAGATCGAAAGCCTTCGAAGCGCGCCTCCGCTCATCGAGTTCAGAAGCTGAAGGGCTGGAAGATTCTCCAACGACTTCATAACGTCTGTCGACGAGAGGCCTGGAACCGGAACTGGAATGTGAACGCCAAGGCAGAACACAGCGAACATCATCAGCACGAACATAATTCGTTGCCGAAGTTCGGGGTCTGCCCACGAGAGACGAATCGTCTCCAGCAGCGGCAAGGTTAGACCTTTGTCTCCCTTGCTGCCGCCGTAGTTGCCGCCTCCTCCTCCAAAGCCGGCGGGTAGGCTCACAGAGTTACCGCCTCACCGCCCTTGGCCGAGATTGCCTCAGCGGCCGCCTTACTGAACTTGTGTGCGTGAACTGTCAGTTTCTTTGTCAGTTCGCCAAACGCCAAGATCTTAACTCCATCTTTGATGCCGGAAATGATTCCAGATTTGATCAACACATCGGGAGTGATCTCCTGTCCGGCTTCGAACAGTGTCTCGAGGTCGTCAAGGTTGACGATCGCGTACTCCTTGTGATTGATGTTTCGGAAACCTTTCTTGACTGGAAGGCGGCGATGGATTGGCGACTGACCACCCTCAAAGTTGGGGTGAATCTGTCGACGTGCCTTCTGACCTTTGGTACCGCGGGTTGCGGTTTTGCCCATGCCAGAGCCGATTCCACGACCTACTCGTCGCTTTTTGAACGAGCTACCCTCGTTGGGTTGAAAATTATTGAGACTCACTAGGGTCACTCTCCTTCTTGGCGCGCGGCTTCTTCGCCGGTTTTGCTTCCGGCTCGGCGTCCGCTGCAACGGCCACTTCCGTCGCCGGGGCTACATCCTCGACTTCCGTCACGCTCAGCATGTGCTTGGCGTGGTGGATCATGCCTCGGATGGAGGGATTGTCCGGCTGAATGACGACATGGTGCACCTTACGAAGACCTAGTGCTTCCACCGTCGCTCGGTTGCGCTTATTGTTTCCGATAGGACTTTTGACTAGCTCAATACGCAGCATCGGCTTCCTCCTTTCTTGCCTTGGTAATCCAAGGTGTCAATTGGGCAGCTTCGAGTCCGCGGCTTGCAGCAACCTGCTCGGGAGTGTGCAGCCCCTTGAATGCCTCGATCGTCGCGTAGGCCATGTTGATGGCGTTGCGGCTACCGAGAGATTTTGCCAAGACGTCATGAATTCCGCAGGCTTCCAAGCAAGCTCGGACAGCACCACCAGCTTTAACGCCGGTACCAGCAGCTGCTGGGCGGAGAATGACCTTTGCGGTCCCCGACATGGCGACGATCTCGTGAGGGATCGTGGTGCCAATCATCGGAACAGCAAACATAGCCTTGCGTGCGGCTTCTTCAGCCTTTCGGATCGCGTCGGGGATGCCTCGAGCTTTGCCCAAGCCAACTCCAACCTGACCCTTGTTGTCTCCGACGACAACGAGGATTGACCAAGATGCAGTCTTTCCACCCTTGTGCGTCTTAAATACTTTGTTGGTTCTTACGACACGGACGTCGAACTGTGGTCCATCTGTCGAACGGCTTTCTCGCTTGCCGCTAAGACGATTCATCATTTTCATGCTTAGAACTCCAGCCCGGCTTCACGTGCGCCGTCCGCTAGGGACGCAACACGGCCGTGGTACTTGAAGCCTCCACGGTCGAACACAACGGCACCGATGCCCTTCTCTTTGGCTCTTTCCGCCAACTTCGCGCCAACGATCTTTGCACCGTTTGCGTTACCTGTAGCTTCAAGGCCCTTTTCGACGGAACTGGCTGCAGCCAGCGTCGTACCGGTTGTGTCGTCGATAATCTGTGCACTGATGTGCTTAAGGCTGCGGTGAACCGCAAGTCGCGGTCGCTCCGGCGTACCCGATAGCTTCTTGCGAAGACGAATGTGCCGCGCCTCTCGGAGCTCTTCTCTAAATTTCTTTGCCACGTTGGGTTAACTCCTTACTTCTTCGCGGCCGCTCTCTTACCGGCCTTTAGCTTCACAACTTCTCCGTGATATCGAATACCCTTGCCCTTATATGGCTCAGGCTTTCGGACCTTACGGATGTCGGCGGCGATTTGGCCTACTGCAGCCTTATCGATACCGTTAACGAGGACTTGCTGTGTACGGGTCTTTTCATCCGCCTTTACAACAAATTCGATGCCTTCTGGAGCTTCGATACGAACCGGGTGCGAGTAGCCCATGTTCAGCAAGAGGTTCTTGCCTTCAAGGGTTACGCGGTAGCCGACGCCGAGGATATCCAGAGTCTTCGAGTGACCTTTGGTCACGCCTTCGACCATGTTGTTGACGAGGGTTCGAGCCAAACCGTGTTGACTGCGAGCCTCGCGAAGGTTGTTAGGGCGCGCTAGTTCGACCTTGCCGTCATCTTGCTTAAGTGTAAGCAAGCGGGAGATCGGCTGCGTAAGCTCGCCCTTAGGGCCTTTTACCGTCACTACGTTCGTCGCTTCATCGACGGACACAGTAACGCCAGAAGGCACGGTGATGGGTGCTTTTCCGATACGTGACATTAATAGACCTCGCAGATGACTTCGCCGCCGATCTTGCGCCTTCGCGCTTCGCGGTCTGTCATGAGTCCGGCACTCGTACTGATGATTCGGGTGGCAAGGCCACTTCGAACCGGTTTCAGATCGCTGACCGGCTTGTATACACGAAGACCGGGTTTGCTAACGCGTGCGATGTGGTTGATAAGGGGCTTGCGCTTCGTGTCGTAGCGCAGGTGCACCTTGATGGTGGGGAACTTCGTCTCGGTCGAGATCTCGTGGCCGGTGATGTAACCTTCGGCTTCCAGGATCTTGACGATTTCTACTTTGATTGTGCTGTGCGGAACGTCGACGGTCGTATGGTGCGCTTGGCAGCCGTTACGAATACGCGTCAGAAGGTCCGCGATTGGATCGCTATGCATGTGATTGAACCTCCTTCGTTCTTACCAGCTCGACTTCTTCACGCCGGGCAGTTCGCCCTTGTGCGCTTTTTCCCGCAGACAAATGCGGCAGATGCCGAAGAATCGAAAGTATCCGCTGTCTCGTCCACAGAGTGAACAGCGATTGTATGCCCGAACTTTGAACTTGGGCTTTTTCTTTTGCTTCTCAATAAGAGACTGTTTTGCCATTAATTCTCCCGCCGTTGTCGGGTCGGTTCACTCGTCTTCTGGCTGAAAACGCGCGCCTGCCCCGTGGTTAGGCTGTATTTGACGCGACTATCCGCCGCGACAATCTAGCATCATACCTCAGGCAGCGACGTCTCGGTTTTTGGCAAGCTCTTGTTGAATGGTCTTGAACCAACAATAGCCAGCGCATCCGACGAGGAAAGCACCTACGACAAACCAGGGCCAGGAAGTTTTCTGAAGACGCCAGAGGTTGGCACCGCGCCACAGCACGAAAATTCCCAAGATGGAATTAACGACCGCCATGACTTTGAGGAATGGCGATTCAAATTCGTCCTTCAAATAGTAAGGGACGCCGGGAGCCTGATCGTCACAGTACTCGTCGACCAAATTCGTGGCATCGGGAAGCGGAATTTTGAACTCTGCGGCCACGAGCTGAGAAAGTTTTTGACGTGATGTTGGGACTCGGTCGTACTCCGCACGAGCGATTTCCTGTGCAACACGAGCCTTTGCACGTTCCTGTGGCGTTTGGGCTTCATCCAAGCTAGACATCTCGGTCTCCTATCCCCGAGAGTATAAAGCAGTTAAGGCTGCTAAAGAAGGGGAGAGTTAACAGGTTTTCCAAACTTGGGCGAGCATTAACATCTTTCGGCCCACGATGACTAAGCCGCTAGCCGATTTTGGGCGATCTTCCGGATCATCCCGAGTCTCACGAGGGTCACAGATCTTGCTCCAAGTTCGGAGGCAGTCAGGATATCACCGCGATGTAGGGCCTGCCCATTGAGGAAGAGCAAGTCCGATGTAACTTCATACAATCCATCACCGATTTGCTTCCACGTCTCCATGTTAAATTTGACGCCAAAAAGTCGGTATCCGTAGGCAAAGCCTTTCTGGCAGGGACTTTTTGCCACCTGGAAATTTCGCTGGAATATTTTCGGGCCGATCAAGGTCAGCTTTTCACCAATGGAAGATCGGTCAGAGTCGGTACATGTTCACTGGTATGACGCATCTCATGTTATTGAGCAATTTCGGAAAAAGGGGTTCTCCCTCAAGGAACAAACGGAGCCCACCGTTCTGGCTCAAAAGGGATTTATAAAACTTATCTTCGTTCCTGAAGACGAGATTGAAACTCCTGTTACTCTAAGCCCTCCCGCCAAACCCAAGAAGAAGTTTTTCTTCTTGTAGCATGCACAAAGCAAAACACGTAGGACCCAGACCTCGAAGGGGAGCAACCACGATATGCTTCAATCCGAATGCCATTTCGGAAGTAACTTCGGCTGGCAGACTAAGGAGCTCGCGCTATGTTGGCGACTTCGTTCGCCTTGCTAGTCATCAGGCTCTCGCGTATGAATGGGAATTCAGCACCGTTGATAGGCTTGCACATAGAGCCAGGCGCCCCTGTCGCCATCAGTTCGTTTTCATGAGCAGTTATCGGGTCTGCCGTGACAACCAACAGTGGAACTGACAGCCTAAATGACAGAGGAATGGAGTAGGGAGGTAGAGCCCGTCCGTTTTGGCCCTGACTTCCCTACTCCGTTCCTTCCGCTAGTAAACGGTCAGTGTCGCTGACTTTGTCACACCATAGGTCGCCGAAATCATCACCTTCTCTCCAGAGGTCGTCGGCGCCTTTGTTGTGACCGTAAAGCTAACGGACGTGCGGCCCGCAGGGACCGTCACGGTTGCCGGTACCGCTGCGGTCGCAGGATCGCTAGAACTCAACTTGACCGTAATTGGCGTCGCAAATACGCCCGTTAAGAACACCGTTCCCGTGGAATTGGATGCACCACCAGTGACGATAATAGGCTTGAGCCCCATTGCAACCAGACTTGGCGCAGGGAGTGCAATGCTCCAAAGCCCCCTACCATAGGTTCCAGCATAGAGGAATCCGGTTGCTGCGTTCGCCACGAGGTTATTCACCGTCACATTCGGTAACCCGAACGGATTGGTCAAGTTCGACCACGTCGAACCCGAGTTGGTCGTCATGAACACTCCCAAATCCGTGCCGACATACCAGACGGAGGCAGGGTTACCCGGGTCTCGGACGACCGAATTGACGTTGCCCGTTGGAATGGCTGTCTTTCCGGATCCATTGACGGCCGTCCAGACAGGAGATGCTGCCGCAGTATTCGAGCAACGATACAGATTCGCGTCGCCAACCCCGGCAAGTGCGGCAAGAACGTCCTTCGGATTGGTGGGGCTCACCGCGATGGAGACAACGGGCAAGCCGCCAGAAAAACCGTTGTCAACCTGGGTCGCCACTGCATTGTTCAGATTGTTTAAACCGGTCACGGTCCACACCTGTCCATCGTCAGAACCGGTGTAAACGCGGGTCGCATCACTCGGACAGGTCGCGATGGTCCGCAAGTTGTTACCTTGACCTGCAAGTGCCGTTCCCGTGATATCGGCCGTCCAATTGTTCGTGGAATCCCACTGCCACAAGTGGTCGGTCCCCGCATAGAGGACGCCAGCCTTATTTCCTTTTATCGAGGTAATGATCGGAGGCAGAAAGTTTGTCGACTCACCGTTGTATGCCGGATTTCCGGAGTCTGAAATATCCGATGTCGTTGCCCATCCATCCGTCGTTCGAAAAACGGAGAGCTTTTGGGTGGAGTTGTACGCGATGCTTGGGTTGAACGGGTCGTAACAGACGGCGGAACCGTCTCCTGCACCGGGATTGATCCACTTTGAAAGATCACCTACTGAGGCGGGGTTCGCGTTGTCTTGCAGACCACCCATCAGCCTTGTGATATCGGTGGGGTGCGTTGCCACGAAGTACCACTGAGTGTTGTACAGCGTGAGGTTCAGTGGTGAGAACGCCCCAGCCTTTTTCGCTGGGTTATACGTCATGCGACTCACGCCACCGTCATTTCCAAAATAGACGGTATTCGCCGTTGTGGGATCAGCGAAGAACGCATGGTTATCGGTGTGGCTTAAAGCCACGTCGTTTGTCTGATACGCTTTGCTCAGGTCAATCCACGATGATCCACCGTCGTCCGACATGGCGATCGTGATCAGACCAACGTAAACACCATCTGTGGTCGCGGTGCCGTTTGTGATTTTTGAAGTTCCGATATACAGGTTGTAATCATCCTGATCCCAAGTGTAGTTCGCTCCATCAGCGGAGTCTCCATTAGGAAAGCCCTTGATAACATCGGTCCAGGACGTGCCGCCATTCGTCGACTTCCAAATATGATTGCCAGAATTCTGGGTGGAACTACTGTCGGGATTATTGGGATCGAGAACAAAAAGCGTTCCTGGAGAAACCTTTGAGCAGGCGACGTCAACGGAATTATGAGCCCGATTAGGAAACGGCACACTCACCTTTGACCAGGTGGAACCATCGTCAGTTGACTTATACATGTTCGCGCCGGAGGATCCTTCACCGGCTGCGAAGAAAGTGCGGACGCCACTGTTGTTTGGCAGGCTTACGGAAAGCCCGTCCCAATTGACAGTCGGGGCTGCTGCCTTCGTCCAGGTCGTACCGCCATCTGTAGACCGATAAATACCTCCTCCGGAGCCATTTCCCCTTCCACCCGTCGCAATAATGATCTTTGAGTTCCCAGGGTCGACCATGATCCGGCTGATCGCGACCCCATTAAATACGCTTGCGCCAACATTCGTCCACGTCGATCCTGAGTTGGTCGATTTCATCACGCCAAACGCAACGGATCTTGCTGACGGAAAGTCTCCTGTTCCAATAAAGATGGTGCTCGGCGTATTCGGGTCAATCGCGACGGAACTGGTTTGCATTGATTGCCATGAGTCACTCAGCGGGGTCCAGGTACCACCTTTGTTCGTGGATTTCCATGCACCGCCCCCTGCCGTGCAGAGGAAGACATTGTTGTTGTTCTTGGGGTCAACGGCGACCGCGTTCACACGTCCTGCGAGTGGTGGCAACCCATCGAATTGACGTCCAATAACCGGCTGCTGGTTGTGGGGGCCAACGTAACTCCACTTTGCGGTGATGGCTGCAGGGCCAGCAGCAAACGGAATCAATGTGAGGGCATCTCTGGCTTTGGCGGCCCGAACATACGGTGTTGCGTCAAAATTGCCGTCTCTGCCGACGTGATCGTGAAGCCAGTGCTGGTAAGCCCCCCAGTGCGACAAAGTCTCCGACTCGTGTCCACGCTCCTTCTCGCCTTTGCCCGGTTGCTTCGAAGCGTTATGTCTTTCGATCGCCTGCAAGTATCGAAGGTGGTCGGTGACCGATTCATCATTCGACATCGCGATGTGCTTCTGATCGCCATTGAGGACAAGGCGCAACTTGCGAGATTGCCGAAGTTTTGCCTTGACTTGCCTGTAGTTCGCGGAAGATTTGAGTTGAACCACAAAAAGCCCTGATGGGGGATCTACCGCTGTGACGATGCCTGCGTGCCCCAAAACTTGCATGATGGTAGCGCTGGACTGATCGATCGACTCAACCAGGAGCCGCTTTCCTGTTGGACTTGGTGGGCTGGCGACGGAAGTTACTGCCAACACGGAGCAACCTAACCCCAGCGCGCAAGATTTCGGTAAGAAAGCGTTCAAATAGACCTCAGTGCATGCATCCAACGATGCAAAAGCTTGGGAAGTATAAGAGGTTCCTAACCTAAATCGGTTGAGTTGCTGAAAGTGGCGCATTTCAGCAGTGTTTATCTACTGGCGAACAAATATATTTTTGCAGTTCTTAGCCAGGCTGAGACTTCAAACGGAGTCGTGACTCAGAGACCTCTGTGGCCCTCAGGTGAAGAGCTTCAGGTCGACGACGTCTTAACGGCTGAAATCTGTGAGCAAACCCAGCGCTCGTAAACAATCCAGCGAAACAGCAATCCCAGCCCTAGCAGGCTGCCCAATACTCCGAAAGGAATCAGATAACGGGCGTCATGATTCATGAATGACCAGATCACGCCAGCAATGAGGGATGCTCCAATCAGTGGCAAAACGTGACTCGACACCTTGTCAACCGCATGAGATCTGGCGAATTCGATGTCCTTCTCAGCGAGGGTCTCAATGCTCCGCCTTTCCATACCTGCCCTTCGCCACGCCAAGTACCCAATAAGGATCAAGAAGAAAACATACTTGGCAGCAAAGAGAAAGAACCACTTGGTGTGGAGCTTCCAGAAAAACAGCAGGATTGCAGAGAACACAGGCAAGAACGAGAGGACACGCGATGCAACGAATCGCACCTCAAATTGCGCAGGTAGAGAAAAAGCCCTCTGCGTTATCCGCATCATCACTATTGTAATCTAAGGACGTGGCGGCTTCGGTCATGAATGATCAGTGGAAAATGTCGATCATCTTGAGCCAATGCTGGCAACGCATTGCGCTGGTCGTTTGTAGGGGAGAGGCGTGCCTCGCTAGCCTGTTATCGACGTGATACACCGAATTTGGGAAAGCACGGCACGCCGTGCCCCTACAACCGGCGACAGACCTAGCCTAGTCTGTGCGGCGGACCTGCCGGAACCTTTGTCCTTCCTGGGTAATGGTGAATACACCCTCAATGAGGAAGGCGGCAAACCCATGACGGTCCGCCCATAGGCAGGTCTCAGAAAACAAAAATGGACTCTCTTAGGAGTCCATCAATCCGGCAAAAGTGGAATCTAGTTGCACTTTTCAATCTAAAGTTTTGGTGGAGGCGGGGAGAGTTGAACTCCCTTCCAAAACTGTCGGCCCTTCAATTACCACGAGCGTCTCCCCTGTACTATTTCTCGACACCACCCTCTGTCGGGGCCACCTGGGTGGTTGTCCAGTCCGATTTATTTAGTCGAGTTTGCTACGAACAGAAGCTCACTTAACGATCCAGATTTTATTAGGCCCAAATCACTCCCTACTGGTTCGAGAGTGGCGGACCACGCAGTTAATTAAGCTGCGTAGGCGTAGTTGTTATTCGCAATTACATTTTTTGCCGCTTTTTACGAGGCCAACGGCGCCTCGGCTCGCAACCGAAAGTCGAACCAGCCCTGTCGAGCCCCTTCGCCCCCGTTACTTATACAGTATAGAACGCCTGGTCAACCCCCTTGGTTCCATCCGTGGTGATATGCTGCCATCGGCACCAGGGGCACTACCTGCAAACGGTCTAGATAGGCGAATTCTCCAAGGTTACGATGAACTGGATGCCGGGGATCGTTTTGCGGGTTAGGGATTCGTCGTTTGTGATAAAGAGGTCACATCCCGCCGAGGCGGCGCAGGCGAGTTGGATGGCGTCGGGGGCTCGGATCGTTCGGTCACTTCGGATTTGGGCAAATCGGAACGACGTATTTGCGTCGAAAGGGATGAGGAGGACTTCGGGGGATCGGAAATACGCCTCATATCGAGTCGCGAGGGCAGTATTTCCCGACTCAAGCGGTTTTACGAGAATCTCGCCGAGGGTCAAGGTTGAGCATACAAGTCGATCGTTCCTTGCTGCCATCCGTTCAACCAAATCGGACACTCGATCTCCCCACTTGCCGGAGTCCTCAAAGAGGTAGATGAACAAGTTCGTGTCGAGAAAGACCAGGCTCAAGCGAAGTCCTCGCGGAGTCTCTCAACATACTGATCTGCATGCTCGTCCTGCCAAACGGTCTTCCCGCTGCCACGTAGGTCTAACAGCGACCGAAACGGTGCAGGCTGCAACCTTTCTAGCCCATAGCGAACTTTCGCCCACTCGACTAGCCCTTCATATTCGGCAGGCAATTCAGCAATGTCAGGAAATATCTTGCCGTCACGAAGCGGATGAATTGCATCACCTGGCAATAGAAGCCGCCGCCGAGCTTTGCCGGAAGCGAACAGCATCCGATACCGGCCAGGGTTTGGAGGAAGATTTGCCACACAATGTTGGCGAATATGGATCTCGACGCCCGGTCGCTTTGAACCGTTGAGATGCATCTCGTCTGCGTGTTGCAGAATCTCGGCAATCGAAAAGTCTGTCGCATCCGGCTTCGTGCGATGGAGGTCTGCTAAGACGAGAAATGCTTCGTCGGCTACTTTGATTACCGATGGCGACAGGGTCTTCATGGATACATCATACATCATATACTCTAATAGACGATGTATGTTTTTCTTTTGGAGTCAACATGGTGTGCGGCGATCAAGTCTGGTGGTACATACCCGACGATGGAATCCTCTCCAATGAACGCCGTAGGTGTTCAATCCTCAAAGCCCGGTGTTGCATCGCGAAGCGAGGCTACGCTGGGTGGAGTGGACGGCCTCCGGTCAACGCTGTAGGTGTTGCGTCACCGGCCCTGGGGCAATGTTATCCAGGGTGACGCAGAGATTAATCCCGAGCAAGATGTCTTCAGACGTTTCCGGACTCAACACTTTCAGCGTTGATCGTTTGCCGATGTCCTTACGCAGGGAAGCGGCTCGTGCCGCATCCCTGGGCTTTGGGGACCAAACACCTTCGGCGTTTGCCGTGCGGTTAAATTTTCAGGGATGTCTCTCTCCGGTGAATGCCGAGGCCTACGATGGCAATCGAGGATGTCATGACACATTCCCTGCCTTAGGCTTCACAATAGTCCCAATGCTCGCTCAAGTGCTTTGTCCGGCGAAGGTTAACCTGTTTTTGGCGGTCGGACCGAAGGACTCTCGGAACTACCACCCTTTGCGGACGATCTTTCAGGCGATTGATTTGTGCGATGTCGTTACGATCGAGAAGGGTGAGGGAAAGCATCGGGTTGTGTTTGACGACCCATCAATTCCTGCCGATAACACAGTAACTCGAGCGTTACGGTTACTCAACGAAGTCATCAGCCTTCCCCCTCTCCTCGTCACGATTGAAAAGCACATCCCGGCCGAGAGTGGGCTAGGTGGTGGAAGTTCAGATGCAGCGGGCGTGCTTAGGGCAGCGCAGAAGATAGCAGGAGTCTCGATTCCATTGCCGGAACTCAGCGGTATCGCTCAGGCGATTGGCATGGATGTTCCCTTCTTCCTGACCGGTGGAAGAGCGAAGGCGGAGGGTTACGGGCACATCGTCACCGCTCAGCCCGATGCTCCTACTGAGTGGATTGTGGTGGCGAGGCCGGCAGTCGGTACCAGCACACCGGAAGCGTATCGCCAACTAGATGACAAGACGTACGAGTGGCGAGACTTCCCTTCCGGCGACGAACTCTACAACGACTTTGAACGCGTCGCTCCCTGCGAAAGCCTTGATCTGATCGAAGCTCTACAGACGTTGGGGGCGAAAGACGCCGGGCTAAGCGGCTCGGGCTCAGCCGTGTTCGGCAGGTTTGACTCGGAAGAGTCTGCCAAAAAGTGCGTGGCACAAATAACAGAAAAAGGGGCTCAACGAGCATGGGTTGCTCGGAGCCTCACAAGATCTGAAAGCTTAAGGATGTCTGGAAGCTAGGCGTCCAGGTCTTCTTCGCCGATATCTTCCAATTCGATATCGTCATCATCAGTGCTCTTTGCACTTGGCTTTAGATCAAGCTCAAGACTAACCAGCGCAATGTTCTTTGTCTGGCGGTTGGGGCAGTTATTGCAAACGAAGTCAACCTTCGTTCCTTGAAGCCAGCTAGGCAGCTTCTCGATTGATTTTCCACAGGCACATGTGACCATTTATTGGGCTCCTTGTTTCTCTTCCTCATATTGCTGGACGGTATGTCGATGGCTGAGGTAGCCATTTACCAACATAACAACGGAGGCGACGAAGTACAGCAGATAGAGCCCGCCCTCACGTTTCTGTCCAGGATCGCGAATCACTTGATCGCCACTGATGGCACCCACGATACCGAGGATAAATAATATTCCAGCGATCCAGAAGTAGGTGTTCTTATACCAAACGGGTTTGGCAGCGGCTTTCTTCTGACTCACTCTTTCCATTGTACCAGCAGGAGAACGGGCGGAATTCGCCCGTTCCATAACCTGCATACGCTGAATCCGGCTTAACCGATCCCGCCGCGCTTTTGAATAATGTCGCGAAGCAACCGGCGACCGCGGTGGATTCTTGATCGGACTGTGCCAATCGTTGTGTTCTGAACCTCGGCAATCTCGGAGTACGACATCTCTTCGAGGTCGCACATCATGATCGCACTGCGATAAACCTCAGGCAACTCATCGAGAGCGGCGTGAAGGCTGGCGCGGAACTCCTGGTGAAGAATTTCTTCGTCAGGGGTGGGACCGCCATCTGAGATCGGCAACTCCTGAACCTCTCCATCTGAAGGCGAAATCATCGAATTCAACGACTCCGCTTTCCGGATTGGATTGTCTCTGCGACGGGAATCGAGATAAGCCCGCTGCATAATCCGTAGAAGCCAGTTGAGGAAGGGTCGACCGGGAATGTAGCTGTCGAAGCCGCGCCAAGCTTTGAGGTACGTCTCCTGCATGAGATCTTCTGCATCGGAAGGATTGCGAGTCAGTTGGAGCGCGAGTGTATAAGCTCGTCGCTTTGTGTCCGACATCATGTCCTGGAACCGAAGGAGTTCTCCTGGGGATCTGTCTAGGCTAACGCTGTTTTCTATAACCGTCATCACATGTCTCCGTGGCTTGAAACCTGTCTCATCAGCGAGCTTTGCTCATCCAAACCTTGCTAACACGGACATTATATCAGTCTTCACTGATATAATGCACGCCTTAACACGACTTTCATAAAGGCTTAGGTCCTAGGGGCTGGGTCCGATGGCTAGGACCATGCACTTTTGAACCTAAGGTTGTTGTATTCTCGCTAGCTGTTACCTGACTACGTTCACAGCCATGAAGTTCATTGTCATCACAAAAGATCTCAGCGTTGCCGAAGCAGCGCGCCAAGGGTTTCATCCCACCGATGAATGCCACGTGACCGAAGACTGGTCCAAGGGATTGGATTTGGCACAAGACGCTGACCTTCTATTTGTCGATATGCTCGCGACACTTACCGAGGCGCACAAGATCGCGGGCTACGAAGAGTTCGCGATGGGGAAGATGAGTCATCCAACCGCGAAGAAAACGCCCCTCGTCCTGATTTCCCCACCCGCAGACTACGATCTCGATTTCATGGCCGGGTGGCCTGATTTCGTTTTCGGCCATATCCGCCGGCCGGTTGATTACAAGATTTTTCGTCGCGCTTCGACTTGGGTTTAGGCTCGACGACTCTTTTCAGAGGTCCGGCGCACGTTCGGCCGTTGGAGACGTCCATTCCAGGCTCCTCCAACTCTTTCTCTAAAGGGGACGCAAGGGCAATTCTGCTAGATCGGCGTGGATGGACGTCTGGACAAACAACCCACATCGCAGGTTGGTCTGTACACGTTTCGGAAGGAGAGTGAAGGGTTAGGATGGTCCCCGTCCAAAGTTTGTGCCCCCGGCCCGATTGTTCCCGGAACTTACGAACTCTGCCAATTCGGAACTCAAATTCATCTGCCTTGTTACGGCTCTCACACTCGAACACATTCACGCTGCGAAGTTCATTCTGAGGGCGACCTCTATTACCTCGCGATTCTGAAATTTAGGAAAATCCTGTTTTTGGGGAGGAGATTGCTGCCAGAGCGACTAGGTCGTCAACCTCTCACGCTGTCAAGATGAAGACGAAGGGCCGAATGCAATAAGGATTGTCCCGACTGCGTCGGAACCGTTTGAATGACTTACCCCTCATCCTGACCTTCTCCCCTGAGACAGGGTAGAAGGAACCTGGACCACCGTTCTGACGATTTCTCGCCGCACCGATACGTCCTTCACTGCTAGCTCTTCGCCTAAGCCGCGTTGATTTTACTTTTCGGGTGGGCAGTGTCGACGGTCTGCTTGAGTCGCTCCATGCTCACGTGGGTGTAGATCTCGGTTGTCGCGAGATTTTCGTGACCGAGGAGTTGTTGGACGGATTTCAGGTCGGCTCCGCCGTCGAGAAGGTGCGTCGCGAACGAGTGGCGCAGGGTGTGCGGCGACGTTTCCGGCGGGAGACCCACCCGGAGTGCCCAGCGCTTCACCACGTTTTGCACAGTTCGGGTTGTGATGCGCCCACCTTTCTTGTTTGTAAAGAGGGCGATGCCTTCACCGCCCTTAGTCCGTTCTTCCGCCATGTAGTCGAGAATGGCAGCGGTGGCGGTTTTGCCGAAGAGGGTGATGCGCTCCTTATTTCCCTTGCCAAGAACTCGGACGGACTGTGATTTGAAGTCGATGTCAGCGATATTCACGCCAACCAATTCCGACACGCGCAAACCGGCGGCATACATTAGTTCCAGCAACGCACGATCCCTCAATGGAGTCCTGCCCGCGTCTTCCTGGTCCAGCATCTCTGAAGTCTGTTTGCGGCTCAGTGCCTTGGGTAGTTTTTTACGCCTGAACGGAGCTTCAAGAATCTCAGTAGGATCGAGAGCCAGATTTCCAGAGATCCGAAGGTACTTCACAAAGCTTCGCAACGTGGACAGCTTTCGAGCGCGCGTAATCGGTGTTGGCGCGTACTTTCGCAGATATCCGCGAAGTCGCTCAGGGGTCATCTCGAACCGGCCGCCCAAGTAGGAAGAAAGCTGAGCGAGATCGGAGCCGTAGGAACGCACCGTATTCGCCGATCGACGCGTGGCCAAGTGATCGAGGAACTGCTGAATCAGCGGATCTAGAGACATTTCAGGCAAGTGACTGCCCTCGCTTAGAATCCATTCTGAGTTGAAAGACGACCCAGCACGGCGTAACGTGTCGGCGAACCCAAATGGACGAACTACGGACGCCTAAGCGTCCGCAGTTCGTTTGAGAATGAGGGTCACGTTATGCCCCCCAAAACCGAACGAGTTCAGCATTGAGTATTCAGCTTGAGCCTCGCGGTAAACGTTTGGGATGTAATCTAGATCGCATTCTGGATCGGGATTACCGAGGTTGATTGTAGGTGGCAGCTTTCCATCTCGCATTGCGAGCAGGCAAACCAGCGCAGCAATCGCACCGCTTGCACCTAAGGTGTGACCGATCATCGACTTGATCGAGCTGATCGGAACCTTGTAGGCGTAATCCCCAAAGACGTGCTTGATCGCCATGGTTTCGAGCTTGTCGTTGTAATACGTCGATGTCCCGTGGGCATTGATGTATCCAATTTGCTCGGGCTTGATGCCAGCACGGTCGAAGGCCATTTGCATGGCGCGAATCGCACCACCTGCATCGGGTCTTGGCTGAGTGATGTGATAAGCATCTCCACTCATTCCATAGCCAACCACCTCGCCATAGATCTTCGCACCGCGAGCAATCGCGTGAGCGTAGTCCTCCATGACCAAGACAGCAGAACCTTCCGCGATCACGAAGCCATCTCGATCCAAGTCGAAAGGACGTGATGCAAGGTGAGGCTCGTGGTTTCGAGTGCTCATGGCACGGGCAGCACTAAAGGCGGCAAGTCCGATTTCGTTGATCGGGGCTTCGGTTCCACCCGCCAACATCGCCACCGCGTCTCCACGCTTGATGATGTGATAGGCGTCTCCGATAGCATTTGCTCCGGTTGAACAAGCCGTAACCGTACAAGTGTTGGGACCCCGGAGGTCGTGAACGATCGACGTGAAGCCGCTCGCCATGTCGGGAATCATGTACGGAACAAGGAACGGCGTGACTTTGCCGGGGCCATGTTCGACCTGGCGACGGTGTTGCTCACCCATGAGGGTAAGTCCACCGATGCCTGACCCAATACAAACTCCGAAATGGTCTCTGAGTTCGTCGGTCAGCTCAATGCCAGAATCTTTGAGCGCCATCGTCGCACTTGCGACGGCGAACGCGATAAATCTATCGACGCGTCGTGCTTCCTTCTTGTCGAGCCAGTCTTCAGCATTGAAGTCTTTGACTTCGGCAGCAATCTGGGTAGAAAACTCAGAAGGGTCGAGCAGGGTAACGCGAGCTACGCCGTTTTCACCGGCGAGCAATTTTGGCCAAAAGTTATCCACACCGGTAGCCAGGGGCGTTACCGCCCCCATACCAGTGATAACAACCCGGCCGCTGGGCACGGGCCTTTCGCTCATCCGAGCTTCTTGCTTATGTAGTTGACGGCGTCGCCGACGGTCTTGATCTCTCCGACTTCTTCATCGGGGATATCGATGCCAAATTCGTCCTCAAAAGCCATTACTAGCTCGACGACGTCAAGCGAATCCGCACCTAGATCCTCAGTGAAAGAAGCGGCCTCTACGACCTCCTCCTCCTTCACACCCAGTTCCTCAACGGTCACTTTCTTTACGCGGTTCAAGATGTCCTGAGACATGACAGGGAAGATACCTCTATTCCAATTTCATATGGGGCCGCATGCGCGACAATCGACAAAGAATTCAATATTCCGTACGGACCTACAGAGTCAAACCACCGTCAACAGTGAGCGTTTGGCCAGTAATATAACCAGCTTCTTCGCTCGCGAGAAATAAAACGGCGGGCGCGATATCCGCCGGAAGTCCTAGTCGGCCTGCAGGGGCGGTCTTCACCACCATGTCTCGCATCTCGGCGGGAAGCGACTCCGTCATGTCGGTTTCGATAAAACCTGGTGCGATCGCGTTGCAGGTGATGCCCCGCGCGCCAAGCTCTTTTGCTACCGACATCGTCAGCCCAAACAGACCTGCTTTTGAAGCGGCGTAGTTCGCTTGGCCAGCGGCACCGGTGAGACCAATCACGCTGCTGACATTCACGATACGACCATATCTGGCCTTCATCATGGTTCTCGTCACGGCTCGAATGCAGAGAAATGCGCCTTTGAGATTCACGTCGAGGACGCGGTCCCAGTCCTCGTCTTTCATGCGCATGATGAGAGTGTCGCGGTTGATCCCAGCGTTGTTGACGAGTACAGCTGGCGTACCAAGCTCGGCGACGATGCTGGCAAACAGCGCATCGACCGCCGCAGAGTCGCTCACATCGCAGGCGTAAGCCTTCGCTTTGCCATTTTCAGCCTCAATCGCGGCAACCGACCCGGAGGCCCCGGCCTCTGTCGTGGCAACGCAAGCTACCGTCGCTCCTTGACGAGCGAACGAAAGCGCTATCTCCCGACCAATTCCACGGCTTGCACCCGTGACAACCACAACTTTGCCATCAAAACTCATTCCGGGGTTTTACCATTCCCAGGATGAATTCTAGGCTGAAAGTGCAGCTAAGGTTGCCTGAAGAGAGGCTTGATCATAAACTTTGAGAGCCGTCAGCTCTTTGTCGATGCGTCGAATCAAGCCTGAAAGCACTTCTCCAACCCCGCACTCCACAAAGGTCGTAATGCCATCTGCCTTGAGATGTTCGATGCTTTCCGTCCATCGAACTGGGCTACGAAGTTGTCGCTCAAGAAGGTCTGGCCAGTCGCTCGCCTCGGTAACTTTGTCCGAAGTCACATTGCAGTAAACCAACCGATCCCCTGGCTCGAAGCTGACGGCCTGGAGGGCGAGACCCATCTCTCTGGCGGGCTCTTCCATGAGCGGGCTGTGAAAAGCGCCACTTACGTTGAGGGGCAAGACTCTTTTGGCGCCGCGTTCGCTCGCGAGCTTGCCGGCGAGCCCAACTGCTTCCACGTCACCACTGATCACGAGTTGCCCAGGACAGTTGTCGTTGGCAACGACGACAACGCCTTCAGTCTCCTCACACACTGCCTCCAGGGCACCGCGATCTAGACCTAAAACAGCTGCCATTGTGCCGGGATGCTTCTGCCCACTTTCGTGCATCACGTTGCCTCGGATCTGCACAAGCTTGGCCCCATCTTCAACTGAAATCACGCCTGCCGCGGCCAGGGCGGCATATTCGCCGACACTATGTCCCGCTACCGCACCAAATTGACGAACATCGCAATGAGCTGCCAGTACAGCCCATGCGGCGACGCCGCACGTGTAAAGCGCGAGTTGGGCATTTTGGGTGCGTCGCAGGGTTTCTTCATCAAGTTCGAAACAAAGCTTTGCGGTATCGACGGACGTCGCGTGAGCAACTTTCTCAAATACGCCTTTCGCAATCGGAAATGTGTCGAAGAGGTCCTGACCCATGCCAGGCTTCTGGCTTCCTTGTCCAGGAAAAACGGCGGCTAACATGACCTGAATTTACCTTGTGTCATAATCTCACCCAATGCGAATCCAGAAGCTTCTTTAGCAGCCGCCACCGCTGCGCCGTCGTTGACAAGGGTGGCCAAGTCCATTCCCTTCAACCGTTTAGAGAAGTTTCATGTCGTATTCCCAGATCCTCCGCAATCGTGCGTTCCGTAACCTTTGGCTAGGCCAGACCATTTCGCAGCTTGGCGATTCGTTTTTTTACGTCGCCTTCATGTTCATGGTCCAGAAGGTCACGGGCTCATACACCATGGTTGGGTTTGTCGGGGTTTGCGAAACGGCTCCGTACCTCCTCTTCAGTTTGTATGGCGGAGTCGTTGCCGATCGCCTCAATCGAAGGGCGATTATGCTTTGGTCCGACATGCTCAGCGGCATTATTCTTTGCCTGCTCGCCGCCCTGGTGTACGGACTCGGCAAGCCCCCGGTTTGGGCACTTCTTGTCACGCCGTTCTTACTCTCGTCGGTTCGATCCTTCTTCATGCCAGCGAAAAGCGCGGCGATTCCCGCCTTGGTCAGCTCCGAAGAATTGATGAATGCGAATGCGCTGAGTTCAATGGCTCAGAACATCGTGCCGATTCTGTCACTCAGTCTGTCGGCTGCTGTGCTCTCCCAGATCTACGACAAATCTCCGGCGCTATTTCTCATTTACGCGGTGTTAATGAACTCGCTTTCCTTCTTTGGGTCGGCATTGTTCGTTTACAAATTGCCGCCGATCCTGCCTGATCGAAATCCCGACGTTCAACCCCATCCTTGGATTGACCTGAAAGACGGCCTTCGATACATCCGCAACCGTCGCGTCCTCGTGGTTCTGTTGAGTGTCCAAACCGGCCTCAGCCTCGCGATTTCGCCCTTTTTCGTCGTTTACGTTGCGGCAAATACGGAATGGCTTGGCGGAAAGCCTCAGACCCTAGCATGGTGTGAGCTGGTGTTCTTTGTCGGGATGGTTGTCTCAAGCTTCTACGTAGGCACATTGAATCTCAATAAGCCAGGGAAAGGCTTCATCTACGGGTGTGCTGCAGTTGGTCTGGCCGTGCTTGCGATGGCATTCAGCCCATACTTTGCGTTGTTCCTGCTGTGGAACCTTGTGGCCGGGCTTGCAGTGCCGTTCGCGAATATCCCTGTAGCGGCCTGGATGCAGTCCACAGTTCCTGATGCTTTCCGAGGCAGGGTGAACTCGCTGTACCAAATGCTTCAAGCTGGAGTGCAGCCCATTGGGCTCGGTTTTGGTGGATTCTTGGTAGCCCATGCTGGCATTTCGATGGCATTCATCGTGATGGGTGGAGGGATGGCATTTGCCGCTTTAACTGGGTTACTCGATCGGGAATTTCGTTCCCTCGAAATGCCGACTCACCCGTCGAAATCCGAAGTATAATGGCAGGTGGTTGAGATAAGGCTCAACGGCTTTGCGAGGTGCAAATCTCCAAGCCGGCGGATCCTCGACATGAGGGTTGCGCCGGTTTTTTTGTGCCTGGTCATACGAAAGCTGCGCACTCTCTAGGGAGCAAAGCATGTCAACACTCGTAATTGTCGGTGCACAGTGGGGCGATGAAGCCAAGGGCAAACTAGTCGATGTCCTCGGAAGCCAAGCAGATGTCGTGGTGCGGTTCGCAGGCGGAAATAACGCTGGCCATACCGTTATCACAGGCGGCAAAACTTTTAAGTTTCAGCTCATTCCAGCAGGCATTCTGCATCCAGGAACAACCGCCATCATCGGCAGTGGAATGGTTGTCTGCCCGAAAGGCTTACTTGAGGAGCTTGATCGAACTCTTGCCCAAAAGCCAGACCTCGGAACGCTTCTGATCTCTTCCGCCGCCCATGTCGTATTTCCTTACCATCGGATGCTTGACGCCCTGGAAGAAGAGGCACGTGGAGCGAACAAGATTGGCACCACTTCGAGAGGAATCGGGCCGGCGTATCAGGACAAGGTCGCTCGATTTGGCATTCGGATGGGTGAGTTCATCAAACCCGAACTCTTCGAAATGCGCCTCCGCGAGGTTCTGGCTTACAAGAATCGCCTTCTGCAGATGTTCGGCTCACCAACCGTCGAGTTCGACGCCCTCTATGAAGAGTATTCAAAGTACGCTGACCGCCTACGTCCGTTCGTGGTAGACACCGAAGTCCTCGTTTACAAAGCGGTTGAAGCGGACAAGAAGGTGCTCTTCGAGGGTGCTCAAGGCACATTCTTGGATCTCGACTCGGGAACATATCCTTACGTCACAAGTTCGCATCCGGTCTCGGGCGGCGCTTGTCTTGGCACCGGCGTCGGCCCACGCGCAATCCAGTCGGTGTTGGGTGTGTGCAAGGCCTACACAACACGAGTCGGCTCCGGTCCTTTCCCAACCGAGCTTGAAGACGAAATCGGCGAGTTCATTCGCGACAAGGGCCAGGAGTATGGAACCGTCACTGGACGTGGACGCCGATGTGGTTGGCTCGACTTGGTGGTTCTAAAGCAAGCATCTCGCCTCAATTCTTTAAGTGGACTCGTGGTCACCCGTTTGGACGTGCTCAGCGGAATTGAAAAGGTCAAGGTCGCCACGAGCTATGACTTCGAAGGCGAACAAATCGATCACATCCCAGCGAATGTGTGGGACTTCGCGAAGGTGAGCCCTCACTATGAGGAGATGGAAGGATGGGACGGCGACCTGCAGAAGTGCCGAACGATGGATGATCTTCCGAGCAGTGCCCGGCGGTACCTTGACTTCATCGAGGACCAGACTCGAACTCCGGTTGCTATCGTGAGTATTGGCCCTGACCGGGACGAAACGATTGTCGTTCGACCCCAGCTGATCTGGGGCTAAAAACCTTGACCTGCCACTGCGATCTTCATGGGGTTGCCCCTGAATCGCAGTGGCACGAACAGGTTGCATCCTGATGGGAACTTGCTAAAAAGACGGTGCGGTACATCAGAGGATGGATTCCATTGTTCGGAATAGGCCCTTTTGCCGTGCCGTTGGCGGTAAGGTCATAGGCGCGATGCCAAACCGATTCCGCCGCCTTTTCAGCATGACTTCCCTCGCGATTGTTTTCGCCATCGGAATTCCAAGTGTTCATGCCCAGGACAAGAGCCAAGATGTGCTCAGCCTTGCTGCTGCCCTACAGCTTGCAAAGGACCATAACGGAACTGTCAAATCGGCATATATGCAGGTGAAGGCAGGCGACACGGTGATCGTACAGGCGATGTCCGCCTTCTACCCGACGATCAACGCTCAGTATCAATACAACAGCGACCGTCAGCAATTCGTCACGTCTGGCTCGAACACCGCATTTCTCCAAACTGAAGGTGGCCAAACGACATTCAGCTCAAGTTGGACCCTGCTCGACTCGGGCGAGCGAAGCTTTGCTCTGGGAACGGCGAGGAAAAATCGCGACGCACGTAAGTACAACGCTCGACAGGTTTTGCGCTCCACGCTTTTCAGTGTGGTTCAGCAGTACTACAATGCTCTGCGAGCACAAGAACTAGAGAAGGTCGCTCAAACCGAAGTCAACCGCGCCCAAACGATCCTCGACCAGACTCAGACCCGGATCAAAGCGCGTGACGCGGCCCAGATTGAAGAACTCCAAGCCAACGCGGATTACCAAAACGCCAAAGTCACCGCATTGACAGCAAGGAACACCTCTACCAATGCATCCGCAACTCTGAAAGCAACGATCGGACTCAATTCAGGCGCTCCATTGCCGACGCTGCAAAAGGGTGAAACGACGGGCCACCCAGTACCACCGGAGACGCTAGAAACGCTCATCGTCGAAGGCCTGGGTAAGCGACCTGACCTTATCGCTCAGCGCAACAATATCCAAGCCGAACAGTTCTCCAAGCAGCTTGCGGATCGCCAAGCTGGCTTTGCCATGAGCCTAAGTGCCAACTACAATCAGCAAGTTGAGCCTATCAACCTGTCGAATCGCACTTTGACTTTCATGGTTAGTGTGCCCCTTTTTGATGCGGGTAGCCGACGAGCGCAAGCTCGCCAGATCGATTACAACATCCGCGCCGATGAAGCGACTCTCGAACAGGCTGAGCGCGTGGTTCGTTCCGACATCGAAGCCGCCTATAAGGATGTTCTAACCAATGGCGAACGCCTTGAAGCAGCTCAAACGGCACTTGAAGCGGCTCAGAAGAATTACAGTGCGGCGGTAGACTCTCAGAAGGCAGGCGCCTACGACCTGCTTCAGGTGATCACGGCACAGCTGAGCCTTGTGACGGCGGAATCGAATCAAATTCAAGCCCTGTACGACTATCGGATCTCGGAAATCAATCTCAAGTTGGTAACGGGCAGACCGATCCCAGGTGAGTAAATCACTTGACGCTCAGGCATCGTAGACAAAGCAAATCCAAATATGAAGTTAAAGATAGCGCTCATCATCGGAATCCTAATCCTTATCCTTGGTGGATGGGCATACGAATCGCGAGGCACGGATAAGACCACCGAAATTGAGTACAGATACGCTACGGTCGCCAAGGGCGAGATCGTCCGATCCATTTCCGCCACTGGACAGGTCGTCGCACTAACCGCCGTTGACGTTAAGTCGAAAGCAGGCGGCAATGTCGTCAAGCTTGCGGTCGAAGAGGGATCGATCGTCAAGAAAGGCGACCTTATTGCCGTTATCGATCCGTCGGACACGAAGGCGGTTTACGATCAAGCAAATGCCGATTTGACCGGTGCCAACGCCCGAACCTCACAAGCCGAAGAGAATTTCAAACTCCAAGAAGCTCAAAGCCTAACAGAAGTCGCCGACGCTCGCGCAACACTCGAAACCATGAAGGTCCGCCTTGAGCGAGCGGGGATCCAGTTCAAGCGACAGCCAACTCTGAGCCAAGCGGCAGTAGAAACGGCCCAGGCAAACTACAACGCGGAGTTGGCTGCACTTAATCGACTTCAGACCGTGACGGTGCCGCAGATGCGACGTGATGCGCAAGGTGCAGAAAGTCAAGCAAAAGCCCAGAGATCCGAAGCCATTGCGGACTTGGCCCGACAAAAGAGTCTTTTCGCAAAAGGGTATGTGCCTGGTTCCGCAGTAGAGAAGGCAGAAGCGGCTACCGAAGCTGCCAAATCGGCTTACAACACCGCCCAACAGCGCCTCAGCACCATCGAAGCCGACATCGCAAGCCAGATTCAAACCGAGAAACTCAATGTCAGCCGACTCCAGGCTTCATTGAACCAAGCCAAGGCCAATCAGTCTGAGAACGAAGTCAGCCGTACTAGCTACCAAGAAGCTCAAAAGAGCGTTCGTTCGGCAGAGATTGCACTGCGTAAAGCGCTTGATAACCAGATGCAGATCCAGGTTAAGAAGAGCGATATTCTCCAAGCTAAGGCAGCGACGGTGCGAAACCGGGTCTCTCTGGCAAACGCGAAAGTGCAGCTCGACAGTACGACTGTCGTCGCGCCGAGAGATGGCGTCGTGACCATGAAGTACCTCGAAGAGGGCACGATTATTCCACCGGGAACGAGCACGTTCGCCCAAGGCACCAGTCTCGTTCAGCTCAGTGATGTCACCAGACTTTTTGTGGATTGCGCGGTCGACGAGGCAGATGTTTCAAACGTCAAAATTGGTCAGCCGGTGAGAATCGTTGCTGATTCGTATCGCGGAACCACCGTTCAAGGTGTCGTCACAAGGGTCAGCCCGGCCGCGATCACCGCGAACAACGTCACCACCGTTAAGGTGAGAGTTAAAGTCCTTCCTGGCGCCAAGATCCAGCTTGTACCGGGCATGAACGCCACTTGTGAATTCATCACGCTGCAACAGAAGGACGTGATTGCCATTCCAAACCAGGCACTCCAGGACGATGGAACGGTTCGTGTAAAGACAGCCAACCCCCTCAAGCCTGAGACCCGCAAAGTCGTCGCCGGTGAAGTCGGCAACGACTCCGTGGAAATCAAGTCTGGCCTTAAGGTTGGGGAAGAAGTCGTGACAGCTGAAATCGACATGGTTGAGCTCAAGGCAGCCCAAAAGAAGATGGTCGAAGCGGAACAAGGCGGTGGCCTTGTCGGTGGTGGACCGCAACGAACCAAGAAGCAGCACGCAACCACTTCGAAATAAGGCTCCTATGAACCTATTTGACAGCATTCAAACAGCCCTGCGAGCCGTTTCGGCCAACAAGCTGAGATCGTTTCTAACGATGCTTGGCGTGGTCATCGGCGTCGGGTCTGTGATTGCAATGATCGGAATTGGTGAAGGGACCAAGCGAAAGTCCATGGAGCAGATCGAGGTCATGGGCACGAACATGCTCATGGTCATGCCAAACTGGCGTCGCGGTGGAGTAGGGTTGGCAAGCGACATGCCGACGCTCAAAGAAGAAGATGTTCCTCGCCTGAAACGAGAAGTTCCGCTCATCGCTTTCATCACGGGCACGGTCGGATCTCGTGCGATGACCAAGCATAAAGCGACAAATTACATGACGCAGATCACCGGAGGTGAACCTCAGATCGCCGTCATACGTAATGCGACGAAGATGCACGCGGGGCGCTGGTATACGATGGACGATGAGGAGCACGCCAACCGTGTTTGCGTTCTCGGGTGGGTGGCCTTCCAAGAACTTTATGGTCCTCAGGAAAACGCCATCGGCACGATGATCCGCATCAAGAACCAAACGTTCGAAGTGATCGGCGTCTGTGCATACAAAGGTGGAACCGGTAACTGGAATCCAGACGACCAAATTTACATTCCACTGTCCACAGCCAAGCACCGCCTGTTGGGTCGACGAGATTTGGACATGATCACGATTCAGGGGAAGAACTCCGAGTTGCTTCCCATCACGCAACAACAGGTTGAAGATTCTCTCGCGAAGAAACGGAAGAACACATCAGGCGAGCCGCTGTTTAGGGTCATGAACCAAGGCGATTGGATCGAGACGATGAAGAAGCAGACTCAACTACTGAGCATTCTTCTCGCTGGAATCGCTTCCATTTCCCTTCTTGTCGGTGGAATTGGCATCATGAACATCATGCTTGTGTCCGTAACGGAGCGAACTCGTGAGATCGGTCTCCGCAAAGCTCTCGGTGCGCGCCGGGAAAGCATCCTAGGTCAATTTCTATTGGAAAGCGTGGTGATGTGTTCGGTGGGAGGCTTTATTGGCATTGTCCTGGGCTCGGTTGCGGTTTTCGCAATTTCAGGCTTGCTCAAGGTTCCGCCGCTTGTGAATTCACAAGCCATCGTTATTGCGTTCGGGTTCAGTGCCGGTGTTGGCCTGTTCTTCGGTCTTTATCCTGCCCTTCGAGCCAGTCGGCTTGAACCTATAGAAGCCTTGAGGTACGAGTAGCCCCTATGCCCAACATCATCGAAGTTCACAAACTGTGCAAAGACTACGTCATGGGCGATCAGGTCGTCCATGCACTTCGCTCTGTCGACCTGACCATTGAGCAGGGTGAATTCGTGGCCATTATGGGACCATCGGGTTCAGGTAAGTCGACGTTCATGAACGTAGCTGGCTGCCTCGATCGACCTTCGAGCGGTGAATATCTGCTCAACGGCGAAGCTGTGGCGCGCATGGGTGACAACGCCCTCGCAGAGGTTCGCAATAAGTATCTGGGCTTTATCTTCCAGAACTTCAACCTCCTGCCTCGAACGAGCGCGGTGAAAAACGTCGAACTTCCTCTGATGTACGCAAACGCGAAGAATCGAACAGAACGAGCGAAAAAGGCACTTGAGATGGTGGGGCTTGGTCAGCGCATGGATCACAAGCCAAGCGAGCTCTCTGGTGGACAGCAACAACGTGTGGCGATCGCGCGTGCGATCGTCAATGAACCTGTTTTGCTTCTGGCAGACGAGCCTACCGGCAACCTCGATTCCCACACCAGTGAGGAAATCATGGCGCTATTTCAGGACCTGAACCGCCAAGGGAAAACCGTTGTCATCGTTACCCACGAAGAAGAGATAGCCCTCCACTGCAAGCGGATCATCCGATTTAAGGACGGCCGTGTTCTCGTTGATGAAAAGGTCAAGAACCAAGTCGACGCTCGAGAAGTTTTGAAAGGCATGCCCGAACCCGACTGAAGTTAGCTTCAAACGAATGCGGGTCGTTCGCGCTATGCTACAGGTATGCCAATCCCTGTCCTAAAGCCGACGTCTGTTCACGATGAAATGTTCGCTGGCGTGACCTATCACGTCGAAGGCGAGCTCGTTCCGGTTCTTCACCTTGAGTTGAACCAGATGTCCGTGTATTTCGAGCATCACATCCTCCTCTGGAAGGATCCCCAAGTTCAAATTGGGCTCAAAAAGCTGGCGGGGGCTTTCAAGCGGGTTATTTCTGGGATGCCGATTGTGATGGTGCAAGCCGCTGGGCCAGGGCAACTCGGCTTTAGTCGCGATGGTGCCGGCCATGTGTTTGGTATTCACCTTCAAGGCAATCAGTCGCTCGACGTTCGAGAGCACCAATGGCTGGCAGCAACCGATTCGCTGGACTACACATTCAACCGTGTAAAAGGGTTCGCGAACATCATGTTCTCCGGAACTGGCCTGTTCATCGATACTTTTACCTGCCGAGGTCCCGAAGGCATTCTGTGGCTACACGGCTACGGCAACGTCTTCGAACTCACGCTGGCACCGGGGCAGCAGATTGATGTCGAACCGGGTGGATGGATCTACAAGGACCCAACCGTTCACATGGAGACCATCGTCCAGCAACTCGGGACGAGTATCTTCGCAAGCGCTGGTCAATTGGTATTCAACCGGTTTACAGGTCCAGGTCGACTCGGAATCCAGTCGATGTACCTTCATTTCACCGAAGGAAACTGATTCCACGGGAAGACTCGCTTAAATCGGGGGCCTCTGCGATGTCACAGAGGCTCCCGTTCTGCTAGGCTAAAAGTTGATGGTGTACTTCCCTGAAGTCTCTGGCAAAGTGGCCTATGAGGGCCCAAGCAGCAAGAACCCTTTGGCGTTCAAGCATTACGATTCAACCAAAGTTGTTGGCGGCAAGTCGATGGGTGACCACCTAAGATTCGCCGTGAGCTATTGGCACACTTTTAAGGGTGCGGGAATGGACCCATTCGGCCTCCCCACCATGGTCCGCGCGTGGGATGCTTCAACAGATCCTATTCAGCGCGCCAAAGACACGATGGATGCCGCTTTTGAGTTCTTCACAAAGCTTGGCGTCGAATACTGGTGCTTCCATGATCGCGATATCGCTCCAGAGGGCGCGGACTTTACGGAGTCTTGCCACAACCTGAAGGTTATCGTCGACTACGCCGACCAAAAGCAGAAAGAAACCGGCGTGAAGCTGCTTTGGGGAACGGCAAACCTCTTTAGCCATCCTCGCTATCAGGCGGGTGCGGCAACAAATCCAGATCCTGACGTGTTCGCTCATGCCGCAGCGCAAGTAAAACACGCGATCGACGCTACTCAGAAGCTCGGCGGGCTCGGATACACGTTCTGGGGCGGACGAGAAGGCTACGACACGCTTTGGAACACGAAGATGCAGCAAGAGCGTGAGCAATTCGCTCACCTTCTTCATATGGCGGTCCAATACAAGAAAGAAATCGGCTTCGATTGTCAGTTCTACATCGAACCTAAGCCGATGGAACCGACCAAGCACCAATACGATAGCGACACCGAAGCCTGTTTGAATTTCCTTCGTGAGTTCGGTCTCATGGACCATCTCAAACTCAATCTGGAAACCAATCACGCAACGTTGGCCGGCCACACGATGCAACACGAGTTGCGCGCAGCACGAGAAGCTGGGATCCTTGGTTCAGTGGATGCCAATACTGGCGATGAGCTCATTGGTTGGGACACAGACCAGTTCCCCACGAATGTCTATCTGACAACCCAGATCGTGCTTGAGATTCTCGCTATGGGTGGCTTCACGACCGGTGGACTCAACTTCGACGCAAAGGTTCGACGACAGTCCATCGATACCGAAGACCTATTCCATGCTCACATCGGCGGTATGGATGCATTCGCCCGTGGACTTGAGATCGCCCATGCGATTCTCGAAGACGGACGCCTTGCCAAGCACCTCGATGATCGTTACGAGGGTTGGACCCATGGTTTCGGCCAAAAGGTCCTCGCCGGACATCGCACGCTTGCCGATTGCGAAGATCACGTACTGCGCCATGGTGAACCCACGCGCAAATCAGGCAGACAGGAAAGGCTAGAGAACTTGATTAACGAGTTCGTCCTTTAGCAAAATCCTGCCTATGCTGGAGCTCGTCATCGTGCGCCATGGTGAATCCGTCCGAAATCACGCTTCGGACTTGGCTCACCATGGCGACACCTCACTTCTTGAATACCAGCTCAGATTTGAGCGTGAAGAAGCCACTTGGGACTTAACGCAACGAGGCATTGATCAGGCAAAAACAGCTGGTGCCTGGATTCGCGATCACATCGGAACCGACTTTTCACCCCGATTTGTATCGCCTTTCAAACGCACACTCCAAACGGCCGCTTGCCTTGACCTTCCCCACGGGAAATGGACAATCGATCAAAGGCTCAGAGAGCGTGATTGGGGAGATTACCAAGCTCCCGGAGTTCCACCTTATACCGTTAGTCAATACTTGGCTGACCTAACCAACTGCACTGCCGTGGACTGGAAACGTCCCTTTCCAGGTTCAGAGAGCATTTCAGACATGATCGCCCGATGCAGTTCGTTCGCCGATGACCTCTTTCGAAGATCGCGTGAGGGGCGTGTGATTCTGGTGACTCATGGAGGAACCATGAAGGCACTGCAGCTCGTTATTGAGCGCGTGCACCCAAACCAAGCTGATCAGCTTGTTGAACGTCACTTAGTCAACTGCAGCGTGCTCCATTATCAGTTGACCATCGATGGTGATAAAGACCGCGAGTGGGAAGGGATTGTCCGATTCGCCTCGCCAACTTTGCTCGATGCCGCATCCGACTGGCAACCGCTGGCAGGACGATCTCGTTAGTCCAATCCTTCTTCGCGGTTGCGAAATCAGTCATCATCTAAGAGTTGTGGCGAACGTAGATCCAGTCAAGCCTATCAATGGGAAGAAGTTCATTATCTTCTGCGGCATTGGTGTCGTCGTGTTTACGGTCGTAATGGGATTTGGCACATATGCCCTCGCTCATGCGATGGCTCCCTATCTTGACCGACCTGCGGCCAAAGCAACAGCAGGTAAGGCGCCGGTCGCCGACTCTCAGACCCCACAATAGGGTGTCGACGCCGAGCGCATTGGTGACTCGATTTCAGTGAATAGCTATGTTTGATGAAACGCCGTCCGAGGCTTGGCAGCAGCGATACGGCTCAGAAGCCGTTGAACTTCCCGATCTTGAAAAGTTCCTAAATCACCGATGCGTGCGGCATTACTCCGACCGGCCGATTGCGGAATCGACGGTATCTGGCTTAATTGGAGCGGCTCAAAGTGCGGCGACAAGCAGCAACCTGCAGCTGTGGTCCGTGGTGAGCGTCCAAGACCGAGATCGTAGAGATCAGATTGCCAATCTCTGTGGAAACCAGGACCAAGTCCGAACTGCGGGTTATTTCTTCGCGTTCCTCGCCGATACCCATCGAATCAAATCCGCTGCCCAAGCCGTTGGCGAAAAAGCAGACGGATTGGACTACACCGAATTTTTCGCGATGGCGATCATCGATGCGGCACTTGCTGCAGAGCGTATGGTCTGCGCGGCAGAAGCTCTGGGGCTTGGAATCTGTTATATCGGCGGTCTGCGTAACGATCCACAGGGTGTAAAGGAACTACTTGGGCTACCCGAAGGTGTCTTCGGCGTGTTCGGACTCTGCATCGGGTGGCCCGCAGAGCCTTCGACGGCTGAGATCAAGCCGCGATTGTCCCAGGAAGCTGTCTGGTTCAAAGAGCAGTATGCGTCCGAAATAAGTGTCGCCGAATACGACGAGCGAATGAAGGCATTTTATGTTTCACAGCACATGAAAGCGGAAGCGACTTGGTCTATGCGGTCTGGCAGACGGGTTGGGACGACTCAACTTACTGGTCGCGAAGTTCTGATGGAGTGGCTGCACAGCCAGGGCCTTATGCGGCGCTGAAGCGATTCAAGCGGCACGGGTTGCCGATTTCAAGACTTTCCATTCTCTCCCAGATATTTCACGCTTAAATTTGAGCAGTTCTTTGCGATTATGCGTGGCCTTCTTCGCCATTTTGGAAGCCTGATTTCGACACTCACGAGTTTCACCTCGAGAGAGATGATCCAACCGCTCGAAAAACGAGCTCAGAGAAACCTGGTCCATGGTTTTGCCCAGCAAGTTCTGCATGGCCTCCAACCTCTTTGCGTAGGCTTTTGCTGACTTCCCCATTTCTGGAGCAAAAAACTCCACTGCATAGCGAAGGCGCTTTATTCGTCGCCGCAGGCGATGCACTTCGACAAGGTCCCATAGGTGGGAGACCCTTCGCAAACTCTTGACGGTTTTCCGATGGGCCAGTCGGATCGGGTGTGTATCGTTATTCCAAACATTTTGTTGGGGGACGATAGCCACTGGATTCTCGATCCGGATCAGCACGTCCACCACACACGGGCCAGTCAACAGGGTCACAAGCTTAGGCTTGGTAAGAGTTCGCATCTGAACGAGCCGCTCCACAAGATCTTCGCGCACATCGTCAGAGAAATCACAACAAGCTAGAATTGCCACATCCAAATTCCTCAGTTCTCCAAGGCGATGAAAAACCTCCCGAAGCTGAAGATCTAGTGATCGCAGTTCTTGATTTAGGATTGGCCAAAACAAGCGGATTGCGGTTCGAAGTTTCCGGATCGACACGCGGAGATCATGTACAGCTGTAGGATCTCCGGACTCAACAACGACTTGCCTTAACTGGGCGATTCGTTGTATTTCTCCCTCGACCACACGTCTGCAGACCATATTGACGTCCACAGAAATACCCAGTCCTGAAATGGTTTGGAGCATGTCTATAGCCATGGACCTAGCAAGCACCCCGAAGGTTCGCTAAACTGGCAAACCACATCAACTCGACAGCAAATCTTCGTTTCCTTGGAGCATTGCGCCTTAACACAACGCGGGCAGTTCAAACTATCTCCTATCGTCGTCTCAATAGGGGATCGACTCGTCGGGAATGCAAAAAACAAAGCGCAAAGGAAAAGCCAAGGCCCCCAAAATTCGGCTCCCTTTCTTGGAAGGTATCCGAGGATTGGCCGCGCTGTACGTCGTCATCGGCCACATTTGTACGCTTTCCGACCCGAGCACGACGGTTGGCAGAGTCAGCCATTCGCCGGCGTGGCTTCAGCACGTTTTAGCTACCTTCTCCTATGGACACTTGGCGGTTGCCTCGTTCATTGTCATCTCGGGCTTCTGTCTTGAACTGTCTCTTTTTGCCCACGAGAATGGCGTTATTAAGAGCCTCAAGCGCTTCTACAGTCGGCGGGCCCAACGAATTTTGCCACCCTACTACGCCTGCCTGGCTGTCTCAACTTACGTGGCGCTGAGCATCACGACGTATCAAATCGGACAGCCCTTCATCCAGTACTTACCAGTCGACCAAGCAGCCATTCTCTCGCACGTCTTGCTGATCCACAATTTCTCTCCAGATTGGATGTACAAGATCAACGGGGTCCTGTGGAGCATCGCGATCGAGGTCCAACTCTACGTGCTCTTTCCCTTACTTGTCAGGGGGCTCAACAAAGGCGGACGGCTGCCTTTGCTTGGAGGAACAGGTCTCCTGGTTTACGGTGCGATGGTGCTGATTCCGCAGGCACCCAAGCTGTATTTCTGGTATCTCCTGTTGTTTGTCGCGGGAATGATTGCCGCGCATCTGGCGTTCAAGCCAACCAAGGTCGGTCGATTGCCGGTCGTGGGCAGTGTGTTTGCTCTCGGCTGCCTTTACGGTGCCTATTTCAGCATCACGAAGGAATCGCCGATTTACGTGTCCGATATGTACATGGGGTTTGGAATTGCCTGCATTTGTTATGCTCTTACCGGCGCAGCCCGCGGTCCATTCTACAGAATGCTCGTGAGCCGACCTGTGGTCTTTCTCGGCACGTTTTCGTACAGCCTCTACTTGATGCATCACCCCATCGCTCAGATTCTCTTTGCCAATCGACCAAGATGGGTGTCGGGAGAGGTGAGTCTGTTTTGGTACTTCGTCGCTTGCATGCCGCTCATTCTAGGTGGATGTTGGGTGTTTTATCTCCTGTTTGAACGACCCTTTATGCCCAAGAGAGCACCCAAGCTAACCCCCGAACCCAAAGCCCACACCCCAGCGGGCTTGCCGTTGCGGGCCTATCGCCCACCAGATACTGATTCCAAGAGTAATTGGTCCTAAAATCGCGTGACATCCGCCAGCCTCAAACAGCCATAATCTTCATACATGAGCGCAGTGTTGCTCGACGCCGGAGACATGCGAAGGACCCTTGGGCGCATGGCGCACGAGATTCTTGAAGCCAACCAGGGTGCAGAACAGCTGGTCGTTGTCGGAGTGCTTCGACGAGGGTGGCCTATCGCCAAGCGCCTCGCTTTTCTGATGACCCAGATTGAAGGCACCACGGTGCCTTGTGGAAAGCTTGACGTCCGTCCTTTTCGAGACGACAAACCGCAGGTTGTGATCGATGATTCCGAAATCCCATTCGAAGTGTCGGGAAAGACGGTTATCTTAGTTGATGAAGTTATCTTCACGGCTCGAACCATACGTGCGGCACTCGACGGGTTGATGCGATATGGTCGTCCAAGGGCTGTTCAATTGGCGGTACTCGTCGATCGTGGTCATCGAGAGTTACCAATCGAACCGAACTACTGCGGCAGAAAAATCTACACGGAGAAGGATGACCACGTGATCGTCAGGGTCAATGAATATGACGGCGAAGACGTCGTCGTATTAGAAAAAGCACAAAAGGAGGCCGGCTAACTTGGCGAGGCATTTGCTCGGAATCCGACATCTCGATAAGGACCAGATCGAAGATCTGCTCAGCCTTTCTGCTGACTTCAAGTTACGCGTTATCGAAGGCAAACCCGTTCCCAAAGTGGACAAGGTTGTCGTCGGCATGTTGTTTTTCGAGAACTCAACGAGGACGCGCGTGAGCTTTGAGCAGGCTGCTTACTACTTGGGCATGAAGACAGCCAACTTCAGCGCTTCAAGTTCCTCGATGTCGAAAGGCGAGACGCTGAAAGATACGATTCTTACCCTGCGTTATGAGAGGTTGAACGGCCTCGTCATGCGTCACAGGATGTCAGGAACACCGACTCTCGCCGCAAGGCATTTCGGTGGACCGGTTATCAACGCTGGTGATGGTCAACACGAGCATCCTACGCAAGCACTCGGCGACGCCTTAACGATTATCGAACGGAAAGGTGATCTCGATGGCCTGATCGTCGCCATCGTCGGTGACGTGGAGCATTCTCGCGTTGCACGCTCCAATGCCTGGCTGTTGAGCAAGATGGGAGCCGAAGTAAGGTTTGTCGGGCCTCGCACACTTATTCCTCCCCATTCGGCGATGCTCCCTGGCTCCGTCTATTACGATTTAGCAACGGGTATCGCCAACGCAGACGTCATCATTTGCCTCCGACTCCAGAAAGAGAGAATGAGCGAAGGCATGTTAAGCTCGGTCGGCGAATACGCGGCGATGTACCAGGTAAATCGTGAAACCCTAAAATATGCGTCGCCTGACTGCCTTGTCATGCATCCAGGCCCGTTGAATCGTGGAATCGAAGTCGATGACTATAGTGCAGATGGAGAACAATCTGCCATTCATTCACAAATTGAAAACGGAGTTTTTGTACGCATGGCGTCTCTTTACTGGGCATTTACTGAAAACCGGGAGAGTGAAACGATTTGAGAACCCTGCTTAAGAACGGACGGATACTCGATCCGTCACAAAACCTCGACACCGTCGCCAGCCTCTTGCTGGAAGATGACCAGGTGCTAGGGTTTGGCCCCGAAGCAGATTCAGCAGAAGTTGACGAAACGTACGACTGCACTGGCATGTGGGTTTGTCCGGGACTTGTTGACCCTCACGTTCATCTTCGAGAACCAGGCGGCGAAGAGAAAGAGACGATTGTCACAGGCACGCAGGCGGCCGCAGCAGGGGGATATACGACGATCTGCTGCATGCCCAACACCAATCCGCCTCTGGATAATCCAGCACTCATCGATTTCATCCTGGACCGCGCCGCCTCACCTGAATCGGGTGGCGTGTTTGTCGCTCCTGTGGGTGCCCTGACGCGCGGGATGCGTGGTGAAGAGCTTGCAGACCTGGCTGCGATGAAACGTGCGGGAATCGTTGCCGCAAGCGACGAGGCATTCCCAATTCAAAGCTCGCTGATCATGACGCAGGCGATGGAATTCTGCGTACAGCTAGACCTGCCGATCATGGCTCATTGTGAGGACACGAATCTCACGAAGGGCGGCAGCATGAATGAAGGTGCGATTAGCGCCATGCTTGGCCTGAAAGGCATTCCACGGTCCGCCGAAGAGATCGCAGTGGTTCGAAACTGCCTGCTGTCCCTTCACACGGGCTGCCAACTTCACATCATGCGCGTCAGCACTTGGGGCGCGGTTGAGATGGTTCGCCAAGCAAAATTCCTTGGTGCGCCCGTCACGTGTGAAATCTGTCCAATGCACTTCGCGTTTGTCGAAGACCATATTGGCGAATTCGACACCCGATTTAAGATCCAACCACCCCTCAGGACCCAGGTTGATATTGACCTGCTTGTCCAGGCGTTGGCAGACGGAACCATTGACTGTATCGCCAGCGACCACTCACCTCATGCTTCCCATGAAGTCGATGTGCCCTTTGATGAAGCGCCGTTTGGGTCAGCTCAGTTGGAGAGTGCCGTCGGGGTTACATTAACACTTTTAACCCACAAAGGAATCCTTTCACCGCTCGAAACCATCAACAAACTCAGCACGAAGCCAGCTCAGATATTGAGGCTCGATGCGGGCACCCTCAAACCTGGCGAGACACCTGTTGCCCAGGTTTGTGTCATAGACCCTAACTGTGAATGGGTCTTTGATCGCCACAAGACCTTTAGCAAGAGTAAGAACACACCCTTTGAAGGGATGCAAATGAAGGGCAAAGCAATGCTCACTTTCTCAGGAAGTGAGATTTACCGCGATGCTTTGTTTAGCGATACCCGCTACAAGATCTCCTAAAAAATGCGCCTATCACGCCTAATCTTTCTCGGCTGTGCCGTGTTGCTTGCCGGTTGCAACATGGGTACTTTCCCTGACCCTAATGACCCAAAGGATGTCGGGCCCATCTCGGTCGATAACCTTTTTGGCCAGTACAACTCGATCTCAGAACTTCTGCAGCAGCGGGTTGGTCATGCCCAGATATCCCAGGCAGACGCTGACGCGGCACTTCGCGAAGCTGCCGTTCGGCTTTTGAAGGGCTTCAGCACAGAAAAGGTCGAGGCTTCGAAGGCATGGCAAGTTGCACGGATGATGATCGATGTTCAGCAATGGGCAAACGCCAAACCCATGCTTGAAGTTGCCGTCGAGTGGGCAAAGACGAGCCACAACGAGGATAGACGTGTCAATGATACGCTCCAGTTGGCTCGCGCTCAAGCAAATCTTGGCGACGTATCTGCAGCAGTAAAGACGGCCCGCAAGACCTTCGATGCTGCCCCGGCAAACTGTGCTCCAATTCCGTTTTCGGTGCTTTACGAAATCGTGCCAGGGGGAAGGGGGAAGGGCCACGACATCGAGTTGGCTAGGCTTCTTGAAGATGCCATTGTCATCGATACGAAAGTTGTGGTTAATACCCAAACAGAAGGGGGAATTCGTTTCTTACAAGGCCGCCCTCGCCGGATGCGGGAATCATGGAACGTCATTCACGCTCTGTATGCCGATGCCAAAAGACCAGACCTCGAAGAGAAGGCAAAGGTCCGCCTCTCAGAGATTGGCCGGAACCTTCGTCCGCGTGATGACACGCCGGCCCAAATTTAGCCTACAAACGATCATTCGGTAAGGGCTCGCTTCTGCCTTAGATATTTCGCAGGAATCGTGGAACCTTCTTCGTTCGTTATGTATTGTGTTGATGTCGGCCCGTCGACCTAAGAGAAATACGGGCCTTCTAAGTGCAGGAGAATACTGAAATGAAGAAAATTTTAAGCCTAGTTGTCGTTTCCGCAATCGCCTTGTCAAGCTTCGCGTTCGCTCAGGACAAGAAGGACCACATGATGGACAAGAAGCCAGCCATGATGGGCAAAATGGAAGGCAAGGGTCATATGATGGCTAAGAAGGGCCACATGATGAGCAAGAAGGGTCACATGATGGACAAGAAGGGCCATATGATGTCCAAGAAGGGACACATGATGATGAAGAAGGGTGACAAGATGGCCGCCAAGGGCCACATGATGGAGAAGAAAGGCTCCATGATGAAGAAAGGCGAATAAATCGCCTTCGAAAAACAGCCCGGGGCACGGTGTGCTCCGGGCTGTTTTTGTTTAGCCCAAACTTTCCATCGCTTGCTGGAGTTTCTCCGTCGGCAAGCCAATCACGTTTGTAAGTGAGCCATCGATGCGCTCAATAAACTTCTTGGCTCCACCCTGGCATGCGTAGGCACCCGCTTTGTCGAGAGGCTCCCCCGTCGCCACGTAGTCTTTGATTTCCGCTGGTGTCATCTCTTTGAACGTAACTTGCGATGTATCGCTCAGAACGTGCCGCCCATCAGCCCATATGAGGCAAACACCGGTGATCACGAGATGGGTTCGGCCCGAAAGAAGACGAAGCATGCGCTCGGCATCCTTCTTGGAAGATGGTTTGGCCAGTTGCGTAAAGGTGCCATCCTCGTTTGGTATTGCTACGACGGTATCGCCGCCAATGACCAAACAGTCTTGTCGAACCGCGAAGACTGCCTCTGCTTTGGCTGTAGCGAGCTTGATGGCAGTTTCCTGAGGATCCTCAACAGTCAACGCGTCTTCATCCACTTCGGGGACGAATATCTCGAAATCTTCAACCAGATCGAGAAGGAGATGTTGCCTCCTCGGGGACCCACTGGCTAAGACGACGGAAAGGTTCGAGATCATATTCTATTAGCTCCTGTGGAAAACTAATTCCACATTTCAGGCATTTGTATCGTTCAATGCTATCAAGGCGGAACAAGAGCCGCCCAAACAACAGCATTGGAGGTGCTGACACATGGCTAGATTGAACCTCGTCCCAACGATTTTGGGACTAGTCTTTTTTCTCTGCGCCACGGGTTGCAACCACGGGGTGGATTTATCCCCGGATGGCAAAACGATTGTCGAGACGAGCGGCCAAGGCGTGACGATTCGCGATGTGAATGGTAAACGACCTGACCTCACCCTAAAGTTTGATGCATCGGATTCCCCAAAGTTCTCACCAGACGGAAAATCCATCGCAATCGAGCACCAAACGGGGACTATTCTGATTCATTCGGATGGTTCTCGTATGTTCAAGGTACCAGCGGTTAAAGGCCCATACGCGTGGCGTCCGGATGGATCTGAGTTGTTGGGTTTCGACCAGTCGGAGGCTAAAGTCATCCATCTGCGCTCGAAATCGATCGTGCGCAAATACAACCTATCGATGCAACCTACCATGGCTGCATGGCTTGGAAATTCACGAGACTTTGTCGCAGCGGACTCACATAAGTTGATCGTCATTCATGAAGGAAAGATCCTGTCGAGACAAGCCACCGGAACGGTCAACTTGGTCGCTTTTGACGAACAACGCCGACGAATACTGTGGTGCGAGATGTTCGACTTTCCCAACATGAAGCCGTTCCAGCCCACCATGGTGGAGATCCATGCTTCCGATTTGAAATTGAAAAATGTGGAAACCATTTTGGAGCGAACCTCGGCGCAAGACGTCTTGTGCGAAAAAAACAGGTACGTAATGCCGGTATCGGTCGCGATATCTCCCGACGGTCAGCAACTGGCGACGACTGGCATCGTTTGTGTCAGCAAACCCGGAGTCATCGAGCGATATGAAGCTCTTGGTGGGTTCAACCAGACTAAGACAACGCCGTCCGTCGAGAGGAAGCTGAAGGCGCTAGAAAAGCAAATAAATCTTCAATCTGTCTGCACGGTGATCCGACTCGCGGGTCCCCGTCGGATTGCAACGCAACGGTTTGCTCGAGTTGGTACCGACGCCTTCATATTTCCGTTTTGGTCTGGCGACAGTCGCGATGTTCGCGTTGTGATGGATCACAAGGTCTACGCCACAACGAAGGTACAGTTCAAGTAGTTCCTTCCATCAAGGCCTCAGCAAGACGTTGAGAACCTCCACTTTGAACTCAAATTCAGGTGGAGGCAACACGCCCGTTCGTAGATGCCTTAGTTAGCCACTGGGTAACTAAGAAACTGGAGCCGGCCGGATAAGCCACAATACTCTCATAACATTCCCATGCGAGTTCCTTTCTACGATATCAAAGCCCAGTACGACGAACTCCAAGCTCCCATGGACGCCGCCGTGCACGAAGTTATTGCCAGCGGCGAGTATTCGATGGGTCCGAATCACAATCTGATTGAGAAAGAGCTTGCCGCCCTCCACGGCGTCAAGCATGGTATCGCGCTGAACTCAGGAACCGACGCACTTCGAATTATCATGGACGCCGCCGGAATTGGTGCAGGCGATGAAGTCATCACCGCATCATTCACTTTTGTCGCCAGCGTCGAGACGATCGTGCAGACGGGTGCTCGACCTGTCTTTGTCGACATTGACCCAGCCACGTTTTGCATCGACCCCGCCAAGATCGCCGCTGCCATCACACCGCGCACAAAAGCGATCCAACCTGTTCATCTTTTCGGTCAGCTGGCAGATGTCGCCGCGATCACTCAGATTGCCAAAGAGCATAACTTGGCCGTCATCGAGGATGCTGCCCAAGCCATCGGTAGCCACCACAACGGCACCTATGCTGGCAACTATGGCATCGGAGCAGGCTTCAGCTTCTATGTCACCAAGAACCTTGGTGCTGCAGGTGACGCCGGTTTGATCCTTACGAACGACGACGCAATTGCAGAAGCATGTCGATCCATTCGTGTGCACGGCATGGGTAAGCAACGCTACTACTACGATCACATCGGCTATACCTCGCGAATGGATGAAGTCCAGGCCGCCGTTCTCCGTGTCAAGATGACCAAATTCCACGAGTGGAATGAGCGCCGGGCTCAGCTAGCAGCTATCTACCTTGATGTCCTTGCTTCCTCCGAACTGACATTGCCGGTGGTTTCCCCCGGCAATAATACGACCTGGCATCAGTTCAGCATCCGCCACGGCCGACGCGACGCTCTCCAGCAGTTCCTCAAAGAGCGAGACGTCGCATCGATGATCTACTATCCCGTCCCAATCCATTTCCATGAGCCTTACAAGCACTTTGGCGAGGGACAAGGTTCCCTACCAGAATCAGAGCGGGCCGCAAAGGAAATCCTTAACTTGCCCATTCATCCGCATCTCAGCGTCGATCAGGTGGCCTATGCGGCAAAGCTTATTGCTGAATTCTGTGCCAGCGAAACGTCTACACCTTAGGCGACTTTTCAACTTCTGTCCAGCCTGATTCGATCGCCTGCCAACGCTCTGTCGATAATCCATCGTCGGGCGCAACCGGTTGCTTCTCTGACTTCATGTCACGAAGTTGGCGTATTAATGCCGTAACTCGCTTGAGGAAGTTCCCACAGCGAGTACACCGGGCGGCGTGGTAAAGCGCATACCATCGCATTGCCGGAGGTGCCGTCTCATCTGCGGCTCGGTTGAGCATCGCCTCCATGTGCTTGCATGGTTCAAAGGAGTCGCCGGAGTCTTTGTGAAAGTTCATGATTTCATCTCAGTCGCCTGTAGATCTCGCATGACGGTAAGCATCTGCATACGTGCGCGGGCTAAGCGGGATCGGACGGTCCCGATCGGGATATCTAGAATCTGGGCTACCTCTGCGTAGGGGAGTTCTTCAACGTCGGCTAATAGAACACATATGCGCTGAGACTCAGGAAGGCTCAACAGGGCCGTCTCTAAAGGCTCACTGAACGTTCCCTCAAGAATCCATTGATCGGGAGAGGGGATCTTGCTGTTCCAGTTCGATTGCGCAGCATCGTTGTTCGGGATCATGTCGCCATCCAGTCCGGAATCTGACCGGTTCTGCCTTTTCGCGTAGAGGAACGAGTTTGTGAGGATTCGCGTGAGCCAGGCTCCAGGATGACGACCGTCAAATCGATCTTCGACAAACGCCCTGTAGGCGGATATCATGGTGTCTTGGACGATATCTTGGGCTAGGTCGCGATCAGTACCGCACAGTCGTCGGGCGGTCCTAAGGAGCGCACCTTCATACTGCTTCGCAATAGCTGCAAACATGGACCGCTTTGAATTCGACTGTCCAGTTTCTGTCATATCCGCACCACTCATCGCCCTTCACTCCGCACTACCGAGGCGGACAACCGATGAATACGCGAAGGTTGCCTAAAGTTCCGTCCTTTGAACAGTCTTCCCAGTTTTTGCTAGAGAAGCGTAGCCTGGGAAGGATCGGGCTCCGGATGATCGATATCCTCAAGGGCCTCGAATAGCTCATTGTGGGCTCCTGCGGCGTGCTCGCCCTCAAGCCGCATTGCTTCATAGAGCACTGCCCCAAGGACTGCGCCAACGCATGGACCAACCAGGTAGATGAAATAATTCGCCAGCGCAGGACCACCTGCGAAGAGAGCCGGACCAAAAGACCTTGCTGGGTTCATGGATCCACCGGTAATGGGACCTCCCACCAGCACCCCAACGACCACGGTCAGCCCAATTGCCAAAGCGGGCACGGCGCTGGAAACGCGCTTGTCCGTAGCTACCGAGATGATCACCATCATCAGCAGCGTAGTGATCAAGATTTCAGTGCCAATGTTGCGCAGGAAGAGGGCTGGATCGGAAGGCACATGAGCCCCACCTGGTCCCATCAACAGCCACGAAGCTCCAGCAGCAAGAACGGCCCCGGCGAATTGAGCAAACCAGTACGGAGCCGCATATTTCCAAGGAAAGCGCTTTGCAACCGCAAAGCCCAAGGTCACCGCCGGATTAAAGTGGGCTGCAGATATTGGACCAAGTGCGTAAATCATGGCCAGCACGACAAGCCCTGACACGAGTGCGGCGGACAGCAGACTGCCGTCGCCACCCGAACGGTGAGCCGTCGCCGAAAGGGCTGCAGGCGCAAAAACGATAAAGAACGTGCCCACAAATTCGGCAACGTATCGCTTGGTCATTCGATCTTTCATAGGGGAGGGCTAGGCAATCTGAAATTCAGGTTGCTGGCCAAGTATAAGAGACCAGATTTGCTCAGAAGTTAAGGAGCTTAATAACTGCCAAACATTTGCTCAGATTGCACCATGCCATCCATCTCGAATGGCATGGTGCGGGACTACCGTTAGAATTCCCGCGTGTTAAGCGGCAGGCTTCGTTCCTCGTATGAATGCACCCATGACTCGTCCGTCCAGAGCGGTGCGCTCCGTTTCGGATAATCGTGCTATCGCCTCCGTGGAACAGCATGATTGTTCAAGATCTGAGAACAGGTATCGGCGTGTCGGCTCGATCGAAACATTCTCAAATCCGACCGACTCGAGTCTGGAGATGTAGTCCGTCCGCTCCAATGCCCCAGCAACGCATCCTACATACGCCTCCATATCTTTACGAACGACATCAGGAATTTCGCCGTCGATCACAACATCTGAGACAGCAAATCGGCCACCCGGTTTGAGTACACGAATCGCTTCGGCGAGTACGAGGTCTTTATCCCCCGAGAGGTTGATCACGCAGTTGCTGATGATCACATCGACAGACGCATCGGGCAAAGGAATCTCCTCAATGTGTCCCTTTAGGAACTTTACGTTCTCAGCACCCGCTTCAAGCCGGTTCTTCTCTGCCAAGGCGAGCATTTCGTCGGTCATGTCAAGGCCGTAGGCAAATCCAGTTGGGCCAACTCTTCGTGCAGAGAGGAGCACGTCGATGCCACCTCCGCTGCCAAGATCCAAAACAGTCTCTCCTTCCTTTAGAGCGGCAAGGGCGGTCGGATTCCCACAGCCGAGCGAAGCGAGCAAAGCCGCCTCGGGAATTTGACTTGCATCGGTATTCGAGTAGAGGTCTCCGCTGATCGGATCCGAATCGGAACAGCACGAAGAACCTTGACCGTTGCAGCACGATGCCTGACCATTGCCATTTAGCACCGTAAGAGCAGCCGCGCCGTATCGGGCCTTTACGAACTCTCGCACGTCTTCGCGATTTGTTAATTGACTAGAACTCATTGTTTCATCTCCGTTTCTTCGCCACAGCAACCTCCGACGTTGCTAAAGTAGCTTCTGATCTGCGCCAGCGTTGCTTGGTTAACGCCACAAACCATGTTCTTGCCACGGCGCTCCATCGTGATGAGCTCCGCGTTTCGAAGCTCCTTCAAGTGGAAGCTGAGCGATGAGCTGATTTTTTCGGTCCCAATGACCGAGCAGCACACTTCGCCCACTGTCGGACCGAGAACGGGTCGCACTTCCCCTTCATCACCCACGGCCACGGGGCAACAACAGGAGGCTAGGAACTCAAACACCCTGAGGCGCGTCGGGTCGCCCAAGGCTTTGAAGATAACAGATCGATCTTTGTGATCCACGCTCTTATCATATCATATATTTCTATAAATGTAGAACTATTAAAGAGATTTTCACTGGACCTTCATGTCGATGATCTGGCAGGGCCGAATTACAGCCCTGCGTACCAATCGTATCCCTGTTCAGCCCAGTAGTCGGTCGGGCGTTGATCGGTATAGGTGATCGATCCTATCCGCTTCAGGTTCTTTACTCCGTACTTCACCGGAATTGCTAATCGCAACGGCGCACCATGGTCCAAGCTGAGCGGTTCCCCATTCATCTCATAGCAAAGCAGTGTCTGGGGATGCAGGGCGCTCGCCATGTCGAGCCCGACGTAGTAGGCCTCGTTTGGCGTCATCATCGACACGTAGCGAACCAATTCCTCGGGCTTGTTGTTCACGTCGGGTGGGTTGCTCGTTCTAGATGAAGGTGGATACTTTGCGGCGAAGTCTGCAAAGCGAACTCCCTTCCATTCCACCTTCATGCTCCATCCTTCGATGCAGAACATCTCGGTAATTTGAGTTGTCACTGGCAGCTTCTTGATATCTTCGAGGGTCAGAACGGTGGGTTCGTCTTTTCCAAAAACGTTATTCACCGTCAAGGTCCATTCGCTGGGATCAAAGTTTTCTTCTTCTAGCCCTACATCGCCGTTCTGCCTCAGTTCAGTCAGGTCGGCCTTCAAGTAGGTCGGGGACAGTTGGCCTTTTCGGTACAGGTCCATACCTACGCCCTGGTTCGCTTCGAGTGCCCTTCGAAATGGCCATGGTGTTCCCCAGTCTTCCTGGCGAGATGCCAGCCAATGGACCCCACTATAGGCTCCGAGAGCGGCGATACCTGCCCAAAGAAAACTGCGTCGCGACATGCGGCCCATTGCCGCCTTGACCTCACTGTTGTGCTCAGTGACGCTTCCCATTTGGGGTTGTTCTAAGTTCAAATCACTCACTCGGTCACCTCGTCAGCAACGATCTCGTACCCCGTCACCATGGCGCGGAAGTTGTTCCACCCGGCACGAATCACCTGGGCGACATGGACGAAGAAGAAGCCGATGAAGCCCATCATCAGCCAAAAATGCAGAAACCTAGCGACGGTGTATCCACCGAGAAGTTGGGTAAATAAGCTTGCTTGCACGGGCTTGTAGATGGCTATCCCCGTAACCAAGGAGCCTAATCCCATCAAGATCACACCCGTGTAGGCGATCTTTTGAGCACCGTTAAATTTGCCCTGGGATGGGGCCTCTTTGCGAAGGTGAAGGTCATGAAGCACGACGTGAATGGCTTCACGAAGCGTATTGCGCGAAGGCAGTATGTGCCTCCACTCCCCCGAAATCGCGGTGTAGAGCACGTAGAGAATGCCATTGATGGTGAAGAACCACATCAGAAGGAAATGCCATGACATTCCTTCCGCGAGCCGAGCAGAGAGTTCGTACACGCCCGGTTTCGGCGGCTTCTCTTGATATCCCGGATGATAGAACCAATCAGGGAAGAGCGCGATCGGTCCGAGATGCATCACGCCATTCGCCCAATAGATCAAGAGTCCGCTCCAGATCATGATGGCGAGCACCGGGAAGTTAACCCAGTGAAACCATCGGATGGCCAGAGGGTGTTTCTCCTCAATTCGAAGTGGTTTGTCGTCCATGCGTGCCTTGTTCATCGGTCTTTCGATCATCCAGTCTAGCCCGGTTCCCTTAACAGCTCCTGAACGGTACGTGAAACCTGCTGCACACCATCGGCCCCCTGGTATCCAAGTTCACCAAGCCACGTGTATCGAACTCTGCCCTTCTTGTCGATGACGAATACCGTTGGCCAAACTTGGAGCCCATAGTGGTTCCAGTTAGCACCGTCATTATCGACGAGCACGGGATACTCCACGCCGAGTTTGGGAAGTGCCCTCTGCACATTTTTGATATTCCGTTCTTCTGGTAATTCTGGAGTGTGAACGCCGATCACTTGGACCAGGTTCGAAGGATACTGCTTGGCCCACGCCGCATAGCTCGGCAGATTGTGTTTGCAGTTAATGCACTCAAACGTCCAGAAATGTAGGATCGTCACCCGGCCTTTGAAGTTCTGTATACGGTCGACATCGGTTGGCTTTACATTCAGCCAACTCTGCCCCACCAACTTCGGTGCTCGGTAGTGCGTGTCTCTTGAAGCCGATGCCGCAATCGCCGCCAACATCAACACCCCCGCCAATAGTCCTTTGTGAATTCTCATCTGTTCTCTGTCCTTTCAAATCATCGGTTACTGACTGCAGAGAATGCAGAGCCGAGAGAATTGGTTCCATGACTTTTCTTCCTGGATCCTGAGCATGCCATGTGCAGGAAGGATTACCACGACCGTCTCCGGTTTGAGACGTGCCCCGAAGCACTCAAGGTTTCAACCTGCGCGGTAGTATGGTTTTGCTTTTCGAGGTCAAAGGTTGAAGTTCAAAAAAATCGTTGGAGTGATTGCGGCAGCAGCGTGCACCTACGTCCTGACAGGATGTGGTGGTGGCGGCGGGAGCACGCCGCCGGCGCCGAAGCACTCGAAGTGGACGGTGTTGGTGTACATGAACGCGGCCAATGACCTTGCCGTATACAGCGACACCAACGTCACCCAGATGGAGCAGGTGGCACCCAACTCGGACGTTGAGGTGATCGTCCAGTGGAAGCAATCCACCAAGGTGAGTTCCTTCTCCACATTCAACGGCACTCGACGATACCGGCTGGTGCCCAATGGCACCGGGGGCATGAAGCGGCAACTCATTCAAGACATGGGCTTGACCGTCGATATGGGTATTCCTCAGACCCTAAACAGTTTCATTGCTTGGGGCAAATCCCACTATCCGGCTGACCACACTGCGGTTGTCTTGTGGGACCACGGAAATGGATGGCTCCCAAAGTTCGGTGTGAATCTCAAGAAATCGCGCCCCTCTTTCAGTCGCGATGAATCGACGCATCACCAGATTGAGGTATGGCAACTCAACACCGCGTTTCAGGGACAGCACGTCGATATCACAGCGTTCGACTGCAGCCTTATGCAGATGGCGGAAGTGGCCTATCAATTCATGGGCCTCTCCGATTACGTTGCAGGAGACGAAGAAAGCCCTCCCGGTGCGGGTTATCCTTATCAGCGGTTGCTCGCGAAGTTCACGGCGAACCCTGATCAAACCCCTCGTCAGATGTCAAAGGCATTCGTCGACTGCATGCTTGAGGAGCCCACCTATGCTTCTGAAAAGATTGAGCAAAGTGTGATCGACACGTCGCAATTGTCAAGTGTCGGCACTGCCACCGCCACCTTGGCCGAGGCGCTCATCGCGAACAAAGTTGCCCTCGCACCGATGATTCCAGGCCTCCGGAACACGGTTCAGACCTACAGCAAGTCCACCAACCGCTATTTCTACGACTCCATCGACCTGTGCACACAGTTGAGCGCAGGGACGGGCATATCCGCAGTTCAAACCGCCTGTGCTGGCTATATCACCGCCGCGAATTCAGCGATCATTTGGGAGGGCCACAATTCGCATTCGGCAAATTCACACGGGCTTTCGATTGACTTCTCACCAAGCTCATTCTTCTCATCGGTCGATACCGACTATAAACTTTTGGCTTGGAATACCGTCACTGGCTGGGATCAGTGGCTGTCTATCGCGCCGTGAGACTACGTTCCCGAGCGTCTTCCTTGAATCGACATATTGAACACAGATAAGGCAGCACGGTGTGCTGTCATAAAGCTTGGACGTGTCCATTCGACGGTGTACCCACTCAAGCGATTCACGTTCTCAAGTTGTGCGGCAAGGTCTGCTTCTTCAACGTTTCGAAATTCAGCGCGCATGGTGACTGCCCCATCTATCGAATATGGCCTGCAACTCTCCGCATTCTTCAACGCTTCGTGGGCGGCAGCCTCGATCGCTGGCCCGGTCGTCTCAGGATGTGCGAGTTGCCCCATATAGCGTCCAAAGCCAACCTTAGTCGAGAACGTCCGGACTCCCGGAAGGCAATCAAGTGCCTCTTTGCATCCCACATCATCACTGGTCACGAGTAGTGTCGGCACACCATATGCCCCCGCAACAGCTGCGCTCACCGCGATCTCTCCGGCTTCGGTACCGTTGATCCAAAACCGATACAGACCGCCTACCAAGGCATGATCCATAAGAGCCTTTTCTGCCCCCGCCATCCCGTGGTAGCCGATGAGGGCACATGCACCGAAGCTTGAGTCAATCCCATCCATCATGCCGTCAATACCGGCACCAAATCCTGAGATCAACTGGGTCCCTGCTTCCAGTTGATCAATCAGCAGGTTCTTGCATGTGGCATGGGAGTCCTTGACCACGACCTCAGTTGCCCCAGCTCGACGGAATCCACGAATCGCGGCGTTGACGTCGAGAGTCAGCATTCGGCGGGCAAACGCGTAGTCGAAGTGCTCAGCATCAGGCCTTCCGCACTGTGAAAACGAAACGACACCGGTTGCGCCCTCAATGTCGACAGAGATAAAGACCTTCATGTGCTAGTAGGGACGTAGCCCAAAGTACTGTGTGAGGCTCGTATTCGCAAGCGGATTGCCGACAGCCGACATATTGAAATCATTCCCGATGGAGAGCAGCGCCTGAACGTTGTACGTAAAGCCAACGGGAAGAAGGTTGTTAATGTTCGTCGGGGTTCCATCAACTGCGTTCCACATCGCACCGTAACTCGTGATCGCATTGCCCACTTCGCCCACCACCGTACCAGCATTGTTGATGTCGTAGGCATAGCCACCGGATAGATCACCAGAAAGCTGAAGCGGATAGGGGTTGCCCTGGGCATCCCAATAGTACGGTAGCACAGCAGGATCGTTGGGATTCCCTACGAACGCAACGCCAACCGATACACCCTGGTCGTTGATCGCATAGACGGTCACGGCCAGACCATCGTTCGGCATTGCGAGAGCGATCGGATCGTGTGAGGGTGATAGCAAGTAGTAACCGGTCGGGCTCGAAGATGTTGTTGTGGGATGGACTCGCGCCTTCAATTGGGCAAGCCTCTCCGCTGGTGATCCCTTGAGGGGCGGATGAGTCGCCTTCAGCAGAGCAGCCCGCGAAGCAAAACCACGGTGCCCCCGCGTTTTTGCCGAAACAATGAAAGTGAAGGCGTCGATGATCGCCGTACCCGAACTATTGATGCAAACGCCGTTCACGAAATAGGTCGAGTAATCCAAGCTCGGCAGGATGTATGGAGTCCGCTCCAGCTTGCCACCTCGGACCTTCAGAAGGTTCGCGTAGGGAGTCGTTTGATCGGCTTCGAGTCCAAGGTCCAGGAAAACGTCAGAACTCTTGGAGACTGCAGCCAAGGTTTCGTTAGGAACCGGTATGACCGACTGCCCTAACCGATATGCCCATAGGAACGAGCCAGATTGGTACGTCCCAATCGCAAAGTCGTAATTCGCAGTCGTCAAGGTCGCAGAGGCGAGGTTCGTATAGAAGAACTTCTCCTGGGACCCGATCCACAGCGCGTTGAGGCCGTTGGCGTCTGTTCCCAAAACTATGGCGGGTCCGAGAGTCGACACCGTGGAAGCAATCTGGGTTGCGGCACCATCGATGACGGTTCCGCTCTGCATCGCAAGCCGTGTCGGTGGAACCAGGCGAGCCGGAGACTGGACAATGCTTGCACTGCCACCGCAACCAGAAACTTCAAGAGCGAGTAGAACTGTGATAAGCGCTACCGGGCTGAATCTCTTATGGCTCATGATCTCTCCTTGTCCCGCGTGCCAGCGATGTCGACAATCCGAATGGAGCCTAACGCAGCAGGAAGACTCATAGTACTGTATACACCAGTTCACCTAAAATGGATTTCGATTCCGCAAGAAGCCAGCTAGAATAATATGATGATGAACGGTGGGACCCGAGGGCCAGGGAAGCCCATCAACAATGCAAGCCTCAAACGCGTGGTACGGCTATTTGGCCCTTACAAGACGAAGGTCGCTTGGACCGTGCTGCTCGTCTTACTGTCCGCAGGCTTGGGCATCCTGTCGCCATTCTTCCTAAAGATCATTGTCAACGACGGGCTCTCCAAGCATCACCTCGCGATCGTCACGTCTTACAGCGCTTACACATTGCTGGCAACCCTTGGAGGCACGGCCTTCGGACTTGGCTTCGCCTACGTAAGCGTTCTCGTGGGTCAGCGCATCATGCGCGATCTGCGCAACGACCTATACAAGCACTTGCAGGGCATGTCCCTCAAGTTTTTCACGGGAACGCGAACAGGTGAGATCCAGTCGAGATTGGCAAACGACGTCGGTGGCGTCCAATCCGTGGTAAGCGACACCGCCGCCAACCTGCTGTCAAATCTCACTACGGTTATCTCCACGCTGATCGCGATGATCGTGATGGACTGGCGATTGACGCTCCTTTCCGTCGGCGTCCTACCGTTGTTCGCTTTGCTTTCGGCCAAGATCGGCGACAAACTGCGCGTCAATCGAACGAAAATCCAATCCCAACTGGCGGATTTGAACTCGACGATGAATGAGACACTTTCGGTCTCGGGGGTTTTGCTCACCAAGACGAGTGGCAGACAGGCTCTCGCCTACCGCAAGTTTCAAGATGAAAACGAAAAGATGACGGCGACGAGCGTCCACATGACGATGATCATGCGGGTGTTCTTCAACATGATCGGACTGACATTTGCGATCACACCGGTCTTGGTCTATTGGCTCGCCGGATACCTCGTCATTGGCCAAGGCGACCGGTCGCTTGACATCGGAACAATCGTAGCGTTCACAGCGCTCCAAAGCCGCTTGTTCTTCCCGCTGACCAGTCTCCTCAACGTCCAGGTCGAAGTGATGAGCGCGATGGCGCTCTTCGACCGAATTTACGAGTACATGGACCTTCCTCAAGAAATCGTGGATGCTCCAGATGCAGTTGAGCTGACCCACGATGAAATGGAGGGCGATGTCAGATTTGATAACGTCACCTTCCGATACGACGCTTCTCAGGAAACTCCCACCCTCGATGGTGTCAACCTTGAAGCCAAAGCGGGACAGCTCGTAGCTTTGGTCGGAGCTTCTGGCTCTGGCAAAACGACGTTGACGTACCTCATTCCACGCCTCTATGATGCGGAGAGCGGGAGTGTTCAAATCGATGGGCACAACGTTCGGCAAATCAAACTTGAGTCGCTCGGGAAGTCTATTGCGGTCGTCACTCAAGAGACGTACCTCGTTCACGACACCATCCGTGAGAACCTCCGCTACGGCAACCCCGATGCTACGGATGAAGAACTGGTCGCTGCGGCTAAAGCGGCAGCGATTCATGATCACATCTCTTCCCTGCCTGAAAAATACGACACCATCGTGGGTGAACGAGGCTACAAGCTGTCAGGTGGCGAAAAGCAAAGAATCGCGATTGCTCGAGCCATTCTGAAGGACCCGAGAATCCTGATCCTGGATGAGGCCACCTCTGCCCTTGACACAAGTTCGGAGAGGCTGATCCAGGCCGCCCTCGTTCCCCTCATGAAGGGCAGGACGACCTTTGCGGTTGCTCACCGCCTGTCAACGATTCAGGCTGCCGATCAGATATTGGTGCTCCAGCACGGGCACATTGTGGAACGCGGGACCCACAACCAACTCCTCGATCTCGATGGGGAATACGCACGGCTTTATCACATCCAGTTCGAAGACCAAACCGAGGAGGCCGCTTCAACGCCTGCCTTGATACTGCCGACCTAGGCAACCAAAACGAATGAACCAAGAACTCCTCTTAGAATTCGCTCACTTCAAGGATTCGGTAGATCCCCTTGGAGCGTTTCGCGATGAGTTTGTGATCGAGGATCCGGACCTTATCTATCTCGATGGAAACTCGCTCGGAAGGTTGCCAAAGCGCTCCATCAAACGGATGCGCGACTTGGTTGAGGTCCAATGGGGCGGACGCCTTGTTCGCGGATGGGGCGAAGATTGGATCGATCTGCCGAATCGAATCGGGGCAAAAATCGCCAAACTTATCGGCGCAAGCAGTGACGAGGTCCTGGTGTGCGACTCTACATCGGTCAACTTCTTCAAGCTCGCCATGGCGGCTCTGGAATTCCAAAAGGGTCGAAGTGAGATCGTCACCGACTCAGCGAACTTCCCCTCCGATGTCTATCTTCTTCAGGGATGTGCCAAACAGACTGGCCACACCCTTCACGTTTGCGAACCCGAGCAAATTGGTGAGAAGCTGGGACCTAATACGGCATTACTAACTCTTAGCCACGTGTCCTTCAAGAGTGGCCATTTGCATTCCATGCGAGATCTCACTGCAAAAGCTCAGGCATGCGGAGCGAGGGTGCTGTGGGACCTGAGCCATTCGGTGGGAGCTTTGCCGATAGAACTCAACGCCTGCCACGCGGACTTGGCGGTGGGTTGCACCTACAAGTATCTCAATGGGGGGCCAGGTGCACCCGCATTCCTCTACGTCCGCCGAGACCTCCAAGAGAAATTGCTCAATCCAATTTGGGGATGGTTCGGGCAAACAAACCCCTTTGGTTTTTCACTGGATTACCAACCCGCCGCTGGAATCCAGCGATTCATGGTGGGAACCCCTCCCGTTCTGTCCTTGGCCGCCGTAGAGTGCGGTGTAGACCTAATGCTTGAGGCTGGAATAGAGCAATTACGCGCAAAGTCCGTTGAGCAAACCGAGTTTCTCATTGAACTGTGGCGACAGTTACTTCAGCCGTTAGGGTTCAGTCTGAACTCACCTGCCTCATCGAGCGATCGGGGCTCACACATTTCGCTGGGGCATCCGAATGCATTCCAGATTGATCAGTGCCTGATCGAAGAGATGAAGGTCATTCCCGATTTCCGCCACCCCGACAACATTCGGCTAGGGGTCACTCCTATTTCGACAACGTTCTTCGTACTCGCAGAAGCGATGCTTAGGATCAAGAAGACGGTGGATTCCGGGGCTTACAAGAAGTACCCAACCGTCGCAAAAGGGGTCACGTAGCCATTCACTCTGGCTCGCCTTTCTTTGACCACCATTCCTCAATAGCGTCTTCCCAAGAGCCTCGATAGTACGACCTGACGTAAGTGGCATACCGATCAAACACAGATTTGTAGTGGTTGTTGAGTGACTCGGCAGACGCTTCTTCGAGCCATGCGCACCAAGAGTTCAAACCCGCTTCGAGGAGGGCTTCTCCCTCTTCAGCGGTGCCAAGTTCAGGGGCTTCACCCAAGACTGCTGAATTGTGCGGCGATCCATATTCCAGAGGTCGCAGTTCAAGATGAACCAGTTCGGGACGAATGGCAAGGAGTTGGGACGTCTCGTAATGCCCCGCGTGATCCAGAAAACGGTCGTCATCCAGTAATTCCAAAGGGGTGGCGCACAGAACAAGCAGCCCTGAATAATCCTCCATTGCCCGAAGTGCAGCCTCGCTCATTTCGACCTGGTGCCCCTGAGCATAGTGGCCGGTGATCAAACAGACCCTTCTCGCCCCCGATTGAAACAGTCCTCCAAGCAGGTCGTCGAGAACTCCACGAAATGTCTCGGTCCGAAACTGAATGGAATGAGGATGCGGAAGTGTAGTCATCGGTACCCACATCTGGGGCAGCAACACGCCTCCAACCTGCTCGGCAAGTCGCTCGGCAAAGAAGTCCGCCACGATTCCATCTAGACCCAGCGGCAAATGCGAGCCGTGCCACTCAAGAGCACCCCAAGGAACGATTGCTGGGGCATTCGCAGCCCAAAGGGAATTGAGTTGGTTGGGTAAAAGCTCCGCATACCTAGGCACAAATCCATTGTATGTGGTTTTGACTTCGCTGGTCTATTCGCGTTTTCAGGAGACGAATCAAACGAAAATCGTTCAAGATTAAAAGAGATGCGTAGCAGGGCCTCATCGTTCTTTGGTGTTCAACAGTTCGGGCTGGTACTCATCATCCTCCTTTTGGGAGTGGTCATGACGATTAAGGCACCTTCTCACCTGGATCGAGTGAGCGGTCACGTCGTCAACAACTTTCTAAACCCTTCAACGCTGATTCAGGTCGCGACCGACACCAGCTTCTTCGCAATCATGGCGGTTGGGATGACGATGGTGATCATCTCGGCTGGCATTGATCTGTCGATCGGTTCCATCTATGCTCTCGCCGCTGTTCTGATGTCGATGCAACTCCATCAGATGCCCAACGCCTCACCCGTTGTCCAAGTGCTTGTAGGGATCGCGTTGAGCTGCGGGATTGGCCTAGTTTCGGGCTTGATCAACGGCGTCATGGTCTGCCGCCTCGGGGTCCACCCGTTTATCATCACGCTCGGCACCATGTGGGTCTTTCGGGGCATCGCGTTTGTGGAGACCCACGCGATGAGCATCCTCGTGCCCGAATCCTTAACCCATTTTGCTAAGGCGAACCTTGGCATGCGAAGGGACCTCTATCCGGTGCCAATGGTTGTCATGCTTGTTGTCGCCACCGTCGGAGCTCTATTCCTTCGATCCACCACTTGGGGCAGGCGAATTTTCGCCGTCGGGGGCAACATCGAGGCAGCCAAGTACTCAGGCTTACCGATCAATCGCATCCTAACCAGCGTTTACGTTTTTGCAGGGTTGTCGGCTGGAATCGCTGCCTTTGTCGGTACGAGCTTCTACGGATCGGCAAGTTCGGGTGACGCGCAAGGTTACGAGCTATACGTGATTGCCAGCGCGGTGGTTGGTGGTGCGAGCCTTAATGGTGGCAAAGGGAGCGCGGTAGGGGCCGTGTTAGGCGCCTTGCTCATCGTCATGATCCGACAAGCCATTCGAACATTAAACTTGGATCAGAATTATGAGTGGATTATCATCGGCATCGCGATTGTGGTGTCGGTCGTCCTCGACCGCTGGAGCACGGTGCAAGCCGAGCGCAGACTGGTGAGGGCGCGACAATAGGTTGTTTTGTAATATGCTGATCGTACAAAGCTGGGAAAGCTGAGAGTAGGTCCTTGAGGAGCGAATCACAATGAAGTTGAGTCAAATTTTATGGGGAGCGGCTCTCGTTGCCGCATTCACAATGGTCGGCTGCGGAAGTGGCGACTCAGGTGGAACAGCACCTGAAACGAAGACTGGGGAGTCCGGAAAGTCAGCTGCGACGCCACCCAAGAAGAGCGAATACAAGATCGTGATGATCGCGAAAAGCTCCTCCAATCCAGTATTTACAGCCGCCCAAAAGGGAGCGGAAGATGCAGCAAATGAATTGGGCGCCAAGAACAACGTGAAGATCACGATTGACTGGCGAACACCTAACAACGAAGATGCCACGGTCCAAGCTCAAAGGATCACGCAGGGTGTTAACGACGGTGCCGATGCCATCCTCATTTCCTGTTCGGACGCGGCGAAAGTAACCTCGGCCATCAACGATGCTGTCGACAAAGGCGTCCCTGTGATGACCTTCGACAGTGATGCACCCGATTCCAAGCGATTTGCTTTCTACGGCGCCGATGATAAGGAAGCTGGCGCTCAGGTTATGAAAGAGCTCTCGGCGGTTATCGGCGGCAAGGGCGTTGTTGCTATCCTTGCGGGCAGTCCCAATGCTCCAAACCTTCAAGCCCGTTCGAAAGGTGCCATTGACGAAGCCAAAAAATCACCAGGCATCAAAGTCCTAGGGCCATTCAACCACGCCGAGACTGCAGAAGATGCCACTGCGGAAGTCCTTAAGGACATGAATGCTCACCCAGAAATTACGGCTTGGGCGATGATTGGCGGCTGGCCGCTCTTCAGCACTTCGCTAATGAGTCTCGATCCATCCAAGGTCAAGATCGTTTCGATCGACGCTCTTCCAGCAGAACTCGGATACATCGACAAAGGCATCGCTCCCGTTCTCCTTGCCCAGCCCGTTTACGAGTGGGGACACAAGTCGGTCGAGTTGATCATCGACAAGATCATCCTCGGAAAGGAAGTCCCTAAGATCACGAAGATGGAGCTCGTCAAGGTCTCCAAAGAAACCCTTGGCGACTGGTCCGCCAAACTTCAAACCTGGGGATTTGAAGTCGACAAGAAGTACCTCTCGACCAAGAAATAATCACACGGAGGGTTAAGCAAAGCATGTCTTAGCCCTCTCTCATTTTGACTATGGGCTTTCTCTCTGTTCGAAACCTCAGCAAACGATTCCCCGGCGTACAGGCGCTTGCCGGTGTGTCGGTTGACATTGAGCAGGGCTCCTGCCATGCCCTAATGGGCGAGAATGGCGCGGGAAAGAGCACGCTTGGCAAGATTCTCGCCGGAATCTATCAGCCGGAGGAAGGAGAAATCCTTTTCCAGGATCACGTGATCCATTTTCAGGGCCCCCAGGATGCCGTGTCTGTGGGAATCAGCATGGTTCATCAAGAGTTGCTGTTCGCAGAGAACATGACCGTCGCTGAAAACCTTTGCTTGGGCGACATGCCCCGCAAGGGCCTGTGGCTAGATCGCAAAGAAATGATTCGCAGGGCCACGCAGTGGCTTGAGAGCATCGGAGCGGCCATCGATCCCCAGCAGATCCTGGGAGAGCTACCGATCTCCAAACAGCAGTTGGTACAGATTGCCGGAGGCATCGGCCGTGGTGCCAAGGTTCTGATATTCGACGAACCCACCAGTAGTCTGTCCCAGGCCGAAGCACTCAAGCTCCTCGACCTCATTCGAGACCTGAAGAAGAAGGGACTGACCTGCATCTATGTTTCCCATCGGCTCGAAGAGATTTTTGCGATCTGTGACAAAGTCACCGTGCTCCGCGACGGAAAGCTTGTCGATACGGTGAAGATTGACGGATTGAGCCGCGACGAACTGGTCCGAATGATGATCGGGCGCGAACTTGCGGCAAGCCTTGAGGAGCATGCAACCACGAAAATTGGCGAGGAGCTTCTCCGCGTGGAGAACCTGGCGAGCCCTGGCAAGTTCCAGCCGGTTTCATTCACTCTCCATGCGGGCGAGATATTAGGCCTGGCAGGATTGGTTGGCGCCGGTCGAACGGAGATCGTCGAAGCTCTGTTTGGCCTTGACCCGGACGCAACCGGAAAAATGTTCGTTCGGGGAAAGCAGGTGTCGGTGAGAAATCCGATTGAGGCCATGCAGCGTGGCTTTGGACTTGTGCCAGAGGACCGAAAGCACCACGGTCTCGTGCTGTCCATGACGGCAAAGGAAAACGTGTCACTACCTGTACTCGACAAAGTCGCGACGGCAGGATGGATCCAAAATCAACGAGAACGATCGCTTGCCCAAGTGTTCTTTGATCGAATGCGAGTGAAAGCTCCGACGATTGATTCGAAAAGTGCCGGGCTATCGGGTGGGAATCAACAAAAGCTGGTGTTGGCAAAATGGCTTGCTGCGGATACGGATGTACTTCTCGTCGACGAACCCACACGTGGCGTCGATGTCGGTGCAAAAGCTGAAATCCACAACCTGATTCGTGGTTTAGCCAACGAGGGCAACGGCGTATTGCTGGTTTCCAGTGAATTACCAGAGCTGCTATCTCTCGCGACTCGCCTGATCGTAATGCGAGAAGGCTCCATGGTAGGCGAACTCCCCGCCAATCCTGGCGAGGAGTCCGTGATGCGTTTGATGGCTGGCGTACAGTAACTTAGCCAGTCAACTTACCGGCCCATTTGACGGCATTGAAGATGATCTGCCGAACTCTTGGGTCGAGATAGGTTGGATAAGTCTCATGCCCTGGCCGGAAGTAGAACACCCTTCCAACACCGTGACCTTGGCCAACTCCACCACCCGGACCCGATGTGAACTCTGGATCGATTCCTTTTCCTACCGTCCAGCAGATGCCCGACGGGAATACCTCGCCGCCGAGTGGGAAGTAAGACTGAAAGACCAATGTTTCGTGCGGCGGAACGTCAAAGGGGCCACCGTACATTTCCTCATTATCTAAAACGAAGCTCTCAACTCCGTCTGCGATCGGATGCCATGGTGCGCAAACCGTAAGTTCTTCCGTGTCGGTTGACTCGCGCCAGCCGCCCTTGAGGTGGCCGGGGCCGTCGACGACTTGACGGAAGGTCTTGCTGTAGTGAGCGGAGTGGAGGGCGACAAAGCCCATTCCATCTTCTTTCACTCGTTTCGCAACTTTCTCGGCTAATTCGTCTGCAACTTCTCCGTGTCGGGCATGGCCCCACCAAACGAGAACATCGGTTTTTGCCAGCAATTCATCGGAAATTCCTTGGTTGGGCTCATCCAAATGTGCCGCCCCAACTTCGAGTAGAACGAAGGCGTCGGAAGCGATCAGGCCCTCGACAACTCCACCTCGAATGCCGTTTGGATACAGCTCTTTGGACGCATGGTGAGGGTTCTCATCCCAGACAAGAACGCGAAGTTTCTTCTGTGCAGACATACACCAATTTTGGGGCGGAGTGACCCTTCGATAGCAAGGAAAACAGCGGCCAACACGAAGGATGAGGCAAACTTCATGAATAACTTCTCGATCGGCCCTTGGACCGAAGGAAATTCTCAACGATGATCATCCCGCTACTCGCTTGTTTAACGCTATCGCACCAGCAACTCCGCATGATCTTGCTTCAGGACCTTGACCTTTCAAGCATGGTTCAAGACTGGGGTCCACCCACAGCCGGCAAGAGCACGGACGGCCATCCGATCACCATCGCTGGCAAGACGTTTGTTACCGGCGTCGGCACACACGCTCACAGTGAGCTCACAGTGAATCTCCACGGTGGAGCCAAACAATTCAGCGCCACCGTCGGTGTCGATGACGAAACCGAGAAGAAAGGCTCGGTTCGATTCCTGATCTATGTCGACAATGCGCTCGCTGCCGACAGTGGCGTTCTCAGGGGCGGAGACGCCGCAAAGCCGATTGTCGCAGACCTCACTGGACACAAAACTCTCCGACTGGTCGTCGATGATGCCGGAGATGGAATTGACTACGACCATGCGGATTGGGCTGAAGCAAAGATTAGTTACACAGATCCTCAGAAGAAGCCAACCGTTGAAGGCGCTGCGGCACCCGAGCCTCCGATGAAGATCTACCACAACACTTCTACCAAACCCGAGATCAACGGCGCGAGAGTTGTGGGTGCCACCCCTGGTCTTGAGTTCCTATTCAAGATTCCAGTGACGGGTCAGGGTCCATTCACGTTCATTTCTCGTGGATTGCCTTTGGGTCTGTCACTTGATCAGACACGCGGGATTATCTCCGGCCGCATGAAGGCAGCTGGAAGCTATCCTGTTCAGATCATCGTTTTCGACAAGAAGGGCGGACGAGATTCCCGGACGCTGACGATTGTCGGTGGCGAGCACAAATTGGCGCTCACCCCTCCGATGGGTTGGAACTCATGGAATGTCTGGGGCACGTCGGTTGACGCTAATAAGGTTCGAGCGGCTGCTAACTCATTCATCAAGTCCGGACTTGCCAACGCTGGGTACTCGTACGTCAACATTGATGACGCCTGGGAAGGAGCCCGAGACGCGAAAGGCGAAATCCTAACGAACGAGAAGTTCGGCGACATGGGAGCATTGGCGACTTATGTCCATAGCCTCGGCCTTAAGCTCGGTATCTACTCATCACCTGGCCCCAAGACCTGCGCAGGTTACGAAGCGAGCTACCAACACGAAGTGCAAGATGCCAATTCTTACGCCAAGTGGGGCGTCGACTATTTGAAATACGACTGGTGCTCCTATGGGAACATCGAGCCGCGTCCTGATATGGCCGGAATGCAAAAGCCTTATGCGGTAATGCGAAAAGCCCTTGACGGCTGCGGTCGAGATATCGTGTTCTCGTTCTGCCAATACGGAATGGGGGACGTTTACAACTGGGGTAAAGAACTTGGCGGCAACCTGTGGCGTACGACGGGCGACATCACCGACACTTGGCGAAGTATGTCTAGCATCGGTTTTAGCCACAGTCCAAAAGCAGTTGGCGCCGGTCCTGGTGGCTGGAATGACCCCGACATGCTTGTTGTTGGCAAACTCGGATGGGGCGACCATCCTCGTCCAACGCGACTCAAGCCAAATGAGCAGATCACCCACATCTCCCTGTGGGCGATGCTGGGTGCTCCCCTCATCATCGGCTGCGATCTAACTCAGCTTGACGACTTCACCAAAGATCTTTTGATGAACCACGACATCATCGAGGTCGATCAGGATCCCCTCGGCAAAGTCGCCACGCTCAAGAAGGCGGAAGGAACCAGCGAGATCTGGACTCGGCCGCTGTTCGATGGCACAACAGCCGTTGCCCTGTTTAATCGAGGTCCTCAGAAAACCAAGATCACGGTGCGCTGGTCCGACATCGGACTCAAGGGTTCTCAACCCGTTCGCGACCTATGGCTACGACGCAACCTTCGAGCCGACAACACAGGCTACGCGTTTGATGTTCTCGGCCACGGAGCCGTCCTCATCAAAGTCGGCAAGCCCCGTTCTTAAGCCGTCCAGCGGCAAGTCTTACGGAGTTACCGTAAGGCTTGCCGTCTGAATGATTCCGGACCGAGTTGCTGTAATCGTTACCGTCGCTTGCGCCGCAACCTTCTTGTGAGCAACGACAAATGTTCCCGTGAGCTTCCCTACCGGTACAGTCACCGAGGCCAGTACAGTCGCGGCCAGTGTGTTTGAGCTCTTGAGCGTAATCAGCAGACCGCCAACTGGTGCAGGACTACTTATCGTGACGGTCCCCGTAACCTTGGTTGTAGAAACCCCTTGTACGGTAGTCGGGTTGAGCGACACCGACACAAGCGTGGGTGCCTGAATTGCCAGTGTTGCTTTCTGGATGCTGGCACCCAAAGTCGACGTCACTGTCGCCAAAAGGTTTGCTGGCACGGCTAGGGTCGTCGCGCTGAAGGATGCAGTCGTCCCACCTGCTGGAATAATGACCGTCGCAGGAACCTTAGCCTTCAGCGAATTCGAAAGGAGTTTGACCGTCACCGATTTCGCTCCCAGACTCGTATTCAAAGTTACCGTCCCCGTTGCCGAATTGCCACCGACTAGGCTCGTTGGTGCAATTGAAAGGCTCACAATTTGCAGCGGATTCACCGTAAGGACTGCGGTTGTACTAACCCCACCGTAAGTCGCTTTGATCGTGGCTGCGCTCGTGATCGTTACCGCCAAATGCGTAACAGTGAAGGTCGCAGTGGAACTGCCAGCGGGGACCGTAATGCTTGCTGGTACAGAAGCCACGGTTGGACGTGTACTGCTTAGGATCACCTTCGCTCCTCCGGCGGGAGCCACTCCGAGTAGCGTTACCGTGGCCGTGACCGAGGTTTGCGATCCTCCCACAACCAATGTCGGCGACAAGCCGATACTCTGAATAGAAATCGGCTTCACAGTGAGAGTCGCGGACTTTGTCACCGCACCGAGCTTGGCGGAGACCGTTCCCACCGTGGATAGCGTCACCGGTGTCGTCGTGATCGTGAACGTACCTGTCGCTGATCCAGCGGGAACGATAACGGTACTCGGAACCACCACGGCAACCTTTGATGAGGTTAGCGCAACAGTCGTCGGACTAGGCGCAACTGCCGTCAATGTGACGGTACCAGTCGCCGTATTTCCACCGGCAACTGAGGTGGGAGAAATCGTCAAGGTCGAAAGGGTCGGGATTGCAACGGCGATGTCCTGCGTGAATGTGATGGAATTGAGGGTTGCTGAGACGACAGAGCTGCCCGCCCCGGCAGCATTCGGGTTGGCTGTTACAGTGAACGTCGCAGTCGTCGATCCGGCGAGAACCGTCACGCTTTCCGGCACCGTTACCTGACTGGTATTTGAGGAACTCAACGTGACAACAAGGCCACCCGCAGGGGCAGCACTGGATAGGGTCACGGTGCCGATGGAGGTTCCACCAGGCGCTATCGATGGAGAGTTTAGGGTGCAGTTGACCAAAGAAGCGACAGGGCTGGTTTGATTGAGCAGCAGTCTCCACATTCCTCGACCGTAAGTGCCTGCATTGAGATATCGCGTACCCGGTACCGCCACCAAGTCATCAATGATGACGTTGGGCAAGCCTCTCGTCGCACCAGCATTCGTCCAAGTCTGTCCCGAATCCGTCGTTTGAAGCACACCGGAGTCGAGGGCGACCCACCATGTTGTCGCGGGATTATCAAGATCGCGTTCGATGGCGTTAAGCGCGATATCGGGAATGCCACTCGTCCCCGTCCCAGCAACGTTCGTAAAGACGAGTTTGCTCGCGGTGGTGTTTGAGCAGCGAATAAGGTGAGCTGTGTTCTGACCCGTTCCCGAAAACCCAATAAGGATGTCATTGGCGTTGTACGGACTTACGTTGATGGAGGTAATCGCATGATTGGGTAGCGTTCCCGTAACCGGATTGAGGTGTGTCCACGTCTGGCCACGGTCTGTGGTCATGTAGAGTGCGCCGTCATCCGAACCTGTGTAAATCCGCTTCCCGTCGGTAGGTGCAACCGCAATGGCTTGAACGACGGTGGAACTACTTGAGGCGTTGGTTAGGTTTTGATTTCCAAGTCGAGTGCTCCACTTGGTTGGATTTCCATTCTCGTTCCACTGATAGAGGTAGTTCGTCGCCGTATACATCAACGATTGGTTGGAAGGATCAAGCGTCATCGCGGCAACGAAGGGCAGATTTTCGTTTTGTAGCGTGGGCGGCGAGATGTCGAGTTCTGTATTCCAACCGTCCGACGTTCGGTAAACAGTCATGCTTTCCGAAGTCGTGTATTGGATGAGCGGCGACGTCTGGTTGATGGCGCTGCCTCCTCCGTCTCCACCACCCACGTTTAGCCAGTTCGAAAGGTCACCGGTCGATAGGGGCGAAGCATTGTCTTGAGTGCCACCGAGAATGTAATCGGGATTCGTCGGGTGCATCGCGATCTTGTAGAACATCGAAACGCCAAGGTTCTTGTTCAGCGGGGTTACCACATACTTGTTAAGCCCGGGATCGTACGCAAGGCCGTACACACCGCCATCGTTACTGAAGATCGCTTTGTTCGGGTCCGTGGGGCAAATCGCCAGACCGTGCTGATCGTTGTGCGAAATGGCACCAAATGAAGAATAAGTGGGACCGCCAATCGTCGTCCAACTTACGCCACCGTTCAGGGAGTAAGTGATGTCGATCTCGCCGAGAAATAGCACGTCAGCGCTGTTACCGTTGGTCACACGCGTTCCGCATTCAAGGTGGTAGTCATAGAAGCTCTGTGAAAAGTTGTAGTTTCCAGATCCACCCGGCAAATTTGAACTCTGACTGGTCCAACTCGCGCCTTGATTGGTGCTCGTATAGAACGCCTGAGACTCGGATTGAAGAGCGTAGACGTTGTTCGGGTTCGTGGGTGAGGTCGTCAGGCAGAAGGCGTACTGGAACGTTCCATCTGGCTTAACCGGGCTCGCCAATACTTGCCATGTCGCACCGTGATCGTCTGATTTATAAAGGCGAGACGTTGCTCCAGCATTCCTGGCATAACCAGAGGCAACGGAGTAGAACCTGACGTTTCCGTTGGAACTCGCACTTGAGACGATCGATGGCCACTCGCAGTCATTTCCACCAGTGGTCAACTTGGTCCACGTCTGGCCACCATCCGTTGACCGATACATGTGACCGTAATTATTGATGTCGCCGGTTCCCGCCATGATTGTCTGGGGGTTGGTTGGATCGATCAGCAGGCTATCAACACCGACATTTCCCATTGCCGTGCGGCCGATTTCTGTCCATGTCGCCCCACCGTCGGAAGACTTCATGATTCCGTTACTGCCCGCGAGGAATCCGTGGTAGTCGCCGAGTCCGACATAAATCGTCGAGGGACTTGATGGATCGATGGCAATGCAGTTGACGCCGAGTTCTGACCATGAACTGGAAAGCCAGTTCCAAGTAGCTCCGCTGTCGGTGCTCTTCCACAATCCGCCCTGGGCAGCACCTGCATAAAGAATTTGTGAGTTGATCGGATCGAAAGCGACAGCGTTCACGCGTCCGTTCACTGGGCTAATACCGTAATACTGCGCGTAAGGAACCCGAAGATTTGTCGGCCCTACGTATTGCCAATTCTGGCTTTCGAGGGGCACGAAGCCGTTACGCGAACCACCAAAAGCAGTCGGACGCATTTTCGCCGACTGGGCTTTCGCCCGTGAAAAAGCGGCCCAATCGACTCGATCATTAGGGAATGCTCGTTGACCGACGAAGTAACGATAGGCCCTCAGATAGTCGGCCTCATCCTTCTTGTGCTTGGGTTTTGCTCCCCCGTTTTCGCGCCGTTCTTCTTTTTCTTCTTCCGTCAGATGCGCAATCTTCCGATCTAGCGATCTCACTGAACTCAGGTCGACCGGCTCTTCGCGCGGTTCAAGCGGGTGAATGCCAGGAGTGGCGGCTAAGCGCCGCTTAGCTTTGTCATCTTCGATTCCGGGATTAAGTTGGATCAAATAGACAGACGTACCTGGACGACGCGATTCAATCGAGCCGATGGGCCGGACTGCTTTCGCCAAGCGCTCAACGGATACAGTGCTGTCGAGGCGCACATAAACTTCTTCTCCAGCTCGAGGTTGAGCGGAATGAGATCCAGAAAAAATGGCGAGAGCGGAAAGGAGAATCGTCAATATTGCACCCGTACACGTTGCTGAACCAGGCGAAAACACGTCACCTAGTTCGAAAGATTATAGCGGCAAGTGATTACCGAAGCTTTAGGAACCCCAGAGAGAGTCCACATCTATTCGGACGTCGATCTTGGTCCCGCTGGCATCAACCAGGGTAATTCCCTCAGAATTTCTAAAGATATCCGCCACAGGTCCCAAAAATCCGTCGGCAGCCGCCACTCCCATGATGGTGTTCACGACCAAAGGTCGCTGGGGATCGAGGTCTACGTAGGTGCGAAATCCCTCGGTACGTGCATCGCTTTCGGCGACTGAGCCAGCGAGCCCCCAATGGAAAGATGATGTGACCTCTTCGAGCCCCAAGACGCCTCGATGGCGACTGCTCCACGGAGCGTAATGTCGTCCTCCGTTGGAGTGCCACATAACGGTGCCTGTCAACACCCGCGGATCCTTAAGCGAAAACCAAATATATCGCTCGTCTGCGAAGTGCACAGCCGTCCATCCAAGTAACGATTCGGGATTCGCATAGACCATAACCAAGTCTTCGAAGCCTTCCCTTGCCGGATAGGAGGTCAGGTCGGCCAGCGTGCCGTCATTGGATGGAACCTCAGAGAGGCTCGTAAACCTTGCACCGGGTTTCAGGGAGCTATATCCCCCCAAAATCGGGTCCTCAAACTGCCCTGGGAACACCTGGCCAAACGCAAAAGGAGCCACGGAAACATAGCCTTTGGTTTTGAACTTCAGCATCGCATGATGGCCGAAGCACATTGGGCCTTCAGCCTCGCTAACGATGTGCCGCTGATAAATTGCGGCTTGGCCCGGAACTGTCCAAACTTGCTTCTCCACATGGGCCGGCCGGATTTTGGTGTCCAGAGACATTTTGATGCCTGTTTGGGTGGTCTCCTCAACCGTCCAGTCTTCGTTGGCCGTCTCGCCGTGAATCGGGTGTTGCTCGGTTCCAAACGGGGCGTCGTTTCCCCCGAATGGCATACAGAAGAAATCTCCCCGCAGGACCTTCAGGATCGCGGGAATCTGTGGATCTTCCTCCGCCCAAGGTGCCACTGAGAATGGCTCGACGGTGCCGGTTGGTAACTCGAACTTGATGGGGGCGACATGACCTCCCGTTTGAGTAATCCATGCCTCGACCTTGTCGGTCCCGATTCGATACGATTGTTGGCCAAGCACACTTGTGGGTTGCATCTCATCCCATTTTCGCCTTATTTCACAGGAAGTTGGACTATCCCAGGCCCAAGATCAGTCTGATTTTGTGTTCGCGCGTGGAATAATTGTGAGTCCGTCTGGGACCTTCCATTCCTTCCTCGCCAGACAGGCCACTCTCAATGCTCGAAAGAGAAAAGATTTCACGAATACCTCGCCACGTCGGCATCATCCCCGATGGGAACCGTCGTTGGGCAAAAGCGCGCGACATGCATCCAGTGTTGGGCTATGCCGCTGGCATGGAGCGAGGTTTGGAAATGCTCGACGAGTGTCTTGGAATTGGTATTGAGGAGGTCAGCGTCTATGGGTTTACGATGGACAACAACAAACGTCCTCGGGACCAACGAATTGCTTTTGGAGAGGCATGTGTCCAGTTCATAGAGCTGGCGATGCAGCGAAACATTGCCCTCAAGGTCATCGGTGACCACACATCCGCGATGTTCCCAACGATTCTTAAGCCCTTTGCGGTTGACCGGCAAGGGCAAGGGGCGCTGAAGGTAAATATGTTGGTGAATTACGGCTGGAACTGGGACCTCCAGACCGCCGTAGAAGCAAAAGCCAGACAAGGTGAGAATCGAGGATTTCAGGAACTATTAGCCTCCGCGGACGTTTCTCGCATCGACCTTTTGGTTCGATGGGGAGGCATGCGCCGCTTGAGCGGCTTCCTGCCCGTCCAAAGCGTCTATAGCGACTTCTATGTCGTTGACCAATATTGGCCCGATTATGAGCACGAGCAGTTTTACGAGGCGTTGCGATGGTATGCGCATCAAGATGTCACGCTGGGGGGATAAACCCAGTAAAGAGATACACTAGCCCACGCGCCAATTTGCGTGTCGGTTTAAGAAAGGGAGTACGGTTTGAGTTCATTCGATCCAGATATCATCCGCGAGATAGACGAGCAGCGCCCCAAGATTCCGGTTGGGATGCTGAGTCGCGATGAAAAAGACCGCCTGATTGAGCGCGGCTTTTTGGGCCTCTATCGGTGGTACGTTGCCAAGTCGCAGGTTCAACGCAACTGGAATCCTGACAAGGATTTCGACTGGCGAAACTTCCGCAAAGACCATAACCCCGAGGTCAACACAATTTTAGAAGGGTTCTTCGCCGTCGAGCAGTTCGTTCCCGACTATGTCACGAAGCTTCTGCTGGTCATCCGCAAGAGCCACGGTCGCAGCCACTTCCATATCCGATGGGGTTCGGAAGAAGAAAAGCACGCCGACCTTTGGTACAACACCGTGCTGTTCTCACAGTACCGCTCACCCGAATGGTTGAAGGAGTACATGGGGCAGCTTCGAGGTCAAGAGTGGAATTTGCCGTGGGACGATCCCATGCACATGATCTTTTACACCGTGTTCCAGGAGCGCGCGACCCAGGTTAATTACCTCAACACCGCCATTATCGCCCGTGGTAAGAGTGAGAATCCGCTATATGCCAACTCGGCCGACCCGGTCCTAGAGATGGCAGCAAAGAAGATCGCCGCTGACGAAGCCGCGCATTACAACTTCTTCTTAGAGGGTGCCCGACTGTACACGTATTACTACCCAGCCGAATCCTTGCAGGCAATGGCAGATGTTATTAACCACTTCGCAATGCCGGCTGGCAACCTGATTCCGAACTACGACCACTTCGCCGAGGTCGTGTATAGGGCCGGAGTCTATGGCCCACGTGAGCATGCTCGCGATGTTGTCCAGGCTGCCCTCAATAACCTCGGTGTTTCTGGTCGAAAGGCTTTGGAGGCGGGCATACGAAAATCAAGATTGGTGCCCGACGAAAACGGAAACCTTCGAGAGACAGCGATCTTCGACGGCCTCGATTTCGTGACCGTGCAGGAAAAGGTCAAGCGAATCTACAAGCTCATCGAAAACCACGAGCAAGAAGTCGGTTTCTCCGACATCGACCCGACCGTGTTTGTGCCGAACTACTGAGGGATTCATTCCTCAGTAGTTTCCGCGATCAGTTAACCTAGGATCTCAAATGCCACAACATTGCTTAGTGGACTCTAAGATGACCAACGTCGAGCAAATCAAAAATCCCTCAGGGTTCTTCGACCCGAGTGTGGACCTCAACGTGGACGGCGTGGACCTCAACCAACTACGCAGAAATTTGGCACGTTCGCTCGAAGAGCGAATCGAAAGGAATCGGCAAGCTGCGATAAAGATTCTAGAATGTAAACGTGCCTTCGAATCCTCCCGCGTTCGAAATTCTGATCAAGGCGTTTAACACTCACGGCGTGTCATTCGTCGTCGTGGGCGGGATGGCGATGGTTCTCCATGGGAGCAACTACTCAACGGTTGACTCGGATTTTGCAGTTGCCACTGACCCTGAATCGAATCAACGAATCATTCACGCATTAGCCCCGCTAAACCCTCGTCCGAGTCATTGGCCCGCTGGAAACCAATTCGTGTGGGACTTGACAAGCATTTATGGAGATGTGGTTAGCCTTGCCACTGATGCAGGCGATGTCGACCTCCTTCGGACTGTTCCCGGGGTGGACTCTTTTGAAGGTCTCCTGAAGAGGTCTGTAGAGCGAAGCGTATTTGGTGAGGTTGTCCGAGTAGCCGCAATTCAAGATTTGATTTCCATGAAAACAGCAGCAAACCGCCCAAAAGATCGAAATCACCTGATTGAGCTAAAGGCCTTGGCGGACGTATCCCAAGATTAACGAACTAGAGTCGCAGAGTTTTGGGTCAAGGTCTCAAATCCCCTTTTGCGCCCCACTGCGTCCTCTGCGCCAGAGTTCCCGTTCTGGAATTTGGCGCGCATGGAGCCGATGGAGGGCATTAATCCCGCCCGGCTCCCGAGGGATCGAACGTCCAAGCCCCTGAAAATTAGCGGAAGACCGGACTGCCCAAGACCGACAACTTTCGATGCCACGGGAGCATTGGGCTATCGATGCCCTCCACCGCGTCCGAGCGGGCGGAGGGTCGGGAGGGGGTGAATCCGGTTCGAAATGCGCGTCGCGACGCAGTCGTGACACCAAAAAATCCGGTAACGACCGCAGTTTCCAGAGATCAGGAGTCCCGGCTCCGCCGTGACGCGTTGGATGGCTTAATCCTCGCCCGACCCTCTCCTTTGGAAAAAGCAGAGGGCATCAGCGGCGTCCGGTTCCTGTGGGATCGAAGGGCAAAGTCAATGGTAGGTCGCAGAAGACGCGACAGTACAAGGCCCAAAAGGCAAAGTATGACTCGCCATTTCGCATTTTGTTACCAATGGCGAAGGATGTTAGCTAAACAGTACAGGTCCCGCCAACTGCTGGATAAGATAATCCCCAATGAACCCAGATGATTTTGCTTGCTTGGCAAGAACTCCAGTCGTACTGCGAGAGATCTTGATCGACCGCTCCGATGAATGGTTGGACGCGCGCCATGGAACGGATGTTTTCAGCCCCCGTGAGACCCTTGGTCACCTTATCCAAGGCGAGCGGGAACTCTGGATTCCCAGAATCAAGCTGATCCTCGAAGCTGAACAGACAAAGACATTCGGGCCATTCGATATCACGAGTGGTGACGAGATAAGCCACACGCTGAGCGTGGAGATCTTGGTCCAGACATTTGCCGATCTGCGCCAAGCAAGCCTTGATGAACTGCAAAAGCTGACAATCACACCCGAAGGTCTCGCCAAGACGGGGATCCATCCGAAATTCGGAGAAGTCACACTAGACCAGCTACTAGCGACTTGGGTCGCTCACGATCTCTACCATCTAGGCCAAATCTTCAAGTCGTTCTCCGCACCTCTCCAACCCCGAATCGGCCCCTGGCAAGAGTTCTTGAACCTTCCCCATTTCAACTAGTTGCAGCCATATCAAACAGCCCGAGGTTAAGCGCCGTATAATCTTTATGGACCAGACGGTTGCCTGAGTAGATGAAACCATCCATTAGTCACGATAGAGCCGATGAATCCCTTTTGGCCAAGGCCGCTTGGTTCCAATCCCTAAGCGTAACTGAGCGAATGGATGTTTTTGTCGAAATTACAGATCTCATCATCGGACTAAACCCGTCGATCTTGCACGCAAAAGATGCTCAACCGATACCTGGACGTGTTCGCGTCCTTGAACTCCCCAAAAGTTAGGTGTGAGCTGATCCGCGTCCGACAATCGCCTTATTTCGCACGATAAACCTGAAAGGCCGTGCCGTTTTTGGGCATCGCGAGTTGGGCGATGAACGACACTGGGTTGGACTGCAAGCTGTAGATGGACCTGATCGTGGAACCTTTGGGCTTCGGTAGGATCTGATTCAGATCCACCACTTCGTTTGGCTTCGCGACGGCATCCGACCACAAAATCGAGTGTGTCTTCAACGTGCCTAAAACGACGTGGTCAGACGTGATGGATGTCGCCGCACTCGAATCGCTTGGACTCGGCAAACCCAGAAGAATCGGAGTCGTCGAGCCAGCTGGCCACATTGCGGCGTGACTTGAACTGGCACCCGAAACAGACCCGACAACGGTTCCGTCTGGGGCCATTGCCTTCGGCACAGGAACGGGAAAAGTCGCCGTTCCGCTCAAGGGCATGACATCGAGCGCTCCGTTGGCCTGGAACCGGTAGACAACCTGTCCGCTACCCGCCGGCTTCTCGAAGGAAACGACTCCAGCTCCTGTATCGGCCAGTGCGAGCAAAGTCGGCATTAGCTTCGAGGGTGCCGCCACCTTCACCGGCTTGTTAGACTTCGTATCAAGAATCGTGACGACTTGGGCTACCGGAGGCCAGAAACTCGTTTGCAGCGTCATCCCAACCTTCGACCCATCGGGACTCACTCCGGATGGCATTCCAAACCTGGTAGAGCCTTCGCCGTAGGTGTCCATGTCATACATGTACCCTTCCGGCTGCTGGTGCATCGTGACAGCTTGCCCATAACCGTACAGCTTACGTCCCGCCACGAAGTAAGGAGTGACGAGATGAATGCCCACCACTGAATTTGGAACAATGACGGTGACACCATCTGCGATGACACCGGGACGAGAGCCAAAACTGCCACAAAAATAGGTATGGCCGTTGATCCGTTGGGCATTGTTCACTTGCTCGGTGGCATTGAACTTGATCGGAGACCCGACCATAACCATACGTTGAGGCGGGACGAACAAAGGCGCAACGCTCCGAGACGCTCCCCCGCATCCGCCGCTAAAGATCATGGCGAGTGCGACACCAAAAGTGGTTGAAATCCTTGCCGTTTGCATACGAGTCCCGGGCGATCTTAGCACTCCATCTGGGTAAATCCTAGTCATCTTTTGGTGTGATAACGCGTGGAGTTGAGGCATTCGATCAGATGAAAGTCGGGGTCGTGGGCACAGATTTCACTTCACTTCACTTCACTTCACTTCACTTCACTTCACTTCAAAGAAAATTCATCTCATAATCGCAAATAAGAGTGATATTATTGAGTACAGGTCGCTCTTTTGAGTTAGGTGTCATTCGCTGGAGAATGAAGAGTTTTGGGCGAGTGGAGCTTTCGAGATAAATGAAACGGCAATCCGGATTTACCCTTCTTGAGATGATCTACTGCATCACGATCATCGCGATCCTTGCTGCGATCTTGTACCCGGCATTTCGGTCTGCGAAGCACTCGGCTCAAATTCAGGCGAGTCTCTCAAACCTTCACCACATGCATGTCGCCTTGATGCTGTACCAAGGGAACCAGGGAAATCCTGGCCATTACGGATCACTGGCAAGTATGGGGCTGCCGTCCGATGCCATTCAGGCCACCGCTGCGGTAATTCCGTCAGGGCTGGAAAAATCTCCATGTGGAAATATTCCTGAGTGGAGTCATAGCGATGTTGCCCCGCAGGTCCAGTACGAATATTTCATTGTGACGAGCGCGGGCGCAAAGCCTGAGCAGGACCTCGTCAAGTATCAAGAGAACACTGTGATGTTCACAGATATGAATTGCGCCGACCGTGGTGTTAACTTGATGAGCAGCTACTTCAAGCATCGAGGACTCGGTGTTCAGTTGTCTGGAGCACTTTTGAACCTCAATCGGTCCGGACCGTACCATCTGCAGAGTTGGTGGACCAAACCGCCAGTGAACTAGCATTTTATGGAGAGCTAAGCAATGAAGGACACCCTATCAGCCCTAAAGGTCTACTGGCTTCTCCTGTTGATTATTGCTGTGATGTCCATCGGTGGCTGGGCGGGCTACCGGGCGATATTCCAACCCTCCTTGCTCGCCGTCGGCGACAAAAGCACTGACTGCATGGTTCGGGGCGATGGCGCATGTGTCTACAATCTTATTCATGAGCGAGAGAGAGAAGAACTCGGTTTGACTCCCTCCAAAATTACGGCCCTGCTTCGGGACTACATCCTCCCTTCTTACGGGGAGTTAAAGGGTGCCCCAACATTAGCCACTGCCAGCTCAGATGACCCCGGAGCCCTCGATGTGGCAAAAATTTGGAATACTTCGCGAGGTCCAGTTCGCTTCTCTGCATTCGTTGCCACCACTTCACAGGGAAATCGCACGACCTGCACCACCCAGTGGATTATTTTCCGAGCAATGGAAGCCCGATATCGAACCTCGCCAAAAGAGGAGAACTTGATGATTTACATCGACGGACTCAAACACGATGCCGACCGCCTAACCAAACTCGGCATTCCGGGAATCTTCAAAGTCGAAACCAACGAAGTCGTTAAGTGGCCCGAGTTGCTCAAGCAATACGAGGATTCCGCGGTCAAATTAGGCTGGGCTGAAGCCGATTGAAAGAACACGCCCCCCAAAATTACGGATTCATACGTAAATTCGGAGACCCCAAATAGAATGAAAAAGCAAACGGGATTCACGCTTCTGGAGACGATTTACTGCATCGCGATCATCGCGATCCTTGCAGCGATCTTATTTCCGGCTTTCCGGTCTGCGAAGCACTCGGCTCAAATTCAGGAGAGTCTGTCCAACCTTCACCAGATGCATGTCGCCTTGATGCTGTACCAAGGGAATCAGGGGAATCCTGGCCATTACGGATCGCTGGCAAGTATGGGGCTGCCGTCCGATGCCATTCAGGCCACCGCTGCGGTAATTCCGTCAGGCGTTGAAAAATCTCCGTGTGGATATAACCCGAGTTGGGGTCATGGGGCCGACGTCCCAAGAGTCCAGTATGAATATTTCATCATGACAAGCTTGGACGCTCATCCCGAAGAAGACCTTGTGAAATATCAAGAGAACACTGTCATGTTCACAGACATGAACTGCGCGGAACGCGGGGTGAACATCTTCAGCAACTTCTTCAACCATCGCGGCCTGGGCGTTCAGTTGTCTGGGGCGCTTTTGAACCTCAACCGCCCGGGACCATACTTCTTGCAGAGTTGGTGGACTAAACCACCGTCGAGCTAGCATCCGTTGGAGGCACAAGGAATGAAAGACACGTTATCCGACTTGAAGGTCTACTGGGTTCTCCTGTTGATCATCGCCGTGATCTCCATTAGCGGCTGGGCGGGCTACCGGGTGATCTTCCAACCATCCTTAAATGCAGTAGCTGATCGCAGCAGCGATTGTATGGTCAAGGGCGACGGGGCATGTGTCTACAGTTCCATTTTGGAACGAGAGCGAAGTGCACTCGGGCTCTCTCCGGCCAAGGTGACATCTCTGCTTCGAGACTATGTCTTGCCGTCTTACGGACCACTAACTGGGGCTCCAACCGTAACTGCCGAAGGTCCTGACGACTCCGGAATACTCGGCGTCAGCAGAACTTGGAACACATCTCAACGAGGTCCAGCCCGCTTCTCTGCCATCGCCGTTGTGACACCCGAAGGCAACCGCACCAGTTGCACGACCCAATGGCTTATCTTCCACGCGATGGAAGCCCGATATCGGACGTCGCCGAACGAGGAGAACCTGATGATCTACATCGATGGCCTCAAACACGACGCCGACCTCCTTACCAAACTTGGCATCCCAGGGGTCTACAAAGTCGAAACCAACGAAGTCATCAAGTGGCCCGAGTTGCTCAAGCAATACCAAGAGTCCGCCGTTAAAGTTGGCTGGCTACCCGCTAACTAATGAAAGTCAATTAAGACCTGAATGGGTTCTTGATCTCGACGCCGAGGATCTTCTGGCCAGGGTTCAGGTCCTCGGTCCAAATGGTGGAGCACCTGCGAACAGATGCGGACATGATGATCAGGGCATCCCATGTCGAGAGTTGATTTCTGTTGGCAAGGTCCAATGCGTCAAGAATGAGGGCCTTTGACGGTTCCACAACATCGAAGGTCGCCATGCGCTCAACGATCGCGCGAGCTTCTGGACCAGGAACGCCGAGCTTTCGAGTCGCGACGGAGAAGAACTCCATCATCACTTGCGTCGAAATAACGATCGATGATCGGTCCTTCAAGTCGCGCAAGCATTCCCTCGCTTGGTCTCGCTTCTGAGGATCTCGCGCATCGTTGGCATACAACCAAATGTTTGAATCAACGAATTCTTTTGGCATCGTATGCGTCCTCCCGGCTCCACTTTTCGGTGCTTCGCCAACCGTTTCGGTCAGCCAAGTCAAACATTTCCTCTAGCCAGGCACCTTCCTGAGCGCTCACAGCCTGCTTGATCAGATTCCGCACGAGCTCGTTGAAGCTGATGCCGTTTTCGGCCGCATAGCTACGAGCACGTTCTAGCACGCTATCATCCAGGGTGATTGTTACGTTTGCCACGGCTACAGTGTACACGGCTCATGTGTATATTCCATCTCACATAACTGTCCCCTCACGACACTGTTGAACCCACGGTTCGCTTTTCGTTTCGGGGTGTCGTCGGATGTACTCATCGACGACCGCGGGTCGCCGGGGATGATTCAGATGCCCCAGCCCGTGAAGCGCTGCACATTGAACCCGCTGGTCGGGCTGCCATGAAAGGTCGCCGAGGATTTCGAGGCACCTGTCGGTGATTTCGCAATTGCTAACATCCGATATCAGCAGGTCCCACCACATGAAATATGCGGTGTCCATCGGCTGGCCAGGGCCATAGAGTTTGGGGATTGATAGAGTCACACACTTTGCAGCGTCTAGGAGACTAAATTGATCCGTACGTTCGATCTCAGACCCTTCTTCGAGCCACCAACCGACAAACATCGGATTACTACCGATCCGCCAAAGAACCTGGTCCTGTTGTTTGTGGGTCATACCGCTCGCGTACTCCGCCCACTCCTCAAGAATATCGATAACCCAACGGCAGATTTGGGCCTTGCCCAGAGTCCACTCGAATTCGTACAACTCCTCTTCGACCTCTCGTGAAGTCAAAAAGACATATTCCCTAAACTCGACGAATTCCATATGTTTGACATCTTCAAACGTTCGATGCAGACGCCGACTCAAATATGACAGAGAGCGCCAGGGTCCATCGTTTTTTGCAGTTTTCGCAGATAGCGGACCGAACTTGGGCAATCGTAGTCTATGCCTACCGTCGGCTTGGAGATGTTCTTCGGAGTCGAAGGAGACTTAGGTGAAATTCAGGAAAAATCTATCCCGTTGCGTGCTTGCCGGCGCATTCATGGTCAGCATTGCGATGCTCGCCACTCAGGGGCTTGCGCAAGACAGACGGGGCGGCGGTCAAAAGGGCTTGCAGACGCGAGGGCAAAGTCAAACCCGATCCAGTCAGACGAGACAAAGACAGACCAACACGGCAACGAGACGAACGCAGACCCGCACGCGAACCAATGTCGGTACCCAGCAACGGACCCGTGTGACTCAGACCCGAACAACCCAAGGTCGTCAACGGCAGATCAATGACAACCGTAGAACCTCGACGCAAAGATACGCTAACCAGATCACAACCAACAGGCGTGCCTTGAGATATCAGAACGGCCCAACAGGCAGAGGCATCTCGGCCACAAGCTGGCGGAACCAAAATCCGAATTGGAACGGCGGTTATTACTATCACAATGGCGGATACTTCTATGACACGAGCTACTCCAGCCCGGCCATCGTCATCAACGAGTGGAGCGGAATTGCAGCTCTAGCCGGTGGCATTGCCCTCATCGGGGCCCTTAATCAAGACACCAGGCTTGTCTTCTCGGCTGAGATTGGCGACCCGTACTCCTACAGCCAGTTCCAACTGGACCTCGATAGCTCAGATCCAGAGATTCGCCTGAGAGTAGCCTACTTCCGAAAGCCATACTTCTGGCGAAACGGAGTTCGCTACGATCGAATCACCGTAACCTTCGGCGGCGCACCTGCCTATCAGTTCAGGCGTCATTCCGGTTACTAGTCGGCGACTTCCGTATGTCCAAAGTGAGTTCTGTACACGATTTCTCGACTTAATCGGACGTTTTGGCGATCTGGGACGTTAAAATCATCGGGCGGTTGCGCCAGCGCATGAAAACCACGATCCGACGTTCGATATCGAGTGCCTCGTTCATAGGGCTCACTCTGCTGCTTTGCTCGTGCTCCGATAAGAGACTCGTTGTGTCGAGCCCTAATTCGCACGTCGGAACAATAACCGACATCGGGAGCAAACCAGAACCACCTAAACTTTATACCGAGATTTCCCTCAAGGCACAGGGGCAGCGAGTGCCCGTGATCATGTATCACGACGTGCTTAAAGAAAAATCCGTTTGGTTCGATACGACTGCCGACGAGTTTGAAGAGCAGATGAGTTTGCTTTCCAAGCAAGGCTATACGCCAATATCGCTGGATCAACTCTATAAGCATTTGACCACCGGCGAGGTCGTGCCAGATAAGTCGATCGTGCTCACGTTCGACGATAACTATCAAGGCTTCTACGACAACGCTTTGCCGATTTTGGAGAAGTACAAGTTCCCTGCGGCGATGTTCGTGCACACCAAATTTGTAGGCGAAAAATCGGGCAAGCATCCAAAGATGGATTGGACCGAACTGAAGGCCCTCGTCAAAGGCTCGCTCATCACGATCGGTAGCCACACGATTAGCCATCCCGATGACATCACCCAGCTGAGCCAACCTGAGCAGGAAAAGGAACTCACGGAGTCCAAGGCGACGCTGGAAAAGGAACTTGGCAAGCCGATGCCCTACCTGGCCTATCCGGATGGCAAGAATGACAAGCTCGTCCAGGCCAACGCCCGCGCGGCGGGATACACCATGGCTTTCACGATGGTGAACACTCCGGCCGAAGAATCGCCGAACATCATGAGTGTCGGCAGGTACATCCAAACGAAATTCCAAAAGGCGCTTGACGAGCGCGACGACGCCGTTCGCGGAGGTGCTTTTGCGGTGTATCGTGGGCAAATTCACGATGCGCCAATCACATACAAAGAGGGGACGTTTGCGGGAACCAAACTCTCGTTAGTTATCGGCGGAATTCCGCAGTCGCTCCTATCTCCCGCTCGCGAAGGGGTACTCGACTTCATCCATCGCACTCCTGGCGCAGTTGCTGGCATCAATGGCGGGTTCTTTGCGATGGCGGCGATCAACAGTTCAGACAACCAGATGGTTGGCCCATGCAAAACTCACGATGCGCCAACGTTGGTTCCCGATACTGCCGAGGAGCGATGGGTCAAACTTCACAACCGACCCGTCATCATTTGGGGTCCACGCGAAATGGCGATTGTGCCCTTTGAACCGGGCAGCGTGAATACCGATGAGGCTTTCAAGGACCTCATGCCGGATTACACCGACACCTTCCTCGCTGGAGTCTGGCTCGTCCATGCCGGAGTCGCTCGAACCGCGGATGACATGGAGATGTTCGCTTCTAAGGACATACAGGACCCTCGACGTCGTGCGTTCATTGGCATCGACGCAGAAGGACATATCGTGCTTGGCGCATGCACCGAATCGGCATCGTCGGAGAAACTCGCTACCGCCGCCGCAGCGGCTGGCGTCCAAGAGGCAGTCCTACTGGATTCTGGATTCTCAACTTCGCTAGTCTACGGTGAAGACGTGAAAGCTTCTGGACACAGCACCAACCTGATTCCGTCTCGGCCGGTCCCTCACGCCATTGTGCTCCTCGGCAAGCTCGATCCGACCACCGCCGCTTTAGGGGTATCAACCTTTAAGCCTGGTCCCGCCCCCGACGAACAACCCAAGCGACGGCGTCGCCGCCACCGCAAAGTGGAGCCCGATGAGAATGCTCCAACAGCCCCTGCGCCGGATCCTGCCACACCACCCACCGATCCCCCGCAACAATAACCCGAAACTTCGCTCCGAAAAAACGTTTGGTTCATTGGTATGTCTTGGCTCAGTCGCATCAATAGCACTCTGAATCGCCTCCAAGTGGGTAGCGGGCGCGTCGAGGTTTTGCACTGCGCACACGACGAATATCTGTTGGATAACCGCCCTCATCGGCATACCTATTTTGAAGTCTGTCTGGTAGGCAGGCACGGGTCAGGGACATTTCACCAACCGCATGGTGACGCCGATCTACAGCCTGGCACCCTGTTTGTAGCTCGTCCCGGAGTGGTCCATAGCATTACGAACTCGGCAACCCCCTTGATGGAGTTGTATTGGGTTGCGTTCGGGTGGACCGCCGAAGAGAGGTTGCCCAAGACCGATGGCGAACGCGCGATGCGTGCGTTCGTCGAGTCTCCACTTACCGTCGCATCCGATCAGTTTAATTTGCTCATGCTGTGGGAAGCGTTGAGGGCAACCGCATCTGGCCCGTGGAGTATTGGTTCTCAGGACCAGACTTCGGCATTATTGAAAGCCATTCTGCTCGGGATCGCGCAGTCGCTCAGCCCGATCGAACCCCTTGAACTTGCTGACGGACAAACTCGGCACGTACGGATTGCATCGACTCAAGCCGTGCGATACATCGAAGATAACCTTAATCGAGCTCTCTCACTTGAGGAGATTGCGGCGCATGTTAGCATGTCGACCCGACAACTTACGAGGCTATTCAGCACGTTTGCGGGGACGTCACCCGCTCAATATGTGCGTGTCACTCGCCTAGACCGCGCTGGGGCATTACTTGCCCGCACCCAGCTCCCTATCAAAGAGATCTCACATCAGGTTGGCTTTAGCGACGTCCAGTATTTCACGCGATGCTTCACCGCCCATTTTGGGGTTTCACCTGGGGCCTATCGGCAGGGCGAGCGGAACGGAGAGGTCGTCCATCGACCGGGAATGCTTCTCTAGGAAACTAGCCGTGATCGGTCCACCGTGCGGAAACGACTCCCCGAACGGCGCATGCAGACTGAATGACGGCGCTGCCCGATCCGGCAACTTCGATTGCGAATTCATTGTCGGAATCTTTACTGACGGTTCGAACCGCCCCCACTTCAAAGCCATCGTTGTTGAGGCGCGCGACGAGCGCGGCTAATTCGTCGCGATGTTTGAGATCGACATGCAATTCATTAGACCTTTGAACAGGTCGGAATTTTTTCTCCAGTTGCTCGATGGTTCCAAGAGTGATCAATGCCATGCCAGTTGATACGACGGCAACGACCACATACGGTCCGCCCCGAGCCACTGCCATGGAAATGGCTGAGGTCGCCCAAATGCTTGCCGCGCTGGTTAGCCCACGGACCGACGAGCCCAGCCGCATAATCGTGCCCGCACCCAAGAAGCCGATTCCCGTCACAACTTGGGCAGAAATTCGCGTCGGGTCGCTGCCCGGAAAAGCAGCACTCACGATACAAAAGAGAACCACCCCGAGCGCAACAAGCATGTGGGTCCGCAGTCCGGCGGGACGACCATGACGTTCCCGCTCAAACCCAATCGCACCACCTAAGCCGACGGCGATGCCCATTTTAAGCAGCACCATTCCCGTAATGTGGAGGGCGTCAGGGGTGAAGAGATCTTCCATACAACTCGACTACTTTGTCCAGGCGGATTCACCGTCTGCAACTCGCCATTCGTTATCAAAGAAGCCACAGGCTCGAATGCCTTTCGCACCCTGACTCAAGATATTGGCGCCCATGACGATCCAGTCTGGATACGCAACACCGCTTGAGAACAGGGCTAGCCGGTCGGTGGTCTTGAATCCTTCGATTCCTGTTCCCGTGATCGCACCGACAAGAATCCACTTGCCGTGAGCTTTATGTGGATACACAAACAGGCTGGCTAAATCATTCCCTTCAATGACCTTGGAACCAACATTCACACGACCACGCTTCACCTGGATTGGGCTTGAACCCAAGAGCCCTTTCCACGCTGAGTTGGTGTCTGCATTGCCATATAGAATCGCATTGCGTTGGGAGCCGGCGTCGTATTGGGTATCCAGCACGATATCGACGGCACCATTGCCGCGATACTGGAACGTTTCCGCGTCGTACCTGGCCTTGTTCGCAGCCCAAGCATTTTCTTCTGGGGTGCCGTGAGTGCCAACGATGAAGGCAAATCGATTCTGATAAACGTTTTTGAATGGACCGCTGAGTTCTGGGCTCTTTGCACCGTCTTTCAGACGACCAGTCTGCCATTTACTCTCGTGTAGAAAGAGTTCGGTCCCTTGCTTGATCCGTCCGAAGGTCTGACCATCAAGTTTCAGACTGTTTAGGTTCTTACCAATCTTAAGGGCTTCAATGTTCTCTGTTTTAATCTCGGCATCGTTGGTTCCATCGGGTTGGGTGGCCCGGATACGTGAAGGCTTCATCGGATGAACCTGCTCCAGAATCTTAATCCAGTCATCGGTAGCCGAAACCGCAGGATTTGGAGTCGTGAAGTCTATTGACCGCTTTGGCGCAAGCCGCGATCCCCTGATTTGGGTAAAAATTCCCGGCCAGTCGACGCAGGGGCTTCCCCACCAATGGCCGGCACCCGGCTCTTCGTGATATTCAAAGTCAGCATGGATCGAAGTCAAAACCCGCTTCATCTCGCGTGCTTCGTCCACCGGGACGTTATCATCCTTGTCGCCATGAAGGATGTAAACCTTCTCTTCGAGTGTATTGGTCACTCGGGCCAACGTATCGCTTGGAGATACCGCGCGAAGGAGGATCGACTCGACCTCATTCGGCTTGGTGGGTTGATACCCACCCGCATACGAAAAGAAGGAGATCCAACCTGCGCTAGGAGCGATGCTTGCGAAGAGATTGGGATAGAGCGTTCCGATCGACCAGGTGCCATGTCCACCCATCGAGTGCCCCGTCAGATGGATGCTAGCAGGGTCATGGCGGAAGCGCTTCTTGGCAATATCGAGTACTTCCAACGCATCCAACCGGCCAATATCTTCCCAGTCAAAACCATATGGACGCCGATTGGTTGCGGCCACGAGGGTGCACCAATCTTTGTTGGAGTAGGCGCTGGCTTGACCAATACCTTCGACGCTGGCGCCATGCAGGCTCAAGATGAGCGCATCTTTGTTCGACGGCTTTTGAGAGGGGTTAACTCCGTAGTACTGCAGGCTGCCGTCAATCCCACTGATAAATGTTTCCTTGTGGGTCTCGGTGGGTTTCTTCACGGCCAAGGTGATGTTCGCCTTATCCGTGACACCAGATTCGGTGCACTCTAATTGGAACTTCTGCTCTTTACTAAGATCTGAAGTGACAATCGGCAGTTGGACGGGGACCTTTCTAAGCGACATTGCGGGAATTTCGGCGGCAACAGCCTTTGTCTCCTGCGCTGAGTTGCGGGCAATTACGTTAACGTGCTGGACCTTATCTGTCGAATTGACCAGAACAACCCCAGCCCAGAGAGTCTCAGGACCACCGACGACGATATCGGGTGTCGTAAGGTCCCCAGTTTCAATCTGAATCGGGGCTCGAACCGGTGAAAGTCGTGCAGAAAGCTGACCACGTCCTACGACAAACAACAGTGTGTTCTCGCCCTTGTGGAGCATCACCGGTAGCTTAAGGTAGCCATAGCTGTAAGGATCTCCACCTCGTGGTATTCCATTCACATAGACGAGGCTATGCCCTGCCGCCTCAAGCAGCATCGGGCCGTCTTTCTCCACAACCACCGACGCAGCGAGATAGCCGTTACCCAATCCCGTAAAAGTGCCTCCAGAACCGGCAACGATATGCCGCCACTGCGCCTTCTGTCCCCGAGGTGTCGCGAGTTCATCACCCTGCTTCGGCATCGTCCACGTTCCATGCACGACGGCGTCTTGGACGGAGTCGAAAGCGACTGGAATCCTTCCTCCAGAAATGACTCCCGATATGGAAAAACCCTCGCGAATCTCAATAGGCTTCGCCAAAACCGACGAGCCATTGCCAGCGAGGAGGAACAGTGTGGATGCGATTGTTAACAACGTTCCCGTAGGTTATCCGATCTTCACCACCTCTGTAGCGAGCCGGTCAACGAACTCACGATCATGCGAAGTAAATACAATCGCGCCAGGAAAGTCGGCGAGTGCTGCCTCCAACGCTTGGATGGAGACCAGGTCCAAATGATTCGTTGGTTCATCAAGAAACAGAACGTTCGCTCCGGTGAGGAGTAGATGGACGATTTCTACCTTTGTACGTTCACCGACGGACAGGACTCCAGTTGGGCGGTCTGCCATTTCTCCCCTGAGACCGAGCCTTGCCAGTGCCGTCCGTGCGAAATGAACATCCTCTGAGCGAGAAACACCAAGGGCCTTTATGGCTGGCAAATCCGAGTTCAGCAGATCTCGCTCTTGAGACAGGCTAGCGAATTGTGCCGCTGGATCCGTAGAAACTTCACCCTGGTCTGGAGCCTCTTTGCGCATAAGAATGCTGAACAGGGTCGTCTTTCCACATCCGTTTGGTCCAGTGATGGCTACGCGAGAACCACGGTTGATTGTCAGGTTCAAGTTAGAGAACAAGACCTTTTGGTCGTAGCGTTTCGATATGCCTCTTGCCGTTAGAGCCTGCGCAGACCGCAGCGGCTTGCAGCGAAACGTCAACGCTGGAGTATCGTCGACAAACGGCTTCTCCGGGGCCTCAGATCGAGCCTTGTCAACCCGAGAGCGGATAGCCTTGGCGCGCTTATCTAGCTTGGCCTCCTTGCCAGAGTAGAAGGCCTTGGCTTTAGGATCGTAAGTTCGGCCAGTCGGCTTTGCCGTCATCGTGATCGCTCGTTGCGCCGCATCTTCGGCAGCGAGGCGTAACCGTCGATCTTCGTCCTTATGACGCTGCCAGGCTTCTGACTGCTGCTCGAAGCGAAGTCGCTTTGCAGCAGACATCGAGTCATACCCGCCCGAGTACTCCGTGAGGCATCCACGCTCCATCTCAAGGACCCTGTTGGCGACGGCGTTGATAACCGATCGGTCATGACAAGCCAGCAAAACTGCTTCCGGACAGTCCACCAGGAAGCGTTCGAGCCACTCTTTCGCCTGAACATCGAGGTGATTTGTTGGTTCATCCAAGAGCAAAATATCTGGCTCGGCAGCAAGGAGTACGGCTAGTGATCCTCGCATCTTTTCCCCGACGCTTAAGGATCTGTACTCTCGGGCCAGGAACTCAGGAGGCAATCCCAACCGATGCAGGGTCCTAGCAACCACATATGGTTCAGACTCGGGACATTTCAAATCTACGAGGTCACCAAGAGTGCCCTGAAACTGATGATCAAAATCTTGCTCCAAAAGTGAGACGCGAGCCCCCCGGGACAAAACAACACGTCCCGACGAAGGACGCCTCCTTCCGGCGAGGATTGACATCAGAATGCTCTTGCCGACGCCATTACGTCCCACAAGTGCGACCTTATCGCCTGCGATGAGCGATACGTCGATATGTTCAAACAGACTGCCGACGCGAGGGTCTGGCGAATAGGACAGGTCGAATGCCTGTAACATGGGGAACCTCCAAAGGCGCACGGTCAAGCCACCACAGTTGAGCGGCTAGGTAAACGAACGTGGTGTTATCGAAGGTCCAACATAACGTCGCGAAGGCGCGACGAAGTCAATGTTACCAGGTGACATGTGGGTGATTTCAATCCAGCCCAATCGGGTCGAGCTTCACCCATTCTTTGAGGAATCGCTCTAGGTCCTCACGTTTGAACGGCTTCGAAAGAAAGGCGTCCATGCCGGCGTCATCACACGCTTTTTTGTCTTCAGCAAACGCAGTCGCGGTGAGCGCAATGATCGGAATATGCCTTCCCGACTCAATTTCACGGGTTCGGATCGCTCTTGTGGCCTCCAAGCCATCCATCTCCGGCATTTGGACATCCATCAAGATGACTTCGTAACCGTCATCCAGCGACATCTCAACAGCTCGCAATCCATTGGGAGCCACATCCACAACACATCCCAACAACTCGATCTGTCGCTTGGCGACCTCGACGTTGATTTCATTGTCCTCCGCAAGAAGAACCCGAACTCCTTCAAGGGAAACATCCCGGTGCTCAGCGGCCTTTTTCGCTGTCGCCGCAGAAATTCTGCTGAGTGGCAATTCGACCCAAAACCGGCTTCCAAGCCCCGGAGTACTCTCGACCCCAATTCGTCCGCCCATCAGGTCGGTTAGGCGTTTCGAAATCGTGAGGCCAAGGCCACTGCCACCAAATCGCCGTACCATTGAATTGTCGGCCTGGGTGAAGCCTTCAAAAATCGGCTCTACTCGATCCGCAGAAATTCCTATTCCCGAGTCGATAACATCAACCCTGAGAAGCACTGCCGTCTTGGTTTCGCGCACGAGAGTCGCGGTGACTTGAACTCCCCCTTCTTCGGTGAACTTGACGGCGTTGGCGATGAGGTTCGCAATAACCTGCTTCACGCGGGCAGGGTCCGCATAAACATGCAGGCTCTCGATTCCGCCCCAGTCCATTCCAAGAGCGATGCCCTTTTCGTTGGCCCTTCCTTCAAAGAGCGAAACAACGTCTTGAACCGCAGCCACAACGTCAACCGCCAACGGCGTAATTGTCAGCTTGCCCGCTTCAATTCGAGAAAAATCAAGGACGTCATCGATAACTCGCCTTAAGATTTCGCCACTCGACTGAATGGTCCGCAGATACGATTGCTGTTCTTTGTTGAGAGGTGTTTCGGCAAGCAGGTTGGTCATCCCCAACACCCCATTGAGAGGCGTGCGAATTTCATGGCTTACCGTGGCCAAGAACTGACTCTTTGCTCTAGAGGAAGCTTCTGCAGCATCACGTGCTTCTTCCAGTGCTGCTTGCGCTTGCCGCTTCTCAGTCACATCTTGCGAAAGCCCGACGAAGTGCACGGGCTGTCGTTCCGCATCCATAACAACCGAGCCACTTGTTTCATGCCACTTCACGGATCCGTTTTTGTGTATTGCCCGATAGGTACAAGAACCTCGATGCGATGGATCCTTGAAGAGGCGGTAGGTATAGACCTTGCCCTTAAGGACATCGTCTGGGTGCACGAAGTCGACAAATGCCCGACCAATAACTTCGTCAACCGTGTGGCCCAAGTGACGGGTCCAGCTCGGCGAAACAAACGTGAACATTCCCTCAAGCGAGAGCGTGTAAATGATCTCATCGGTGTTATCGATGATCGTGCGGTATCGGTCTTCACTCTGCCGAAGCCTTTCCTCGGCTTTGCGGATTTCGGAAACGTCCTGCCAAACAACTAACTCAAGCGGTTGCTGGTCAATGACGAATTTGGAAACGGAGACGTAAACGTGAGCTACCACGTCGTTGGAGCGAAAGTGGGTCCACTCAAAGCTGCACTGACCGTTCGCCTCAATTTCCAGATTCACTTGACGCAGCTTTTCAATCGAGGCAACACCATCCCCCTGAACATCAGGAGATAGCGACAAGAAGGACCTACCCATTGCTTGCCTTTTGTCATCCAAACCAACTTGTTTCAGTGCAGCCGCATTGCAATCGACGACGCCATCAGGACCAAACAGGAAATAGGCAGTGCTCGAATGCTCAAACAGAATCCGAAATTTCTCTTCAGTGAGCAGTCGTTCGGTGATATCGGTGAGCATCCACATCTCACTTCGATCATCAACATAGACTCCCATAATCACGTGTAAAGTGGTCCCGTACTTGGTGGTCAGAGCGGTCTGCTTGGGTTCGGCAAACCCCGATGCTCTATGCGCTTCATAACCACGTCTAGCCGTATCTGCATCTGGGCCATGAGTCAGTCGAAACCAATCGTCGATTGTCTTCAGTTCATCATGGGAATATCCGAGCATCTGTTGGGCAATACGGTTTAGCCAAATGGAATCGCCTTCGCGAAGCACGGTACCGACCGGCAGGCTATCCACCATCCGCTGCCGACGCGCTTCACTAACGCTTAATGCCTCTTGCACCTCATGGTTGGCGGAGACATCACGCATGTAGACAGCAATGCCTTCATCCGCGGGGTGGACGGATATCGACAGCCAAGCCGACATTGGTGCGCAATAACACTCAAACTTTACGTTCGCCTGAGCGTTGAGTGTGATCGAGAATTGGGTCTCAAATTCTGTTCCAAGAAGCTCAGGAAACCGTTCCCAAAAGGTTCGTCCAACAAGAGAATCGCTGCTCGATCCGAGAATTCTCTCTGCTTGACCATTCAAGTAAATGAATCGGTAGTCATGGTCCAACGCAAAAAGGCCATCGCTGATATTCTCTAAAATATCAGCGATATTGCGTAACGTTTCCGGCACTCGTGCATCGGATGAACTACCCATTTAGTCGGATCCAGAATCCCACTCCGATACTAGCCCGGAGTTTGAACTCTTCTACGTCACATTTTCCTGCTTCAGATTATTCTTGCGCCAGATAAAGCACCTCTCAATGAGGGCTTTAACAGAGCCTGCGTAATTTTTCCGAGTATCGTCTCTGCGTGAGCCTCGTATTAACTGCCCTCGCATGGAGCCTAACCAAAGCTATGTATCAAGCACATATTCTGGACCAAGATTGGCTTGTTAACCCAATTCGCGAACACACCAAAGCCGTCCGGCACGGAACCAATGAAATAGCGCTTGAGAACGGGCTCATCCGAAGGACTTTTCGAATAACGCCAAACGCAGCTACCGTTGCACTCGACAACCTCATGACAGGTGAATCGATGCTCCGGGCGGTGAAACCTGAGGCCGTCATTGAGATTGATGGACACGTTTGGAATATCGGGGGACTGGTGGGTCAGCCCAACTTGGCCTTTTTGCGTCCTGATTGGCTCGATGGGATGACATCGGATCCGAATGCCTTTCAGTTCAAAAAAGTCAGCATTGGCACCCCTGAAGCGCCTATTTCGTGGAAGAGAAATCGACACGCAGCAGGCTCCGCTTGGCCACCGAAGGGGACTTCGGTGGAGTTGGAATTCGAGCATCACTCCTTGCCGGGGGTCGGTGTCTTCGTCCGCTATGAAATGTTCGATGGCATTCCCGCGATGATGAAGCGGATCGAAGTCCGTAACCAATCCCAGAAAGCGATTCGGCTCAACACCTACAAGTCGGAGCAGCTTGGATTAGTAGAGGCTCAGTCCGAAACCGATACGTTCAGCAACTGGGTCATGCCTAATATCGATGCCTTCTCCGACTACTCATTCAATGGCATGACGGCGGTCGGAGCAAACAAGGCAATCCATTGGGTGACCGATCCCGCTTACGGGTCGCAAGTCAGCTACAACCTCGAGACACCGTGCGTGCTAGAGAGCTCACTTCCCCTTGGGCCAAACACGTTGATCGAACCGGGGACCACTTTCCACAGCCATCGCACCTACGAGTTGATCCACGATTCCTCCGAACGGGAAAGAAAGACCCTGGGTATTCGAAGACTGTTCCGGACTTTTGCTCCTTGGTCTACCGAGAACCCGATCATGCTACATCTCACTACAACTGACACTGCCAAAGCACACTTGGCAATCGATCAAGCCGCAGATGTAGGTTTTGAGATGGTGATCTTTAGCTTCGGAAGTGGTTTGGATGCGGAAGATGTTTCGGAGGCCAATCTCGCCAAGTTCAAGGCATTTGCTGACTATGCGCACGCGAAGGGATTACAGATCGGATGCTACTCGCTGCTCGCCAGTCGCCACATTGACGAGGCGAACGACGCCATCAACGCAAAGACAGGCAAGCCTGGTGACATGATCTTCGGGTTCTCGCCTTGTCTGCAGAGTCAGTGGGGCATTGATTACTTCAAACATGTCCGTATCTTCCTCGAGAAAACCGGCTTCGATCTGCTTGAACATGATGGGAGTTACCCAGGCGACCCATGTGCTTCCACAAAGCATCCCGGCCACGAAGGGCTCGCTGATTCGCAGTACAAACAGTGGAAGGAGATCGCTGACTTCTACGCCTGGTGCCGCGAGCGTGGCATTTTCCTGAACGTACCAGATTGGTATTTGCTTGCTGGCTCCAACAAGACCGGTATGGGATATCGCGAGACAAACTGGTCACTTCCGCGCGATCAGCAGCCCATACATGCACGACAAAACATGTACGACGGAACGTGGCTCAAAGCACCATCGATGGGGTGGATGTTCGTACCCCTCACCGAATACCAGGGCGGTGGTGCTGCGGCAACGATTGAACCACTGGCAGATCACCTGCAGGTCTACGAACAGCACATGGCAAGTGCTTTCGGATTCGGCGTTCAAGCTTGCTATCGCGGGCCAAGACTTTACGACAGTCCCAAAACGCGTGCGGCTGTGATCAAATGGGTCACTTGGTTTAAAAAACATCGCGCCATCTTGGAGTCGGATCTGGTTCACGTTCGCCGCGCGGATGGCAAGCGACTTGATCTTGCCCTTCACGTGAATAGTCGCCTATCCGAGCCTGCTCTCGCCATGATCTATAACCCTACGGAGCACCCGTTGACGGAAGAGCTGACTTTGCCGCTGTACTACTCGGGGCTAACTGGGCATGTGTCCGTACAAGATGAGGGAACGCGTACGACCGTTGAGACCCTCGACGGTCAGTACAGACTGAAGATAAAGGTGACGGTACCGCCCATGAGCGCAAAGTCACTTGTGATCAAACCCCACGAAGGCTGAGGATCAGCATAGCAGTTGGCTTGTTGTCTCTATTTCGTTCTTAGCCGATGCCTAAGAACGAAATACTGGGTGAAAACCGACGATAGGCCTAATAAATGTAGCACAGGCTACATTTGATGGTAGAATGGTCACTCCTTGGACCAGCCCGTTGTCGTGACCAATCCCGCTGATGAAGCGCTTCAGAACGGATCTGATGCGCCAGGTTCATGGCGAGAACCGGTTGGAACACCGAGCCTCCCAGAGGTTTTCCGCTCAGTGCGCGTGCCTCAGGGTGGACCCGCTTGGAGACGCCTTTTCGCGTTCGTTGGGCCTGGCTACATGGTCGCAGTCGGGTACATGGACCCAGGCAACTGGGCGACAGATATCGCAGGCGGCGCGGCATATAATTACACGCTGCTCTCGGTAGTCCTGATATCAAGTCTGATGGCGGTATTCCTTCAGGCCCTGAGCGCCAAGCTTGGAATTGTCACCGGACGCGATTTGGCCCAAGCGTGCCGTGACGCATACTCCCGACCGACATCCTTGGTCCTGTGGTTCTCGGCGGAGATTGCCATTGTCGCCTGTGATTTGGCGGAAGTGATTGGTGCTGCAATTGCGCTCAACCTCTTGTTTGGTCTTCCACTTGTTGCAGGCGTTATTGTTACGTCGCTAGACGTTCTCCTGGTGCTGGCACTTCAATCGAAGGGTTTTCGCTGGATCGAAATGTTCGTAATCTGCTTGATCGCCACGATGATGGTGATCTTTTCACTCGAGATCTTCTATGCAAAGCCGGATTGGCACGGAGTGCTTGCTGGATTCGTGCCACATGCGAACGTTGTTTCAGATCCCAAACGGCTTTTTATCGCATTGGGAATTCTTGGCGCGACCGTCATGCCCCACAACCTCTACCTTCACTCCTCGATTGTCCAAACACGCCGTTTTGGCAAATCGCGAGACGAGATTAAGGAAGCGATCAAACATGCCCACATCGACTCTACAGTCGCCCTAACGCTCGCACTATTTGTCAATGCAGCGATCCTGATCGTTGCCGCAGCTGTCTTCTTCAAGGCGGGCCACCATGAGATCCAAAGGATCGAAGACGCCTACAAGCTCCTCTCACCAATGGTTGGAGTCTCAATAGCGACACCCTTCTTTGCCATTGCATTACTCGCGTCGGGACAGAATTCGACTCTGACAGGGACCCTGGCAGGGCAGATTATCCTCGAGGGCTTTCTTCGCGTAAAAATCAAACCTTGGCTTCGGCGAATGATTTCGAGGATCATCGCCCTTATTCCGGCTGTCGCTGCCGTTGCACTGTCGGGGTCGAAAGGATTGGCCGATCTACTGATGTGGAGCCAGGTCGTCCTTTCCGCACAACTCTCGTTCGCAGTAGTGCCCCTCATTCAGTTCACTTCCGACCGGCGCAAAATGGGTGAATTCGCCAATGGATGGGTCACAAGGCTTATTGGATGGGGACTAGCTGTTATGATTGCGGGTCTAAACGCCTACCTAATCTTCAAAGCGCTCACCGATCCCTCGGCATAAGGTTTATAGTAGAAATAACACTATATATCCTCGCATCTTCGAAGATTAACCGGTTATTCTGTAGACAGAGTGCAGAAGTCATAACATCTTCTCAAGCAAGCCATGAACGATCCTTCGACGCCAGAGCATAGAGAAAAGCGCGAAAAGCTTATCCGTGTTAGTAAGTACAAGAAAAGGCGTAAGCGATCCAGTTCAAAGCAGCCTCTGACGAAGAACAAAGTTGTGAAGAAGTCCGTGAGCTATCTACTCATGTTTCTGTTTGCCGTCATTTGCATCGCTGTGATTGTGTACGGCCTCTACGTTTGGCTCGTGGTTGATCGGCCCTAGAGACAAGCCGAAATTGCGATCCGCATCATCGTCTCGAGGCTCAGTTCGACATCAAACCGGCACATTGGTTAAGATGCTTCGTGGACTCGTTCTTCTTGCCAGGCCGTAAACTCGCCACGCTCCTGCCTCTTTTGGCAATAGCATGCATCGCCCCCGCCCAATTCGTCCCCACCAAGCTATTCGACGGCTTGAAGTGGAGAATGATCGGACCGTTTCGTGGTGGCCGAACCGTCGGTGCCGCTGGCGTACCCAGCCAGCCAGGAACGTTCTACATGGGCGTAAACAACGGCGGTGTCTGGAAAACCAACGACTACGGAAGAACTTGGAATCCCATCTTCGATAACCAACCCACAGGTTCAATCGGAAACATTGCGGTCGCCCCTTCCGATCCACAAACGATCTACGTCGGGAGTGGCGAAGGCTTACAGCGCCCCGATCTATCGACGGGCGACGGAATGTACCGATCGAACGACGCAGGCAAAACATGGAAGCACCTGGGCCTGCGTGACGGACAGCAGATCGCCTCGATCATCGTAGATCCCAAAGATCCCAAGCGACTTTTTGTCGCCGTGCTGGGACATCCCTACGGCCCAAATGAAACTCGCGGTGTCTATCGCTCAGAGGATGGCGGCGAGACATTTCAACGGGTGCTTTACAAGGATGCCGATACGGGTGCCGTTGCCTTGGCTTTCGATCCAAGCGATTCTCAAACAGTGTATGCAGACCTATGGGCTGCTCGCCAGGGCCCCTGGGAGAACGCGGGTTGGCAAGGACCCAACAGCGGCCTATTCAAGTCAACCGATGGTGGCAATACGTGGTTCGAACTCAAGAAGGGCCTGCCTCGAATTGCGGATGGCCTCGGTCGAATCGGAATAGCAGTTGCCCCAAGCAATCCGAAACGACTATTTGCGGTGGTTGACGCCAACGAACGCGGCGGAATCTACAGGTCTGATGACGCTGGTGCTTCGTGGAATCTGGTGCACGACGAAGGTCGGGTTTGGGGACGAGGTAGCGACTTCGCCGAGGTTCGCGTTGATCCCAAGAACCAGGATATTGTGTATGTCGCCAACACCTCGACGTACAAGTCGGTCGATGGTGGAAAAACCTTTGTGGCATGGAAGGGCGCACCCGGCGGCGACGACTATCATACGATCTATATCGATCCCAACGACCCCAAAATCATCCTCCTATCGCTCGACCAAGGGGCCACCATTACCGTGAACGGTGGAGAGACCTGGAGCTCTTGGTACAACCAGCCAACCGCACAGTTCTATCACGTATCTACCGACAATCAGTTCCCCTATTGGGTCTATGGCGGTCAACAAGAAAGCGGTTCCGCTGGAGTCGCCAGTCGCGGAAACGATGGGCAGATCACTTTTCGGGAGTGGCATCCCGTCGGAGCCGAAGAGTACGGGTTTGTAGCACCCGATCCACTGAATCCGAAAATCATCTACGGCGGACGGCTCAGTCGATATGACATGGTCACCGGCCAAACCCAGAGTGTTTCACCCCAGCCGGGCCGGCGAGGCGGGAGCTATCGCTTTTTACGCTCAGCGCCGCTCATGTTTTCAACGGTTGACCCCCACGCCCTCTTCTATGCTGGCAACGTTGTTTTCAAGACGCTTGATGGTGGCAACCACTGGCAAGTTATCAGTCCAGATTTGACTCGCGAGGTTGCCGATCCCCCTGCCGGAAGTGTGTTCAAGCGTCCTGGCCGGCGAGGCGTCGTCTATGCCCTCGCTCCGTCGTACAAAGACATCAACACGATTTGGGCAGGGACCGACGACGGTCTGATTCACCTCACTCGAGACGGCGGTAAGGTTTGGACTAACGTGACTCCACCAGAGCTCACGCCCTGGAGCAAGGTCTCCATGTTGGATTCTGGTCGCTTCGACGTAAACACTGCCTATGCCGCCATAAATCGGTTCAAGCTGGATGACCTCCACCCCCACATTTACCGCACTCACGACAGTGGCGCCCACTGGAAAGAGATTGTAAACGGCTTGCCTGATAACGCGATTGTCAACACCGTGCGAGAAGATCCGGTCAGGAAGGGGCTTCTCTTCTGCGGAACTGAGAACGCTGTGTACTTCTCAATCGATGACGGAGACCACTGGAGCCCCTTACGACTGAATATGCCAGCCACATCCATTCGAGACCTCGTCGTGCATGACGATGACGTCGTCATCGGGACCCATGGACGGTCGTTCTGGATCTTGGATGACATCACTCCCCTACGACAGATTTCAGCAACGGACGAATCCACTCGGCTGTTTCGTCCTGAGCTAGCCACTCGCGTCCACTGGAACAACAATACGGACACTCCGTTGCCCCCCGAAGAACCCGCCGGAAAGAATCCTCCCGACGGTGCCATCATCGACTACTTCTTGGCGAATGAAGGTCCCGTGCGGCTAGAGATTCTCGATTCCAAGGGTGCTGTTGTCAGGCGCTACGACAGTAGTGACAAACTTGTTCAGGTCCAAGAGCGCGACCTTCAAGTCCCGTTCTACTGGATTCGCCCACTCCAACCGCTCCTCGGAACAACAGGCTTCCACCGTTTTGTTTGGGACCTTCACTACACGCCGCTTGGTGGACGCTCCGGCTTCCCTATCGCTGCCATCTTCCACGACACCGCACCGGTTCCCAGCAGTCCATGGGTTGCCCCTGGAATCTATACCGTAAAGCTATTCACGGGTGGAAAGACATACATACAGCAGCTCAAGGTCAGAATGGATCCACGCGTAACGACTCCTGCGGCGGGACTGCGAGAGCAGCAACGGATCGCCATGGGGGCTTATGGATTGATACAACGCCTGCGAGATGCGAGTGGCGTGATTGAAGAACAGTCATCACGCCTCGAGAAGTTGCCCGCAGACTTGCAAGGTGCGGTTCGAAGCATTCAAGCGGCATTCAAGGCCATTCAGCCAAAGCTCGCTGGTCCACAAGCATCCCTAAGCGGAGTCATGAGTGCAGTGGAAGAAGCCGACATGGCACCAACCTCACTCTCGGTTGAAGCGTACGAAACCGCTGAGAAGTCAGCAATGGAGATTCTGAAAGCATGGGATCAGTTGGTGGCGACGCAAATCGCACCGCTCAACACCAAGCTAAAGAAATTAGGATTACCCGAAGTCGCATTGCACTCAAGCAAGACCATGCAACCCACCGATTTCGGGGGAAATAAGGACGAGGATTAAGCCGGAAGGCACCCTAGATCCGATCTAGGGAGCCTTCTGTACTGGAAACGCGGCGGGAACGGTTGGGTCGAGCTTGAATGTTCGACCCACGAGGCCTGCCTTCGATTGATCGAACGGCTTAAAACCAAGTGTGAACGCCATCGAGTTGGGGTTCAAGCGGAAATCACCTTTGCTTGGGTTGGCAAACATTGGGTCTGCAATCGAAGAGTGGAGATCTTGGCCCTTCTTTCGCCAAGCCTCCAGCGACATCCCCGCGAAATCGACAGGCTTGCCATCGATGCGCCAATAGAGATTTCCGTCGAGTTTGTAGTTATTCCCCGACCAGTTACTGCCGAGGAGTGGAGCATCCTTCCAGAAAACGATGTTGTGTTCAAAGGTGAACGAGAGGTGATCCTCGGCCCTGGTTCGAATGATTTGAGCATCGCGAGCGAAGGCGAAGATGTTGTTACGAACGGTGTTGTCTTCCCCGTAATGCTGGTGGAACCCGCCGCTCTTGGTGCGGTACACGACGTTATTCTCAATCAGTTCGTGTGAGCTTCCCTCGTCGGGATAAATTCCCCATCCGCCATAGCTGAAGCTATCGATGTCGTGAATTCGATTGCCAATGATCTTTGTCCCCGGCTCGATACCGAGGGTGTAAATTCCGCCCATGTCACTCAACACGCCTTGCCCAATGTCGTGAATGTGATTGTTTGCGATCAGATCATCGTGAGCTTGGCTCTTTGAGTAGCCCCACGTCCAACCGATCGAAACACCGGTGTAGTAGAGATCGAAAATCTCGTTATTGGAGATCTCATTGTGAGCAGATTGACCGATCCATACTCCGATTGCAGCCGGATGAAGTCTGCCCGCGTGAGCGATGACACAGTTGTGGACAATTACTTCTCCAGCGGCGTTATTTTCATCTTCAACGAGTCCCGTTTCGCCGATCTTGACTCCACCCGCCCCGATGTCTGTGAAATTGGAATTCGTGATAGATAGCTTTCGGCACCCGGCTCCAAGTTCAAGCGCGTACTCTCCAACGCTGCGAACGTTGCAGCCGGACATTCCACCGTTCCGCCAACCGACAGCACGAACTGCTGCACTGAGGTCAACCTCGGCCTGCGGGAAAAATCTTCCTTGCTTTGGAAGTATCCAGTTTGAATATGCGAAATCAAGGTTTTCAAACCTAACGTACTCGACAAACTTGCGTCCAGCGGTATCACCCTTGATATCGATCAACCTATCAGCTTTTGGAGCCACGATGGTGGTTACTGCCAACTTCTCCCCAGGTAGCGGAATATAGGTTAGTTCACCCGATTTCTGATCGAGGTACCACTCGCCTGGAGAGGACAGGGCCTCACGCACGTTCTCGACGATGTATCGGTTGCCTTTTGGAAAGTTGGCCCAATCGGCATCGTAACCCGTCGGTCCAGTCGTTGTCACCGTGTGCGTTACGTCATCTACGCTGCCGATTCGCATTCGCGACATGTCCCACGTATGGAAGCAGAGTAATTCGACATCGTTAAGGTTGTGCCACCCCTTGTCGATGTCGCCAGCACGGAATCCAAATCGGTCGTATCCGTGGCCTTTCGCTGATGCACTCGGTGCCACGGCCTCGGTGATGTTGTAGTACCCCGCTTTTGGAAATCGAGGGCGATACCGCCTTTTGCCGTTAACAAAAAGCTGGTCAAAACTCCACTTGCGATCACGAACTTCTGGCAACGTGACCGTCCACCATCCGTGGGAGTCAACTTGAAAACCACGAATCTCTTTGCCACCACTAATCGTTGCCCTTTCGCCTCGATAGATGGTGGGGGAATTGACCGTCCCAGAATCCTCTGGAGCCAGTGAGAAGGCATGGTCCTGCTCCAATACTCCCTTTTGGACGTGCACAACGACCGGGCTCGTAAGGTTGGTATGGTCTCGTCGAAAGTCCCTTACCGCCTCTCGGGCGCGGTCAAGCGAATGAAACGGCCGAGATCGGGACCCACTAGATGAGTCGAGTCCATTCGGGGAAACATAGAAGTCTGCACCGGAATTCGATAATCGGCCCAGGGTGATCGCAACTGCGAGGAGGATCATATTTCTTTAGACCAAGGTTCAGTCTTTCTGTTCAAGTTTGGCCTTTACCGCCATGATCCCAATCATTGTTGGTGATGGTTGCCGGGTGATTCCGGCATTGGTCACAGCAACAATGACAAGGCCTGATTTCGGCCAAATGGTCATATCCGCCCAAAAGCTTCCATCCGTTCCTGTGAAGTAATGGCAAGCTTCTCCGGCAAATGCTGAATCGACGATCCAGCCGACCGCATTCTTGTCACCCTCTTCAGGTGTATGAAGCAACTTGTAGGATTCGGCGGTCAATCCGGTTGCCTCGCCGCGTATACCCTTCAAGTGATAGGTCGCGTATTTTACTAGGTCTGAAATCGTGCAAGAAATTCCCGCTCCAGCCGGTGCCTTGACGTAATCAAGCTTCGATGGGGGCATCAAGTACGGGGCGAAACCGAAATCCCCTCGGATATGGGGGACGACAGCATTGGCGGAACCAACCTGATCGGCGGTTCCGATTGGCTCAATCATCGCGGAGGACATCCTTAGCGGATTGAAAACATAACGCTGCATCAACCATTCATAAGACTGGCGTATCACTCGCTCTGCCACGTACCCAGCAACAACAAAATCTGTGTCCGTTGACGGTGATTGAACGGCCTCGGGTTCCAATGAGAGCAATTCCGTTAAGAAAGCCTTTCGGATGTCGGTTGGCTTCTCCGGTTTCGCCAGGATCTTATCCAGACGAGCGGGCGCGATCACGTCAATGCGCGGCAATTTGGCTTTGTGATGCATAAGATCGCTGATGGTCACGTTCTTGTACGCATCGTTCAATGCGATGTCGGGCATTGCCTGCGAAAGCGTGGTCTTCCAACTGAGCTTTTGGGTTTCAACGAGATGCGCAATTAACATCGCCGTCATCGACTTGCCGATCGCTCCGATGGGAAGGCGATCGTCATCCTCAATGGGTGAGGATGTGTTCTGCATATTGCGCAGACCCACTACTGCGGATTCGGTTTTGTCAGATCCCTTTTGGTACGCAATACAAAGGCCCGGCAACTTGTTATCTTTGCGAATCGCTTCGGCAAGATCATCAAGTGATTTTGTTTCTGCGTATCGCTGAACAGTAGCCTTGAAGCCAGCTGAGTTGAACTGCTGATGGAATCCTGCGACGGCAAATAGAGCAACAAGTGGAAGCATCATCGAACCTCTTTTGTTGGACTCCCCAAAACACCCAACCGTTACCCTAGTGTATCCCGCCAATCCAATAGAGGGTGAGAGGTGAAGTTGAACGAGAAAGTTGATCCACCATAATCCGACTATGTTCACCGGAATTATTCAGGCGGTTGGTCATGTCACGAGCTTTTCTGATGGGGTGCTCACGCTGTCTGCCCCTGCCGACTTTGCGCCAGACGGATACAAACTTGGTGAGAGCATTGCTGTAAACGGCTGTTGCTTGACCGTCATCGTTTCCGACGCAGGAATCAAATTTGAGTTGAGCCCAGAAACGATTGCTCGAACGGCATTTAGAGACATCAAGCTCGATTCTCAGGTCAATCTTGAGCGTGCAATGCAAGTGAATGACCGGTTCGGCGGACACATCGTTCAGGGCCACGTCGATGCGACGGGAACGATTGTTTCCATCACACCCTCCGGGAACTCAACCGTCTTTCGCTTTCAGGCACCGACCAATTACGACCGGTACATGATCGACAAGGGCAGCATTACCGTCGATGGTATTTCGCTAACGGTCGTCAAGCCAAACGAAGGATGTTTCGATGTTTGGATCATCCCCCACACTCTGGCCGAGACCAACCTCGGTCAAAAGCAGATTGGCGACAGCGTGAACTTGGAATTCGACGTCATCGCGCGATACGTTGAGAAGATGATGGGTGTAAAGAGCTCTGACTGACCTATAGCGGTGGAATGACGGTATCGATGACGTGAATTACGCCGTTGCTGCACTCAATGTCGGCAATGACGAATTTGGCGCCGTTAACTGTGTAGTCATGGTCAGATTCAAGCCGGACATCCTGTCCCTGAAGTGTCGTCGCGGTGGTCATATGTCGGACGTCGCCCGTCATCATCTTGCCGCGCACCACGTGGTGTCGCATCGTTTCCAAAAGTTGCTTGCGGGTGTCGGGGCGAAGTAACTCAAAAATCGCGTAACGAGGAATCTTGTCGAAGGCCGTCTCGCTTGGAGCAAATACAGTGAACGGTCCCGGGCCGGACAATTCTTCGAACATATTCGCCGCCTTCATCGCAGCATTCATTGTTCGTAACGCTGGCACTGACCTGGTGATTTCGGCAATTGTTTGCATTGTGTATCCATTGCCGCCCACTTAATTTAGACAATTAACCTGGGCTGACTTAGATATTGTGCCGGGTGGTTTGAACGGTCACAAGCCACACTTATGGTCGCCTCCAAATACGTGCCTCTATTCAGGGTGGCGTAATTGCGTGACAGCTTTTCCAAGGGCAATTACTTGCCCACCATACCGAGTCGCTTGGTTCGACGAATCACCTGCCCCGGCGTCTTTCCCGTCGCCTTGTTGTTCAGCAACACAGGTGTGCCGTTTACGAACACCGATGAAATTCCGATGGAGGGGGCTTCAGGTGCTTTTGTTGTGGCCTTATCAATAACGGTGTTGGGATCAAGAAGGACAATGTCTGCTTTGAATCCGGGACGAATCTCCCCTCGCTGCGCAAACCCAAAGCGGTGGGCCGGAAAACCGGTCATCTTGTGAATGGCCTGCTCCAAGCTCAGCAGATGCTTTTGCCGCACATATAGCCCTAGAATTCTGGGGAAACTTCCCGCATATCTTGGATGTGCGCCACCTCGCTGGCCGTCTGTGCAAAACATCACCCTTGGCGATGCAATGAAGGTCTCGAGGTCTGCGTCTGACATTGCCGACACCACGACTTCTTCTTTCCCTTTGTACGGAGAGACAGACGTGGCGGCGACAACCTCCTGACACACCGTTACGGCGTCCTTTCCAGACATCCGGGAAATCTCCCCAATCGTTTTGCCTTTCCAGGTTGGATCGGGCCCGTACTCGCCAAGGAGAACATGATCGGGACCGCCGACGTCCTTCAAGCCCTGCTCCCACAGCTTGCGATCCGAATAATCCTGAGTCTCAATGAGGACTCGGATCGTTGATTGCCAATAGGTGTAGGGATAAACGTCGGCAGTGACATAGACACCCTGCTTCTCGGCCGCCTTCATCTTTTCTAGGATCTCATGGGCTTTCCCCCAAACCCGCGCGCTACCAATTTTGATATGCGATACCTGGGCGGATAAGTGGCCTTCCCGTGCAATCGTGAATAGCTCATCAATGGCTTTGAGCACGTCGTTATCTTCGTTGCGCATGTGGCTGATGTACATGCCACCGTGAGTACCTGCTGCTTTTCCGAGTGCTACGAGTTCGGAAGTATTCGAAAATCTGCCCGGCTCATATTCCAAGCCTGATGAGAGGCCCAAAGCACCATTGTCGACATCAGCGGCAACAAGCGAACACATCTCTTTGATCTCTTGAGCCGTCGCGGCACGCTTATTGTCGCCGCCCATTACTTTGCCCCGTATCGTGCCATGGCCCGAAAAGCTTGCGATGTTTAGCGCCACGTGGTGGGAGTTGTACTTGGCAAACTGCTCCTTGAGCGGAAATCCAGACCCACCATCCTGACCGATGACCGAAGTCGTGATGCCCTGCCGGATTTGCGATTCCGCCACAGGATCTTTCAGTAACCACCCGTCAACGTGGCTATGAGCATCGATGAAACCAGGAGCGACAACCATCCCCTTGGCAGAGATGACAGTTTCGCCACGCCGGGGCTTCAAGTGGCCGACGGCGACAATTTGGTCACCTTGAATCCGCACATCAGCCTGAAAGCCGCGTGCTCCGGTTCCATCAATGACTTGCCCACCGACAATGAGTGTCGAGGATTGGAGCGAGAGAGCGAAGAGCGATATCAGAGTTAATGCCATGGGGACTGTTTGAACAAACCGTCTCCATTCTACGTTCTCCGCCCCATGCCGTGAAAGTTTATGCCGACGCTGCGGTTGCCCTCGGAGCACCTGGATAGTCGCCAGCGAGAACTCGATCGAATGCCCCGCTTAGTACCCAATGCTCAAGTTGCTGGGCACGGTGTACTGGCATGGGATGCGTGAAGGTCTTCCCCATCATCGCGAAGAGGATAATCTTCCCAAGCTGATCGAGAGGATCGGCATCCTGATAGGCTCGCGCCTGATCCATAAATGCGTCGCGATTCATCTCACTTGACAACCTATTCGGACCTGCCGTAAGCGCAATCTCCGCGTCGATACTCGTCTGGAGGGACTGCGAAACGAGCAATCCGGCCCTATCCGCAGAAAACTCGGCTTGGCGCGACCACTCGTAAAAAGCCAAGATGAGTGCGTAGATGGCAACATCGCTGGCGCCAAGTGTTCGTCGGCCCACATAGTCGATCAGCGGGAAGAGCAGACTTGCTACCGAAAAATACAAGACGTGGTTGGCCTTGATGTGGCCGAGTTCATGCCCAATCAAGTGGTAAAGCTGCTCGTCCGACATGGTGTTGACCATCGAACTTCGCAACGTTATATAGGGTCTTTCCACCCCGCCGGCAAACGCATTGGGGAAAGGGTTGCTGCTCAGATACAGCTCCGGTTCGGGCATATCTAGGACTCGACATGATTCTTGGAGAATGCGATGAAGAGTTTGATATTGATTCGGTCCGCACCGGACCGACATGCTCATGTTGTAGCAGTAGAGCCAGCGGTCAAAGCCGTACTCATAGAATTTGGAAACGAGCGTTGGCACCAACGGCATCCGCTTAAGCTTGTCCAATGCCCACTTATCAGCATCGGAAGTGAACGCGTCGGACGTGATGCCCGTGAGGATTTTTCGATCGGCCATTATGTTACATGGTACGTCTTTCAGGCCCACAGGTTGCGTCTTAGGGTCCGACGGCCACTATTAGCAATTTCTTGCCGAGGAATTTTCTAATAGTGGAACTAAACGGAATGCAAATCAACTCTGTATAAACAGAGAGAGTCGTTCAGTGAAACAAACGACCAAATCGGCGAGAACTATCCCGTCTCTGGGACGTCATATGACCCTCAAAATGACGTCCCATTTTTTCGCGTAAGCGGTGCGCTGGTAAACTAGATGCCTTATGGCCCATCTGGAATCCGAATTGGTGAGGCACGCACTCAGTGTTGCCCGTCAGCATGGGTTTGCCGAAGTTGAACTGGCAATTGGCGACGAGAGCTTTTCCGCTCGACTTGAACCACTGCCCAAGAAATCTCGCGCAAGCAAAGCGGCCGAAGCGGCAGCCGCCGAACCAGAATTCCAGGTTGTTACGGCATCCCTCGTTGGTTATTATCGCGAGTCCAAGACTCCCCTGAAGGTCGGAGCAGCAATCAAGAAAGGCGACGTCGTCGCCATCATCTCTGCACTCGGAATCGCCAACGACGTGGAATCAAAAGTCACCGGAGAAGTCGTCGAACTGTTAGTAGAGCCCAATCAGCCCGTTGAGTACGGGCAGGCACTCGCAAAGGTGAAAATATGAAACAGATTCGAGGCAACACGCTTGTCGGGACACTGGTAGCGATCGCACTTATGGCTGTTTTGGCAGTCGCCCTTTTCAAGGGAAGTAGCGCGTTTGGTGGAAAATCTCTCCCTTCAAGAAAGGACGGCAAGGGAACAACGGTTATGGGGCAAGCCGAGCTCGCAGCAAAGGACACCGTTTGCCGCACTTACCTTGGTGAACTCCGCGCTTCGTTAATCATCGCTCAATCAAACAACGAAGAGAAATTCCCTGAGCAACTTCAAGATACAAAACTTGGGCAAGAGTTCTACAAATGTCCGCTCGGCGGAGAGAAGTACGTTTACGATCCAACGAACGGCAAGGTCGCTTGTCCACATCCGGGTCACGAGAAATACTGATGTTAAGCAAGGTTCTGATTGCCAACCGTGGTGAGATTGCGTGCCGCGTAATCCGTGGATGTCGTGAATTGGGCATCAAGAGTGTCGCGATCTTCTCAGAAGTTGACCGCGAGAGCCTTCATGTGAAGCTTGCCGACGAAGCAATTTGCGTGGGGCACGGTTCGAACGGGGACTCCTATTTGAATCTTGCCAACGTTCTGATGGCTTGCCAGATATCGGGTGCCGAGGCCGTGCATCCCGGCTACGGATATTTCAGCGAGCGCGCGAACTTCGCAGTCGCACTCGAATCACTGGGGATTAAGTTCGTCGGCCCACCTACCGCTGCTATTGAGGCGATGGGCGACAAGGCGAGTGCTAAGAAGGCCGCTATCGCCTGTGATTGCCCTGTCGTTCCAGGTAGCGATGGCGCCGTCCCCACCGAGAGCGATGCTTTGGTCATCGCTGAAAAGATTGGCTATCCAGTCCTCCTTAAGGCGGTTGCGGGTGGAGGTGGACGCGGAATTCGGCGCGTCGATGCTCCCGAAGAACTCGCGGGCCTATGGAAGATGGCGCAAGCGGAAGCCCAGGCCAGCTTTGGGTCAGGCGAAATTCTGATTGAAAAGTGCGTTGTGAACCCAAGGCACGTTGAGATTCAGATCATTGGAGACTCGTTCGGAAACATGATTTACCTGGGGGAGCGCGAGTGCTCCATCCAGAACCTCCGACATCAGAAGTTGGTTGAAGAGGCCCCCTATGCCGATTTACCACCCGAAGTTCGAAAGCGAATGGGTGAGTGCGCGGTACGCGTTGCAAGTAGCGTTGGATACCAGAACGCTGGGACTGTCGAATTCCTCGTTGACTCGAACAATGATTTCTACTTCCTTGAGATGAACACTCGACTCCAAGTCGAGCATCCTGTGACCGAAGAAATCACAGGTATTGACCTTGTTCACCTGATGTTGCAGATCACGAGTGGGCTTCCGCTGCCAATCAGCCAAGAAGATGTCGAAATCTCGGGACATGCGATTGAAGCGAGAATTACGGCGCAAGACCCTGATAAAGATTTCGCCCCTAGCACCGGTCGTATTACTGGCTGGCGCGCACCTGGTGGAAGAGGGGTACGCATGGAAACACATTGTTACGCAGGGTTCTCAGTGAGCCCGTTTTACGATCCATTGTTGGCAAAGCTGATCGTGCGAGGCAGAACTCGCGAAGAAGCCGTCACCAAGCTTCAAACTGCGCTCCACGAGTTTGAGATTGAGGGGATCGCATCGAACATCCCGTTTTTGCGAAGGCTGGTAGCGTCGGAAGGTTATGAAACTGGGCAATTCGATACGGGGTTTGTGCCTCGGTTCCTTGCCGGAGAAGCTCTTTGATCCGATCAAAACGAAAAGCTCGTGAGGCAGCGATGCGGGCCCTCTACGAAATTGAGATCGGCCATACAGACACGACGTCTGCGCTTGAAGTCGTTCTCGCCGAAGCAAATCTCAAACCCGAAATGGTCGCCTACACGGAGCGATTGGTACGAGGAATTCGGGGAAGCATTGCCACGATCGACCACAAGCTGGCTTCGATCGTCAAGGACTACGACTACAACCGCATCGCGGCAGTCGACCGAAATGTATTGCGCGTCGCCGCATACGAAATTCTCGAAGTTCCAGAAATGCCGCCAGCGGTGACTATCAACGAGGCCATCGAAATTGCCAAGCGATACTCCACTGCCGATAGCGGGAAATTCGTCAACGGCGTCCTTGGTCGCCTGCTTCAGGAATCTCCAAAAGCCAATTGGGATCCTTCCACTGCACCCCCTGAAGTTGACGATCTGATCGAAGAGGAACCAGAGCCGGAAGTCGTTGAGGAAGTAGTAGACGAAACTTCGGAAGAAGGAAAACTCGCTACGAAGTTTGGAATATGGAAATTACGGACAGGGGAAGGTAAATAATCGTGGCAGCACAGATTCTTGATGGATTGGCACTTTCGAAGATCGTTCGAGCAAACCTGAAGGATCGGGTGGATGTCCTTCTAGCCAAAGGTGTTACCCCCCGCCTTGACGTGCTGGTCGCTGCCCACGACCCGGCAAGCTTATCGTACGTCAAGATGAAGCACACTTGGGCGACCAAGGCTGGGATGACGGGAGAGAGCTACCCCGTCGATGAGAATACGACCCAGAGCCAACTCATCGACAAGATTCACGAACTCAACGCGAACCCCCTCGTTCACGGAGTTTTGATTCAGCACCCGTTACCAAAACATCTTGACGAGAACGAAGCTCTCTTGGCGCTTGGTTCGGCTAAGGATGTCGATGGTATCACACCTGAGTCCCTAGGTCGCCTTGTTGCGGACCTACCCGGTTTTCGATGTGCCACTCCGATGGGCATCATGACCTTGCTCGATCACTATCAGATCCCTATCAAAGGAAAGCGTGCCGTCGTTGTAGGTCGATCCGTGATCCTTGGCAAACCAGCCGCTCTTATGCTTCTTCAAAAGCATGCGACCGTCACCATTGCCCACTCGCGCACGGAGGATCTTGAAGGGCTATGCCGAGAAGCCGATATTTTGGTTGCTGCGGTCGGCCGCGCCGAAATGATCAAAGGAAGTTGGATCAAGCCAGGAGCGGTGGTCGTAGATGCTGGATACAACCGAGTTGAAGGGCGGCAGGGGGATGTCGGGGATGTCGAATTTGAAACGGCGAAGGAAGTCGCAAGTTGGATCACACCTGTCCCGGGTGGCGTGGGCCCCATGACTGTAGCGAGTCTCTTGAGCAATGCAGTTACTTCCGCAGAAGCATCGACGCACTAAATTGCTTGTCTACGGGATAACCCTTCTCGTGGCCTACTCTGGGCTGTGCGTCTTTCTTGCTCACAGTTACCTTCATCCGGTCCGATTGATGGCGGGAGTAACCCCTTCTTGGGTCAAGGAAGTGCTTGTTCCAGGCGCAAAGGGGGACGTACCAACTTGGGCTTCACCTCGCCTCGCCGCGGGGAAGGGCAATCCGGTCGTGTTCGTCCTGGCATACGGGTATGGCGGAGATCGATCCAACTGGTCGGATGTCATCCATGAATTATCCAAAAGGGGATTTGAAGCCGTAGCACCCTCTATGCCTGGACAGGATGCCAGCCCGGATCCTACCGTCGGTTTTGGAGTCAAAGAGGCGGCGATGGTGCTTGACACTGTTAAATGGGTTCGAAAGCAGTACAAGAACCCGCCCAAGATCGTTCTTTGGGGTCTATCAATGGGCGGTGCGGCAGTTTGGCTGGCCTCAGAGCAAGACCCGACAGTGGATGCGGTGATTACTGAAGGTGCTTACAGCGATTTCAACACGACGATGTACCGCTGGCTGAACCGCAAAATGCCCGGGTCCAGTTTCTACCTCCGGCCGATGATCTGGCTCGCTGCTTACCAAGCGCACATCAACCCATCGACGATCATTCCTGGCAATGCCGCCGCCAAATGGCGAAAACCTGCACTCGTCGTCCAGGGAGGCGACGACAACTTGATCTTGATGTCCCAAGCCCAGACGCTCGCATCGGGTGCCCACTGCCCACTTTGGGTGGTGCCTGGGGCGAAGCATGCCGAGTGCTATGGCGTTGCCAAAGACGAGTTCCTAAAGAAAGTCACTGACATCGCCAAGCACCTCTAAGGCTGGCTCATGTGTGGTATTCGGCGTTGATACGGACATACCCGTAGCCGAAGTCGCATGTGTACACGGTAGCGGAGTCACCGGCTCCAAGCCTTAGGTCAATCACCACCTGATCGGACTTCAGGGCTGAAGAAACACGCTTTGGATCAAAGGACGCAGGAGCATTGTCTTCGAACAGCACATGCTCTTCGTCGGCTGCGATCAGGCTTAGCCTCACGTCCGATGTTAGAAACGGAACTCCTGCTCTGCCCGCCGCCATCAGGATGCGGCCCCAGTTCGGGTCACAGCCAAACATAGCAGTCTTAACCAAGGGTGATTCGCCAATGGTACGGGCGATCTTCTTGGGGTCGCTCGATCCCTGAACACGGACTTCAATCAACTTCGTGGCTCCCTCGCCATCTCGCGCGACTTGCTTCGCTAAGGAAACACACACGGCGGTGAGGGCCGATTCGAATTCCTCTTCAGTGGCCGCCTTCTTTGAGGCACCATTCGCCATCAAGATCAGCATGTCGTTCGTTGACGTATCCCCGTCAACCGTCATGCAGTTGAAGCTAGCGTCCGCCGCCCGTTTCAGAATCGCTTGGAGGTCCAGGCCTTCAACGTCCGCATCCGTAATGATGTACCCAAGCATCGTCGCCATGTTTGGCGCAATCATCCCGGATCCTTTTGCGAATCCGATAACGAGGGCTTCTTGTGTGGCCGCATGCTGCCGCTGAGTCAGAGATTGCGGTGAAACGACGTCTTTACGTCCCGGATTCGTCCACGCCCACTTTTCAACCAAATCGGTCGTCAAGATAGCATCCATGAACGTGCGAACGTCTTGGCCCAATTTTTGAGATGCCTCACGGATTCCCTTCTCAACTTTCGACATATCGAGAAGTTGACCAATGACGCCAGTAGATCCAACCGCGATGCTGCCTGGATCGAGTCCAAGTCCTTCTGCCGCGAGTTCAGCCATGCGCTGGGTGTCTCGTACACCCTGCTCACCATTACAGCAGTTGGCATTGCCGCTATTGACCACAATGGCCCGAAGCGCACCGCTACCTACCGCCGTTCGCGAATAGTCAACGCAGGAGGCACGCACCTGATTCGTTGTAAAAACGCCCGCCGACTTTGCATCACGATCCGAAACGATCATTCCTAAGTCGTTTCGCTTATTCTTCAATCCACATCGAACGCCGGTTACTGAAAATCCTTTTGGTAATGGAATCATTTGTTTAGGGCCACATGCCATCCATGGGCAGACCGGTGTCCTCCGAGATTCCGGCCATAAGGTTCATATTCTGGATCGCCTGACCGGCCATCCCTTTCACGAGATTATCTATCACGGAACAAACCACTGCAAAGCCGCAGCGTTCATCCGCCTCCACACTGATGGCGCAACGGTTGGAGCCGAGCACCTGCTTGGTTGAAGGCAACGCATCTTGTACCGTGACGAACTTCTCATCGCGATAGAAGTCATCAAATATCTTTCGTAGTTCCTTCTTCGAAAGGCTGTCCTTCAAAGGCACATGGGCCGTTGCATGAATACCTCGGGCAACGGGGATCAGGTGAGGTGTAAACCGAACCTTCATTCCCGATACCTGTTCAAGCTCGGCAGTATGTCGGTGTCCGTTGACTCCGTATGCTTTGAAGCTGCCGTGGATTTCAGAAAATAAATATTCAGTCTCTTTGCGAGACCGACCGGCACCAGACACTCCTGATTTTGCATCGACAACGGGAACGCCTTGCACAATACCGGCTCGCACGAGGGGCATCAATGCGAGAAGAGATGCTGTAGGGTAGCAACCGGGATTTGCGACAAGGTCGGCGTTCGCAATAGCACCTCGGTCGACTAACTCTGGTAGGCCATAAATTGGCTTGCTCGGCAAGTTAGGGTTGGTGTGTTTGCGTCCGTAATACGCTTCGTACACGGCGGGATCATCCAGCCGAAAATCGGCAGAGAGGTCTATGACTCGTGTCTTGCCAGCTAGCTTCGCCGCTACTTCCATCGCAAAGCCGTTTTCCTGACATAGGAATGTGAAATCCGCAGCCGCAGTTTCGGGGTCAAACTCTGTAAGGACCAGATCTGTCGAAAGCCAAGGGCACTCTTCACGAAGCGCTATTCCCGCACGACGCGCCGATGTTGCAGCGATAACCTGAACGCTCGGATGCATTGACAGGAGACGGATCACTTCAGATCCGCCGTACCCCGTCGCACCAACAACGGCGACTTGAATGGGATTTTGCTTCATCGGAACCTGAGAGGTTACCCGCCAGAAGCAAAAACAAAAACGACCCCCGAGCTCTTGGTCTCGGGGGTCGAATTCAAATAGGTGAACCTACTTCTTGTCGCCTGCGGCTGGAGCCTTAGCGTCAGCAGCTGGAGCAGCGCCTGGAGCCTTAGCATCGGCAGCTGGAGCAGCGCCTGGAGCCTTGGCGTCGGCAGCTGGAGCAGCGGCTGGAGCCTTAGCATCAGCAGCTGGAGCATCAGCCTTAGGAGCGTCAGCCTTTGGAGCATCAGCCTTAGGTGCGTCTGGAGCTGGGGTTGTACCCTCTTCAGCGCCCTTGCAACCAGTCAACATAGCAGCGCCCAAAATGCCTGCAACAAACAGAATCATAAACTTTTTCATCGTAACCTCCTGAGTTAACGGATTACTCCGTAAATTCCCCGTTAAGGGTATTCCACCGCATTATACAATCCTCAGGCGATTTCGCACATAAAATTCATGTCATGGCTGTATGAGGTCCTCAACAGACGTGCTCGAGACCCGTACTTCTGCTAGCTTCCAGCGCGTTGCAGGGATGATGAGGAAGTCCTTGTCGTTTTCCTTTCGGAAGATAATCGTGACATCCTTCAGTCGCCTTTCAAGGGGATTGCCCAGTAGGTTGACTTTTAGGGTGACGGGCGAGATGATCGTGGCCTCATCTCCTGTGACGACTGGATTGATATTTTCAACCGTTATGTCAGGTCGACTCGTCCGAATGTAGCGCGCGATATCTCTGGCACTTCCCCCCACACTTTGGTCGTTGTACTTCAGGTTATCGCTCAGCTTGTCCATCACACCGCCAGGTCGCCCCTCACGGCTTGCGAGCACCGAGTCTGCCAGCGCCCGTTTGATGAGAGCTTTGTCATCGACTGGTCTTGCGATCAAAAGGATGACTCGAACCCCCACTAATAGAATCAATGCTGCTCCTAGGATCAGAAACGTCTTTGTTGATTTGCCCATATCTCAATGGACGCAAAAAATCGCTAAGAAATTAGGGTGAGGCGAGTTTGTTCGACGTCTCGCTGAATTTGTTTGACCAGATCGTCAAGGCTTGGGAAGTTCCACTCATCTCGAAGCTTCTTCACGAGTTCCAACTCCACCGCCATTCCATAGACGGAGTCGCCCGGATAGTCCAGCATGTAGGCCTCAAGGGTTTGGTTACCACCTCCGACGGCCGGGCGGACCCCTATCGAGACGGCTGCCATGTAGCGTCCCTGCGGAACCGTTGCCCATCCCGCGTAGATGCCCTCAGCAGGAACGGTTTGGTCGAACGATCTCGCAATATTGATGGTTGGAAACCCAATTTGTCGTCCGAGCTTTTGGCCGCCAACGACGACTCCGGAGACGGCAAAGTAGCGACCCAACCATCGCGCAGCATCTTCCATTCGACCTTCCGCGACGGCACTTCGAATTGCGCTGGAACTGACACGAGTGCCATCGATCTGAAATGGAGGCACGATTGTCGTTGGCATTTGAGTCGCGAGCCACTCCGCGGTTCCTTGCCGTCCCTTCCCCATCGCAAAATCGTGCCCCACCACAACGCTCGTTGCTCGAATGGATCGAGTGAGCACGACGCGAAGGAACTCCTCAGCCGGCATTTGGCTAAGGTCGTTATCAAAAGGGAGAACTACGGTCACGGAAACGCCGAGGGCTTTGAAGACAGCCAGGTTCTCCTGGAGACCGGCAACTGTCTTCGGGCACTTCTCAGGTGCCACGACCGAGGCAGGATTGCGATCGAAGGTGACGAGGACACAAGGCAGTTCCGCCTCCCGGGCTTGGCGAACCGCTTCCAGAATGACTGCTTGGTGCCCTAAATGCACTCCATCGAACGTGCCAACGCACGCTATGGATTTCCGCCACTCCGCACGGAGTAGTCCGATGCCGAAGTGAACCTGCATGGGGTGTCAGTCTACTGGCTCAGCCTTAAGCTTCGTCAACGCTGTGAGGCAAAGGATCTGAGAAAACGTGACAAGAATGAGAACGGCAGGCGATGTCCAAAACAGAGCGACCCGCAATCGGTCGAAAGGAATGATGAGGCTGCTGCCCGTGCTCGTAAGGAGCATTACGGTGAGGACGACATACGCAGCAAACACAGGTGGGAGCGTTAGGTTGAGGGGGAACGCAATTCTTCCCGGAGCTAAGAGGCCTGGAATATTGAAAGCCGTAAGCAGAAAGAGAATCGTCGCTACTGCCGGTAGCCCGAGAATGACCCCTAGGTACTGCGTGGGTGAAGAACTACCCCGAAACACGAAATAGCCACCATATCCGGCGGCACATGCGTACATCGTTAGGCCGCAAGTACATGCCAGGGAAAAGCGGTTGCCCTGTTCGGTGACTTTATCCTTCATTGGGTAGGTCTGAAACGACCGTTGTATCGTCGTGAATCTGTTCGTAGATCTCTTTACGATGGACGCTGACATTTTTCGGCGCGCGAATTCCAACTCTGACTTGCTCGCCGCGCACTTCCAGGATCACAACCTCGATCTCGTCTCCTATCACGATGCTCTGACCGACTTTTCTCGTGAGCACCAGCATTCTCTTAAGCCCTCCATGGCCGGTTACAGCAGGTGAGAACCTCGCGTTCTTGCGTCACCAACCGCTAAATGCATACCCGGTTAGCACAGTATACGCATTGTCTCAAAAATGGGAAAACGTTAACCCGTTCTTCACACACTAAGATTTTCATTTGCCGGCCAGGCAATCTCAATCCCTTGCGCAATCAATAGACCCTGAAACTGCTTTATTATTTCCGGTGATTCCAGAAATTCATCAAATTCTAACCCTTGCTGTATGCAGTACGCCGCCAAAAGACCTGCGGATTCACCGATATTCCATTCAACCGGATGCAGTCGATAGCAGCCATTGGTGATGTGAGTTACCCCAAGATTTTTACAGGCAGGGAGCAAATTCTTTACGCGGATGGGGATTAACGATCTCAAGGGGATTTGAAATGGCAGGGTCGCGGTGTCGATGTAGGCAATACCGCTGGTGCTGGGATGCAGATCGATCCGATAACTGCCAATCCCTACGCTGTCGGCGTATTCGACCCCGCGATCTCGACCTGGATTGGTGTAGGCGGCGAGATCTTGTTCACACACCGTGAACCGAGCCCTGATTCTTCGGGACTCACGGATATAGGGTGCCTTGGCAAAACCGTCCGGAGTACCCGTAATATCGGGACGCATATACAGGCCCGGATAGCCCAATCCACCATCAGGTCTTGGAGCTTCGGTCTGCAGCCAGTAGAGCAAGCTCAAGGAAAGTTGCTTTGCATCATGGAGTCGTTGCTTTGATACGCCAGGGTCAACATCAATAATGGACCCGATAAAGTAGTCGTTTTGAGGCCAGTTGACGATCGTGACTGGATGGGGCACGGTACCAGGCAGAAACTTTTGGGGATCGACGATTTGGCGGTAACTGAATAGCCCAAAGTCGCCTTTGTACCAACTCTGGGGAGTTCCTCCAAAGATGGGCAGGTGGCGCGGCTGGCCCGTTTGCGGATTTATGTCAGTAAAGCCAAGAAAGCTTCCGGGCCAAAATTCAGGCCGATACGACCGCCAAACTTCATACTGATCGGGCTTGTCGATCACGTGGTCCGCCCCTTCCTCGTGCGCCATCGCAAAAACCCAGGTAATGCCTTGGACATTGTCGGGTTGTGCAGCACCATCCACCGCATTGGGTTCGCCAGTCTCCGACTTAGGTTCCGCACCCACCACGTATTCCGTTCCCGTCATTGGCAGCAGGTCTCCTAACTCCGTGGCATCAAGGACGAATTTGGCGGCGATTGTCGCTTCGCGGCCACTGTCACGACTGCGAATCGTTACGGTGGCAACCCGGTCGCCAACCATCCTCGCGCTGACGGCGGTTGTGTGCAGATGAACCGTCAGGGAGCCGTCTTCAAGAAAAGGCTGGAGCATATCCTCCAGAACCGATACGCTGACGTGCGGTTCGTGGCACAACTGACTCACCCAACCACCACCAGGATTGAGGTTCGTGATCTGCTTGGCCCCGTCCGTCAGGGGCTTATATGATTTGTAGAATGCCCGAACCGACTCACGATATTTCCGATATCTCGCAGTGCAGCCAAATCGCTCGATCCATCGGTGTTCGTCGGGAGGGACGGCTTGGGCCGTCAATTGCCCTCCAATCCAGTCAGTCTCCTCGGTGAGAACCACGCGTAAGCCCATAGAACAAGCTGACATTGCTGCCGCACATCCGCCCGTCCCCCCGCCAACGATGAGGATGTCACACGATGAGTCATTCATAGCCACAAGTTAACCTTGTACTATGGGAGCGCATGAGCTGCCAACTGCACCATTTTTCTCCATAGAAGAATCGCACCGCGTGCGATTAAGGCAATAACCTTGGAAATCAACCACGCGATTTTCACTAGGACCCAAACCACGAATTCCTCGAATAGACATTCGGCCACCGGAAACAGGACGTATTCCACGATAATTTGAAACAAGCCTTCAAGCAAAGGCCAAGCTAAATCACCGAGGATCTCCACTAGAGCCACCTCTTTGCTCGTTTTTCCGCGTGACGCTCTATGCCGGTCAGGCGAAACGATGAACTCGAATGAAAGCTCCAGTCCGACCTGGTGAATAGCTCCGCCAGGCAGAGCACGGCGTTGAGCAGTTCACAAGCCACATAGATAAAGTCGAACAGAAAGCCCATTGCATCTTCCTCCGCCACACTCTATTAGCAGACCCGTAGAGGAATAAGGCAGGCTGAGAAGTCGCAGGAAAATCAGTCCAAGATTTGCTTGTCAGCCGCCCGAATCTTGCATGCGGATATTCGCAGGGAGCTTGATTCCTACCCGCAGTGCGCTGCGGAAGGTACCCTTCTAGGCCACTATGAAGGTTCGAGAATTGCGCGAGAAGTACCTACGGTTCTTCGAGTCCAAGGGCCATTTGCGGTTCCCTGGCGGCTCGTTGATTCCGTATGACGTAACGGGGCGACTGGATGAGTCGCTTCTGTTCAACGGTGCTGGCATGATCCAGTTCAAGCCGTATTTCCGCGGAGTCGCCCAACCCGAAAACAAGCGCCTGATGACGGCTCAGAAATGCGTTCGTACGGGTGATATCGAGGAAGTCGGGGACGATACCCATCTGACCTTCTTCGAGATGCTCGGCAATTTCTCGTTTGGCGATTACTTCAAATCGGAGGCCATCGCTTTCTCGTGGGAGTTCCTGACGTCGAAAGAGTGGCTGGCACTCGATCCGCGCCGACTTTCGTTCAGCATTTTCGAAGATGACCACGAGGCCTACGCTGAATGGGAGAAATGGATCGCTCCAACCGGCATCGATCCTTCGACACGCATCGTGCACCTCGACGAGCAGAGTAACTATTGGCCAGCGGGCTCGTTCACGTATGGTCCTCCCGGACCATGCGGTCCAAATTCGGAGATGTTCTATTGGGTCAGTGACGAAACCCCACCAACCGCGCCGTACTCGAAGGCAGATTGGCAGCGAGACGAGGCTGCCGGCAAGTGGGTGGAGTTCTGGAACGATGTATTCATCACCTACGATTGGCAAGGACACCTGAAAGATCCTGCAAATCCAAAGCTTGGCTATGCCAAAGATGGCATGCCGTTTCTGCCATTCCGATCCATCGATACTGGATTTGGATTAGAGCGTGCGGCCTTGGTTCTGGGTGGTCATGGCTCCGTTTACGACTCCGATGTGTTTGAGCCGATCTTCAACGTGATCGACAGCCTTGCCCCGAACGCTGACAGAGGACTGATCGAAGTCGAAGCGGCGAGGCGCATCATTGCGGACCACATCCGCACGTCGGTGTTCTGTATTGCCGACGGTGTCTTGCCAGGCACATCCAGTCGTGGCTATGTCGTGCGCCGCCTCATCCGTCGTGCCGTACTCAAAGGCAAACGGGTGCTCGGCATCGACCAGCCGTTTTTCCATCGTGTCTTCGAAGGCCTGATCGAGTCGATGGGAGACTTCTATACGGAGCTTGTCGAGAATCAAGAGACAATCTCTGAGACCTTAAAAGGCGAAGAGGCACTGTTCCGGCGAACACTAATGGCCGGGACCCAACTGCTCCAAACCGAACTTGATGCATTGATCGCAAGTAACAAAGGACGAACGCTTCCCGGCGATGTCGCTTTCCGACTCTATGACACCTTCGGCTTTCCTCTCGAGATCACTCAGGAGATTGCAAACGAGCAGTCGGTCGGAATTGATATCGATGGATATGAATTAGCGCTCAAAGAAGCGCAGGAGCGATCGCGTGGCTCGCAGGATCGCGAGTCGGTCTACGGTGGCGTTACCGGCGGTGAAGAACTCATTCATGCCGATGGCCCCGCGATTACCGAATTTACCGGCTATGGTGCGACGTCAGGCGTTGGCAAAATCGTCCGCATCAAACCATTGGGCGGTAACCGACTGCGCGTCGCACTGGACCAGACGCCATTCTATGCCGAATCGGGAGGACAAACCGGTGACCAAGGGACGTTGATTTCGGGTGCCATTCGTCTCGAAGTCAAGAACACCACCAAGAACGCAGGGATCTTTTGGCATGAGGTCGAAACCGAGGCCGAACCGTCGTCACTGCTCGGCTTGATCGTCGAGGCGGCAGTAACATCACCGCGTCGGGCACGCATCTTGCGAAATCACACCGCGACCCACCTTCTACAGGCTGCGCTTCGGCAGGTGCTTGGCACCCACGTCACTCAGGCGGGCTCCTATGTCGGTCCCGAAAACCTCCGATTCGACTTCACCCATCCTGCGGCAATGACGGATGAGCAGAGGGCGACCGTGGAAAGGATCGTCAATGAGCAGTCTCTGGCGAACACCCCCGTGACGACCTATGTGGATCTACCGATCGATGAGGCCAAAGCAAAGGGGGCCATGGCTCTCTTTGGTGAGAAGTACGGCAACAAGGTTCGAATGGTCGAAATCGGTGATTTCAGCCGCGAACTCTGCGGTGGTACCCATGTTCGCTCGACCGGAGAAATCGGACTCTTCAAGATCGTCTCCGAGAGCAGTGCCGCAAGCGGCGTTCGGCGTATCGAAGCGATCACGGGCGAAGCCGCCTATCAATGGGTCATCGATGAGACCCAGCGCCTCAAGCAAGCTGCCGACCTTCTCAAGTCGAGCCCGAAGGAGATCGTCTCCGCGATTGAGCGAGTGGTTGACCAGGCAAAAGAAGATCGACGTAAGCGTGAAAAGGCAGAAATGGTGGCGATGAGCGGTGGTTCTTCAAAGTCTGGTGCGACCGAATTGGTGGATGTTAAAGGCATCTCGGTATGGATCAAGAACTTCGGCGAGGTGGATCAGAAGAGCGCCGCGGCCGCACTCGATAATATGGCGGCAGGCAAATCCGACTTCGTTGGATTGGTCGCGGTCATGGGTGGTGGCAAAGTCACGTTCCTCGCCAAAGCTGGGGAAGGCGCGGTCAAGCGAGGCGCGCACGCCGGGAACATCGTGAAGGAGGTTGCCAAGATTGCGGGCGGAGCCGGTGGCGGTCGCCCTGATTTCGCAACCGCTGGAGGCAAGTCTCCGGAGAAGACGGACGAGGCGATTGGGACAGCCATCCTCCTGCTTGAGTCCATGCTGAAATAGGCTCAATCCAGTCCTTTGGCCCAGGAATTTGCCAACGATGGAACTTCTTGGGCCCATTTGGCATTCAAATCCATAAGGATGTCGACGCGACCCTCTCGGCAACGAGAGCACTCCCCTCCGGTCACCGGCATCCCCCTAACCGCTTGGACGCCGGCAAAATGGATGCCCAAATAGATGACTAAGTTGATCATCTATTCCGTCCGAAACAGCATCTTTTGAGTTCAGGCACGCTGGAAGTCGCGTCAGTTTGGCAAGTTGGCAATCGTACAAATAAAGTTAGTCAGGGCGTCAGACCGCAGGTCCGATTGGCCCAAACGAGGTGTATCCTCTGTCCTATGCGCTTTGCCACTAAGGCCCTTCGTGTTGGCCAGGACCTCGACCCACAGTTTCGCGCCGTGATTCCGCCGCTCTATCAGTCGGCGACTTTCGGCTGGGAGGACCTGGACCATGCCCCACCATTCGACTACACACGGTGCGGTAACCCGAATCGGCATCAGCTTGAAGAGGTCATCGCGTCTCTGGAAAATGGCAAGCACTGCGTCCTTTTCTCAAGTGGTATGGCCGCGATCGTTGCTTCGCTGTCGTTGCTTCAGGCAGGCGATCATGTCCTCATCGCAAGCGACATCTATGGCGGAACGTTCCGAGTGGGTGAAAAGCTCCTTCCCCGCCAGGGTATTCAAGTGGGTGAATTCTGCGCGCATAACCCTCAGTCGATCACCGATGCCGTTCAGCCCAACACGAAGATCGTTCTGTTCGAAACGCCAACCAACCCGAATCTGCGGGTTTCGGATATCTCTGCGGTCGTAAAGGTCGCTAAGCAGCACGGCCTGATCGTCATTTTTGATAACACCTTCGCGTCCCCAGTCCTGCAGAACCCACTTGACCTCGGCTGCGACATCGTCGTCCACAGCACCACCAAGTACATCAGCGGACACTCTGATGTCATTGGCGGCGCCGTCATCACCAACGACGACGATATCCACACAGCGATCTACGACTGGAACAAGGCCGTGGGTGCCGTGCCCAGTCCATTCGACTGTTGGCTCACGCTTCGTGGCGTCAAGACGATGGCTTGTCGAATGAAAACGCACTGTACCAATGCCCAGGCTGTTGCTGAATTCCTCGATTCGCACCCACGAGTCGCGAGAGTTCACTATCCTGGGCTCGCAACTCATCCTGACTACCCCGTCGCCAAAAAACAGATGTCCGGATTTGGCGGCATGCTCGCCTACGAAGTCGATGGAACCGTCGCCGAGGCTCGCAAAGCCTGCGAAAGCACCCACGTTTTCCTCCTCGCCGAATCCCTCGGCGGTGTCGAGAGCCTCATCGCATACCCGCCTTTGATGTCTCACGCAACCATGACAGAAGAGCAACGGGTAGCAAAAGGAATCCCGCCAACCTTGCTGCGCCTGAGCATTGGAATCGAAGATGTCGACGACCTCATCGAGGATCTCGATAACTCGCTGAAACTAGCCTTTGCATAGTCATCCTTTCCGGTGTAGGGGAGAGGCGTGCCTCGCTTCTTGCTGCCGCCGTGATACCAAACGTTGGGTTCGCAGGGCAACGTAGCGAGACAGGTCCTGTTTTGTGCTGCCGCTGTCATTAACCAAGTTTGGGTAAGCATGGCACGCCATGCCCCTACACCGGAGCATAGAGGCTCGAAATTATCCACACGAATTGGGTGGTCCCCTCGTAGAATGGTTCACCACGCCATGGCCACTACGTCGTTGCTTCCGGACAGGAGAACTCAATGGGTTAACACCGTTGAGTTCCCTTTCCAGCCACGGGCGTTTGAATCGCCGGACGGGCGGATGCACTATGTCGACGAGGGATATGGGCAGCCGATCGTTTTCCTCCACGGCCTGCCGACCTGGTCCTTTCTCTACCGAAAGCTGATCGCACAACTGTCGGGACAATTCCGCTGTATTGCCATCGACCATCTCGGAATGGGATTGTCGGACAAGCCGAAAGATGCCGACTATAGCCCTGCCGGCCACACTCATAGGCTTCAGCAATTCATTGCATCCCTCGACCTTCAGAACGTCACGATTGTCGGTCATGACTTCGGTGGCTCGATTGGGCTCGACTGGGCATCCCAGAATCCAGACCGGGTGCGAGACATCATTCTGATGAACACTTGGGTTTGGTGCCTTTCGAAGAATCCGGTCATCCGGTCCGTATCCAAGGCCGCATCGAGTCCGATCAACCAGTATTGGTTCCGGTTACTAAACCCGTCACCCAAGTTCTATTTCCCGATTTTGTTTGCCGACAAGCATCGGCTGCCGAAGTGGGTCCAGGATCAGTATCAGCACGCGTTCAATAATCAGTTCGAAACGTATTGCCCCGAAGCTCTGGCCCGCGCCTTAACCTCTGACCCAGATTGGTTCAGGGGTGTCGTCGACCGGCTGCCAACGCTACACAACAAGCCATGCCTCATCCTGTGGGGTACCGATGACATCACCTATGGCGACGGCGCACATTCACGCCTGATCGGTCTTTTCCCGAACGCCGCTTCCGTCCCACTTGCTGGAGTCGGCAACTATCCCCCCGAAGAAGCCCCCGATGAGTGTGTAAGGCACATTATCCGGTTCCTGTCATAAGGACACGGTTGGACACGATGTCTTTGTTTGATGACGGCGAGGTAGAGAATGGCACGCAAAGTCCGCTAAGGGGCGCAAAGGGATTGAGGTTTTATGCCCGTGGAGATTCCTCCCACGAAAGCGCCGCGTCAATACTTCTTTTCGGACCTTTGCGTCCCCTTAGCGTCCTTTGCGTGAGGCTAAGTTACAGCCGTACGACCTGATCCAACAGCCACAGGGCACAACCGAGCTTGCTCAGTCGACCGCTTTCAAGCGTTTGCCCTGCTCTAGTCACCAATACCAGCTCGTTTTGGTCGGAGTCGAAGCCGATTCCGGGCTGGCTAACGTCGTTGGAGGCAATCGCGGCCAGGTTCTTCCGCTCAAGCTTCTCGCGAGCGACATCAAGTTCGGACGACGGCTCTGCGGCAAAGCCTACGACGGATGCGCCTGGATACGTCTTCGCAACCGTGGCGATGATGTCGGGATTCGGAACCAATTCGAGGGACAGTGACGCATCGCTGCGTCGCACTTTGCCTGCCGTGCGGATTGCCGGACGATAGTCGGCAACGGCGGCGGCACCGATGACGATATCAGCATCTGCTCCTGCGGCGAGCGTGGCATCAAGCATCTCTAGCGCGGACTGAACCCGCACGACCTGGGCGTTCAGCGGGTATTGAACCTTCACCGGACCCGACACTACCGTAACTCTGGCACCCATCAATTGAGCGGCTCGTGCCAACGCGACGCCCATCTTGCCGCTTGAGTGATTGCTAAGATAGCGAACGTCATCAATCGCTTCTTGGGTCGGCCCGCTCGTGATCACAACGTGCTTGCCGATAAGCGACTTTCGGGTTGCGGCGAGAGTCATCACCGCATTGAGAATCTCCTGATTCGAAGCGAGTTTCCCTTGTCCATGCTCACCACAAGCCACATCACCTTCTTGCGGTTCGACAATGATCGCAGCATGTGCCTCAAGCTTCCTTAACGCGGCTTGAGTCGCATCGTTGACGTACATCTGCGGATTCATCGCAGGTGCGATCACGATTGGGCTTGTGGTGGCCAGCACGATCGTGGTCAGCATGTCGTCACCAATCCCAGTGGCGATCTTATTGATCGTATTGGCAGTTGCCGGGGCGATTACGATGATATCGGCTTGCCTCGCCCAATCAATGTGGGCCATGCGCCCCATCTCGGGCTCGTCAAAGGTGTCGATCAGGCACGGGTTGCCGGTTAGGACTTCAAACAGAGCCGGCGTTACAAACTTCTGAGCGGCATCTGTCAAGCAAACACGGACGGTGAAGCCGCTGCGCATCAGATTTCGGGCAAGGTCGGCGGCCCGATATGCCGCGATGGAACCGCAAACGCCAAGAACAACATTCATTTCTTGGCCAACTCCTCAAGCAGGGTCACGACTTTCTCGACGCTGTCGTTGACGATCTGATGTTGGTAATGGGGAGCATGGGCGAGCTCTATATCTGCTTCGGCGAGTCGTCGCGCAATCACTTCGGGCTTGTCGGTCGCTCGCTTTTCAAGCCTTTCGCGCAAGGCATCTTTGTCGGGCGGCAGCAAAATGACGGTAAGTGCATCCGGACGCTTCTTCATGACTTCGAGCGCACCTTGAACGTCGATCTTTAGAATTGCGATTCGTCCTTCGGCAAGTAGGCGCTCGGTGTGTTCGATCGGGGTGGCGTAATAGTTGTCTACGACCTTCTTGTGCTCCAAGAAGGCACCCGCTTCCGCCATTCTTTGAAATTCTTCGACCGACACGAACCAGTAGTCCACCCCGTCGATCTCACCCGCCCGTGGATTTCGGGTTGCGTAGGCTACGACACGCTCCACGTCAGGGTTCTCGGCTTTCCAAGTATCAATGACCGTATCTTTTCCAACCCCGCTAGGGCCACTGAGAATGACGAGCTTTCCGGATCCCATAAACGCTATCGCCCCACCAAGGCCATTAATCTACCCACGACCTTCATCGGATCGTGTCGCACGAAATCGGTTTCACTCATGTAATTGCCCTGAAGCACCTTCAAGCCCATCGCACGTATTCGATCAATATCTGCTTCAACCAGGTGCTGCCCAACATCACGATACCGGTCCAGCAGTGAGTCGTTGGGGACGCCAGTGTTGACCATCACGTAATCGAAAACTTTTCGCTCGGCGTTGTTGATGATCGCGCTTACATGCTCACTGGCGCTGAACGAGTCGCTTTCCCCAGGTTGGGTCATGACGTTACAGATGTAGACCTTTGGAGCCGAGCTGAGCCTTAACGCCTCCGCAATTTCCGGCACCAAGAGGTTAGGGATAACGCTTGTGTAAACGCTTCCTGGCCCGATACAGATGAGATCGGCGGCTTGAATCGCCTCCACCGCAGCACGATATCCTTTGCAGTCGGGTGGATCGAGATGGATGCGCCGGATGCGCTTGCCCGCATCTACAATCGCGGTTTCCCCACAGATCTCCCTTCCGTCTTCAAGAACGGCGCGAAGACGAACGTGCTCCAGCGTTGCAGGAACAACGCGACCACGGATAGCCAAAACGTCAGAGGCGATTTCAATCGCCTTCTCAAAATCACCTTTCGCCTGGTCGACGAGGGCGGCGATAAGGAGGTTTCCAATCGCGTGGCCGCTGAGCGATCCGCTGTCGTTCTTGAATCGATGCTGGAATAAATCGGTCATCGACTTTTCTGCATCGGCCAACGCGACCAGGCAGTTGCGGATGTCGCCGGGAGGGATCATTCCCTTGTCTTGAATGAGTCGGCCGGAACTGCCTCCGTCATCGGTGACCGTGACGATAGCGGTGATATTGCTGCTGTGGTGCTTCAGGCCGCGCAGAAGCGTGCTGAGGCCGGTTCCACCCCCCATCGCCACAATACGTGGCCCCTGAGCCAATTGCCGGCGACGCATGTAGACGTCGATCTTGCCGGTGGTCAGCCCCGGATTGAGAGTTTCGACGATGTGGTTGATGACAGATCGCACAGCTCGGAATGTCAGATAAATTCCGAACAGCAGGAACATCAGGCCGAGAATCCACTCGGCGTAGGCAATGCGATCTCGGGGTACGAATCGCTCCAACCCGAGATGGGTCGTACTTGCCAGCCATTTCGCAAACGGCTGGACCAATGGCTTGAACCCAAGGCCCAAGCCGAGTAGAAGTGAAATTAAACCGAGGACAAGGAGGCCGACGGACTTTTGGAGACCGATCGTGGATGCAAGCAGTTTCCTTAGTCGATAACTCTTAATCATCCTTGTCGTCCGGAAGAAAGACCCCCAGAACTCCATTGATAAAGGAGATCAGAAGGCTTGCCACAAACGCCGCGATGAATGAGTGGAGGACCGAGCCAGTAATCTTAAAGCCCAGCTCCAGCGATGCAGCTATCCAAAGTATGAACGCATTGACGACCAATGAGAACAACCCAAGGGTAATACAGCTCAAAGGGATGGTGATGATTTTGAGGATGCGGCCGAGCGTGGCATTCAAGAAACTGAGGACGGCGACCCCAATCAGTAGTTTCAGTGCGCCATCTATGGTATGAACATCAACTTCAAACCCAAGCTTTAACGCATGCGTCACAAGCGATGCGGCAAATACCGAAATCGCCAACACTAACCAACGAAGTAATAGCTTCCCCATGTTTTTGTCGCTCCAAACATTATGCTGTACTACAGAATGGGTCCCGAACGTGACCCATTCTGAAACAAACTAAGAAGTCGCATGCGAACGCATACTAATCCCGTGGTCGGCAGCACTCCAATGATGCAGCAGTATTTCTCGGCGAAAGCCGAGCACCCCGGGGTGTTGCTTGCGATGCGCGTGGGCGATTTCTATGAGTTTTACGGTGAAGACGCCGAACTCGCTGCGTCAGCGCTCGAAATCACCCTTACCGGAAGGGAGGACGGCACCAACGGAAGGATTGCGATGGCCGGAGTTCCGTTCCATTCGGTTGAGAAATACCTGGCGAAACTTCTGCAAAAGGGGATGAAGGTCGCGCTCTGCGATCAACTTGAAGATCCCAAAGCTGCCAAGGGCCTTGTGAAGCGAGGAGTTACTCGCGTCCTGACACCGGGAACTGTTGTCGAGGATTCGATGCTCAACTCGAATCAGAACAACTACATCGCGGCGATCTGTGTTCAAGATGGCAAAGCGGGACTGGCGATTCTGGACATGAGTACGGGCGAGTTCGCCGTCACCGAGTTGCTTGGTGATTCGACCACCGACCTGTTGGTTCAGGAACTAGCCCGACTAAGGCCGGCTGAGCTTTTGGTGGGTCCCTCGGCCGAAGCGTTTGGCACGATGGCGAATAGCGCCCTTGGGGCGTCGGTGACCGACTCTCAGCCTCTGAGCTTTGATCGGGCGACTCGGAAGCTGACGGAGATGTTCGAGGTCGCCAACCTCCAAGGCTTTGGCTGTGACGACAAACCTTCGGCGGTGATTGCTGCGTCGATGATCGTCGCATACGCTGAAAAAAACCGACTCTCCCTTGCCCATGTCGACAGCCTTTCCACCTATAGCGTCGATGGGTTCATGAGTCTCGACTTCGCCACGCGGCGAAGCCTTGAACTCTCACAGAACATGTTCGACGGTGGGCGGCGCTTTACGCTTCTCAGTGTTCTCGATGAAACGGTGACCTCGATGGGGGCACGCCTGATTCGACGCTGGGTCGAGCAACCACTTCTCGATATCGCCGCAATCAAGTCAAGGCAGAACGCAGTTGAGAAGTTTGTCACCCAGGCGATGGTCCGTGGCGATCTCCGAGATGGCCTTCGGAAGCTCTCTGACTTGGAACGATTGGTCTCTCGTACTGCAACTGGACTTGCAGGGCCAAGAGATTTGGCGGCGTTGCGTGCCTCGCTCATGGCTTTGCCCCAACTAGCCGATCCTCTGAGGAAGGTTGGGCTGGGCCGTATTCAGGAATTGCGCGAGTTGATCTCAGATCACGCAGAAATCGCGATCCTCCTCGATCGTGCTCTCGCAGCCGAGCCTCCCCATAGCGTACGAGACGGTGGAATTATCCGTGAGGGATACGACCTCGAACTCGATAAGCTGCGAGACCTCAGTAAGAACGGCAAGGCCTTCATCGCCGCGCTGGAGCAACAAGAGCAGACCAAGACCGGCATCAAGAACCTCAAGGTCGGATACAACGCCGTGTTTGGGTATTTCCTGGAGGTCTCAAAAGCGTATTCCGAACGCGTTCCCCCCGAGTACATCCGCAAGCAGACCACAGCCAATGCCGAGCGGTATATCACCGCCGAACTCAAGGATCACGAATCGCTTGTATTGGGTGCGCAGGATAAGGCACTTGCCTTGGAGAGCGACCTCTTCAACCGAATTCGCCTTCACGTTGCTGAGCACTCGAAATCGTTGCTTCAAACTGCGCGTGCACTCGCTGAAATTGACACCATCGCCGCACTTGCCGAAGCGGCATCCAAGCGCGGCTATATCAAGCCGGAAATCGTGCCTGAAGATGTCCTCGACATCTCAGGAGGTCGGCATGCAGTAGTGGAAGCTAGCACTAGCGGATTTGTGCCGAATGACACTGCGGTGGGAATTGGCGATATCCCGGTCCGAACCGTGATCCTGACTGGTCCGAATATGGCCGGTAAATCGACGTATCTTCGCCAGAACGCCCTGATTGTGCTGATGGCTCAGATCGGGTCGTTTGTACCTGCCCAAACTGCCCGTATCGGCTTATGCGACCGCATCTTCGCCCGCATCGGAGCCAAAGATGAGCTTGCCCTCGGTCAAAGCACATTCATGGTCGAGATGGTCGAGTCGGCCAACATCCTCAACCACGCGATGGAGCGCTCCCTCGTCATCCTCGACGAAGTCGGACGTGGCACCTCTACCTACGACGGACTAGCGATTGCGTGGGCGATGGTGGAGCACCTCGCCGGAATTGGTGCCAAAACGATGTTCGCCACCCACTATCACCAGCTCAACGCCCTCGCCGACCAGATCCCCGGCATCGCCAACTTCCGAGTCGCGGTGGAAGAATTCGGCGACGACGTCGTTTGGACCCATCGCGTTCTGCCCGGTGGCACCGATCGATCCTACGGCATCCACGTCGCACGTATGGCAGGCGTGCCCGGGAAAGTCCTCACCCGAGCCGCCGAGATTCTGGGTGAGCTTGAAGAAAAATCCCAAGCCCCCAAAGCCATCCCCGCCACCACCCAACGGCTACAAATGACCCTCTTCGATATTGAAGAGCCGCCGGTCGTGAAAGAGCTTCAAAAGCTAGATGTGAACCGTCTCACTCCAATCGATGCGCTACGGCTGTTGGATGAGTGGAAACGCAAGTTCGGGAAGTGACCGATGCGTTACTAGCCTTGCGAACTCTTCGGAGGTGAGGCCACCACCGAAGGCCCCGGAGGTATGCCCCGTAATAACAAGGGCATCACCTTGGTGCAGTTCCGAGAGCGCCAAAGGCGCGCCCCATAATAGCGAAGGGCATCGCCCTGGTTGCGCGCAGGTCACCAAACACGGAGCGCCAACGGTGCGGCCCAATTCGTGATGGGCACCGCCCCATCACCCTCCCGGTGTGCACACGTAAGGGCGTCAAGCATTTTCTGATCGACGGGCTCGGAGGCGAGGCGCCTCGACCGGCAGAAGTCGTTTGCACGAAGCAGTGCAAAACCGCTCATTACCTCCCCTTGGACGAATTCTCGTGCCTCCTGTAAAACTCGACCAACTCAGCGTGGTCTAGGTCGAGTTCCACCATCGCACTTACGCTCTCGCACCCGCACACGCGACGAGCCCGAGTGCAGAACTTCTGGCAGTTGACGTCGTTTGCTCCTTGAAACCGATCGTGCCAGAAACATTGGAGCCAGGGGCACGCAGTCCATTCAGTTGCGCCTAACGCCTAGCCCACGAGCAAGCCTAATGGCTCACTACGAATGACATACCTAAAGGTCGTTCTCGCAAAGGATAGATTCCCGTATGGGCCGTGGAATCGCATGGCTGGATGATAAATATCGAGTCCCCTGCCCCTGATGACGCGGCGGCCGCGGGGTGCGTCAACGATCTCATCGACCTGTGAAGCAACAACAGGATTCAATATGCCCGTCAGATTCTGCCGCACGCCATTGAAATAATCCAGACACCATTCGTCCTCATCGACTCGCGAAATGGGCTGATCACCGTACCTTTCTGCAATCTCCCATTCGGACTCTGTTGGCAACGACATTCCGCCTTGCACGGCGGCACTCAACGCGTCTTCGTACGCAATCCCTCTTGCATCCTGGGAAGTGCGTGCGATCTTAAAGGAAGACACTTCCACAACCATTTCCGGAATGGCTGCGCTCAGTGAGGGTGGCAACTCAGAAGCGGTTCCGTATGGGAACGGACCTTGCTGTGCCACGACTCTCGCCCAATACTCGTTAGCCTCATCCAAGCTCAGACCAACCCGATAGCGTCCTGCGGGGATTTCTATCCAATCGATCGTTTCGTCCAAAAAAGTCCACTCCATCTACACCCACGAAGACGATTTTTGCCAGTCGGCTGCCGATCCGTTCCTCATCTTCGAAGCCCGCTTCAAAGTTGGGACGTTCACCCTACTCTTTTAACTTCCTTTCCGAACGCAGCCTAAAGATTGCTCTCCGAAGTCTGACGGCCCCAACCGCCACAAAAACTGAGACCACAAGTGTGCTTAATGAGAGCTCGACAACACGAAACACACCTAACGCATTGTGACCGGCTAGTATGATACACAGGTAGGTCGTAAGCGCGACAGAGAGAACGATTAACGACCAAAGCAATCTGTAAGAGACCATCGAACCCTTGATTTCAAGGGGCCGAAGCATTAAGAACGCGGCGACAAAAAAGCCTGCACCAAATACTGGAAGGATAAGCATGGCATCCAATGAAATGTTCATACCTGTTTCCTTATTTACACATCAGTAACAGCCGCAGTCCAGTAGACCAACTCCAAATTCTCTACGAGTAAGGCTTTGCATGGGTTTCCTGAAGATTTTAAGTCATCAATCGCTTCTGTAGCCACTATAGAGCCTACACACAGTCTGAAAAGCCCGCGACTGGTGACCGGCGGTTCTGAGGTTTCCGGAGCCGTCGGAGTTGGTGGCACGCGCCTAATGCTTCGAGTCGATGCATTCCATGGCGGGCCCGAGCAAATCCGTTTTCGGCGCCATTCGAATTCAATAAGGTGAATCGGGGCGATATTCAGATAGCCAGTGATTTTCACAGAAGATGCCGTTCGTGTCACCGATGGTGAGCCGGTCACCGTCTCGCAACGGGCTGTTGGTTAGCGGCTCACCATTGAGCCGCGCCTGTGTCGACCCGAGTTGCTCGGCCGTGGCGGAAGAGGATGTTCTCCGTATCGCGACCGTCCCGATCCGAATTCCGGCATTGTGGCAATCCGATCTATTGTTCTGTAACGGGATCTCAACGATTGTCGGACCGGTCGAACGGAACTCAGACCAAAGGAAAAGGTAGGGACCACGAAAGAGCATGTCGCCATACGGGCTCCAGTAGGCCAAAGAACCAAAGGGAACACAATCCAAAAAGAGATAACTCGATAGAGTTGCCCACACTGGAACCGCCCCCCGCGCGTGGATGCCGAAGCCGGTCAGAATCAGCAACATCAAGGGTACGACAATGACATAAGCCATGGTTGCCGTAATACAAACTAGGATGGCACCGATTATTGCCCGTCCAATACTTGCTGACTTAGGGTCGCAGATGAACATTGAAGCCAAGCATATTGCTGCCCCAGCCAGGCCATAGTGGACAAGCATGGCACCCGAGCCCGACTCATTCAGCTTCGTGCTGGTAAGGTCACCAACATAATCGGCAAGGGCACCCAGAATTCCACCAACTATGGCGCTCAACGCTGTTTTGAACGGAGCACTAACACATCTTCTGCGGTGAATGACGTGCGTTATCCATGCGGAGACAAAGAGACCACCGGAAAATTCGTAGGTCACCGCCCATGTTGAGCCGAAAGTAGTCGTTGGCGATGCGAACGCGGTCCGAGCGAAAGGTACAGCGAGAACGAACGATGCAGCTAACCCTGCTACGGCACCGATGATCCTTGCCGCAGGACCAGGCCATGGCCTTGTTGGCAGAAAGACATCGCTAGTCGAAGCTGGCGCAACCGATCTCATGAGCGGTCAACGTCATCCACATACCAACCTATTCTTGCCTGATATCCTAACTCCAACATCAATAGTTGAGCACCCTCAACCAGGCCGGTGGTCACGGTCGAGAGGAAGGGCAAAAACGCCGACAGGACGGCACCCATTGCCGAACCGGTCGCTTTAGCAAATTCGGACATCACGAGAACTCGCAGGTTGTTCGCAATTGGCACAAGCCCCATCCTCAAGGACAGAGCAGAGGCCTGGAATACTGAAATGCATGTGTGCCACAGGTTTTCAACATCGAGCGAATTATGGGCATTTGGAAGGTCACTAAGGAATCCGGTGAGGGCAAGATATTCGTCGTATATCTGCGGAAATCTACCTGTCGTGTCGATGGCCCCTATCGGATTCTCACTCGCGTAGATGAACCAGTTGCTCCCGCTCCGCGACGGATACTCGCATATGAACCTCCCGCTCTAGGCCACCGCTAGTCCTGTCGCGAGTTCTACGACCACAGGTTCGAAACCCATCGAAGACGACTACTACCTTGCATGCCTAAGTTTCCTGGTTTTATTCCATTCATATGTGATTTAGCGAGACCCCATGCCAAGGCCCCAATGCGAGAAGGCTACCTAACCAACGAGCACCCAGTACGACTGCCATCATGGCCACAAACGCGAAGATGGGGAAGCTCAACCGCGCCTTCATGGCTTTCCGAATCGTCCATTCGCCGAAAACAAGGAAGAGCCCCCCAGCGTGTTCACACGAGTCAAAGTTGATCGTACTGGAGCGTCCCTGGCAGATCAGCAGAATGACGTAGATTGATGCGCCCACGATCAAGAAAAGATTGCCAGCAAAGAGCAGCCCGGAATCGCTGTGATTTATCCGTTTTTTCACTTTTCCCCTTCAAGGAACATAGCATCTATCGCTGCATCTCCGCCGTAGAAGTCTATCGTATCGATTCGCCCGTCTCACAGAGCTCCTTCATGGCGGCTAATCCGAAGAGAAGGGAATCCTCCAGGCTTCTTGCGTTCTTTCGATCTCTTTCTTCTTGATTTTCAGCCATTTCAATTGAGGAACCTTATGTCGTTGTCCAACAGGAACGAACTTACGCCGGTTGTCGAAATCTCAATTTCATAGGCAATATGCTAATTCTACTGATACATCAACATATTGCCGACTCCAGCGCAGCCGAAGCTTCTTCCCAAAATCATTGGAAGTCGGAGATTCGCAATCATCTGATTACCTCCACCGCTTTTCAGACACTTTTCGCTGGATTACGCGGCATCTTATGGATGAGCACATCTAGCTAACAAGGAACATAGAATTGTATTGATAGCGACTAATGCTCCCCATTTGGCATAGAACGATTATTTGGCATGCTGAAAATTCTTATAATTTCAGTAATTGAACCTAGGATCGCGGCAAACGAGACCAAATATATGAAGCTAGACCATCCCAGAAGTGCACAAGCTAGTGTTCTGAGTCGTTAATCCCTCGACATCTATTGACTTTGTCGATTATTGATTCAGCGGATGCCGTCCACTTAAATGGCTTGGCGTCTCTGTTGTGA
>CAILEM010000078.1 GCA_903833215.1 uncultured Armatimonadota bacterium
CAATCTCGGTGCGCAAAAAAAAGAGCGCGCCAGAGGCTAACACAAGAATAGCCTCCAGTGAATTCTTTTACAGCTCCCAAGATTGAGGGGTTGGTGCCTGACATCGTATATCCGGGACTCAAGAAAGATTGGGAAGCGAGACTTGCCCAAGTAGAGGTTGAACTGCAAGGCTTTGACCGTGCCCGAGCCACCTATTTCGAAGAAGGGGTGGCAATGCTGGAATTTGCTTCAAACACCTTCTCCACGTTCAAAACAGCCTCAAACGAGCGCAAACGGGAGATGGCTAAAAACCTACTTTCAAACTCCACCATCACTGATGGAAAAGTACAAGTTTCATTCGACAAAGCGTTCGAAATGATCCTAGAAGCCAACCTCGAAATGACGGAAGATACACCCAAATCTGACGTTTTGAGGAAATGGCTGCCGGACTAGGATTCGAATCTAGTTAAACAGCTCTCCAATCATTGCATCCGAACTCAATCCTTCTTGTCTAGGTTGATAAGGTGCCCAGATAGAAGGGGCGTAAACGTACCGTTTCCGTACCACCCGGAATATACTGGGAGGATGGCACGACCGCGATCAACATACCTAGTCGCGACCCGTTTCGAGGCGACTGTGGGAAGGGAAACGCAGGTATTTGCCAGCCGGCAGACCGCGATTGCTTGGGTTGCATCAAAGCGTGGAACGAGTGCGATCAAAGAAACCTACTTCCGGTGCCGAAGCTGGGAATTGCATGCCGAGTCTTTCCCAAACCCTGGCGAGGAATATCTCCTGGACGAGTGGACCGGCGTTCGTCTTAGTGAAAGGCCGTTCACATTAACCGGTAGCGATCCAGTCGCATTGCGCGACAAAGCCGAGGCTCGGCGTCACCGCTCCTTTGTTCTCCGCATGTCTTCACTGTTTGATCACAGCTTGATCGCCGGACTTGGACCCGAGGCGCGCGCACTTGCTCGCCGCGTCGTCGCGGAGTATGAAGGCGCAGTGGTTGACAACTACAGCCGCCGAGAGCAGGTCAAAGAGGATCGCCGGCGAGAGGCCGCCATCCCCACATTTGGTTCCGTCCACGACGCTGATCTTGAACGCCGTCAAAAGCTGGGACGAGTTCGACCAAACACGGCCGAAACATACAGATATGAGAGTGCCAGTTTTCGGAAGACTCTTCAGGTTGGCGGTGGCCTGGTCGCTCTATGGGATACACAGGTGCACAAACTCACAAGGCGCATGGTCGACGAGTGGTTCGACGCGTTTGCTGAGACGAACACCAAGTTCGGACGGTCGCAGACAACCAAGACCCTGTTGAACGTTTTGACACGACTGAAGGCAGTTCGCGATGCCCTTCGGCGAAACCCGGATCATGCTATCTATGCCCTTGCTCTCGACGGCGTGGATGCCTTGCTGGATGACGTTCGTCAAAGCACACGGGATGCCGATGGCTGGCGCCGTCGCCGCAGGCTCAATCTTAAGGAGGTAGATGCTCTTCTTAGTGCAGCCGCCACAGACGCAGAGAAAGGCGTCCTCGCCTTGTTGCTGACCGGTTGTCGAGCGCCTAGCGAAGTTTCCTCTGCCGAGTGGTCGCACTTCAACGAGGACCCCAACGGCAATCTCTGGTGGCAAGTTCAAGGTCGAACTGTCGAGCTAATCGGAAAGGAACTAGATCAATCTGCGCGGACAAAGACTGACGAAATCGACTACCGCCAGCTCTCCATTCCAAAGAAACTAAGAGCCCTTCTTGAACCCCTAAGAGGAAAGTCAAGATACGTTCTTGGTTGCGACGATGCCATTCTAGAACCCTCAGACGTCAGCAAAATCACGAACGATTTGCTTTCGAGGGCAAAGGTAAATCGTCCCGGTATAAGCCCTTACAGTTTCCGACACACAGTCGCCGACGAGGTTGACGCCAGATTCGGACAAGCGGTGCGTGATCTAGTCCTTCATGGCCAGCGGGGCACGTCAACAGGCGACCGCCATTACTCTCACGCTGAAAAAACTCGACGGTGGGCGCAATTAACCTTTGAAGGCAAGCCATACGGCGAATTGTTGCCATGGGCCTCCTAGTCTGGTTTTCCGCCGTGGACAATGGAACGAACCGACGCTGATCACTTCCGCACCAATGAGGTCGAACCGAGCAGGCTAACGACCATGAAGGGGGTCCGGCATGGGGTGAAAGTACAAGGGAGGGAGCGTAGGTAGCCCGTCTTGCGTCTGCTTTGGCGCATTGGAGGTTCCGTGATCGGCAAGTGGGTTCGGCATATCCATATAGCTCGGCGGCTGGTAGAGCGGAGCCATATGTCTGCGATGTATCTTTTCAAGCAGTTGGTCAGTCGCTTGTCCCGATTCGCGGAGGCTGTTTATGACGCCATCAATACCGTTCGCAGGAATCCTGAGTTCCAAGTGGATGATCGAATTCAAGCTGACGGGTCGCACGACGTTGAGACTGCTGACTGCCTTCTTATTGGGTCGTCTCAAAACCCACACCGAACTGCGACCCAGCGCTCGTGCAAGGGCGCGGGCACTGTCACTTGCCTTGTCGCGCTGGGTTCCCTTGTCGGTGTCAGGATCGACCAAAATCACGTTTTCACCCTGTCTGACAAAGTCCCCAACTTGCAAGCCAGCTTGCCACGCTGGTGACCCTGGGTCAACTGAGAGAACGCTAAAGCCAGCTTGATACTTGGGCGCGTATGGCACTGCGCATTGCAGGCCCATCGAGGTTCGCCACTTACACTCTTCGGCGTCAAAGCCAGACGAATCCCAATAAGTCTCGTCAGTCAGGATTTTTCCAACCACTGCCCCAAGAGCCTCTTCGGGAAGGCGGTGGTTCTGTTCGTAGTTGGCGACAAGGAAGAAGATAACCAACCCCAGCACAACGCCAACCAAAATGGCGCCCAGCCAACCGTCAGAAGCCTTGTTAGCTTTCTGGTATAGCACGATGATGCCAAGGATGATAAGGACGAGAACCAGTAATCCAACCATGAACTGTGCTATCCGTTGCCAAAGTGATCGTCGATAAGCTGTTCGAGGTCCTGTTCAAGCTCCAGTTCCCCACTCATTAGTCGCCCCAAATCTGATTCGTAATCTAATGCGACCGGGTCCTCCTCCAATCTTTCCGCCCATCTTTCCGCCCGTTTTTGGTACTCGCGAAAGCTTATCACTTCCTTGCTGACCGGAAGTTTCGGGTGGTTTGCTTCGATTGCGTAGCGGGCGTAGGCACGCCAGCCAGGCGACCCGAAGGCAAAGTTCTGTAGAAAGCCTCGTTTGACATCTGGCGGGAACTTCATCCCGTAGAGGAGCAGTTTGAACTTATCCGTTCTAGCCTCCGCGACCAAGTGACCGGCGGGGCTGTCTAGTCTCGCTACCCATACAGCACTCCAGAAGTCGCGTCTAATCTCTCCTTCTAGGTCCGTGCGATAGCGGTTTGGGTCTGCGTTCCTCCACCATCTACTGAACCAAACTGGAAGTCCAAATGCCTGTGTGGCTAGGTCCATGGCGAATTCAGTCATAGAGATAGTCATGGCGGTTTCGTGCGACAAACGCCATAGGAAAAAGTACCAACCCAAGCGGTATTTGGGGATCATCATAGGATCGACCCCAGCGAGCACCGCCAAGTCTCCAAACGTAATGTGCCTCAGTGACTCCCAAAGCTCGCCGAGTTCTGCGTCCGTCGCTTGTGCCGAAACCGACAGGAAGGCGGTGTCCTGCGCCAACAACCGAACAACCGAATCGGTGAGCAATCCAGATGAGATTGTCGCAAAGTCTAACGCTTCGTCATCTCCCATCAAGTAGCCGGCCAAGGCTTCTTGCGAACTGATCTTCTTATCTAAATTCTTGTCGGTCATATCGCTCACTAGGGGGCTGGTCTAAGGTCCAGTTGGACGAACACGAGACCTTCAAACCTGATGGGGTGTCTATTTTGGACACCTTGATAGTAGACGATCACGCTGAGCACGGTCAACGTGCGAAGAAAAACGATTCACAGTTCCGATTACAAATCACTCGTGGCGCTGATGCGAGCGAAGAGGGAAGAACGTGGTCTAAGCCAAGAAACCGTGGCGGAATGCCTTGGTATCACCAAATCCCAACTTTCAAAATGGGAGCGTCGGGAACGTCGTATCGACATTGCTGAGGCTCGACGATATTGCCAAGCAATCGGTCTGGAACTCGTTGATCTCATCGCGGAGTGGGAGCAAGCACTGCTCACTGAATCAACTCCGGTGGAAGTCCCGCGTCATCCGCCCGCGTGAGTTATCGCGGGAGAATGACTCGGTTTGCGCGAGGGTTGGCGCAAGCACGCAGCAATTGGCAGTGGGTTCGGAAGTGTGGGCAAGTCCCGCGTTCATGGGGAACTTTGAAGCGAACCTTTCGCATTGAGCACGTGCACCGATTGGAGGTCCTCGTTGATACGGACGTGCTCCGAAGCTACAATCAGCCGAAAAATTTCCTCCCCCCCCCTGGCTTGGCTGTCAGGATCGCTGACACGACTGTTCGGTCATGCCTTTGGGTGACGGCGGCGTCCACCCCGCAAGTCGCTGTCATACCTATAACCTCCGATCCATGCGACGCCTGGTGGGCGGCTAGCCTTGCTCATGTATGGAAGATGCCGACATTGGCGGCGAACCCCGTGCAGTGCACGCGGTACACACCAGTCAGGGCTGACAGCCTATTGACCATATACGGGTAAAGACGCCATGTTCCGTTAAGCTTGGCTTCTTTCCACTTGCTGAGGTCGCAAGTGTCATCAACGAACGTGTCGGCGGCGGCGTCTATCTTGCGAAGTTGATCTTCGTTCATGAATAGAAACAGGCGGGGACGTCCCCGCCTGGTGGGGGCTTGCACCCCCGGCCGTGTCTTACGGCGACATGGCGGGCGAGCCTCTCGTCGCAGGTTCTATGTCATCGGAGGTCTAGTCCTCCGGGGACCACCAAGCATTAATTTCCTCTCCCCCGGTTGGTGCCCTCCACCTCAGAGCCCTTGGAAGAGCACCTTCATTTGGCTGGTGATCGGCGGACATAGGTCGAGATCAGAGTAGAGTGCCAGGCACTCAGCGACCTCAGGAATGAAGACAGACGCGCCGGCCGGCGCCTCGATGCGCCTAGCGGGGACCGTCATGCTGTCGAGGAGCAGTTCGAGAAGTAGCGTTTCGTTTGGCGTTGTACTGATGATCATTTATTTCTCCAAGGGTAAGGCGGTGGTCGTCCACCCGCCTGGTGGGAGTCGGGACAAGCGTCGTTCCTCCAGCGAGCCCGACTCGCGGGAGGTCTGGCTTTCAGTTAGTTGGATCGGTGACGGGCTCGGACCGCCCCATGATGTAGTCTGCCGCGCGCTGCGCGCGGCCAGCGGCGAGAACAAACATCCGAGGATCGTGGTTAAGAGCCGACAGCCACCCCGTCAAGTAGCCTGCCGAATTCTCCAAGAGGGAATTGTCCAGCCCTATCGTTGCGCAGCAGAAGGCGGATGCCAATTCTGCGACGAGCTCTTCACAACTGTATTCACATGAACCGAATCGGGCGACGTGTCGGACTTCCTTTCGTCCGAGACGACTCTCGTGCCCTGTGGCATGAGCCAACTCATGCAGCAACGTCCCATAGAAACTGTCCGCACTTTCAAAGCAACCCATGGGCGGGACGTTCACGCGATCATTGCTCGGCATATACCAAGCTTCGTTGCCGCTCTCGGTAATAGCTGGACGCAAAGGCATCCCTTGTACCATTGCCTCCGCTGATTCAATCCGGTTGTGGCGAGCGACGCCAACGAGGGGAGGAAGTTGGAGTCCGTCGCACTGCTCAACGTTGAAGACCGCGTAGTATCGAAGAAGCGGAACGCTCTCCGGCCCTTCGGCGGAGTCGGTCACACGATCATTCTTTTCGATCAGTTTCCAGAACACGGCCATGCTCGAACGCTCTCCTTTTCGCACCGAGCCGCCCAACTCTCGCGCTTGTTTGAAGCTGACCCAACGGCGATCCGAGTAAGGCGCCGACCCGAGGAGCCAGGTATTCGCCCCTCGGTACTCCCTCTTACTCACTGCGTTGATTGGCAGACCAGTTGCACTTGCTTGCCAGGGCTTACGCCATGGACACTGTCCCCGCTCCATAAGGTCAAGTAGCTGACGTGTGACGATCTGGTAAACACTTCGAGTTTCAGACGATCCTGCGACCGCCGATTGCATTCGCGACGTTGATTTCATAGCTTTCTCCGTCGGTTTCCAGTTCATTAAGCGAAGGAAGCCGACGAATGAAAGCGCGCGGGTATGGCTCTACCTGGTGGTAGAAGCCAGGTGATTCGGCCCGTCGGACCGCACCCATCGGCAATCCGAGCGGCTTGCCGATGGGTGCCTGCTGGCGCCGAGGCCATCACTTCCATGCGTGAATGGCCGGGAATGAGCTCTAGCCGCGAATGTACTGATAAACAGTCTCGCGACTGATTCCGAAATGTTTAGCAAGCTGCGCTTTGGCTTCTCCGGCCGAAGCGCGACGACGCAAGTCTTCCACTTGTCCGGGCTTGAGTGAACGTTTGCGACCCCGGTAAGCGCCACGCTGACGTGCGAGGACGATTCCCTCGCGCTGTCTCTCCCGGATGAGTGCCCGCTCGAACTCAGCGAATGCTCCCATGACCGACAGCAGTAGTGTCGCCATTGGCGAATCGTCGCCGGTAAAGGTCAGTCCCTCCTTTACAAACTCCACTCTTACTCCCTGACTGGTGAGCGTTTTGACTATACGGCGCAAATCGTCTAGGTTGCGACAGAGGCGATCCATACTGTGGGCCAGAACAACGTCCCCATCGCGAGCGAAGCTTAGGAGCGCTTCCAGTTGTGGTCGTTCGGTGCTCTTGCCTGACGCCTTGTCGATGAAGACCTTGTCAAGCGAAATACCGTCGAGTTGTCGCTCGGGATTCTGTTCGAGAGTGCTGACGCGCACGTAGCCGATTTTTTGTCCTTTCATTTCTTCCTCCGAGCGAAACTGTCAAGTTAAGGTCTGGACCCCTATGAACAAGTGTCAGGAAAAGCCGAAATTGACTCTACTCTGACGAAATAGGAAGAACTGGCTGACGTCAGCTTGGGCTATACCCAAAGCTGACGGAGAGACCGATTTCGCAGTTTCGCTTTCAGTACAGAATTCGGGACGCTCCCACCGCGCCTGGTGGGTGTCAACCGGTTCGGGGCAGTTTCCGTAAGACATGCGGCCCGCAGCCTAGATCGCTCTGTGCCAATTCTGCGAACTCAAAGCGCAAAATGACGACTCGACGGATTCCCGTTTCCATTAAGAGTCGGAACGCAAAATAAAGGAGACCTCGTCTCCATCCGTAGCTACCAAGAGTCCCGCCGTCGCTAGGCGACGGCATGAATTCAACACGGCCCATGGTATCTCCCCTAGGCTATCTGCGATTTCAACGTAGTGACTTGAGGTCTTCGGGCTAAGCTGCGGAAGCACCAATTCGTCGAGACGCGATTCTTCCTCTGGGTCCCCTTCGGACAGATAGTGCGAGTCCATCCAGTAGAACACGTTGCTCCACAGTACAAAGTGGCTCTCACAGCCCGTATCCCTCCAGACTGATGGGAAGAGAGTGAGTCCTTTTTTGTTGAGGTAGATTCGCCAGGCTTTTGTTGTTCGAGGGTCAAGATTGATTGTAATAACCTCACCACAACCATCTGGACAATGCATGATGAGAGAACGGTAGGCGCCACGTTTGACGATGGCGACATCTCCGGGCTGAAGAACGAGCGAGAGCGCTGTTGCGTGATTTTCGACCGTTCCAACCAAGTTCACCTTCCTTTGTCGCGACATCCCCTTCATTTGGCTTTCACCCCTTTGAGAGATTCCTTGACTAAGTTCTGACCAATAAAATAGGCGAGGCCGCGAACGGCACGGTCGGGGCTCTCTTCATGGCATTCTCCGCCGTATTTGCATAGTCGAAGGAGATGCAGACCGACGATAAATGCGTATGAGCGGTCGTCGTGGTCAACGTAGTGAGCCATTAATCGCAACTGTCGGCAAACGCTCCACATCCATGAGTATTGGCAAGGCAACTCAAGAGGTGGTGGAACTATAGCGAAGCTCCTTGCTGAAATTGTAAACAAGGTTTCAACGTGTCCCTTCCACTCTATGAATTGAGATGAAGAACTGTAGTGACCATCCCCAGTCTTCCATTCGTCACTTGCTGCCTTTGCTTCTTCAGTGAACGCGACGGCGACCTCAAGACAAGCCAGGTCGGAAACTAGCGGCCCCATCGCCGTGCGATAAAAATCAATCAGTACAGCCTCGTTATGGCGTGCGAAGATGTTCTCAGCATTGAGGTCACCGTGAATTGGACCAGCTTTGAACTTGAACTTCGCACTGTCTATGAGAACTTTGAGCCTATGGGGATTGACCGAGCGCCCATACCTTTTTGAGGACTTCCAGTGAATATCAAGGACTTCATCCGGCTTGACAATATTGTCAGAGACAACCGAGGCGTCTAGAGTCTTTCCGGTCGCGAATGCTTGTTGCCTGAAGCAAGCGAGAGCATCATCAAATAGGGAGTGGATAACTTGCCTTGCTCCAAATGGACGAACCATTTTTGCCAGAGGCAAGGCACCCTCCACGAAGTCGCCAACCAGGACACCATTTTGCGCTCCCCTAATACATCGCCTCGTTTCTACATTCGGTCGATGGCTAAAGGCAATGTACGGACCTGCGAAGCGGTTATATGCAAGTAGCTCAACATCCACCCTCTTGAGACTGTCTATCTTGGCAAAGAACGGCATCCGGTAGCTCCAGTCAACATCGGCATCCGGCTCGGGTTCCGCATGCACTAGATAGACACGGGCTCCAGACTTCCCACCGGACATCAACTTCAAGGTGATTGCCCTACAATCTGAAAAGCTTCGACGAAGCAGAATTTCGTCGCCAAAGGTTGGCAAGTCTCCCTTGATGGAGAGGGAGAAGTTGCATGGCAATTGGGGGTCATGTCGAGACGCTTCTTCTGCTACCACGTGGTCGGCCGGCGCAATAAGGGTCTTCAAGTTGTTCCTTGGCAAGTCTCCAGCATGCGCTCGGAGCAAGTCGACTTCGGAAACGTCCCCTAGGAAGAACACTTTAATTCCATGGTCTAGAGCTCGAAGAGGGAGTTCACGGGCAAACCCGTGTGAGATGCCCTTTCGAGTCGGGTCATATGCAATCACTAGTGCCCTTGCAACAACAAAAAGCAAATCGAGGTCCGGGTTCGATGGGACTGAGTGACGGATATCCAGGGTCAGCCCTCGGTTGCTGTGCTCGTTGACTACAGGCTTCGAGGGCGGGTTACCAAACCAGAGGACTTTAGACCGAATCACCATCAGCGACGGACCCTCCCGAATAGCGACCAAGTGTCACCACGCGCAAAAGCGCCACTTCGCGAGCAAACGATGCACGAGGCATCGGCTCGTAGCGTGGCGCCTCGAACTGTTCCAAGAAGGCCGTTGTAATACTGGAGTCTGGTCGGCATCGGCAATCCAGCAAAGGCTGCCATAAACATGGTCACAACCATCGAGGAAACCGTTCCGTTTAGCGAGATTACGGCCGGTTGAGGTTCGTGGTGGCCAGTAATGTAGGGGTCAGCAGCGCGATGTACCTCCGATTGAAGTTCAATCCGCACAGCGTTTGAGTTGATTACGCCGGCACAGATTAGGCACGGAAGGCCAGGTGCGGCCATTTGGATTCGACCCGCGACGTGTGTGATGACCCCCTCTTTTGCAACGATGCCCACACCAACGTCAAATAGAGGTATCAAGTATTGGTAAGCGAGCTGATTCAGTATTGCTCGGCTCGCATGAGAGTCCGTACATGAGAAAATCGCATCACAGCCGACAAGCGACCTGGCAACGTCGATATCGGCGACGTCGCCTGCTATCACTTGGACCTTTGCCGAGGGGTTGACCTTGGAAATCATTCTCTGTGCAACGTCGACTTTTCGTTGGCCGACATTCTCTTGTGTCGCCCCGACAAGTCGATTAAGGTTTGTCTCATCTGCGACGTCATGGTCAACCAGGATGAAATCAGATACACCCAGGTGGGCGAGCTCTTGAGCCACGATGGACCCGGTTCCACCAAGTCCAACGATTGCCACCTTTGCACGCTGGATGATGGCCTGTCCTTCGGGACCGAAAACCCGAACCTGGCGGTCCCATTTACTTTGAGGGTTTGAATCGGTCCGATGAGTCCAATCTTTCACGACCGCGTTGACTTCAACCACCGCAAGCTGTTCCGCTCCTCCGAGGACTCTGGCTGCACAACCATCAGAACCGATTACTAGAGCGGCATGCGTCTTGCCTGGGATTCGCCGCGCAAGGAATTCAGCAAGTCTCGCCTCTCCAGCGTCGTCAACTTTAGAGAAGACCGGCGTGCCCGTGACATTGGGATGCGAGTGAGCAAAGACGACCGAAAAGCCTTCGTTCTTTGCCCGCTGCACCAGAGACACAAGCGCTTCGGGCCGAATCTCAGCTTCAATTGGACTCCTTCGAGAATAGGCATCCTCTGCAACAAGATGAATCTCTCGTACGAGTAGCCTAGTGGACGCAAGGTTGTCAGAGACCTGGGCAGCAAGAAGTAGTGCGCACGATTCGTCACCGTGCGCGTGGAAAGCGACTTTCAGGTCGGCGAATGTGTCCCCGCCGAAAATGAGGGTCTTCACCTCACTTCCCTTAACCTCTGCTCGATGATTTTCGCGTAGGTCACTAGGTTATTTTGGTTCGGATTCCAATTCTGGACATGCCAAGAAAACCAGCGGCCAGCCTCGTTGAGCTCAGGTATAGCCTGGCCGTTGCTTGCCTGCGGCTCCCCTCCGTTTTGCAGACGCAAGTCTGGGTCAGCCCAGAAGCAGTCTGGTGCCGCAAAGGGATAACCTACTGGCGCAACGAACCTAATGGATGTTTCCGATTTGCTCCATCCCGGAAGCAGCTTTACTTCCGGGATGGTGATGAGCTGGGCGCCGCCCGGCATTGGCCGGACGGATGCGCCGTCGCCGTAGACGCGACGCAACTCTGCTAGTTGAACTTCAATCGGGTTCATGAGCGTCCGAATGTGGCGGGCGGAACGGAATAGAAATGCCGTTCAGGGTGGACATTGAGGTCGACCGTTTCAGAATCCTGGATGACTTTGTCCGGGTCAGCTTCGAGGACGAGCTGATACGACGCGTCAAAACTAGGCACAAGGGCCTTTATTTGTGCGCCGGACAAGGCTGAATGGGTCGTCTCATAGTGCTTTCCGTCAACGAAGAAGCCGTAGTGCTTCTCGCGAGGCTGATTGCGGAAAATCCAGACTAGATGCTGGCAATGCCCGCTGGAGCGCAGGTGCGAAATGGTCTCGGCTGCAAGTGGTGCCAGGTCCTCTCCGTTGGCCTCACACTTGAAGTGGTCGTTACCTGTTTTGTCCAATCCTGTTTTTCGATAGAACTCGCGGAAGACGTGGTCTACTAAGGTTGAATCCTTGACTCGAAATGCGTGGTCGGCTTCTTCCACTTCGCTGTAGATGTGGACGACGTGAGGGTGGGTCTGATGGTGATGCTCGCCTTCGGTTGCATCTCCGGATTCGATGATGATGACCATGATGCCAGCTTCTTTTTCCGACGCCGACATGTTTTCTGATTCGTTGTTTTCCATGATAATTTCTCGGTTCTGTCTTCGTCGGGAGTAAGCTCCAGAGACCCTCTACCCTGCAGGGAAAGGCTTCGTGATTCGCTCCGACATATTACCTGACGGTTTACACGGCCTACACGTTTCATGGTTTTTGTAAAATGTGGAATCATTCTGTCAAATGGTGCGTCTCTTGATTCAGGTGATAGTTTATGGACGGTGACAGGCTGAGGGTCCTTCGGCTCTCGCGAGACATGTCGCTCGATGATTTGGCAGACGCAGCGGGTGCGATTGTGTCTAAACAGATGTTGTCCCGCTATGAGCGCGGACTTTCAGAGCCGACGCCAAGAGTTTTGACAGCTTTGGCTGGGGCACTACAGATTCCCGTGTCCCGACTTCTTGAGGCTCCAAAGGTGATTGTCCGCCCCGTGGCCTATAGGAAACGGGCATCCCTTTCAAAAGGGGACCAGAGTCGGATTACCTCGCTTCTAGAAATCAACCTTCAGCAGCGAGTTCGGATACAGGAAGCAAATGGGTTCAAGCCTCCTTCAATTCCGATTCTGAGTATGAAGGCTGACTCAGTCGAAGCCGCCGAAGCCGTAGCCGACCGAATCCGTAAAGATTGGGACCTCGGCGAAGCACCGCTCATGAGCTTGGTGGACGAACTAGAAGGCAGATTGGTCCACGTTCTGGAGGTTGATGCGCCAGATACCTTCGACGGGCTGTCACTGGTCGCTTACGACGAAAAGGGGGCCCCGATTGCTGTTGCCGCTGCCATACGACGGGGTGTTCCGGGAGACCGACAACGTCTGAGCCTGGCTCATGAACTTGGGCATATTGTTCTTGACCTAGGCAGTACAGTTGATGAGGAAAAGGCCGCATACCGATTCGCAGGAGCCTTGCTTGCTCCTGCCGTCGCCTTACGGCGCGAAGTTGGGGAAAGGCGAAGCGCTATCGACCTGAATGAGCTGGGAATGCTCAAGCAGCGGTACAGGATGAGTCTCCAAGCGCTGGTCTATCGACTCAAAGATATCGGCATCATAACGGAGAATCACGCGAAGGAATGGTTTATGCGGATTCGTGCCAGGGGTTGGGCCAAAGTAGAGCCATGGGAAATAGTGCATGAGGAGACGACTTGGCTCAAGCGAAATGTTCATCGAGCGGTAGCGGAAGGTGTACTACGGCGTGACGAAGCTAAAGAAATGCTAGGAGAAGGGGCGTCATTTTCATCCAATAACTCAAGCGAAAGACTAGACCTCATGCAAATGACGCGAGATGAAAGGCGGCGCCTTCTTGAGCAGTCTGTAGAAGAATCGTTGTCCGATTATCAATTGGACTCGGAGTGGGTCGATTCCTTCAATGAGGAGGGGTCGACAATAGATGCCGACTGAACCTAGGCGCGGGGAAATCTGGTTGGTTGAACTCGACCCAACCCGAGGGTCGGAGATTAAGAAGACCAGGCCGAGCGTCGTGGTCAGCTCCGACGCCATGAATCGACTTCCAATTCGACTCATTGTTCCGATAACTTCTTATCAGGACAAATATGCAAAGCGTATCTGGGCTGTTCCGATTGAAGCCTCTTCCGGAACCGGCCTTGAGAGAAAGTCAATCATCATGTCAGAAAAGGTTCGATGCGTTTCCATAGAACGCTTTATTCGTCTGGAGGGGGCTGTTCCGCCCTACGACATGGAAGAGCTCGACGCGGCTCTTAAGGTCGTCTTCGACCTTGGCTGATCGAAACTGCCTTTCAAACTCGTGGAGCTGAAAACACCACTGTACGTAATCCCCTGTGATCGTTTTTGATTGACAGTCGATTCATATAATCATGGTTTGCAAATGAAACTGGTAGCTGGATTCCCGTGTTCCCCTGTTCTCTTGCAAGCAAACCTGCTGTGCTTAACCGAAGTTGGATTGCCGTGTACTGCAGTGATTTACGAGCCGGTGCTAGTTGGCTGAGAACAGTGGGAACGGAGAACAAGCTATCTAGAGTAATAGCTCCAAGCTAGACTCCCTCCGAATGGGCTTCCCTTTCCAACATGATCTTCGACGAGAATTGGATGCTGTTGACAGTGGGGTTTGCGATCCTAACTTTCTTCGTCTTGCGATTATTGTCGGTATCCACCCAACCCTCCGCAACCCAATATGGCAAGACCGCATCCAAGTCATAGCTGCGACCTTAATCGCCTGTTCAGCTTGGTCGCGAAGTATTGCAACGGTTCGGATTTCGTCGTCGCCCTCACCAGTCGAAATACATTTGCCGAAACGCCTGGAATTTGTTCCTTCTCGAATTGAACCTTCGAATTGTTGTTCGTTCGCGATGCACCAGTCTATCAAACTGTGGATTGCCGTTCGGTAGTGTAGTGTGAGTCGTTGGCTCTCCAACATACGCCAGGCGACTTTCATTGAGCCTGGGATATCCCAGTTAAGTTGCAGGACCTCTCTTGCCCACCTGCCGACAGCGCAGAATGCTGAGAAGAACACTCAGCTTTGCGGCGTTCAAGGTCCGATGCCGAGCGCGATTTGTAGGCGGTCCTTGCGGCATTAAAATAGGTGAGGAGCTTCGTCTTAACTCCGGCTTGGTCAGCCAGGAATGCCTCGATCAGTGCGGGGCCCGCCCAACCAAAGTCTCTAACGATTTGCGATTTGAAGCGAGAGGCGAACTCGTTGTTGTCCTCACCCAGTGGCGGTTCGGAGAACAGAAATGTTCGGGCGTGGATGCCGTCCGTCGAAGCGGCGGTCACAAGGCTTCGTTCTCCTGTCGAGAAGACGGTCCGCTGAACCTCGCCGAACAAGTCGGCCAAGGACTATGCTCGCAGCGAGTCTTCAATGCGCCATTTGCCACCCACGTTGGTGACCATCTCGAAGGCCGCAAGCGTTTGTAGGACATAACGAACCCTTCGAGGGACCGAGCCACGGTCGCCATAAAGCGCCGTTACTCGCTCATAGACGTGCTTTAGTTCAAAGCATTCAACACCAGACTCCCTAATCTTCCTGAGTACTGAAACGCAATCTCTGAAAAATGGGTTTGATCGGCAAAGAATTTCAAAGCGCAACGGGTTCCTCTCGCCTGGAGTCTGGGAGGCAAGTCGCTCGTAATAACCTTCGAGCTCTTTCCGAGTCAGGGGCGACTTGTATCCGACGGCGCGTTGAAGTTGGAGGGCAGTCTTCTGTTGGGTGAAGACGCCTTCGACGTTTGCAGACATAAAACGGCGAAGTGTCACCCGGAGGTCAGCCTCGGATTCGGAAGATAGATACTGTTCCAGGGCAAAATCTATCCACTCAGGTCGAACTGTCCGGTCGAACATGATCGGGATGCGGCCGATCATCGTGTTACCTCGATGACCGGCACGATGACTTCCTCAATGGAGGCACCGCCGTGACTAACACCTTGAACACCGGGAAGGTCGAAGCTCTCCAAATTTCGTGCGAACAGGACCCTTGCGTTCTCTGGCATGCCGTAGGGCTGGAAGTCTGCGATCCCATAAGCAGTATAACTTTGCAGTAGCGCATCGTTCTCAAAAAGAATCGCTCGCTTCAATCTCTGTTCGGACAAGGTCCCCAAGCTAGGTCGTCCACTTCCGGTGCATGCGATTTGACCATGATCAGCCGTGATGACAACCCGGTACCCTTTGTCGAGTGCTGAGCTGAGGATTTCAGCGAGGGGAGACGCTTTTCCCCATCGCTTTGCGGCTGAAACTACCGAGTCCGCTTGCGGATAAATCGAATGGCCCATCGAGTCCCAACTCGTGTCAACGATAGCAAGTCGTTTGGTTTTCCTAGCAAGCGCGTGATCTAATTTGACCGTATCAGCGGTTGTGAAATAGCCCCCGTCTTCTCCAAAGCGACCCTTCCATGCACGTCGTTCTATTTCTTGGCTGTGTTCTCCGGGTCCAAACTGCGAAGGCATCTTGCCCTCAAATATAGCTCGTCGACTGAGCACGGTAATCGTCGGAAGGATGGCAAAGGCGCCTCGCACCATCGCGGAAGCAAAGCCGATGCGCTGCTTCCAGATTTCTTCGATGGCGTACCAACTTTCAATTCCTAGCGCGTCCACCACAACAAACAGGAGAGGCGACTCGACCGATTCCTCGTCGAGTCGCCTAACTAGAGTGTGTAACTTCATCACTTCTGGACTGTGTGATGTCATCGCATAGACGTAGTTCTTCCGCAGCCACTCGAAGAACAACTTGCTCATCAAGAGTCGATCATCAGAAGTGACTTCATCCCTACTTGCGCTGACCCCATACTCCAGCGCGAACTTGAGAACGCTTAAGGGCGAATCGGAGCTGGCTTCCCACTTGGCACGCCAATCAATGGGTTTCTTCGCGCCATATGGCTTGGCTGGCGGTTCTGCGACCCACATCAGGCCAGCCTTGGAATGTAAGCTGGCGGCTTCAATGAAGTCCTTACTCGAATCGAACAGTTCCATCACTCGCGAACGAGCAACAACGGGGTCTGTCAGCACCTCTTGGGCCTCGTTCTTGGAAAGATAAGGCGGGGTCTTTACTGTCTCCAAAAGAGCGCCAGCTACTACACTAGGTAGAACTTGACCAGACTCAGCGAGACGGGTCAGTAGACCGGTCCAGCCTCCGCCAAAGGTTAAGTAGAGAGGATCGGCGCCATAGAATGCCCGGCCGATCAAGACGGCTGTTTCTTCCGAAGTTCGGTGGGGCCGCTCACATTGGTGTAGGAGGAACAGCTCGTCCCAGTGCTCCTTTGGAAGCGACTTAACGACTTGAGGATGAAATTTGCCGAATATTTCCCCAACGCTAATGGACGCCAGCAAGTAGTTCTTGAGACTGGACTCAATGAGGTGCTTGGGATATTCAGGCTCGACAATCACCAAAGGCTTTTCGGCGATCGGAACATTTGCCCAAATTCCGAGAGAGTCCGGTGTTTCGTCCCAGTAGTGCAGGCTCATGCCGGCTGACTCAAGCGCATCTTGAACTTCTGGAAGTTGCAAAAGGTCGTCAGGGTCTTCGCAAAACGTCGGGAATCCACCCATCGAAGGGCAGAGGTCGTCGACGATGAATCCGACCCAATTCACGAAGCTTCCACCATCGCCATAAACAGGCAGTCCAACTCTGGCAGTGCTTCGGCAGCACCCGAAATCTCGGCACGGCGGTCTTGATATTCCTTCTCCAGCTCTCGGCGCCGATTTTCCCGCACGTTATCCAGCCCGATGTTGGCAAGGGCTGTTCTGCGAGCCAGGTAGCTCATGTCCAGTGAATTCAGGCGCCGCTTGGCACGCTCTCGGGACTTCGATACAACCGCTTCATAGAGTTCATTTGCCTCATTTTCAGCGACCGATTCCACCAGGGTGAAGTCGTAGGTCTCCAGTTCTTCAATGAGATTGACCACCGCCTGCCGAGTCGCCAAGGAATCCCAAATTCTCTGAGCAGACTTGGCGAACGACCTTCCGTCCAGAGTGCATAAAGATGCAAAGACGTGCTGCTGGCGCCAAGCTCCATCGGCGACACCGACACGCCAAATCGAGAACCAACCTTGAACTTCGAATCCTAAATCTCCAAGTCTTAAACTGGGAACGGATTTCCCGTCGCAGAAATAGGGTCGAAGCGAGTTGATGCGCTCAACTACCAACTCGGAGAGCTCCTGCGCCGACACCTCGTCCATGAGCGTTCTTTGCTGAGCACCTCTCAGGGTGTCGAGCCAAGCTCGAAGCGGAACCGTCGGAATCTTGTCGCCATCGGCAAGTTGTCCTGCGTACAGGCTTCGAGTCTCCTGACCCTCCTTGGCGATACGCCGAATGTCCGTGACGACCCGGTCGAACTCGTTTTCCAACGCCTTGGGATTCAGAAGCGCTGTTCGGGCGAGTCGTTCGAACTCCGCACTGGCTTCGCCAGAATCAAGAACATCCCCAGTCTTGTCCACACCGAACTCGGCGAGAATGATCGCCAATTTTTGCTGCCAGACCTCGTAAACCCGTGCCTCAACCGAGTTCTCCAGAACCAGATTCAAGGCCCGGACTTCCTTGGTCTGCCCAATTCTGTCAACGCGACCGATCCGCTGCTCGACCCGCATCGGATTCCACGGCAAGTCATAGTTGAAGATGACGTTGGCGAACTGCATATTCAAGCCTTCGCCACCGGCGTCGGTACAAATCAGAACCTGAGTCTCGCCTCGGAAGTGCTCGACCGCTTCCCGCCGCTCAGTCAAATCCATCGAGCCGTTCAATGTGACGACGGAGTATCCACGCAGCTCCAAGAACTCTCGAAGCATCTCTTGGGTCGCGGTGAACTCTGTAAAGACCAGGAACTTCTTGCTTGGCTCGGAGTCCTCTTGGGCTATCCGCAACATGTGCTCGTACAGAGCTTCGGTTCGGGCGTCAGAACCAGCATTCTCGACTTTAATTGCCAGGTCAAGCAGCCGCTGAACATCTTTCTCTTCCGCCGAAGTTGATTCGACAAAGAAGAGCACCCCTTGGGTCACTTCATCGAGGTCAGCGTCGTCGGGGAGGTTTTCGCCAGCCGTCATTCGTTCGGTCGCTTCATCGTTCCGCAGAACATCAAGGCGCCGTTCCAAGAATCGTCGAATCGCTCTGGTCGAGCTGCTCACCAATCGCTGAATCAAGATGAGCAACAAACGAGAGCCCTTATCGCCTGTCCGCAGCGCTTGGTTGTAGCCCTCGATGACGTAGGTGGAGACCCCTTCATAGAGGTGCTGCTGAAGGGCGTGTCGGGACTCGAAAGGAACGGAGACCAGCTTCGTCGAGCGAGCAGCAAACAACGGCTTGCCATCGGCGTCGGTCGCCGTTCGTTTCTCGGTGCGTATGACGTAAGGCTCGACAATCTCTCGCTTGAGGGGTGTTCCTGGCTCCAGAGAAACGGGGTCGAGCAAAGAGAGGAGGCGTCCGAAGGCATCGCTCTTTCCGGAGTGGGGAGTTGCCGTCAACAGCAGGAGATGAGGCGATGCCTTGGAGATTTCTTTTGCCAGTTCGTGCCGAGCCACCTCATCCGAGGCACCCGCAATCTTGTGCGACTCGTCGATGATGACCAAGTCCCAGCCAGCGCCGACCAGGTCGTGGAACCGTTCAAGATTAAATCGGTCGATACGCTCCTGTGTCCATCCTCGCTGGCTTTCTTTGGGCTTGACCGAATCCACCGAGCTGACGACTTGCTTGTATCGCTTCCACTCGTTGTCGCCACGCGTAGCAACGTCGGCACCCCAGTTTCCAGGCAGCACCAGGTCGAAACGCTCTCCAAAGAGCGTGTCCATTTCCGCAATCCATTGAAGCAACAGGCTCTTTGGAGCCAGCACCAGAACCCGCTCAACCATGCCTCGAAGCTTCAGTTCCTTCAGGACGAGACCGGCTTCAATCGTCTTTCCCATACCGACCTCATCTGCCAGCATCATTCGAACCGGGAAGCCGCCCATTGCCTTTCTGAGCACTCTGAACTGGTGTGGCAGCGGAAGCACTTTGCTGACCAATGGGGCAAGGAACAAGTCGGAACCGAGAGCGCTCCAGATGCGGGCTCCAGCGGTCACAGAGAGGGCGTCATCGAGGTCAAACGCTCTTGCTACTTCAAGCGAGTTCGCTCCGACCGATTGAATCTGATTTGTGCCCTCGACCAAGACCTTGACCACGTCTCGACCGAACAGGTTCTTGGCTTCCAGCACTTGAACCCATGCTCGAAGGGCTGGGCTCCAAAGGCGTTTACCGACCACCAAGCCCTCCACTAGTAGCCCTCCTCAAAGAGCGGTTGAAGGCGACATTGAAGGAAGACTTCCAGTAGTCGCACGGTTTCGGTCAGAGCATTTGCGTCAACGAAGAAATGGACTCTGCTCAGGTTGGTCAGCATCCAATCGGCAACCGACTTAGCTTCAAATCCAGAGCGCAAATCAGCATGGAAAAAGCGGCTTCGTGCCGCCTCGTTCGTGAAGTCGAGGCAGAGTGACTTTGCCAAATTGCTGATGGCGCCGCTCGGCAGATAGTGTTGGCTGCGGAAACGTGCATCGCTATTGGCGCCGACCTTGCCCACCTTTAGGCAGGTGTTTCCGTGAAAGAAGACATAGACGGCCGCTTTGCCTTTGGGGAGCCCGGTTCGCTTGTGAGGAGCAACCAGAACCTCGGTCTCGATGTCCGATGCTTGGAGTGACAAACCAGAAAGCTGCGAGACCTGGATGAAGTCCCGAACCAATGACTCAACGTTGATTCCAGATGCAGCGCCTACTCCCATTTGAACTCAAACTGCGCAACCTTTTGAGGCGCGCGTTCTTTGGCGATGTCATAGAACATGACCATGTCTTGGATTTCCTGGAGAATCTTGGACGGAATCTTTTCGCACACGCCGACGATGACATCGTATTGCTTGGTGTCCCAGCAGTGGGCGAATCCGGCGAGAACGGCTTCAGTTCGGAACGTTTTGAGTTGACCTGTGCGTCGAACATATTCCTGGAACTCGCGGAGCATCGACTTCTTGCGAATCTCCTCAAGGTGCCGTTCATTGTCGGGGTCTGGCATGACCCACTTTTCATCTGACTCCCGGATGAAATACTCTCGCAATAAGTCATGAAGCTCGGGTTTGGGCTCATGAATATCCCACTCTTTCAACACGAGCATGAACTTGGGCCGGAGGTCTCCCAGGCTTTGAGGTTCCGCTGCTAACTCGCCCCGAATCCACTCAACAGCACTCTTTTCGTCTTGAACGAAGATTGATAGCTGAGCGACTTCAATTCCTCTCGCTTTGGTCGAATCGTATCGCACAACTTGCTCCGCGAGAAAATACATCATGTCTCTCTCGTAGAACTGCTCGTCGAGAACTCTATAGAATTCAGATGCTCCGAGTGGAATGCGAGCGCCTTGCTGAAGGTGATACGCAACCATTCTGTCGAAAAGCATGAAGCGGGTTCGTTCGGCAACCGTTTCAAGGCGACCGTCCCTAGTTATGGGAGCGACTGGCAGCATGCGAAGATGTTCAGTCAAGAACTCTAAGACCCCTTGAACCTCGCCCTTGGCTCGCTGAAATCGCTCTTGAAAGTTCGAATGTGGCTTGTAGCAAGTAATAATCAAGTCTTGCTTGACCGCCCCAGACGCAGTCACTTGGTTGAAATTTCCTTGTTTCTTGTCAAGTGTCCGAACGTCTGCTACGATGAACCCTGCTCGCACAAGTGCCTCTTGGATGGCATTCCACACCGCGTTTGCACTGTTGTGGAACTCAACAGTCATCCACCGTCCTGGTCGCAAGATTCGATAGCATTCGGAAAATGCCGCCAACATAAGCCCCTGGTAGTCAAGAAGCTTCTTATGTTGCTTCGCGTTGATAATGGCTTCCTTGTGATTGTTTGTCCTGACTCTCAGCCATGACTCCCAGAGGAAGTTCAACTCGGAATACATGAAGTTGCTCCCGAACGGCGGGTCTGTAAAGATGTAATCTACCGATTCCGTTGGCAGCCGCGACGTCGTCGAGCTGCAAGTTTCTGTTAGAGTCAGTCCCGCAGTTTGATGAACTAGTAATCGTCGAGCCTTGGCGATTCGCTTATACCGGTTGGGAAGAATCGTGAGTGCTTCGAGCGGCATCATCGTGGAGGACACATATAGCGTCCCAGAAAGTGGGCCCGACTTGTTTTCCATGCGCCATCTGCTGAGTTTGGAGGCGTAAACGAGCAGACTGGTGATTCCAAGAGTCAGCAGAGACTTTGACGGAGACCGTTCAGCTTCAAAAACTGCCTGTGAAATGACTCGCAAGTCTTTCGGGAAATAGAACTGGTGCACATGCGTGATGCCAGCGCGAACGGGCTCGCCAGTCTTGTCGCCGTCCGGCAGCGGGTCGCTCGGCGCCCAATGAACTGAGGGCAACCGTTGAATGATCTCGAAGAGAGCCAAGTCAAATGCGGACGGTTCTCGCTCCGCAGACTTTCGCCCAACCTTGTAAGTTAGTAAAACAGGGATAATTGATGTCTGGGTTGTCACTTGCTTGAGGACAGGGTCAAAACTCGAAGAGGTGGCGCGAGAACATGCTCGCTTCGTTAAGTGAGCATGGCAATGCGGACAAGAGAACTCCTCCGCCACTGTATCGGTTGCTCTATCAACAGCTACGTCCCAAAACGCCATCGTCCGACCACAATGAGGGCAGACCAAGAGTTCCGACCAGACGGTGTAGGTTATTCTGCCGAACTGCATGCGCGATGCCGAATCTCGGATTGGACTGGTCGGCTGTGCCAATGATGCAAGCATTGATTTGACCGCTTCCATAGAAGAACAATCCTTGATGGCAATAGTAGCCTTCCGAATTTCTTCTGGAGATGCATCATGAAGGGTGGCGTACATCCACCCTTGCTGAGCCTCCAAGTCTCGTAGAATGCGGGTGGATTCAGTCTGAAAGAGGTCGATGTCTGAGGGAATGTTGTAGTTGGAGGCAATGAAGGTTGCGGCCGGAGACAGGTCGTTTTGAAACGCCATTCTTCCCCCTAATCGACTGAAGGACGTGTGGTCAGATGGTTGAGAGTGAGGATTCACATTTCCAGACTCCAATGCTTGCTTCGATGCCCAAGCCTCCTTATCCCAAATGTAGCCGTCACGGTCCACTTTGTAGCCAAGCGCTTCAACCTCCGCTCGGTCGCTGCATAGCTGAGCGGCGACACCCGTCATTCCCGTACCGCAGAAGCCGTCGTACACCACGTCTCCGGGCTCGGTGTAGTGAAGGATGTAACGCATGATGGCTCGATGCGGCACCTTCGTGTGGTAGCCGTGGGCGTTGTAAATTGGGTTGTTCCTTCCCTCACTTACATCTGCCGCAAACGGCTCTCGATGGTAGTCGTCCGTGTCCGGGTCGAACGGCTTGCCGTGCTCTTTCAGCCATTCCTCGATGAACGGATTTGGGCAAGCGGTGTAATACGGCGGGTCGCTGAGCGACAGAATCGCTTCGTCTGTCCCAATCGGAAATCCCTCGATCCTCCGAAACTCAGGGTCTTTCAGCTTCTCGGCGAGCTTGGCACGATACTCCTCCCGCACCCGCTGCCGCTCGATTTCTTCGGGAGTCGGAGGCTGCGCCTCGACTTCAAAGAGAGGCTTGTTTTCAGGCATCCGCTGCCTCCTCCTTCTTTTTGTAGGGCTCGTACCAGTCCTTTTCCAGCCGACCTTTGAGTGCGCCGGCTTGTGCCTTGAGGTCCGCTGCGGCAACCTCTTTGAATCGACACATCGGATGGATGGGATACACAAAGAACTGCTGAATCTCGTTGGCGGTATTCCAAGCCATCTTCCTTAAGTCTCGCAAATCGTTTCGCTGGAAGATTGGTTCGTGATGCCCCACACGATTTCGGAGGTCTCTTAGCTTGCCGAAATTGTCACGCAGCCAACCTTGAGTTTTCTTGTCGGCAGGCAGGTTTTTCATGGTCGTGAGAAGTGTCGGAACAACAATAGACTCCGTATAATTCGAGTTCAGGAGCTCAACCCAAAATCCAAAAGAGAGGTCAGCCACAACTCTTGGGGTCGTCACTTTCTTGCTCGCCTTTTCAAGTTGGGCCACAACATCCTTGACCTTGCCCAAGTCTTGTAACTTAAGGAACCGCTGTCCTTCGAACTCAGATTCAAACCACCAGTCGTCAGGACGGCTTCCATCCTGAAAATGGGGGTACCACCAGTCATCTGGCAGACTCCCGGCGGGGAAGTGCGGCTTTGCTTGAGTGACGTAGTGCTTGACCATCGCTTGATGGATGGCGTTTTTCAATGTCAGTTCAGCGGCATGGAGGCTCGGGAGCAATGCTTCGCAGAGTTCGAGATTCCACCTGTACAGAACGACGGCGTCCAGGTGGCGACCACCTGCGGCTGTGAGGTAGCGTTCGAACCTATCGGGAGCCGAAGCCGAATAGAATTTATAAAAAAACTGGACGGCTTCCCCGAAATTGGTGAACTGAGGAGCGTTTTGTGGCATCATATTAAGCGTAGGGTTTTGGATTCCATAAGGCTGCACCCCAAAGGAGCATGCACTGACCCAGAATCGACATTTTGAAGCTGACTGCGGTCGGCTTCTTTAATTTTGCCCGGATCAATCTTCAAGCACGAACCTCACCGAGTTCGAATCGTCGCTGCCAACCTGCTCTTTGAGCCATGCCTCGAACCGGGCTCGAAGCTCCTCGACTTTGAGCGGAGCGCCGTCTCCAGCAATTTTCTTTGCGAAGTCGGATGCCTTGACTGCTTTCTTCTTGACTCCCTTGAAGCACTCGTTCATCGTGTTGATGTAGGCGTCAGAGATGTCGGACGGGAGCACCTTGGCAGCAAGGAAGTCGTCAATGAGCTTCTGAGCGTCTGTTCCCATCAGCTTTCGTGAAGATTGAACTGACGGGTCTTCGAGTTCGTTCAAGAGTTGGTTTGTCCAGCTCTTGTGCAGCTCGCCAATCTCATCCTCGCACCGCTGAACCAACTCAACCGCAACCGTCTCCATCGGATGCGTCTGCGGTTCGAAGCGACAGTTCGGGCAGAGAGAAGTTGGGCTCTTCAGGATGTCGGTATCGGTCGCCCCAGGACAGGACACGACGGCATTGATGCGCGCTCGGAGGTCTTCGAGTTTCGTTCCGTTAAGGGCAGTCACCAACACCAGCTTGTTCAATTGCTTGAGCTGAGGACTTGCAACGATTGCCTTCTTACGGGAGTCTCCACCCTTGTCAAGCCGGTGCTTCTTGTGAAGGTCTTGATAGGAATTCACCGCAGAAGTGACTGCGCTTTGCACCGCCGACTCAATCTCTGCTCTACTCCCTTCGAATGTGCTCGGGTCGAGATAGACCGCTCGGAGCCCGTTTCGAACGGCATCCAGGTGCCCGCCGAACGTGTCGCTAAAGTCAGCCAAAATGGTCTCGAACCGTTCGATTGCTCCAAGCTCGCTCGACTTGAGCTTGCAAAATTCACGAACCGAAAGCAAAGACTTGACCTCAAGCGTCTCCTGTGCAAGCTTGTCAATCTCGGGCGCCCCGAGATTGAGGTTTCGCATCTTTGCTTTGGTGTTGAGAGGTGAGAAGCTGCCTTCGAGGACACTTTTCACCACGCCTATCTTCTGCGCATGACCGGTCAGGGAAACCTCGGATTCCTCGGTCGAGAACGGAAGCCTTGACTTGTCTCCTTCTGCTTCCGCCAGCTTTTGAATCTGGTCTCGGACAGCGGTTTGGAATTTCTGAATGCCGTCTTCTTTTGTCTTCTCAGAAGCAATTAGGGCGACATTAACCCCAAACATCTCCATGAGCTTTCGCCAAAGGTCGAGGTTCGGCTCGGCAGGGCGGCTCAGTCGTTTTACTTGCTGGAAGCTGCGAATTGTTTCGTACTTTGCTTGAAGGTTCGCCGCATCGACTTGCTCGTTATTGCTGGTTGTGATAATGAAGTCGCCAGCATAAACCCCGGCTGCAATCACCACGTTCAGGAACTCGGCCTCGATACACTCGCCTTTGAACCACCATTTGTCGTCTTTGCGCTTTTCGAACAGGTCGCTGTGGTTGAGCACCTGACCGTCGCCCTTGCCCTTAAGGAGATTTCGGGATTTCTTTAGCCACTCGCTTTTGTCTAGTGTCAGTGAGGTGCCTTGAGCGAGCCCGAGCGCCTCAAGAACAGCCCAACCTTCCTTTGAGCCTTGGAAGCGCTGGCAGATGATTTCGATTGCGGACTGACAGGCTCCAGGTCGAGAACTCTCGGAAACCTTGACTTCGAAGCTCGGATAGTCGGGATATTCCGTTTCGAACCAAGCCTTGAACATTCCCTGGGCAACCGAATCGAATTGCGACTTCAGCGGGAAATTTGCCTTCGTGGGGTCGATGGTTTGAATCCATTCTCGGAAGCGCTTCTTATTGCCGCCGTGAGTAATGGATAGCCACTCTCCCGCGTTGTCCCTGAACAACTCGGTGATCAAAGACCGGAGCTTCTTGGCGATCCCTTCGAAGGCTACGCGGTCATTAGAACCAATCGGACAGACGTCGGCTCGAAGGCTTGCGGAGGTGTATTTTCGGAGCAGGTCGAGGAAAGTCTCGGGGTCATCTTCTTTGGCTTCTTTCCCTTTCTCGAATCGAGACAGAGGGAAGTCTTCAAGCGTGACGTAGCTCTCATCAGGCACGTTTGGCATCGCATCTTCCTTCTCGGTGATGCGCTTCGATGGCATGATGAAGATGTAGAAATCGAGCGGTGGTTTGGCGGTCGAGCGTTCGCTTGGGAAGCCAAAGAACAGCCATCCTGGTCTCTCGACCTTCTTGTCCTCCCAGGTGACGGCGTAGTTCCAAATCGTGCCTTGAGGAGCCCTCTGAGCGTTGTCCAGCTCAAGGCCGATGCCCATGATTTCGTTCAGGCAGCGCTGGACATCGTTCTTGCCAGGATTATAGGCATTGACTTCCTGGTCATAGTCGCGGTCTCTGGTCGGGTCGATATACCATTGGCCGGATGACTCGGATACGGCGAGATACTGACCGTTCGATGCTTCTCGCGCCTTCAGCAAGAGCCTCTTTGCTGCATCCGCTAAGAATGCTGAGTCGCCGACTCCCGGCGGCAACTTTGTCCACCAGAGCAAGCTATCTTTGAGGGCCAACGGCGTCAATCCAACAGGAGTCGTAACATCGGGGGTGGTTAGTCGGCTGACGCCTAGTGCCTCAACAAGACGCTCTGCGGAGCCCTTATCCTCACTGGCGCCGAAGTGCGCCTGAATCTTGGCCTTGATCGTCTTCACGTTATCGACCACGCGGGACACATTAGGATTGGCTTTCAAGCCTTGGTCCGCTTCTATGTGCTTCCAATACTTGTCGCTGGTGATGAGGTCCGGCGCCTCTTCGTTCACAGTTTGGTCTTGGATGCGCTTGGCTTCCCTCGAAAGGATCGTGAGAATCTCACGCCTCTCAACGACCATGACACGCTGAAATTCGTCTATGAAGAGTGGGTGCGCGGGGAAGAGGGATACGAAGTCTTTCAGATCGGCTCCGATTACTTCATAGAACTTTGACCGACCTGAAATCAGCTTACGAATCGTCTCGCATTGCGCTTCGGTCTTCTTGAACAAGTACTGCTCGATGAGTTCGCTGACTCCTTTCTTGTCGATGTTAAAATCGCTGAAGCGCTTTCGGATTCTAGTCAATTGTTCAGCGAATCCAGCGAACTCGGGGTTGTCAAAAAGTGACTGCTGGACACCGGCCATGATTCTCAGGCGGGACTCATCGCAAAACTCACCGATGCTTCGAAGCGTTGAGAGGTCGCCGACGCGGTCGGAGCTGTCTCTGAAACGGAGGTAGTCCAATACCTCGTCAATGACCAAGAGAGCGCCCTTGTTGGGGTGGACGCTCTCAAAGGCGCTCATAAAGCGGGCGAATTCCTTTTTGATGTTGTCAACGCCCTCTCTCTTGAATTTGAACTCAAATCCGCTCTTGGCTGCGAGTTCTTCGAGGCTGTTGCAGACAATTTGGAACAGGGTCACGCTCTTATCGCTCACTGCGATCTCCTGACGGATTACAACGTACTTTCCCGCGAAGGTCGCAAGTTTCGCTCTCCATGCCTCGTCGTCAACATGTCTGAGCATGTCGGCATTTTCAGCCAAGATGGAGAGAAACGACATCACGTGGCTCTTACCGGTCCCGTAGTTACCGACCACAAAGATGCCCTTTCCTTCGGCGCCACTCTCAAAATTAAGTTGCGGAACGGCAACGCTGTCAATCGAATCGGCAAGGCTCTTAGTCAGGACAAATCGTCTTACCAACTCTTCGGCGCCAGCTTGGGTGTTTGCCCTGGAAATCTTGATTACTTCAGTAATCTCGTTGAGTTCGAATAGCTCGCCGTACTTCAATTCTGCCCCTTATCAGATTCGGCGCCCCGATTCTCCTCGTGATGCTACCTGAGCTCTAGTGATCCCAGAAAGCTTGACGAACTTCGATCAATAAGTGCCGGTTGTTCCGATAGACCGATCCTCAGCGAAATCAGATTTAGAACAGTTGCGACCGGAATGCGACATCCTCGACCTCAGTTTGAGCCTTGTTCCCCTGTTCTCGCGTTCTCAAGTCAACATTGATGCCGCAAAATGCTTTCCTTCGAGTCAAGCCTCCCAAGCCATTCTTCGGAAGGTGCGTCTCTTATGGGAACACTGGGAACAGGGAACGGATTCCGCAACCAAAGAGGGTGTGCCTTCACTGATCTGCACTCTTGCCTTGCTTCACAGCCAATCCTTATGTAATCTACGTCTCCGCGTCCTCCTCGACCCCGGCGCCGCGTTCGGCCATGATTTTCCTTGAGAATTGGATGCAGGATGCGGGCTGGCCGTTGATCCGCACCTTCTTTGTCTTTCGCTCAGGGTCAGTGTCGAGCCAGCCCTCCGCCACCCAGTAGGGCAAGACTGCTTCAAGATCGTAGCCGACCTCCTTGAGCACTTTCTCAGCCTGATCCCGAAGGACAGCAAAGGAAGGGACGGTATCCTCGCCTTTCCCAGAGCCTATGAGGCGCCCGATCCTTTTGGAGTAGCCTCCTGCTCGTGGCGAACCTTCAAACAGTTGCTCATTGGTGATGCACCAGTCGATGAGACTATTTATCGCTGTGAAGTAGTGTAGGGTCTGCCGCTGGCTCTCAAGCATCCGCCAGGCCTCCCGCATCGTCGTGGGAATATCCCAGCGCAGGTCGAGTACGTCAGCGGCCCACTGAGCGATTGCGCCAAAGGCGGCGAAGAACTCTGCCTTTCGCCTCTCAAGATCGGATTCAGATCGCGACTTGTAAGCAATCCGCGCCTTCCCGTGCCATCGGCGCAGCTTCGCTGTAATGCCGGCTTGATCCGCAAGGTATGCGCCAATCAACTCGGGTCCGGCCCAGCCAAAATCCCTCACGATCTTCGCCTTGAATGTGCTCGCAAACTCGTGGTTGTCTTCGCCCAGCGGTGGCTCGACAAAAAGAAACGTCCTGGCGTGAATTCCGTCCGTAGATGCGGCAGTTACGAGAGAGCGCTCCCCAGTTGAAAAGAGCGTTCCGCTGAATCGTGGTGAATCCCTCAGTTCTCCATCTGCCCTCCCAAGAGTCTTCGCTTGCCCGTTTGAGAAAGCGTAGATCACCTCACTGGGGCGCAAAAGGGCATTGCTGTAGGTCGATTCATCCAACATCACTGGCAAGTCCCAAATCTGGCTGAGCATCTTCTGGATTGCAAATGGAGTGCCGTTCCATTGTCGTATGTAACGGGGAGCTTCTCCAGGGTCTCCCCATACGCTAGCTGCCGCCTGCAAGGCGCTGGTTTTACCCTTACTTGACCTTCCCGCAAATTCAATGACTGGGTTGCCCTGTAGTTCAAACACACGTTTCAGGAACGGGGTAGCCATGCTGGCGGCGAAGGCAACAAGCATCAATGGATAATCGGCCAATGAGTTTGCCGTCTGCTTCCAGCCTTTAAGTGTGCCGCCCTGCCGTATACTCGCGAACACCTCACCTGACCCGGCGAACTCCACTGGTAAGTCTAAGCCGCCTCTTGTCAGGATTGCCTTGGGGGAGAGAGCAAAGAGGTCCTCACTGTTGATGTTATGCCACCCACTCGTCCTTATCCGTGTAATTTCCGGAATGCGGTCCTGATGAAGCAGTCTGACTTCGCGCACGTAGTCAACAAGGTCCCCGGCGGTGCGTGAGGTCACGTCAAGCCCAAAACTCGACAGTTTTCGGATGGAGTAGGAGTCGGAGAGCTGCTCCAGTGGAACCGTTTCATGGTGCCATTTGCCGTTAGGCAACTGCCATCGAACATCGGCATATCGCTGACCGTTGGCTTCGATGCTGATGCTCGCAACTTCTGGAGCCGTCGCGGTTACCAGCCTTCGGTCGCTTCCGCTTTTGGACTGGACGACCTTGTAGACTGAGTTGCCAACAAGGTCGAATTGCGAGTCATCGGAAGGAGCGAACTCTTGGGGCTTCCATTTTTTCGACGAGTGCTTAGCCAGACGGCGTCCGCTGACGGCCCTCAGCATCTTCTTGAGTGTGAGTTCCGCAGCTTTCTCGTCTGGCTTGCCTTGCGCGGCAACCTCGTCGTACCGGGCTAGGAGTCGCTTTGCCAGTTCTCCAGAGGGGTCTTTCTCTGTACAGTAGGATTCCAATTGGACTCTCGTTGGGGCAACGCCGGTTCTTCCCAAGAAGTCCGTCAACACTGTGTAAAGGACTTGGTTCAAGGCGTACATCTGCTTGCCGAGCCGAAACGGCGGTTCATCGCGACTCACAAACGCGCTCGGATGGAGCTTGGCCTCGGAGGCGAGTTTCGCTCCCTCCGGGTCCGTCAGAATCCAACTTAGGAAGTTCCGCTCGACTGAGGAAGCCGTAGCTATGCTATCCATTCCGATCTCCCGTGCTGAGATTCCGCTTCTTCGACCAAGGTTGCCCGTGCGCAAGCTGCCCAATCGCCATCGAACTCGTAAGCCGCCCTCAATCCAAAGGCGCTGTAATTTCGTTCGGCTTCCAGGGGAGAGGCTGCGGTGCTGAAACAGTGAAGCAGATCAGTTCCGTCCTCAGCGGTCAGGAGAGAACCGTGACTCTCACCAGGGCTCCCACCGGGCTTGCACCATCTATCCTTTCCAGAAATGCTTCCGGCATAGGACCAGCCATAGCGTTCCAGTAAGTCCGCCACTGCAACACGCGAATTGTATCGGCGGCTGGGAGTGTCTCCCATTCCGGGCGGTGGCCACGCTCTGGTCTTCGCTTCTCTGTTCCGCTCGGGCAGAGTGTATGGGCTTGCCGCGCGAAAAGCGTCACGCATGGTCTGAAACTGCTCCCACGATAGGCTCGGGATTTCATCAATCCAACCCTCTCCGCTAAGCCACCGGAACCCAAGTGTGGGCCAAATCCTAGCGCACCCACCGAAGCCGCGTGTTTCCACATAGGCGCCGCCGCCTTCGACGATCGTCCATTTCTCATTTCTAGGAGTGTCCGCGAAACCAGGCGTATAGGTTCGCCTGAGCACCCCGTCGGCACCCAGCTTCTCAAGGATTGTGGGAGGTTGCGTCTCAGGCGGAAGGGCTACGTCAATGTAGTAGTGTCGGCCGCCGCTAGCCGTTCGCTCCTTTGGGCACGCCCCGAGAATCCCCCTTAGCCCAACCGCAGATAGGTTCGACCCTATCTCGTCATCCAGTCGCCTGATTTCATCTTGGTCGTGAACTGCTTTGACGTCCACGTCAACCATCACCATCTGGTGTTCCCTTTGATCCTGACGCCTTCCTCGGCGACAGACAACGCCGAGTTCGAAGCCGCCACGCTCGAACCAAGCGACCACCTCTTGTGCGGTCGGTAGTTCGCAAGCTAGGAGAGTCCAGTTCTGGATTAATGGGCGTCGGTCTTTAGCGATGACCGGTAGCGGACTTATGCCCGCTCCAAGAGCTCTTAATGCGTAATCCGCGATCATGCCCTACCTCGGTAAGTTTCACGGGCGTTGGCTGCCATTTCCAAGGAATGAGGATGCCAGAGACGCTCCAACTCGTCCACGACCGCAAGTTGTTCCATTGAAGTCCAATGGGACGGAGCTTGGGCGCTACTTGGTCTGCCGTCGGGCCCTACGACCCGCCCATCACCGAGGAGCGTGTAGGAAGTTCCAGGTTTCATGCGCCTCAGCGCATGAACCAGGGTTGCTGCTTGCGGCTCGTCCATGCGGGAGCAGATAAACAGCGACTCGTGATCACATTGCACCGCGATCATCAGCCGCCAATTTTCGCCATCAACTTCGCCCTTGACGCCGCCCGGTGCTACTGTTCCAGTTATCTCCCGAAGTACATCCCGCTCGCCGCCCCTGGAATAGGTAAAAACATTGCCGCGCTGTCGGTATATTTTCATTCCGCCGACGCCTCCTCAGAATAATTCTCCGCGGCTGCCTGTTCCTCCGCAAACCAGGCCGGATCGGGAGGTGCCTCTACTCCCGGGTGGGGGCTCCAAAGGGCTCGCCCGCTTCGCCAGTCCTCAGCGTCCTCCCGTTCGTCCATAGTGGTGTTGTCCTCGTGATTTGAACATTGATCGAGCACTAAACCGAGATGAGCTTTGCGCCTGTTCATTTCGTTGTCGGAGACTTCGTACGGTTCAATCGAGATCAGGTCTGCCTCGTCCCGAGGGTTGCCTATGTCTCGACTGAAAGCGTATTTGGCCGTGATTCTATCGTCGCGGCGGCATAGCGCCAGTTGAGCAGCAGCCCGCAGCGAGTGGGGAAGGAACCTAATTTCTCGGGGAAAACTGGCGATTTGAAAATTTGGCTCGGGTTCGATGGTCGCATAGTAGGCGAAACCGGCGTTTCGCCAGTCGCGCGGCTGGTCTTCAAAAGTGGTCGAAATCAAAACTCCTTGAAGCTCAAAGCCGCCATTGTTGTCCGTGCTTTTGCTTTCGGCCAGGTGGTCCTCGGCGCGTTGAGAGGCCGGCCTGGACTGGAACTGTTGAATCATTGTGTTTTCACTCCTTGCAAGCTCACTGCCGCTTTCGGCTTCCCGACTACGCCCTGCATTCACGAAGTCCTAAGCGGTGGCGGGCCGCCTGCCGGACCCGCCTCACGGCTCTGTTATCGCCGAGTGATAACACTATACCAGGCTATTATCGGTTAGTGATAACAATCGAGTATAATTCTTTGAATGGATGCTCAGAGACTGGCCGCCGAACGGCTCAAGGCTTACTTAGCCGCCCATGAATTGAGCCTGCGACAGGCAGCAAAGGACTTAGGACTGAGTCAACCGAGGCTAAGTCTCGTGATGACAGGCAATGTTGGGGCAGAAACGGCAAACCGCGTCATTGAGCGCTGCGACGAGCTAGATCGGCAACGCTTAGAGGAAGCAAAGGGGTTTGCGGCTGCAGAGGAGCTCATAGTGGCGGCCCTCAGAGCGCAAGGCGTTCACATCGAGACGGGCGGTCCGGACGTCGGTTATGACCTGAGAATTGGTGACGTGTTTATTGAATACAAAATGAGCCCCAAGCCTAAGTCCGAGCGCTGACCAGATTTGGCTTTATTCCGGCCAGTCGGATCGTCTCGACAGCGCTAGATGGTCTCAAACTGAGTCCGCCTATAGACGATTCCCGGAGAATAGCCGTACCGTATCCGTACCAAAACGCGAAATTGACTGCCTGGTAGGTTCAAAAAGTGGCTGCCGGACTAGGATTCGAACCTAGACACACGGCACCAAAAACCGTTGTCCTGCCATTAGACTATCCGGCACAGCTTGACGATTATACTTCCTCTTTCACGGTGCCATACTCCCTTTTGATATGGCAAACACCGCCAATTTTGCTCGAATTGAGCGACTCGCTTCCGTTTTGGCCGCTGATGGGGTCGATTGCTTCATTGCGCAGCATGAGATTTCGATGGGATATCTCCATGGTTTTCATGAACATGCAGGTGAAAGGTTTATGGCGCTGTGCATCCACAGCTCCGGTCAGGTGAGGATGATTTGTCCCGCTCTTTCCGCCTCGCAAGCCGCCCGGGCGGGGATTCAAGACGTCCGACCTTGGAAGGATGGCGAAGATCCGCTTGCTATCTTTGAAGAACTCGCCGACGAATGGGGGCTCAAGAGTGGCATCATTGCCGTCGACTCGGATATGCCGGCGCGAATGCTACTGCAAATGCAGTCGGTACTGCCAGCTGCGCTCTTCAAGTCGGGCGAAACCCAGCTTGCGCAGTTGATGCGGGTGAAAGGGGCCGACGAAGTTGACCTGCTTCAACAGACGGGCAAGATTGCCGACGACGCCTTTACCGCCGTCTTCCCCCAAATTAAAGCTGGCCTCACTGAGCGCCAAGTTGCCAAGCTCCTCAACGACGCGATGTCGGAAAGGGGTGGCGAGCCGGTATTTTGCATCGTTGCGACAGGCGCTAACTCGGCAGAGCCGCACCACCTCACGGATGGCACTGTCCTCCAAGAGGGCGACGTGCTCATCCTCGACTTCGGCTGCAGCGTTGGCGGATACAACAGCGACATCACCCGAACGGTGAGCGTGGGCAAGGCTTCGGATAAGGCGAAGCAGGTTTACGACATTGTGTACCGGGCGCATATGGCGGGTCGAGATGCCATTCGCTCTGGGGTCACCTGCGGTTCGATTGACGCCGCCACTCGTCAGGTGATCGTTGACGAAGGGTTTGGACAGTATTTCGTCCACCGCACCGGTCACGGGCTCGGGATGAACGTCCACGAAGAGCCATTCATCATCGGTGGTAGCGAAGTTGTGGTCGAGCCGGGCAACTGTTTCAGTATCGAGCCAGGGATCTACCTTTCGGGCGAACTCGGTGTCCGCGTCGAGAACATCGTGGTGTCGACCGCCGACGGGCATATCAGCATGAACGCGGAGCCCTCGCCGGTTCTTCTCGAAACCGCCTAGCGGTTCTTGATCTGATCCTCTCGGTGGGCGGCAAGTCGTTGTCCGCCGAGAGCGATCAGCGACAACGGAACGGACATTTCGGCCCAAGTCACAACTGTGAATCCGCAGTCCCCGTAGCGTGCGGTAGGTAGTAGACCAATTGCCAGTGCTAAGAAGAGGGCTAGAACTATTGGAGCCCAGTAGTGATTCCGACGGTGAATCGCGTGCAAGAGAGAAGAGCACAAGGTCACGACCACAATGGCCATGCAATAGCGGGCGATCGTGACGTTCTGGTCGATCGGATTGGGGGCATCCGCGGGCCATTTGCAGGCGGATGCGCTGAATGTGAGCGCGAATATCAGGGCAGTAGATGTCGTGCGCATTAGCCTATTTTCAACCGAGCGTCTCGATAGTTGGCAAGCGACTGCCAACCCAGTCCGATAAGTGACATCGGGATTGACAGGGTTGCCCACTTCACCGCAGAGTGTCCGCAGTGGCCTCCGTAGGCGTCCTGTATTTGCAGCCAGGTCTCTCCTGCTAGCAGAGCCAACGCGACGGGAACCCAATAGTGGCGTTTTGTGCGGAATGCCCCCGTCGCTGAGGCGACTAGGATCAGAAGGGCAATGAACAGATAGTCGCGACTCGTGGCGACATTTCGTGCGATTGGGCTCGGTGTGCCGGGTTTCCAAGAGCAAGGTAATGCGGAAGTCGCGATGACCATGATCGAGGCAGTTACGATGCGTCGCATAAGGTCCTCAAGGTCGAATCCTAATCGATTTCGTGGGGCAGGGGATGACCGATTGCTTCACGCAAGTCCTCAAGATCTCGAAGATCCTTTCGGCGCGCTGAAGCTCGTTTCGTTAAGACGTAATCTTCAAGGGACAGAAACTTCACTTGTGAGTTTGCGATATCCGCTACGCTCGCACGTTCTACAGCCGTATCGAAATCGCAGCCATCAAGGAAAGTTAGGATGTCGACCCTCTGCGGCTTAATTCCGAATTGAAGTAGCTTCCGATCCTGTGTTAGTTGTGCCGCGCTTTCATCGCTCAGGTTGATTCCAAATTCGGCTAGAGCTTTGGTGACGTTTTTTGCGTTCTCTTTGGTGCGACGTATCCACAGATCAATGTCTTCGGTGTACCTGGTATGGCCCCAAAAGGCCAGTGCGTAGGCTCCAACGACAATGAATTCAACGTCGTGGTACGTCAACAATCCGATAAGTTCTTGGAAGTCTTGACTTAGGTCTTTCATCGTTACCTCCAACGATGGCGGTTACCATCCTTACTCTCTCAATGCCGCTCAACTTGCGATTGGCTACGAGATTGGCCTCGTCGGCATCCGCGACGGAATCAAATATCTCTATTGAAATCTCCCGTTTTCGCATCCTTGATAGTTTAGCGCACGAAGATTGGAGGTGGAGGCACCATGGTTTACAGGATGCTAAGGACGTGTGATTTGAGGTGCATCGCAGATTCGGAGTAGGCTATGGTCTCACGTTTCCAGACGCAACGCCTTCGGCGTAGGAATGCGTGCGATTGGATGTACCAGGGAAGCGCCGGCGACGGCGCATCCCTTCGCTGTTTGGAGAGCAACGACTTTGCCGTACCGGAGGGGTTTGGTCATATTCCGTGTGGCTGGCAGCGCCAGCAACGGTAGTGTAAGGTCAGCTATCGCGTCTGGACGTACGCGGGCTTGGCAGATGTACCTTTCGACAGAACGCTGCAGGCGTTCATTCCTCAAAGCCCAGTGTTGCGTCGCGGAGCGAGGCTACGCTGGGTTCAGTGGCGCCGATCCGGTCAACACTGTAAGTGTTGTGTCACCGACCTATGGAATACGCATTCGTCAGGGGCGGAAAATCACTCCAAACAGAGCCTCCCTACAAGGTTCCGGACTCAACACTTTCAGTGTTGATCGACGGTTGACTACCTAACCCAGGGAAGCACCGTCGACGGCGCATCCCTGGGCTTTGGGGACAAAACGCCGTCGGCGTTTGCAATCCGTGATTAGTGTAAAGGGTCCTTCTACGATTGAATATTCTGCAAGTAGAGGCATAGGCCGACGAATATTTGTAAATACGCGTCAAAGACATTGCATTTATTAGGTACACGTGTGACACAATTCAGACCGCCTCGGCAAAGGCAGTTTTGTGTGGGCCGAAGAGCGTGGGTTATCTACTTCAAATAGAGTGCAACCCCCACGATCATCACTTGTCTGCACACAACGACTAAGTCATCTCGCGGGCCGAAAGGATTGGGTTATCGCCTGAAACGCGTAAGGTCGCTGGTTCGAATCCAGCCTCTGTGAGAAATCAGAGGGTAGCTCAGTGGTAGAGCGTATCAACTTCCCAGTTCGTCAACATGCCTGCGAGGCAACTTTAAGTATAGGAATCAAGCAATGACACGGAATCAAATTTCGATAGGAGATATGACGCGATTGGGCTCAAGCCTGATCGTCAATCTCATCGGCGATTCCCTGTTTGCAATCGCCAAGTATCCCACCACGGGACGGCGCTAGAGACTTAAAACCCTCAACCGCCTACTCCCAGATGGAGCAGGCGGATTCCCCCGGATTTCACCTGCTTCCCCGACGAAGCCTTGTTCGCGCATGCATTGCGTGTGCGGACCTCTCGACCCGAGCCCTTTGCTCGTCGTGCGCTAGAGGTGCAATCCAATGAAGTATTCAAAGTTATTCAATCGTTTTCAGACGCCACAAACTCAGCCGATTCCGCTTTCGAACCAGGTTCGTAACTCGGCGGGAGGCTTCGTGTGGGCGCTCGACCGTTGGTCGGTTCTCGATCGCTTCCTAATCCTCGGATCGGAGAGCGGAACGTACTACGCAAAGCCTCAGCAACTTACGCTGGACAACGTGAAGAACGTGCTCGCCCTCATCGATGAGCACGGCGTGAAGGTTGTCGAGCGGATTTGTGAGATCAGCTTGTCCGGTCGTGCACCAAAGAACGATGCCGCGATCTTCGCGCTTGCCCTTTGTGCTTCGCTCGGAAACGACCTCACTCGAACTGCAGCTTTGAATGCGCTTCCAACGGTTTGCCGTACAGGAACACATCTCTTCCAGTTCGCGGAAGTGTGCGACGGAATGCGAGGATGGGGACGTGGGCTTCGGCGCGCGATTGGCGGTTGGTACAACACGAAGTCGGTTGAAGACTTGGAGTACCAGGCGATCAAGTACAAGCAGCGGGAAGGTTGGTCTCACCGCGACTTGTTGCGCTTGGCGCACCCAGTTCCGGCGTCGGATTCGCACAAGGCGTTGTTCAAGTGGATCGTGGACGGTGAGCAGATCGAACCTCTGGCGCGAGTCGAGGCGATGATCCGCTTGCAGAAGGCGACCACGGCGCAAGAGGCGACGGACCTGATCCGGGAGTCACGACTTCCACGCGAAGCGGTGCCAACCGAGTGGTTGAACGAAGCGACGGTTTGGGAGGCACTTTTGGAGCAGATGCCGATGACCGCGATGATTCGGAACTTGGCAACGATGACCCGTGTGGGTCTGCTTGCGCCAGGGTCGATGGCGACGCGCCGAGTCGTGCATGAGCTTCAGGATGTCAATCGGATTCGAAAGGCGAGAGTTCACCCGATGAGCTTGCTGCTTGCGCAACGAACGTACGCGTCCGGAACCGGGCAGAAGGGATCTTGGGTTTGGACTCCCGTTCCTGAGGTCATCGATGCGCTCGACGCGGCGTTCTACACCGCATTCGATAACGTCGAACCAACGGGAAAGCGGTTCCTGCTCGGGGTAGACGTGTCGGGGTCGATGAGTTGCGGCATGTTTGGGTCGCAACTTTCGGCCTGCGAAGTGGCTTCGGCGATGGCGATGATCACGGTAGCAACGGAAGAGGTCGTGACGCCCATGGCGTTCTCCAGCCAGTTCCGAAGGTTGCCGCTGTCGAAGCGGATGCGACTCGACGACGTGTTGAAGCTGACGCAAGACCAGAACTTCGGTTCGACGGATTGTGCGTTGCCGATACTGCACGCGCTTAAGGAGCGGGTTCCGATTGACGTGTTCGTGGTTTACACCGATAACGAAACTTGGTTTGGAAAGATCCACCCGGCGCAAGCGTTGGCGAAGTACCGGAACGCGATGGGAATCGAGGCGAAGCTGATTGTTGTGGGAATCGCGGCAACCAACTTCACGATCGCAGACCCGAACGACCGAGGGATGCTGGACGTGGTCGGATTCGACACCAGCGTTCCAACCGTGATGACGGAGTTCGTAAAGACATAACCTATGGAGGGTTCACTGTGAATCAAGGTGAACCCTCCTCAACAAAACCCAAGAGGATTTGGAAGATGAATTTGAAAACATTTGGACCCGTCGACGAGCGGGCGTTGAAGCAGCTTCAGAACTGCACCAAGCAGGCGGAGTTTGCGGTGCTCTGTGCGGACCACCACCCTGGATACAGCCAGCCGATCGGCGGTGCGGTGGCGTACAAAGACCATATCTCCCCAAGCGGCGTCGGCTACGACATTGCGTGCGGAAACAAAGCTGTGATGACCGACGCGCACCTTGGCGACATCAACATTTCAAAGGTGATGGACGACATCGCGCGACTCATCGGATTTGGAGTGGGGCGTCCCAATCCAGAGCCAGTTGACCACGAGGTGTTCGACAAGATCGCGAACGCGGAATTTGCGCCCCAGCGCCAACTGGTGGATATGACACGTGCGCAGCTCGGAACGGTCGGTTCGGGAAATCACTATGTCGACATCTTCGCGGACGAAAAGGATCGTATCTGGATCGGCGTGCATTTCGGGTCACGTGGATTCGGGCACAAAACTGCGTCCGGCTTCCTTGCGTTGGCAAAGGGAAAGAAGTTCGATGAGCGAGCGCCGGAAGGCGAAATGGACTCGCCGCCGGTTCTATTCGAAACTAGCTCCGCACTCGGTCAGGACTACATCGCGGCGATGCATCTTGCCGGCGACTACGCATACGCCGGGCGCGACGTGGTGTGCAATAAGGTTTTGGAGATCTTGGGTGCGAAAGCACTGGATTCGATTCATAACCACCACAACTTCGCTTGGAGGGAAACTCACTTTGGTGAGGATGTTTGGGTTGTCCGAAAGGGCTGCACCCCAGCATTTCCTGGGCAGAAGGGCTTCGTCGGGGCGAACATGGGTTCGGTTTCGGTGATCTTGCAGGGTGTCGATTCTGAGGCTTCGAAAGAAGGTCTGTACTCGACCGTTCACGGTGCGGGCCGAATCATGAGTCGTACCCAGGCGGCGGGAAAGATGAAATGGATTCAGGGAAAGCCAACTCGCGTGTCCACGGGCTTGATCGACTGGGGGAAGACTCAGTCCGAGCTTCGTAAACTCAAGGTCGAACTTCGCGGCGGTGGTGCCGACGAAGCGCCGGGCGTGTACAAGAAGCTTGACGAAGTCTTGGAGTACCACGAAGGAACGATCAAGATTCTCCATCGGCTAAGGCCGTTAGGAGTAGCGATGGCCGGAGTCGAAGTCCACGATCCGTACAAGGATTGAGGTTAGTGGGTATCGCCATTAGGTAAGGGAATCGCGCAAAGGGCGCTAAGGAACGCGAAGGAATACTTCTAAAAACCTTGACTGCTGTCCAAGTCAATGGCTCTTCCGCTAGCGAACCTTGGCGTCCTTGGCGTGATGCTATTTGCCAACGGTAGGTCGACTCACTACTGCGAGAAGGGTGGCTGGGCCTCGGCACGGGCTCGCTTGAAGCGCTCGATGACGCCGAGGGCGTCCCGGGCGGCGTCTTGCTCGGCTTCTTTCTTGCTTCGGCCTTGGCCTTCTCCGATCGGCTCATTCTCGAAGATGACCTGTACGTGGAATCGCTTCTCGTGGGCGACTCCACTTTCGCGGACGACCCGGTAAGCCGGCGACTGCCGCCAGAACGACTGGGCGACTTCTTGCAGCTTCGACTTGTAGTCGTTCGGACTCACGTCGCCACCGCTGATGCGCATCAGGTAAGGGTGAAGCTGCTCCAGCACAAACCAGCGGGCAACTTCGAGACCCGATTCCAGATACACACTGCCGATGATCGCTTCAAGGACGTCGGCGAGAATCGACGGGCGATTCCGGCCGCCAGTCGCTTCCTCGCTCGCGCTGACTTCGATGAATTCATCAAGCCCGAGGCGTTTTGCTACCTCGGCGAGCGGTGCTTCCTGAACGACGCTAGACTTGGCCTTCGAGAGCATGCCCTGGTCCCAGGTTGGGTGGTGTTCGTACAGATATTGAGCGATGACAAGGCCCAAAACCGAGTCGCCGAAGAACTCCAGGCGTTCGTAGCTATCCGCAACCGGATTTGCGGCGGCACTACGATGGCGCATCGCGAGCTTAAAGAGCTCTTCGTTGCGCAGCGGTATCGGCTTGGGGATCATGCAATGCGCTTGAGGGCTTCTGCTATGCGCGCGACTCCTTTCTCTATATCTGCTCGGCTAGTGGCGTAACTCAGCCGAATGTGTCCGTAACCTTCAAACACAGAACCCGGAACTGTAGCAACCTTCGCTTCTTCAAGTAAGTACGAAGCAAGGTCCACATCTGTAGTGAGCTGTTTGCCAAGATAGGCAGAAATATCGGGGAATGCGTAAAAAGCACCCTTTGGCTTTGGCATCTTCACGCCTGGAATGGCGGTGAGTAGTCCGTGGATGAGATCTCGTCTCGCCTCAAATTCCGCTCGCATCGCTTCAATTGAGCTAGGTGGCAACGCCAGAGCGGCGACGGCTCCCTTCTGAACGAATGAAGTCGGGTTGCTGGTGACCTGATCCTGGAAGTTGCTCATCGCCTTGGCCACTGCAAGTGGTGCTGCGGCATATCCGATTCGCCAACCCGTCATGGAGTAACTCTTCGAGCAGCCGTTGATGGTGATGGTTCGGTCAAATACTTCGCTGCCCAGACCACCGATCGACAGGTGCTTCTCACCGTCGTAGAGCAGGTGCTCGTAAATCTCGTCAGCGATAACCCAGAGGTCAAAGCGAATAGCGAGGGCAGCGATCGCCTTGAACGTTTCGCGGGGCAGGACGGCACCCGATGGGTTGCTTGGGCTGTTGACGACGATTGCTTTCGTCTTGTCGGAGATCGCTTCTCGTAGCTTATCGGCTTCCGGAACAAAGCCAGACTCAGACGTCGTGTGAACGATAACAGGAACACCACCAGCAAGTCGAACCTGGTCGGCGTACGTCATCCAATAGGGAGCAATGAGGATGACCTCGTCGCCGGGGTTGATCAGCACCTGCATCGCGTTGTACAGCGAGTGCTTGGCGCCGCAGCTGACGATAACCTGCTCAGGCGAATACTTGAGGCCGTTCTCTCGCTCGAACTTCTCGGCAACTGCCTTCCGGAGTTCGGGAATACCGGCACTGGGGGTGTATTTGGTAAAGCCCTTATTGATCGCGTCGATCGCGGCGGCGCAAATCGGTTCTGGTGTGTTGAAATCCGGTTCGCCCGCGCCAAAAGACACGACATCAATCCCCTCAGCCTGCATCGCTTTCGCTTTGCTGGTAATGGCGAGAGTAGGAGAGGGCTTAAGGAGCCCCGCGCGTGCGGAAAGGCTTAAGGTAGACACCGCTGGGAGTATACCGGCGAGGGCAGTGATACCCAGTCTTTAGGGTTGCCGGGTATTCTGGCGGCACTTGCGAGGAGCAGGGGAAGTCCGGTGAGATTCCGGCGCTGTGCCGCAGCGGTGTTGGCTTGATAAAAGCCTGAGCCCGAATGCCTGCCTTGCGTATGTCAATGCAATACCGCGGTGCACGGTATTTCGGACCAAAATGCAGTCCCGACCTCAAACGACGAATCAACCGAAATCTCCCCCGTTCCGGATTCTCTGGGGCCTGTTTGGATTTGTCATCGCGTCGCTCCTCGTCCACCTCAACATTGGAAGCCACGAGTGGTATTCGCCGCTTGCGGTCGCCCGAGAGTTGTTGCGCGGACATGCGACTGATTCCGATCATCCGTTCAACAACATCATTTGGGCGATTCGTTTGCCCCGCGTGCTTGAGTGCGTATGTGTCGGTGGAATTCTTGGGGCGGTGGGATCTGCGTTTCAAGCCCAACTCCGAAATCCCTTAGCCGAACCTTACGTGGTCGGTGTTTCATCTGGAGCAGCGGTTGGTAGTGCTATCGCGATGGTGTGTGGCTTCGACGCTTGGTTCGGTGGTTTGGGTGCGGCCGGTTGTGGATTCGTTTCGGGGATGTTGGCGTTGGCGCTTGTCTACGGTTTGGCAAAGCGTCGGGGCGGAGTCGATGTCTCGACCCTGTTGCTGGCAGGCGTTATCGTGGGTGCCCTGCTTTCCTCAGTCTTGTCGTTGACGATTTTGCTTTCAGGACAAGATTCGAACCGTGTGCTTGAGGCTTTGCTGGGGTCCATGTCGACCGCTTCGTTTGAGAAGGATGCGATTCTGTTTGGAGCATTGATTGCTGGCTCCATCATCCTCGTGCGCCAAACGCGACTGCTCAACGCATTTGCGATGGGTGAAGAGTCCGCGGCAAGAATGGGGGTCGATGTCGGGCGCCTCCGTGCCGTAGTGCTGATTACGGGAACCGCAATGACGGCGGCAGCGGTTGGCGCAGTCGGAATCGTAGGGTTTCTCGGGCTGGTAGCTCCCCACATTGCCCGTCGATTGTTGGGTGTCGATTGGCGCTACTCGCTGATCGGCTCGGGCCTTATCGGGTCTGCTTTGCTCGTCCTGGCTGACCTCATCGCGCAACGCATCGGCAGCGTGTTCCATATGGCGGTCACCGAAGTTCCAGTTGGAATCGTGACTGCCGTGATCGGAGCCCCCTCATTACTCATATTAATTAGGAAAAAAGGCTAATCAGGGCTAAGCTGACCTATGAGTAAAAACGAAAATCGATTACTGACGGATACGGAACTGTCCGATGGCTTGGTAGAACTGGATGGCTGGGGCATCGAAGACGGCAAACTCGCCAAGCGGTTCACCTTCAAGACCTATAAAGACGGCCTGGTATTCGCCGTCGCAGTTGGGTATGTTGCCGATAATCTTGACCACCACCCCGACATGGAAATTGGCTACGCGAAGGTTCGGGTCGCTGTCGACACGCACACGGTCGGAGGGCTATCGCCTCTCGATCTTGAACTCGCCCGGCGCGTCGACTCGCTTTTGTCGTAACACGGGAAATAGCATCGCGCAGAGGACGCGAAGGGGCGCAAAGGGGGAAGAATGGTCTTGTCGATGGGAGCGCAATCACCCACCATGCTAACGTCCTCCGTACTCCTTTGCGATACTTCGCGTCCTCCTCTGCGTGATGACTTAGCTCGAATCAACGCAGAGGATCGAACCCTATTCTTCGACCAAATACTCGGCCACGAGCTGAGCGGTATCGGTCAGAGCGTCTTTGTGGGTTCGCTCGTAGCCGTGACTGGTGTCGACGCCTGGACCGATGAGAGCGACTTGGGCCTGACCGCCTGATCGCCAGTAGGCGCTTCCGTCGCTGCCGTAGTACGGATAGATGTCGGGGTGAAGGTCGATACCTCGCATATCGGCGAGGGTACGAATTCGATCGCTGAGATCCTTGCTGTAAGGTCCGCTACTGTCTTTCAGACAGATTGAGCAGTGCAGTTCGTCGCCCTGGAGTCCTTCACCGATACATGCCATGTCGAGCACGAGGAGTTCATGCAGGTCGGCAGGAATGGAGTCCATTCCGCCATGGCCGACTTCTTCGAAGTTACTAATGAGCAGAGTCGTTCGCTGCGCTGGAGTCGCGCCTGCTTCAACCATGCCCTTCACTGCGGCGAGAAGACAGGCAACGCATGCCTTGTCGTCAAGAAACCGGGATCGGATGTAGCCGGATTCGTTTACTTCGACCCGTGGGTCGAAATAGACGAAGTCGCCGACTTCAATGCCGAGGAGTCGGGTCTCTTCCGCTCGCTCGGTTCGCTCGTCGAGTCGAACTTCCAGGGTGTCCGCATTGCGTGGAGTGGTGGACGCATCCTTGTTAACGTGGGCGGCACCGTTCACCAGCACTAGAGAGCCCCGCACTAACCGTCCCGATCGTGTGGCGATCGAAAGCCCCTCGCTCTCGACCGTCGGCCACATCAGGCCGTTGAGAGCAGCGAGTTTCAAGCGGCCGTTGGGTTTGATCTCTCGCACCATCGCCCCGAGGGTATCAACGTGGGCCGTGATCGCACGGGGCTTTGTCGAACGGTGACCATCGAGGTGGGCAAGCAGGGCACCCTTGACCGTTCGATCGGTGTGAATCCCCATTGCTTCTAACTCACCTTGTACAAAGCTGATGGCGTAGTCGGTGTCGCCGGTTGGGCTGGGTGTGTTCAGCAGGTCGACAAGGGTCTGAACTAGATAATCGGTTGAGATCTCGAATCGAGCCATGGGTGTTCTCCGCGCGTTAGCTGCGAAGGTTTACCCCGAAAACGGGCTGTGAAGATGGTTGCTGTCCATAATTTGGAAATGGCCAACAACGCTTATCTTCTTTCTAGCCTTCGAAAGGGTCCAAACATCGTGCGTTGGATCGTCGCCCACGCTCCAGAATCGGTCTACGATACCAAAACCAATCCGGATCGATTCAGTTTTCGAGAGGCGGTTGCCCACCTTGCTGACTGGGAACCAATACTTCAAGATCGTGCAAACCTGATCAAGGATCATCCTGGAAGCACGTTGGTTGCCTACGATGAAGGGCAGCGCGCTATCGACCAAAACTATGCCGATATTGATCCCAAAGAAGCGGTTGAACGCTGGGCCAAAGCCCGTGAAGAGTCCGTTCAATTCTTCGAAAAGGATGCTCCCGGTCATTGGTACTCGGTGGCGCGTCACCAAGAGCGAGGAGACATCAGCCTTTACGATCTCGCCACTATGGAGATCGCCCACGACACCTATCACATCGAGCACCTGCTCGAGTTCCTACCCTAAGCGCCCCTTGATGCCTCCAGCCGGAACGAAGTGGAGCCTGGAGGCTCTACCAACCACCGGCTTTGGCCGAAATCCGCTGAGTCACCACCCGCAATGATGCCTCCAGCCGCAGCTGAAAGCGGAGCCTGGAGGCTAATCATAGAGTGTGCGGCAGGTTAACCACCGTTGGCACATCAAAGCCGGTCGATTGACGTCTGTTTGTTCGACTTTGGGCTTCCGGCGGAGCCACTAGACTAGGATATTCCCGAGCGGCATCTTCCCGAGTGAGCGGTTTTTAGCCTCCACGCTCCGCGTTCGCTTCGGGTGGAGGCATCATCGAGGGAGGTATTCCTCTTTTATTAGACGGAGAATGCCATCTTCCGTTTGGCTAGAAACCGCCGGGGAAGAAGGTCATGAAGGTCATTTTGTTGTCTGGCCAGAAATTCTCTTCTCTCACGAACGCGCCTTTTTCGCCAATCTGCCAGCCGAGGTTGGGACGTAGTTCCGGAAGGCGGAACACGCTCTTTTCGGTGTATTTGTAGGCGATGTTCATCTGGCCGACCGCTTTATCGCCATCGAACAGGTAGCCAGCAATGCGCTGCTTCTGCTCGTATCCGCTCTTACCGAAAGGCACCTCATAGCTGATGCGAAGGGCATAGGTTGCTCCTGGATTCAGGGCCACCTTGGTGCTGAGGTCGCTTGCGTATTTGTAAACCTTGCCTGTGATCTCGGTATAGCCGTGGTCGGAGGCAGGATTAAGCTTGATCGGGCGCTTCTCCCAAGTCGCTGAGATGTCAAATCCAGGCTGCCCCGAATTCGCATCACCAAATCGTCGTCGTGGAACGATCAAGGTTGCCTTGACGATGGCCTTGGTCATGTTCTTGAACACAGTGGTCGTAGAAACGTCGACATATCCATCTTTCACGCCGCCAATATCCACGGTAACCGTGTGATATTGGATATCGACTTTCTCGGCCGTCCGAAGTTGCGGCAGGCCTGAGTAATCAAAGCTTACGTTGTCCGGGAGCTTCTGCCCGACAAGCGTCAAAAGTGCGATTGCGGTTGTAATCATGGTTTTAGTTAAGGCTAACGCGCTCGTTTTGTTCCCATATTCAGACGAATCGTCTCCAAGATAGTTTGGGAACTAAGCAGGATAGACGACCGGGAAATGCTCTCCAGCCATCACTTCGCCGTCGGCAACATGCACGAATGGCTTCATGACGTGCTCTCCAGAAGCTACAAAGCGCGTTTCATCGGTCATGAAGTGGAGGGCGATCGCACGCCGTGGCCGTCCGCTATGATTGTTTCCGCTGCCATGCCATGTAAGGGCGTGATGATAGTGAACTTCGCCTTTGCGAACGGGGCATGATCGAACCTCGATCGGACGTCCCTCGAACTCGGTCATCATCGCCTCGAAGTTGGGAAGCTTGGCCAACATGTCCATGTGGTTGCCCCACAAGTGAGAACCGGGCACCATTCGCATGCATCCGTTGTCCTCGTCGACATCATCGAGGGCGACCCAGGCGGTGACCTCCGTCATCGGGGCAAGAATGGGCCACAACGGGGCATCTTGGTGCCACATGTTCACGCCGCCCGTCACCGCTGGCTTGTACTGAATTTGGTCGTGCCAAATGCGCAAAGTCTTTGCTTGGGTGAGTTGTGCCATCTCTTCGACAATCGTCGGGTTATGGATGAGTTCATGGAACGGCTCGCTGGCTTCCCAAATATTGACGATCTGCCAGACAGGAGCTTCCTCCTTTCCGAAATTGTGAAGCAGTACCGGCTGAAATCCAGGCCCATTGCGACCATCGATTACCCGCAATACTTCCGAGCGGAGCACTTCGACAACCTCGTCGCTCACTACCTGACCACCACGGAGGTACCCGTCTGCCTTGAATTTCTGGATCTGCTCTTCCGTCAACATTTGATTTCTCCTTTGAACCGCTTACGATTGCCGAATCCCATTCGCCGCTACTTAATGCTCCCAATCATGATGCCTTTCGTGAAATAGCGCTGACTGAACAGAAACGCGACAAGCAGGGGAATCATGACCAATACGGTGGCTGCCATTTCAAGGGGCCAGTTGGTCGTTCCATACGAACTCTTAAAAACGGACAGGCCAACTTCCAACGTGCGCATCGTCGTTGAGTTGGTGGAAAGCAGAGGCCAGAAGAAATCCGTCCAAACCGCGAAGAAGCTAAACGCGCTACACGTTGCGAGGGCGGCCCCGCTGAGTGGCATGACGACTTTCCAGTAGATCCGGAAGTCGCCAGCCCCGTCGAGACGTGCTGCTTCATCCAGCTCACCTGGGATGGACTGGAATGCTTGCCGTAAGAGGAAGACGGAAAACGCCGAACTAACCCCAGGCACGATGAGTGCTGCATACGTATCGAGCCACCCCAAGCTCTTGACGAGCAGGTAAACGGGGAGCTGGGTGACAGGGCCGGAAAACATCAGAGACCCGAGGAACACGTAGAAGATGAGGTCCCTGCCCGCAAATTTCATCCGTGCAAATCCATAGGCCGCCAACGAACTGATGAGGAGTTGTCCGATCACGACTGAGCAGGTGACGAACGCGGAATTGAAGAAGAACCTTAAGACGGGCAAGTCGGGCTGCTCGACAAGGACCAGCCGATAGTTTGACCACGCTGGCTTCTCCGGCACGAGCTGCCCAAGCGAAGGAATAGGCGCCTTGCTTGGCTGGAGCGACACAAAGATCATCCAAACGAAGGGGGCCATGAGGAACAGCGCCAGTGCAGTCATGGTGAGGTAACTCAACAGCTTTTTCATGTCGTGCTGTACCCCTCCAACTGGTTCTTCAGAATTCGGAACTGAAAAATGCTGATCGCAACAATGGCGGCGAGAAGGACAAACGACTTTGCGCTGGCGATCCCGATGAGAAACTTCGACCACGCCTCGACGTAGATGTGATAGCCAACCATGTCCGTCGTCTCGTTCGGACCGCCCTGCGTCATGATGTACACCGGCGTAAACACCTGGAGCGCCCCAATCGTCGAGGTCACCATCACAAAGAAGGTTGTCGGTGCCAGCATCGGCAGCGTGACGTTCCAGAATGACCGGAGTTTTCCTGCACCATCGAGTTCGGCCGCTTCATATAGCGACGGCGGTATCCCGATAAGTCCCGACAGGAAAAGAACCATTCTCGGACCCAAACCTACCCATATCGACATGAACACCAAGGCGTACATCGCCATGGACTCGTTCTTTAGGAAGTCGGTTTTGTTATTGATATGGAGCAGACCAAGGACCGAGTTGATCAATCCAGTCTCAGGAAGATACACGTAGATCCATAGGATCGAAATCGCGACACCGGATGAAATAGCTGGGATGTAGTAGAGGGTGCGAAAGATCGTGACGCCCTTTAACTTCTGATTGACGAGAATCGCAACAAGCAGCCCTGCTGCCATTCCTAAGGGAACGCTTAGGAGCGCGTACTTCGTCGAGTTCCACATCGCGTTCCAGAACTGTGGATCGCCGAACGCATAGGCGTAGTTGGCCAAGCCTAAGAACGTTCGTTCCGACGTAAGCAAGTTCCACTTATAGAAGCTGAGGAAAACGCTGAAGGCCATCGGGAAGATGGCAAACACCAGGAGGTGAAGCGTTGCTGGAGCGATGAATAGGTAGCCGAGTTTTCCCTTTTTCATCTAGCGCACCTTAAAGTAGGAATCAATGCGTTGGGCTGTTTGCGTTAGTGCTTGCTTTGGGTCCGCTCCAGCCAAAACCCTCTCCATCATCTTCTTGCCTTCTTGCTCGACAAAGTCGTAACCCACGACCTGGGCACCCCACGGCCCTCGTGCTGTTGGAACGATGTTAAGGAACAGTTGCTCTCTCGGGGCCTTCGCCCGTTCAGTTGCCACATCACGGCGCGCACACACCGCGATTCCCGTAGTCTGATACGTCTGCTGGAAGCCATGTCCGGTCAAGTACTTGATTAGCTTCCATGCTTCAGCCGGGTGGCGGGCGTTCTTCGGTATCGCAAAGCCGACCTCATACATCACGGTTTTGGATTGAGGAAGCATAGTCGGCACTTCGGTGACACCCACATCTGACATCTTGAGGCGAGGAGCCGTCTTGAAGCCGGACATCTCCCAATGTCCGCTGATCTCCATCGCCGTCTCCCCATTTCCAAAAGGATCGACTCCTCGTGATTGGGTTTGGCTGAGGTTGGGGGCGACCTTGTGAACGTTCACCAAGTCGCGAAGGAAAGTCACCGCTTGGACGTTCTTGTCTGAATCCAAAGCCCCTCCCGCCGATTTTCCATCTGGGTTGAGCACGTCCCCTCCGGAATTCCAGAGCCACACGATCCAACCTGGCATCCAATTGGGAAAGTTGAAGCCGTATTGAGTGACTTTGCCATCCTTGTCTTTGAGGGTCAGCTTCTTGGCTGTCTGGAGGAAGTCATCGAAAGTCCAGTGCCCGCCGGGGTACGGCACATGGGCGTTATCGAAGAGCTTTTTGTTGTAGTAGAGAACGAGCGGGGTGAAATCGCCAGGAATCGCGTAGATCGCTTGGTCACGGGAATCGATCGCCATCACGTTGGGCCAAAAATCGCTGACACGGAATCCGTGATCGCCTTTCGCAAAGGGCGCAAGGTCCATCAACACGCCGTTATTCACGAAGACGCCAGCGCTGGATGCATCGAGAGACATAACGTCCGGGGCGGCGTCGGCGACGAAGCTCAGGATCATCTTCTGAACGTATTCGTCTGGAACGCTTTCAATTTCGACCTTGATCCCGGGATTCTCGCGTTCAAACTGCCGATATAGGGCTGTGATCTTTCTTGAGAATTCCGGGTCATCGCTCGCGCCTCCCCAATTGGAGAGATGAAGCACAACTGGACCTGTTCCCGTCGCACCTTTGCAACCGCAGAGGAGAACGGCAAGTCCGACCGCAAAAACGACCACCGAACGCATACCGTGGCCAAGTGTAGCGCTTACGGGCTCGATTCGGGGGAAATCACGTTGGGTTTGGATTTTCTGCCCGGTACCCTCTAGGGCATGAAACCACCATCCGCAGGCAAGAAGGAGTGGCAACGCTTCTTTGATGCCCACGCGGTCAATTACGAACAGAACGGCTTCACGAAGCACACCGTCGCGGAAGTTGACTTCATCCTGTCTCTTTATCCCATTACTCCGGGTTCAACGATTTTGGATGTTGGCTGCGGAACGGGACGACACAGTATCGAGTTTGCCAAGCGTGGTTATCGGGTTACCGGCGTGGACCTTTCCGAAGGAATGTTGGCTGTTGCTAGAGCGAATGCCGAGGCCGCAGGAGTGAAAGTTACGTGGGTCCAGGCGGATGCGACCGACTTCAAAATGGAAGGCTCGTTCGACGTAGGCCTAAGTCTATGTGAGGGTGGGGTTGGCCTGATTGAGCGCGGTGAAAACGCTGAAGAGCATGACCTCTCCATTTTTCGAAACATCTCGGCTGCACTTAAACCTAACGCGCCATTTGTTTTGACGGCACTTAACGGCTACTCGATCATCCGTCAGATGAAGGACGAGCACATCCACGACGGCAGGTTTGATTCGGCCACGATGCTTGCCAACTATCAGGATGAGTGGGATCTACCCGAGGGGCCAACGATCATGACCATCCGCGAAAGGTTGTTCATTGCCCCCGAGGTGGTGCGCATGCTCACGTCGTGCGGATTCGTTGTTGACAACGTTTTTGGGGGTACTGCGGGCCACTGGTCACGCAGATTTTTGAGTCTTGACGAAGTTGAAGCAATGTTCGTGTGCAGGAAGCGCCCCTAAAGCGGTTCTTTTTGTCGCGACCATGGTAAAATCTTCAACTGCGCGCCGGTGTTGGAATTGGTAGACAAGCATGCTTGAGGTGCATGTGCTCACAAGGCGTGAAGGTTCGAGTCCTTTCCGGCGCACCACAGATTAATACGTACAGAAAATAACGGGCTCGCTTAAGTGCGTGCCCGTTATTTTTTCGTAAAGGTGTCGGGGACGTTAGCCCTTGGGTTGTGCTGTGCGATCGAACTGAAACTTTCGCAAGGAATTTGCTGCGGGGTGGCGAACCCCATGAGTCTAAAGTCGTATTAACTATTGGGGTTAGCTAAAATGTTTGAGCAAATTGTCGTATAGATCCTATCATTAGATGATCTTTATGTTCAGCGTGTTCAAATCGATGCTCGCCTATGAGGTTGGTGATTCATTTCAGTGGCAAGTCTGGATTAGGGCATGGCACCGCAATATTCCGAACGTAGCATCCCGCCAGCCTCGTCTTGTCTTAGGATAAAGCGTAACCATGGACCCAAGCAACGTGACTGAATCGGGCCTCGGCGCCGGACTGGTGCCGGGGGTCGGCACGTTTTTGCTGCTTGTTGAGTCTGGATTACGAGCATCGCTCATTGAGACGGCGATTCAGGAATGCATCAGGCATTTTCCTGGCCATGTCATCCACAGTTCGCGAGGTTACACCTACATTGGCTACACGCGACCTTCTCAGGCGATCCAAGCCGCGGTAAGACTTGTATCCAAGCTTAAGTCGCGGGTCTTGGCGTCGGTGATGACAAGCGAAGTGGAGCCAGGCGGAAAAGTACTTGACATGGTTCGCGATCGCCTCATGGCGGCAGCGTCCAAGGCCGATGCTGGGCAAGTCTTAACGAACTTGGCTGCCCATGAATTGGCTCGACTTTCGCTGGATGCCGATTATTCGTTTGACGAACTTGGGAGTTTTCAGCTTGGAGAAGACGGTGCCCACGAGCGACTCCTGCTTGTGCAACACCCGACGCTGCCTCAGCGCGAAGTCGCGGTAGTCCAATCGCGCGGGCTTTTCCGAACGTCTACTTTCATTGGTCGCGACCGGGAAGTGACGGCTCTTCGTCGCCAACTCGATCTCTCACGAACGATAACGATCGTTGGCCCGGCAGGAATCGGCAAAACCGCCCTGATCCATAGATTGATCGCAGATGTGGAGTCGGATTTCGCCGATGGTACCCATTTTATCGACCTGGGCCCGATTGCTCGCGAGAGCATGCTCATGCCAACCATCAACCGACTTCTCGGTGTGGCGAAACTGCCTGGCGAAGATAACCTCGACGCGCTGATCGCGAACTTCCGAGAAAAGCGTACGTTGCTGGTTTTCGATAGCTGTGAGCATCTGGTGGGTCCGGTGAGGCGGGTGATTGATGCGCTACTGGGAGAGTGCCCCAACGTTGCTGTGATTGCGGGAAGCCAGAGCACCTTGAAAACCAAAGGAGAGGACAGATTCCCACTCGGTGGGTTGGAAGTTCCTTCGCCGATCGAAGACTGGCGAAGTATTCGGGAGTACGAATCTGTTGCCCTGTTTATTGACCGGGCACAGTTGGCGAACCATGCTTTTCAGTTTGATGAAGCCAATGCCGCCGCAGTCGCGAACCTCTGTCGACGGCTTGATGGTATCCCCCTAGCGATTGAGTTGGCAGCAACAAAGGCTTCTATCCTCAATCCGAAGCAAATAGTAGATCGCCTCGATGATCGCTTTCTGCTGCTTCAGGATCGACAACGCGATCCTTCGGACCGGCATCAAACGCTTCGAGCGACGATCGATTGGAGCTATGGGCTCCTGGAGGCTCACGACAAGGCCCTACTTCGCCGGTTGGCGGTGTTCGCGGGAACATTTTCGCTCGATCAAGCCGAGCGGGTTTGTGCGTTTGACGACGAATTGACGCCATTGCAGGTGTTTACGGCTTTCGAAAAGTTAGTTGACTGCTCATTCCTTTCTAATTCGACTGTTCAATCCGTTGATAAGCGGTTCTTTCTCTCGGAGACAATGCGTCTTTACGCACACGCCAAGCTTAAAGAAGTTCGGGAGGAAAAGGAACTCCTCAAACGACATCGCGAATGGTGCGCCGAGTTCTCAGAGCGCGCAAATCAGGAGTTGCTCGGCCCGGATCAATTAGCTTGGATTGAGCGCATGGATGCTTCGTATGAAGACGTGCGAATGGTTATCGAAGGAGGTTTCCAAAAGAACGGCGATCCGTTGTTGGCGGTGGATACGCTTATTTCGTGTCAACGCTTCTTCATTTTGCGGAATTACCTCTCAGAGGGTCTTCGGCTGGTTGAGAAGGCGATTGCTTGTAACGGTTGCGCACTTAGCCCGCAGTTCCCCAGAGTTGTCAACTTAGGTGGGGTCCTTGCGAACTACCTTGGAGACCGAGGGCTCGCTCGTAGGCATGTGCTGCACGGCTATTCATTATCGAAAGCGGCTGGTAATCTCGAAGTCCAAGCCGCCTCTCTGGTGAACCTTGCCATTAGCGTTCAAGATTCAGGAAACCTGAGGAAAGCGTGTCGTTACTACGTAAGAGCTGCAAATGCCTTTCGCCAGATTGGTAGCCCATACAAACTGTTCTTGACCCTTGTGAATGTTGTGGGTGTCGAGGCCGACCTAAAGATGTTTGCGCAGGCACATGCTCACTTAGAAGAAGCCCTTGTCCTTCAAGATCAGAGCAATGATGTGTCGACGATCGCAATTCTGCACCAGAACGCGGCCCACCTGTATCTAGCCGAAGGTGAAGCCCACAAGACAATCGTGCACACATTGGAGTGCCTACCCACTTTTGAACGTTTGGGAAGCCATACCTTCGTCGCCACGGCTTGGCGCACTGCTGCTCATGCAGCGGCGCAATTGGGCAAGTTTGAATCGGCATCACTTTTTCTGGGTGCTGCCAGGAAGCAGAGCTCGGCGCAAGAGGGAACGGGTCGAACCTACGATCACGAATCGCTGGATGACCTTAGCCAGCGCCTTATCTTCGAGATTGGTGAGCAACTCTTTAGAAGTCATGCCTTGATGGGCTCCTTAATGTCTATCGGCCAATTGACCCAAGAGCTCGAGAGGATACGGCTCTCTTAGCCACCCATGCGAATGAAGTGCCTTTCTTCGTGTGTAATGCCTGTGTGAACCTGATATAGAACCCCGTAGTCCCAATAAAGGGGTTACCATCGTTCGGCGATTTCAAGTAAAACGGTGTGACAGGGAAGACTTTTGCCTTGTTCAACCACGGCGTCTCGGCAGATTGTCTCTCGCGCAGGGCAACTCCAAGCTTTCACAGTGGAAGTTAACTTTCGTTAAGAAACCTATCAAAAAGACCAGAATATCATGAGAGCGACCTCCTAAAAGGCGCTCACTAGCGCATCGCTACTAGAACCCCTTATTCCGTCATATACGATATAACTGTGTCCTGGAATTACATTCCAAGGACCGGATATTTGGCATCAACTTATAACTTAAGGTGCTAAGAACGAAGTTATTTCTACGAAATTTCTTAATTTTTATGTCGTGAGTACTGACAAACCCCAAACATATGGTCTATAGTTATTGCGTGAACACAATGTCCTTCTTCAAAATTTCGCTAGTCTGTGCGACGATGCTAGTTGCGGTCGGCGCTACTCTTCCCCAGCCCGTGCTTGCGCAGGAGACAGGCACTGTACCGATCATCAAGAACCAGTCCACCACGTCTTTATCTAAGGTCAAAGACAACAGCACCGTGCCGATTATTGCGACTCCATCGACGGGGCAGGTAACGGCTCCTCCTCCTGGTGGAACACCTGATGACAATACGTTTACTCTCACGATTACCGTGAATGCGCCCACAACCGAGGACACAGAACTTGACCTCACGACGAGCCATCCGGATGCAATCGGATTGCCAAGCTCTGTGATCGTGCCTGCGGGCAGCGATACCGTAACCACCTACGTGACCGTGACCCCTGGATACGCAAAGCACCACAAGGCTGTGAGAATTCACGTGACGGGCAACGGCGTTACAGTGACCACGAAAGTCAGAGTTCACTACCACAACGAAGAAGATTGATCTTCTGAATCTAAATTGTAAAAGGCGGGCCGAAATCGGCCCGCCTTTTTTGTGTCGGCTATAATCTGCTATGACCCAGCGGCTGCCCGAGTGGCTGACGATCCGTTTACCTCGTCCTGACACCATCAAAGAAGTTCAGGCCATGATGCGCGGTAACAGCCTTCACACGGTCTGCGAAAGTGCACGTTGTCCCAACCTCCCTGAGTGTTGGAGCAAAAAGACAGCGACGTTCATGATTTTGGGAGACACCTGCACGAGAAGTTGCGGCTTCTGTGCCATCAAAGTTGGCAAGGGTCTTGAACTCAATCCAAACGAACCGGCAGATATTGCTCGCGTCGCAACTGATTTGGGGCTCAAGCACATTGTAGTGACGTCGGTGGCAAGAGATGATCTTGCCGACGAAGGTGCAACCCAGTTTGCCCAGACCATTCAAGAGTTGCATCAGGCAAATCCGCTTGCCATTGTTGAGGTCTTGACTCCAGATTTTAAAGGCAAGAAGTGGTGTATCAAAATCGTCACCGATGCACACCCGGAGATTTACAATCACAACATCGAGACCATCGAAAGGTTACATACGGTCGTCCGGCCTCAGGCGAAGTACTCCAGAACGCTGGGTGTCCTAAAAACAGTCAAAGAGCTGGATCCATCGATCTACACCAAGTCTGGAATCATGCTTGGCCTCGGAGAGACCAAAGATGAAGTTGTAAAAACACTCAAGGATTTGAGAGACGTCGGCGTGGATGCGGTCACGATCGGTCAATACCTTCGCCCTACGATGCGGCATCTTCCCGTGAATGAATTTGTTCCCCCGAGCGTATTTAAAGAATACGAGGTCATTGGCGAGGAGCTTGGATTTGCTTTCGTGGCAAGTGGCCCGTTTATCCGTAGTTCCTACAATGCAATTGATTTCAGCAAGAAGGTTATGGCTGAGCGCGTCGCGAGCCTGGACGCTCAGGGCGATCATTCAGTTTCCGCTTCGTAGCGGTGTTGGTTAGGGGGATCAAATTCGGGCAGATTCAGGCTTGCTCAAGTTTGCGGTCACATTTGCTCCACTCGCGCTTGTCGCGGTCTGGGGTGGTACTTACCTGCTTGACTGCGTCCGCACCCTGGAATCTCCAGGAATTCCATTTGAGGTTGATTTTCAAAGTCAGTCTGGCAATCTCAAAGTCATTGCTCAGTCCTATTCGTTGGCTCCGTTTCGTGGGACGCTGATTATCACCAAGCCAAAGGTGATCGATCAGTCAGGCAATGTCATTGCCCAGATGGATAGCGTCGAAGCCACCGGATTTAGCTTGTCCAGAAAATCAGAGGGCGTCGTTCATATTAAAGGGCGGAACCTGAAAGGGCGATTGACTCGCTTGAAAGATGGTTCGTTTGATTTGCAGAAGTTCTTGCCTCAACAAACAAGCGGAGGAAATGCCGTTCCGTATGATGTCGAGATCAATCGAGGCACTATTCAGTTCACTGACTTGGATGGTAACTCACCTTGGACCCGTACCGTAAACCTTGCCAAGGTGCTCGTTAGCGGGGTCGGGCAGGATTGGCTCGCCACAGCCAATGCGGAGATCGTCGGCTCAGGTGGTGTTCAGCTAACGCTTCAAAATCTCCAGAACGAAGGCTTGAGGATTTCGGGAGCTACCCAGTCTCTGGAACTTGCCTCCGTTCTCACTCATCTCTATCAGACCCCGTTAGGTCGTGGTTTCAGGCTGCCAGCCACGCCGTCATTGAAATCGCTGGTAGTGCGTGGGCCCTTTTCCATTTTCGTGCCTCGCGGCAAACAAGCGATCATTGAAGCTCACGTGACGGCTGCCGCAACGGACCTGCGATATCAGGGGTACGCCGCCGCAGAAGCATCGTTCGATGGGGTCGTGAGGACGGACGGAGCCTACGGAAGTGTCGAGGTTCACGAAGGTGAGTCAGTGGTGAAGTTCCGCGGAAGCAGCACGTGGACTCATGGGCCAAACATCAATGGTCAAGTTTCGCTTTCGGTGCCCAGTTCCGTGAGCCTGCCGTCTTGGGTGAAGACGGCGCTTCCAGCTGGCACGTCATTTATGAGCGGAGAATTCCAAGGATGGGTTTCAGCATCGTCGTTGCAGTCCTACCACATCTCTGGAGAAGCAACGGCCCTCACCGCAAGTGCGGCTGGCCATACTCTCCAAGACATTGGGGTCGGGCTTGATTTAACGAAGGATCAACAAGTTGCCCAGGTCAAGCGTGCGAAGTGCGCGAGTGGGCCACTTACGGGTCTAGTGTCGATCGACACTCATCTCAAAACGATCAAGGGGATCCTGTCGTTGACGAATGCTGACTTGGAAGATCTGGGTGGGCAATTTGGCTACAAGCAGGTTTCTGGCACCGTTTCAGGATCGGTCCTGCTTGAAGGTGACCTAGCCAAGCCAAGTGTGAAGTTCGAGGCTCATGGCCAAGGCGTCGCAAATATTGTCAAGGACCACACTGTATCACTCGGAAACTTTGAGGCTGCTGGTAGTTACTCAAATGGTGAGGTGCGTCTCGATCAGGCTTACATCAATACGGCCTATGGATTGCTGGTTGCGAAAGGGGCGCTAGGCGCATCTGGCAGCTTAGGAATCGATGTAACGGGACGGGGCCTCCGGCCAGTAGAATACGACCAGAATCTTGGCGGGGCAGCAAATCTGCGAGCTCGGGTGACGGGGACCCTCAAGGCTCCCGTTGCGACGGGCCGGATCGAAGGCTCCGATCTTGCCTACAAATCCAACACAATCGAGGCACTCGTAGCAAACTTTAAGGTCGACAAGCGTCACCTCGAGGTCTCTGGATTGGAAGCGGCACGAGGTACTGCGAGCGCCTCTGGCTTTGCCCAACTAGAGTTTCGCTCGGGGCGGCTATCTGGAGCGATATCCGCAACCGATATTCAGGTAGCCGAATGGCTCGGCGTGGACTTTGTGGGTGCTGTCGATGCGCCCAGCATGGTAGTGTCCGGCACCCTAACGCATCCCGTGGTTTCAGGTCCAATTCAAGCGGATAGCCTGATTGCGAAGGGTTTGAAACTCAATGGACTTGCCGCAACCCTAGACCTTGATGGAACGCGGCTTTTAGCAAATCATGTTCACATGGCAGCAGCCGGTGGATCTGTTACGGGTGCTGTCGATTACGATCTAGCAAAGCGGACCGGACAAGTTACCGTTGAAGCCGCGGATCTTGACCTAAAACAGATGTACCTTGAGCGATTTCTGCCCAAGACGGATGCCTCTCTGGCCATCAACGGAAAAGTTTCCGGCAAAGCCAAAGCACTGCTAGACAATGGGAATCTGCTGGATGTAACTGCCGATGGATCGCTGACCGGGCTTTCCATCAACCAGACACTCGTTGGTGGAGGAAGTTGGCAGGCAGGTTGGATCAATCGTGTGTTCACCGGAAATTTGGAAGTTGGCGCCCTTGATCGGTTCGTTGAACTGAATAACGTCGTTTTCGACCCGGATGCAAAAAGGCTCAAAGGCGACCTGAGCGTGCTGCATTTCCAAGTTGAAGACATCGTCGATAAGGCCTTGCCGTATTTCCCCGACCTATCGTATCAGGCGTCAGACTCCCTTACTGCGATTCACGGCCTCGTCAATTTGGGTTGCACCTTTGAAGGAACCTTAGCTGATCCAAATGTGTCAGTTTCTTCACTTCAGGTCTCGGATATTTCCTATCGTGGGCATCCGCTTGGTGTGTTGGACACAGCGTTTGAGTTGAAGTCCCATCGGTGGGACATCTCTAGCTTTACGCTAGACAAGGGGCCAGCCAAGTTCTCGATGAAAGGAACGATTGACGAAAGGGGAGAAACGCACCTTGATGCAACCTCCGATAATCGGTTTGACCTGTCCGCACTCGCCACCCTAGATCCAAGAGTGAGTAGGCTCACGGGTACCGCACACCTTTGGATGTCCGCCGATGGGCCAAGTAGCTCGCCACGTATCGTAGCATCTCTCAACGTTGATAACCTCCTGGCGCCCCCTGGTGTCTCGCAGAAAGAAGTTGCCGACGACAAGAACCTTCGATTTGAACTTGAGAATATTGTTATCGATCCTGCGAACACAACGGGGCCCGCTATTCAAGTCAAAGGTGCCTACTTCTTCAAAGGATTTAAGGGAACGATTGCCGGAACAGCCCCCTTTGCTTATCCGTTCACGATTCCAGACAATCAGCAGATCGAGGCGGATATCAGCTTCAACAAAAGCGATCTGAAGGAAGTTGCTGCTTTGGTTGGCGGTTTAGATGCCACCAAGACCTCCGGGTCTGTCGAGGGGGCTTTCAAGATCAAAGGAACGCGGGATTTGCTTCACCTGACTGGCAATATGGCTCTCGGGGCGAAGGCCATTGCATTCGGGGGACTTGAAGACGGCCTCCAGAATGTCAAGGCGGATTTGGGGATCACCAATGAGGGAATGACAGTGACGGCCAATGCAGACACGTCTCGAGGCGGCACCGCATCTGCCACTGCTTCGATTCCCGTTGACGATTTACGAAAAATCTTTGATCAGATCCAGCAAAGTGGTCCCGCCGTCTTGCTGGATCGCCCCCTAAAAGGCTCCTTGACTCTCACGGATGTGGCCTTCAAACAAAAAATTCTCGGGCAATCCTCGGTGGCAGGCGAAATCAATTCGCAGGTGGAAATAGGCGGGACCCTGCAAAAACCGGTCCTAACCGGTGACCTTGCGGTTGGGTCAGGCGACGTTGTATTCAAGGGTCTCCCACCAGGGGCGCGAAGCACTTTTGATCCGGCGATTGATCCAAGTTTTGATGTAAATCTTAAGCTTAACAGCCCTGCCAGAGTGCGATCGGCGACTGCCGATATCTCGATGGTTGGATCTGGAAAGCTCAAAGGTTCGCTCGCAAACCCTCGATTGGATGCGCTCGTGACCGTAGAGAAGGGCACTGTGCGATTGCCGGCGACTTTGCTTAGGCTAGAGCAAGGAGGCTCGGTCCGGATAAATTACGGCATACAAGGCGCTACATCCGCAAGTGCCGTGGTGGACCTTGAAGGAAATACGTCCGTCACTGCCTCGCGCTATGGAGATTTTGAAGTTCAGCGATATGACATTACGTTGGGCATGAAGGGTGATTTGCTCCAAGATAAGGGTCTAAATTTGACGGCGAGCAGTGACCCGCCCGACTTGACCCAAGATCGAATCCTTGGGATCTTGGGTGAAACGGAGCTGCTCCAAACTTTGTCGAGTGCGGGGAAGGAGACTTCCGCAGTTCAGACCGCACTGCTTTCCGCAGTCCCAACATTGCTTGATCCGTGGACAAGTCAAGTGGCACTCGGCCTCGGTTTGGATTACCTGAACCTGGAGTACAACGCCTTCGATTTGGCGTCGCTGACATTTGGAAAGATCCTAGGGTCAGGATTTTCAATAGAAGGAAACCGGCAACTTTCAGAGCCTCAGCCAGGTGTTGCCTCGCGGTACGATCTACGTATTCTCTATCGTCCCCGTCGTCTCTTAGGTGCTCTTAGCCAGTTTAGGATCTTCTTTGGAGCGGATCAATTGAACCCATGGAAGGTTGGAATTGAGTACGGATTTCGATTCTAGAAGATGATGGGAACAAGAACATCACGGACAACAGTAGTCCCGGCGGGTAAAGTTCACCGGCGACCAACAGTGGACGCCCCTCGCCTGAGGGCGGCTCGGAGGAAGTTTGATTAATAGGAATTCTAGCATCGGGTTACTTTTGTTGCTCGCGGGAACGGCATATGGCCAGCAAACGAGTGTGGTCAAAGAGATCGTAATCCGTGGAAATCAGAGAGTCTCGAAGGAAGCCATTCTTGGCAACATGCGGACGAAGGTCGGCAGGCCCTATGTGCAACAGGATCTGGATCGAGATAAGCGAAGTCTTGACGAGATGGGCTTCTTTTCGGCGGTCGACATTCGTGCGACACCGGCAGATCTCAACGCGTACTTGGTGACCGTCGATCTACAAGAGTGGCCCGCGATCAAGGAATTTCGGGTTACGGGCAATACCGCCTTCACAACGGACCAGATTCTCAAAGTCCTGACAATGAAGGTTGGCGATGTCTACAACTTGAATGCCCGAAAGACCAGCAGCAATGCTGTCGAGATCCTTTACGGCAACAAGCAGTATCTCGCGACGATTGATGAGTTCGCTCCTCTCCCAGAGTCGCCAGGAACGATCGGAATTCACGTTCTCGAGACGAGAGTCGGACAAATTCTGGTGCGAGGCAATTCCCAGACCAAAGACTGGGTCATGCGTCGGCTGATCAAGTCCCGTTCCGGTGACGTCTACAACGACGCCCAATGGAGTCGGGATGTGACCCACATCCACAACACTCAGTGGTTCGAAACAGTCCAAGGTCGTCGTGAACTATCGTCGACGGAACCGGGCAAAGTCGATCTCATCGCGGACGTTAAAGAAGGTCGAACGGGGCAGTTCAACGTCGGCGTTCAGCTGGATCCTCAATCCTCCCTAGCCGGCCTCATTCGATTGTCGGAAGCCAATCTTTATGGGACGGGTCAAACAGTTAGCCTCAATTTCACCCAGGCGATCACCGGTGGTGGACCAAGTGTTGACCTCGGGTATGTCAATCCGTTCTACGATGCGAAAGACACCTCGATGCAGGTTTCGCTGTATAGCCGCTTGAGCTACAGATTTGGAACGTCAATTTTCGGCGTTGGAAGCCCAACCTCGGGATCGACCTACAGTGAACGAAGATCGGGCAGCTCGGTAGGGTGGGTACGCCCTGTGACTCACGAATGGAGCGTCGGTATCTCTGGCAAGGTTGAGAACGTTTCGACGAATAACTCGGGCAGCGCAGCTGCGAAGACGTTCATTCGACAAGACGGAAACGAAGGGTTGATTAGCTTCGCTGGCATCCGCAACCGAAGAGACATTGATGTTGATACTTCCCGTGGCGACTATTTGAAGGTCAACGTTGAACCGGGCTATTCGAACATCACGGAGGTTGGTGGTGCTACCGCTGACCGAGGGATCCTCGGACCCAACTACTTCTTAAGGAACTCGGTCGAGCTGAGAGAGTATTGGTCCCCAGGGCAGAAGCCGAGGGGAATCGACTTTGAAGCCACTCGACGCGTTATCGCGGCGAGGGTGAAGTACGGCTGGATCAACGGCAAAGTGCCTTACTTCGAGCAGTTCTTCGCAGGCGGTCCAGACACATTGCGCGGCTACGATCCAGATCGATTCTGGGGCACGCAGTCGATGCTCATGACACTTGAGTATCGACACCCACTTCAGAAGTCCTTTAACATCATCGGATTCGTTGACTACGGTGGTGCTTGGGGCGGATACGGTGCAGTGAACGATTACACGCAGGATCCGTCGTTCAAGCTTCACGTGGGTTATGGCGCAGGTCTGAGCTTTAGAACCCAATTCGGATTGATCCGAGTGGATCTTGGCTTTAACGAGAAAGGAAAGAGCCAGCCGGACTTCCTGATCGGAAATAGTTTTTAGGGAGAATCAAGCATGAATATTGAAAGACTAGGATGGGTAGCAGCCGCGGCATTGGCAGGCGGAATGATTGGAATGGGCTTCAAAGCGCCTAGTGAAAAGACAGGAACTGTCGATATAGCCAAGGTGTTCCGAGACAGCGACTTGGCAAAGAAGGGGACGGAAACACTTCGGGCTCAAGCTCAGGCTCGCCGAAATGTGATGGAGTTTGTCGCCACCAATCGGAACATAAAGCTAGAGGATGCGACTAAGCTTCACGACCTCCTGATTAAGGATCCTCTGACCCCCGCGGACAAAACTGAAATTGAACGGATTCAGACGGCAGCGAAGGCTGCGGAAGTGAAAGCACGCGAGCTACAGACTTTGCCAAAGCCAACTGCTGCGGACCTGAGCCAGCTCGACGAATTCACCAAGCGTAAAGATGCCTCCGGCCAACTCCTTGAAAAGTGGCAGAAGGAATTTGAAGCCGAGATCCAGCAGAAAGAAGCGAAATTGAATGACGACACTCTCGACAAAGTACGTGGTGCCATTCAGCAAGTTGGTCGCGATCAAGGCTATTCGATTGTTTTTGCGAACAACATTGCTCCGTTCTGTCCAAACGACATCACGTCTGAGGCCAGCAACAAATTGAACGGCAAGAAATAGTCGCAACTTAACCCAATGAGCTCAACTCGCTTTCTGCAATTCGGATGGGTCATCGTAGCTGCCATCGCCGGTGTGGCGCTGGCCGGTGGCTTTCAAACGTCGGAGATTAAGATCGGAACGGTCGACATTGTCCGAATGATGGATCGCAGCGATTTTGGCAAAGAGGGGCAAGATATCTTCAAGAAGATGAAGTTAGCGCGAGAAGGTGTCCTTGAATTCATCGACACCTATCGTGTTCTCACAACCGACCAAGCACAACGCATTCGTCAGCTCAGCCTGAAAGAAAATCCCTCGAAAGAGGAGGCGGCTGAACTCGACCGCACCAAGGCAGACGTCATTGCTGCGAATAAGCGGTCGGTGGAATTGGCGACTAAGCCGAATATGACTCCTGAGGAACGAACCCTCGTTGAGGAATATGCACGCCGTAGCCAAACCATGAACGATATCGCTCAAAGGTGGTTCCGTGAGTTTACGAACGAGATGAGTGATTTTGCAGATAAGCGAAAGCTTGCCGGTCTTCAAAAGGCCCGTGCTGCGATCAGTGAAGTCTCCAAAGCTCAGGGCTTTACGGTCGTGTTTGATGAAAGCACGGCTCCCTATGGTGCCAATGACATTACGGACGCAACGCTTCTAGCGATGAATGCGAAAAAATAGTGTTGCCTTTGTTGTTGTGGCGTTCCTGCCTCTCGTAGGGTGCAATCGACCCTCTCGGACCGTTTATGTCGACATCGACGCGGTTTTGGCAGCAGACAAGCCAGCAACGCCTACGCAATTCACGCCTCCTTCTCCACCTCTAACGCGTCCGGCTCTGTCGGAGAAAATTGTCGGATCCAGCGCGGTGGCCATTGTCGATCCAGCCAATGCTCCGCGGCAATCAGTGCAGGCGATGTTTGAGGCTGGGCAACGAAACGCACTTGCATCGCTACTCGTTCGCCTGCAGGAGTTGAACAAGGGTGCGCTCCTAGAGTTTCGTGCAAAGCAGAGAATTTCAATCTCGGAAAAGCAGACCCAAGCGTACTCCGAGGCAAATGCTCGGATCCGACCCGTTTTTGACGCCTGGGCGACCGAACGTGCCCCCATCTTTGCCGATCTGGCCTTTCTCGCTGGATTCCCTATTCCAAAAGCCATCAACGGCGAGACCACACTTCAAACGGTGCTCCGTCCAAAGCTGCGCGGGAAGACTGCGGATCAGCTTAGAGTTGAACTCACCGCTATCGATGATCGCTTTCGCCTGAAGTGCGACGAGATTCTCGCCGCTGTAGGGCTGAGGTCGAAAGCAGACCAAATTGAACTCGCCGAAAGAATAAAGCAGCTTGCGAACGATCTTGAGGCAAATGCCCGAAGGGAGGCAAATGCACAAATTAGGAGAGCCGTTTCGAAACTAAATTTCGACCTGAGTGATTCCTCCCCGATCCGACTACCACGGTCGCCCGACTATCAACTATCGATTCCTGCCGAAAAACCGCTGCAGGCTGCACCTAGGGTGCCTTCAGGTGGAATACTCGATGAAGCGGCAGATCGACGGCGATTGCTTGAGCATGAGTTGCGAATTTGGCTTGCCTTGAACGGTTACTCGCTTTCAGCTAACCCATCACGGCAACGGGACGCAACCAAAGAGTTCCAAATATGGAGACAACAACACGCAGCTGGACCTTAGGTGAGCTTGCCAACATACTGGGCGGCACGCTTGAAGGTCCCACCGAGACAAGAATTTGTAGACCAATTCCCGCAGGGTTAGCCGATCCCGAAGGGCTCACATTCGCCGAGTCACCTGAATTCCTGACAAAGGTTCTTGATTCAGGTGTAGGAGCTGTGCTCGTCCCAAAAGGATCAGGAGCGTTGGGCATTCCAAGTATTGAGGTGGATCGACCACGTGCCGCCTTTGGGCATTTCTTGGCACTCTGCCATCGGCCACTTCCCATCGACGCGGGAATCCATCCAACTGCCGTGATCAGCCCCGAGGCGGAAATTGAGCCGGGAGTAAGTATCGGAGCGTATGTGGTTGTCGAGCGCTTAGCCAAAATAGGAAAGGGAACGCGAATCTATCCTTTCGCTTACATCGGCGAAGGTTGTTCTCTGGGTGAGAAAGTTTGTGTGTTTCCGCACGCGGTTCTGTACCAAGATGTTGCCATCGGCGATCGTAGCATCGTGCATGCAGGTGCGGTTATCGGAGCAGATGGCTTTGGATTTGGTTGGGATAGCCCGAGCCGCACACGACGCGTGAAAGTGCCTCAGGTTGGGAGAGTTACTATCGGTTCGGATGTCGAGGTCGGAGCCCTTACTGCCATCGATCGAGCAACCGCCGGCGAAACCTTGATCGAGCAGGGCGTTAAGCTCGATAACCTCGTTCAGATTGGTCACAACAGCGTTATTGGCGAGCACTCCGTCATTGCCGGTCAAACCGCGGTGGGGGGCAGTTCCAAGGTCGGACGCCGAAACGAGATCGGCGGTCAAGTCGCCATCACCGATCATGTCGAAGTTGGCGACGACGTGTACCTTGCCGGTCGAACGGGTGTCACCAAGGACCTGTTCGAGCCAGGGGTTTATTGGGGCGTTCCCGCGAAACCAATCATCACCGCAAAGCGAATCTCGAATCTCACTATGAAACTCCCGGAAATGAACAAGAGAATCAAAGAATTGGAAGCCCGGCTTGCTGAGCTGGAGCAACGAACGAAATGACCCTTTCTAGAAAGACTGTCTCAAAACCAATCCACTTCGAAGGTTTGGGCTTGCACACCGGGGTACCGGTGAAAATGACCGTTCATCCTTCTTCCGACGGCATCTCATTTCGATTGGGAGCCGACCGAGTGATTGCTGCGCCTGAGAACGTGACCGATACCACGCGAAGCACCAAGCTTGGACAGATCGGAACAATCGAACACCTCATGAGTGCCTTTGCCGGCCTTGAGGTCACCGATGCCGAGATTGAACTAACGGCGCCCGAGGTACCAGGAATGGATGGTAGTTCCTGGCCATTTGTTGAGGCGCTGCTCGCGGTGGGTCTCGAGGATTGTGGTCATGCTGAGATTCCGCAACTGTATCGTCGGGTGTTCATTAAGGAAGGGGATACCGAGATCGCGGTTGCCAAGGGCACGGGGCATTGGCGCTACGTTTACAACACAGGCACCCGTTGGCCGGGAAATCAGCCCTACGAAGCTCTATCCGTGGTTGATTCCTACGCACAAGAGATTTCCAAGGCGAGAACCTTTGCCTTCGCCGAGGAGATTCCGATGATTATCCAGCTTGGATTGGGCAAAGGACTCGACGAAGCATCCGCCCTAATACTGGGCATTGAGGGCTATAAAAACGACGCACGATTTGAGGACGAGCCGGCACGACACAAATTATTGGACCTCATCGGTGACCTTTATCTTGCCGGTGTGCCCATCAAGTTGCTGAACGTCGTTTCGGAGCGTAGCGGACACACGGCAAATATCAAGGCCGCCGCCATGCTCAAGCAAGCCACCGAGGCCTAGAGGACAAGGAGCACAGTAAACGGGCCAAACTCACCGGGCATCAGGTGGGGGCTGGAGGCAGAGACATACGTGAATTCCTTACTGGATCGAGTCGCTCGACCGAGTAGCTGACCCATGTCGGTGAGAGCTGATTTGCTCGTTGGGCTCTCGGTCGTCCCTTGCATTACGATCAGATACCGTATCGACATGCTGTTGTCGTGCCAAAAGCAGTCTGCTTGGCCGTCATCAGCTCGTTCGATCGCTCGTGCAATTTTCATGGCAAATATCTCAAAGAACTAAAAAACCGGGGCCGAGGGGATGGTGCTTTTGGGGGTGCAAACTCGGCGCCCGGTGAGAGTTACGACTAATCAGGATTACAATCATGTTGTATCCCGCTTTGAACGAAGCCACAAGATCATCTTCCGATCATTTTCCGATCAAATGAAAGGACAGACAAAAAGCCTGACGGTTAGTTGGCCGAAAATATTCCCAACGGACCGCGGAGCCAGTATTGGACCTAACCTAGAGCCCTGTCTCTTGCTGCCAAAGTAGGTCGGCGATCCGTCTTGTGCCTGCCTTTATATGCCTTCGGATCGTTGCGATTGAGACATCAATCTTTTCTGCAGCCGCTTCTTGCGACTTCATGGGGCGCAGATAGCACGTCACAAGAGCGAGATAGAGCTTCTCATCCTTTGAATTGGAATTAAGCGTCTCGGCGGCTTCGGTAAGGATGCGGCGTAGCGTGGTAACCCGTTCCTTGCTGTCCGCATCTTCTGAAAGCTGATCGACCACAAACCTAGAGCGGGTAAGGGGGTTTTTGGCGAGCCTAGCGGGATTGGTGAAAGACTTAAGGGCATCAAGAACACTTTCCTCAAATCCTTCTCTCGACAAAACAACGAGATCCCCCATAACCCGTGGTTTCTCAACCGCAGCTTTGATGGGTACCTCTCGCTCGCTCAATAGCGCCAGCCATGGCTTAGGTGGCATTACACGCCAATCATTGGTATAGACGCCATAGTTCCTGCCGGCAACCTGGAATGAAAGGCTATCCACAAGCGGATGCATCGCATATTCGAACATCGGAGCCCAGAAAGCTGGGTCATGGCACGGCAGGAATGTGAACGCCAAATTACTCTCAGTGACATAGTGCTGAACGACATTCAAAAAGATCATGCTTTGAACGAGGCTCACGGATTGATATTCATCGTCTGCCATCCAGAACCGGAAATGAGTAGCACGCTCTCCAACTCGTAGTGGAGCCGTGTTTTCGATGTACTTCGTCGCAATACGGGTCGCCGGATCAGAATTGGCTGCTTCTCCAGCGGCTTCAAGGTGGAGGATTACCAACAGTCCACATAGGCGCGATGGATTACTCGTATCCCTCATTACCGAGAAGGCTTCCGGCTGGTTTTTGAACCAAAGTTCGGCCAATTCCCTCGATTCAGCTCCTTCATGCTTCTCTACCATTCTCAATATCTCAGGAAGGTCTCCAGGGCGTGCCATATCGGCGAAGGCTGCCGCATGGGTGTGCCATTGGAAGAACGGCGCCATCACAGGGTTGTCGCGGTGCAGATAGATGTAGTCGAAGAGGATCAACTGCTGAGCCGGACCCGAGGCACGATCCAGCCTGTCTGAGTAATATGCCCGGGCTCGATGGTGGAGTTCGGAATATCTGTCCGGATTTCGCCACCTGAGCTCAATCGAAATCGCTTCCCGTGCAAGATCGTGAGGCATTAAGCCGAAAGGTGTCATCTCCATAAAGGACAGCGACTTCAGCCATCCGAACAGCTCAGACGCACGATTGGCGTCGATGACCTCGGCGATCAGCGACTCGGTAGTCATTCGAATGAGTGAACAGAGTTCGAGAACGTCACGGAACAATGGATCAATGACGCCTTCGACAAATCGATCTAGAAGAACGCTGATGATATCGATGGATGGGTCCGGTCCGAGCCCAAGCGTGCCGGTTTGCGCGTAATTCTCAGCCACCAAGGTAAGGGCGAGTGGATATCCATGGGTCATCCCCAGAATTTGCTGGTGAACCGCAGAGGGCACGGTTTGCCCGTCCAGGAATTTGCGTGAATCGGCGTCGCTCAGATTTCGCAGCGGTGTCACACGGCAGAGCTTTTGCCAAACATCGGTCCTCCAAAGCGAACCTGGCCGCTTGCGTCCAAGCAGCACCACAAGAACGTTTTCTGGCAATTGAGGCAGGAAGGTGTCGCGAATCCAACCATCTAGCGAATCAATTGCTTCATATGTATCGATAAAGAGCACGCCTTTTCCATCGGATACGAGTGATTCGAATGCCGATTGAGGGGCACTGGTTCCGGTAGCCAAGCACAGTGCACCCACGAAAAAGTCGGGATTTGGCTGAAGATATCGACCGTCAAGCGTCGTGGACTTGATCCCTTCATGGACGCAAATCTCCTCCATTTGCCGGAGCAGTGTCGTCTTGCCGACTCCTCCAGGGCCGTAAATCGCCCACGTAACGATGGGTATTGACGCGCTTGTAATGACGGTCTTGAAGAACGCCTTCTCCTCAACGCGACCAACAAACTGACGATTGCGCTCTGCGTGAATTCGATCTGATAGCTTTCCTGGCAACTGGTTCGCTCCTTATGGCGAGTTTACGACGATTGCAGTGAGATCGGTAGCAAGCCCGTTCCTTAGGCAGCTTTAAGATTTGGAACGATCATTCTATAAGTGTGCTATATTCCGAGCCTAATGGGTCGACCGAGACAATTTGACCGAGAAGAGGTGCTCAACGCCGCCACCAAGGTGTTTATTGAGTTTGGCTATGAGGCCACCTCGATTCAGCACTTGGTCGATGCGATGGGTATCAATCGCGCAAGCATCTACGACACTTTCAAAGACAAAGAAACCCTCTTTCTAGAAGTGCTTGACCGCTATGACGATTGGGCCTATGCGGAATTGGCAAAATGCCTTGAAGATCATCCTTCAAAAGTTGAGGGGTTGAAGGCTTGGTTTTACAGAGTCGTTGAACAGGGCTCGAATCGCCGACATCCGGGCTGCCTCATGGTCAATTCGACCGTGGAGCGAGCATTGAGAGATGAAGACTGTGCCGCTCGAGCCGCTCGCAATTTTCGAAGGAGCGAACAGGCCTATTTCGACGCTGTAGTCGAGGCACAACGCCAAGGTGAGATCGCCGCAGACAGAGACCCACGTGCCCTCGCCCGGTTCCTCGCTGGAACCATTCGGGGCATTCGCGTCTCTGCGAAAGCTACGGGAGATTACCAAACGCTCAAGGACATCGCCGACATTGCACTCAGCAACCTTCGCTAACACCATGCTCGTTCACAACAGCCTTCTGGCTAGGAGTTCTCCGTAAATGTGGATCGTCAAACTTGCCTTAAGACGCCAGTACACATTCATCGTGATGGCCCTGCTCATTCTCGTCATGGGAATGTTCACCATCGCCCGCACACCCACCGACGTTTTCCCTTCCATCAACATTCCCGTCGTCACGGTCATCTGGTCTTACAACGGCTTCTCCCCAAACGACATGGAGAAGCGGATCTGTACGATCAGCGAGCGTGCGGCGACGACCACCGTCTCTGATATCGAACATATCGAATCACAGTCGATGCCTGGCATCAGCGTGATCAAGTTCTATTTCCAGCCGACAGCAAAGGTGGAGCTTGGCGTTGCCCAGCTCACATCGATCATGCAAACCCTGTTGAGGGCGTTTCCTCTCGGTACGACTCCACCGTTGATCATCCAGTCGAGTGCCTCCAGCGTCCCGATCCTGCAAATGGGCCTGGGCGGAAAGGGAATGTCGGAAACCCAGTTGTACGATGCTGGTACCAATTTTGTTCGAACTCAGCTTGCGACGATTCAAGGCGCAGCGATTGCGACTCCCTATGGTGGAAAGCCGCGTCAAATCATGGTCGACTTGGATATCCCCGCCCTTCAAGCGAAGGGGCTGGTCCCGTTGGATGTCAACAATGCCATCACGCTCCAAAACTTGATCCTTCCCGGCGGAACCCAGAAGATTGGACCACGAGAGTACAACGTGTTTCTCAACGGCAGTCCCAACGCCATCGAAGGGCTCAATAACCTGCCGATCAAGGCCGTCAATGGGTCGATGGTTTTCATTCGGGACGTGGCGCATGTCCACGACGGCTTTGCCGTCCAGAACAACATCGTCCGAACGAACGGTGTTCGATCCAGCCTCCTTACCGTCCTGAAGAGTGGAGATGCTTCGACGCTGAGCGTTGTCGATCGAGTGAAGAAGGCACTGCCAAAGATCTTGACAACCCTCCCGCCGAACATGACGGTGACGCCGTTGTTCGATCAGTCGATCTTCGTGCGTGCCTCGGTGCAAGGAGTCATTAAAGAAGCGGCGACGGCTGCGTGTCTGACGGCAGCGATGATTCTCGTGTTTCTCGGTAGCTGGCGAAGCACCCTCATCGTCGCGGTTTCGATTCCACTCGCCATTCTCACCTCGATTGTTTGTCTCGGGTTCCTCGGGCAAACGATGAATACGATGACATTGGGAGGTTTAGCCCTTGCCGTCGGAATCCTTGTCGACGACGCGACGGTGACAATCGAGAACATCCATCTCAACATCAGCCAAGGAAAAAGCCTGACCAAGGCAATTTTGGATGGAGCCCAGCAAATTGCCGCGCCCACCTTTGTTGCGACGCTTTCCATCTGTATCGTTTTCGTTTCGGTTGTCTTCCTCACTGGGCCTGCCAAGTACCTGTTCACGCCATTGGCGATGGCAGTGGTCTTCGCGATGATGGCGTCGTACCTCCTCTCAAGAACGCTTGTTCCCGTCATGGTCAAGCTGATGCTGAACAAGGAGATCGATATGTATCAGGCGGACCAGGGCGCCCATGGAGCCCATGCGAAGGATCCGTTCTATCGGTTCCATCGCAAGTTCAACGTTCTTTTTGATCGGTTCCGCGATGCTTATGTTCTTATCCTCAAGGGATGTCTGGCCCATCGCGGTCGAACGGTCGCGCTGTTTGGTGCTCTCTTCGCCTCCTCGATCTGTCTCATCCCCTTTGTGGGGCAAGACTTCTTTCCACAGGTCGATGCAGGACAGTTTCGCCTTCACGTCCGGGCTCCGGCCGGAACCCGCATCGAAGAGACCGCTCGCCTATTTGAGCAGGTTGAAGAAACCATCCGGCAGGCGATTCCGGCTAGAGAGCTGAACATGACGCTCGACAATATCGGCCTTCCCGTTGGTGGCATTAACCTCGCTTATAGCGATAGTGCGACCATCGGGTCAGCCGATGGTGAGATCTTGGTTCAGCTAAAAGAAGAGCACGCCCCGACACCCGAATACATCGCAAAGCTACGAAAGATCTTTCGGCACAAGTTTCCCGAAATGACGTTCTTCTTCCAGCCGGCAGATATCGTCAACCAGATCCTCAACTACGGACTTCCCGCGCCGATCGACATCCAAGTCGTCGGTCGGTCGCCGCAGAACTACGGCGTCGCCGTCGCCATCGCCAACGACGTCAAGAAGATCCAGGGAGCCGTGGATGTCCACGTCCACCAGGTGTTGGATACCCCCTCTATCAATGTCAAGGTGGATCGAGAGCGAGCTCAAGAAGTCGGCTTGGCCGAACGCGACGTGGCAAACAACCTGCTCGTTTCGCTGAGCTCAAGCGGCCAAGCTTCACCAAACTTCTGGCTGGACCCGAAGAACGGCGTGAGCTATCCGATCGCTGTGCAAACGCCACAGTACAAGATGGATTCATTGAGAGCGCTTCAGGATACGCCGGTGAATTCGAACACCGCCCCGACGCAATCGCAGCTACTCAGCAACCTTGCGACGATCGATCGCGGCAAGAGCACCCAGAACATCAACCACTACAACGTTCAGCCTGTTTTTGATGTTTATGCAAACGTTCAAGGGCGAGACTTGGGAGGCGTGGCACGCGAGATCAACAAGGTTCTCGCGAAGTACGAGAACCACCTGCCGAAGGGATCCACCTTGGCAGTGCGCGGCCAAGTCCAGAGCATGAACGAGTCGTTTGTCGGACTCGGAACGGGAATTGTGTTCGCAATCCTCCTCGTGTATCTGCTGCTGGTCGTCAACTTCCAGAGCTGGCTTGACCCATTTATCATCATCATGGCCCTTCCCGGGGCACTCAGTGGCATCTTGTGGACGCTGTTCGGCACCCATACGACCTTCAGCGTTCCATCGCTCATGGGAACGATCATGTGCATCGGCGTCGCCACCGCCAACAGCATCTTGATCGTCACCTTCGCCAATGACAAGAGGCTGGAAGGCGAGACCTCGATGGAGGCCGCCCTTGCCGCTGGCTTTACGCGCTTGCGCCCAGTCTTGATGACGGCCCTAGCCATGATCGTGGGAATGCTGCCTATGGCGCTCGGCTTGGGCGAAGGGGGCGAGCAAAACGCCCCTCTCGGCCGAGCCGTCATCGGTGGACTTGCCGTCGCGACCTTCACAACCCTGCTTTTCGTACCGGTGGTGTACAGCCGCCTGCGCAACAAACAACAAGCCCCGATGAACGAAGAGGACGTAAGGCTCCTTTCCGACGGCGCTTCCGCATAACGAGGAGAATGAATGGAACCAAATCTATCTCACCCTAGCTCGAATCCACAGACGAAGTCTCGTGGAGGACTCGTTGCTGCCATCGGAATTCTTGCGCTCGCAGTCCTCCTGATCGGCGGAATCATGCCGCGCATGCAGCAGCAGAAGACTCTCGCCGAGGATTCGGCCGACATCAATAAATCGGTCCGTCCGGTAAACGTTGTTACCCCTCACAGCGCTCCTTCCGAGCCGCTGATGCTGCCTAGCAACATCCGGGCGCTGGAGGAAACTCAAATCTATGCTCGCACCAACGGGTATCTCGCGAAGCGCTACGTCGATATCGGCTCTCGTGTGAAACAAGGGGACGTGCTTGCCGAAATCGCGTCTCCTGATGTCGATCAACAAGAGTTCCAGGCACAAGCCGATCAGGCAAAGTCAATCGCCAGTGTCGGTCAGACCCAAGCTGATGTGCGAAACAAGCAAGCCAATGTCGAGGAAACCCTCGCCGAGGTTGCCAAATCGAGAGCGAGCATTGAGCAGGCAAAGGCAGCGAAGGCAGGGTCGGAAAGCAAGCTCTCCCAGACGAAAGCAGCGCTATCGGCATCCATTGCCCGGGTTGCTCAAGTGCGACAGGTTCTGGAATCTCAGAAAGCCAGCCTCAAACAAACCGAGGCCCAAAAGGAATTGGCTGAAGTGACGGCCAAGCGCTATCGAAATCTGCTTTCCCAAGGCTTCGTGTCCCAGCAAGATGCCGATCAGGCGGAAGCAACATTCAAGACAACGTCAGCGGCGGTTGAATCTTCGCGGGCTTCCATCGCCGCCGGGCAAGCCAACGTCGATGCCGCCCTTCAGGATGTGGAATCGGCAAAAGCAGTTGTGCGAGCGGCGGAAGCAGACGTTCGATCGACCACCGAGAGCGTTTCTGCAGCTCAGGCCGCGCTTTCATCCACCAAAGCTAATGTCAACGCGGCAAGAGCCAATGTCGGAGCAAGCAGGGCCAATGTGAGTGCTGCCGAAGCCCAAGTTCGATCAAGTCAAGCCAACTCGCAAAGGTTCTCGGTTCTGAAATCCTTCTCGAAGATCATTGCTCCCTACGACGGGGTCATCACGATGCGCAATGCCGACGTGGGTGCATTGGTGGCCCCAGGAGATGCGAGCAATCCAAAGCTTGCCCTGTTTAGCATCGCGAGGGTCGATACCCTCCGGATTCAGGTAGGTGTTCCTCAGACCTATTTCCAAGTTGTTCGGCCAGGGACCAAGGCAAAAGTGCTTGTGAAGGAGCTTGCGGGGCGTTCATTTGAAGGCACCATTTTTCAGAATGCAGGCGCCATTGATATTGGGACCCGAACGTTGTTGACTGAGATTCGAATCGAGAACAAGGATGGATCGCTGCTACCCGGTATGTATGCTCAAGTTCAGTTTGTGAGCGGCGGCGGAAAGCAGGCGATTCGAGTTCCCTCAAGCGTTCTTGCGTTCGACGCCAATGGCCCCAGGGTCGATGTCGTTGGCGCTGACAAGACGTTGGCATTCGTTCCCGTCAAAATCGGACGAGACTTTGGCAATGAGGTCGAGATCGTGAGCGGATTGAAGGGCGACGAACGGCTCGTCAACAATCCCACCGATGATCTGAAAGTGGGACAACTCGTCCAGATCCTGACCGGAAAGGAAGGTAAATGAGCCCCCGGTTCTGCCTAACCTTCGCCGTTTGTGGGGCTGCCGTTCTTGCCAGCGCCCAGACGAAGGCGCCAAAACCGAACGCCCAAGATGTTCCCGTGCCCACTCGCCCATCGATCCCAGGTGTGGCGAGTAGCGCTACGATTCCGGAAGTTCTGAGTGCAGAAGACGCGGTTAGGATTGCGATGGCACAACAGCCCACCCTCGAATCGGTTCGCCAGTCGGTGAACGCAGCCGACGGCCGAACCAAGCAGTTGCGGGCAAGGTTGTTGCCTCAGCTCGGGGTGGGCTCCACATACAGCAGCTCGAGGTTTGTCGGAGACGAACCTCGGAAGCCAGCCCTCAACGTTCCCAACGGTTACGGTGCTTCGGCTTCGCTCACCCAGTTGGTGTTTGATTCCAATCACGCCTCCGACTTGGTGCGGCAAGCCAAGGCGCTCAAACTGGTCGCTCAACAAGATCTCGCGCGGGCGAAATCCGACTTGGCGTTCCAAGCCCTGCAAGGCTATTTCTTGGTTGGCGAAGCGCACCGATTGGTTACCGTCAACGAGCGTAACGTGAGCAACCGAGACACCCAGCTCAAGTTGGCACAATCGAAGTTCGACTCTGGACTTGGCGGTGCCGATGACGTGCTGACGGCCCAGACCGCGAAAGGGAATGCCGTCATCGCGTTGGTCCAATCAAGGGCGAATGAGGATAACGCGAAGGCGTCTCTACTGGAAACGCTTGGGCTGGACCCCCAGACCCCGGTTCGCGTCGGCGACGATGCTGCCGAGCCGCTGAGTATCGAGAGGTTTGACGAATTCGTAGCGAAGGCGCTTGAGAAAAGGCCGGAGGTCTTGCGTGCCAAAGCCACCATCGACGCTGCGAAGTACGGTGCTCGCGCGGCGAAGACGACCACGACCCCAACTCTATCAAGCAGCGTCAATTTCTCAACCAGCGACCCCGGATTTCCGGGTGGTGGCGGCGGGTATGGGATCGGACTGACACTGTCGATTCCCCTCTATGATGGAAACCTCACCGCGGGGGCGGTTCAGCAGGCACAAGCCGTCCTGAAGTCGGCCAAGGCCGATCTTGCGACGGCCCAGTTGCAGGTGCGAACGGAAGTCACTCAGGCGTATTACTCCATGAGCGGTGCCGAGCAACAGCAGCATGCGGCCGATACCAACGTGGCTAACGCGAAGGAGTCGCTGCGTATTGCTGAAGGCCGCTACAAGTCGGGAGTTGGGTTGTTCCTCGATATCATCAACGCGCAATCGGCACTGCTTTCGGCGGAGACGGCGGCGGAGAATGCGCGTGCCGAAGTCTCACGTCAGCGTTCCGCTCTCAGGAGGGCGGCTGGCCTTCTGGTGCCCTGAATTGGTGCGGGATCAAGGCGGATCGAACGGTTTCAGGGTCTAATAGCAGTCATGCAAGCGTTCCTTGAGTTAGATGCAGAGGGCCACGGGCTTTCGGAAGCCCTGGGCCACGACATCTTTTTGTTGGATCGCTTGCTCGGAAGGGTTCTGCGGTCTCAGGAAGGCGAAGGGCTGATCGACTTGGCGCGCAAGTTGATGTCGAGCGAATGCCCCTCGCCGACCGAGCTCTTCGAGCGCATGCCAGAGCTCAAAGACCCTGCTGTTCTGCGTCAATTAGCGCGAACCTTCACCGTGCTGTTCCAGTTGGTAAACACCGCCGAGCAGAAAGAGATCGTTCGCGTGAATCGCGAAAGGCAGAGCACGCGACGTGAATCCATTCGAGACGCCGTCAGCCACCTCAAGGCGGCTGGGCTCTCCGCCGAAGATGTTCAAAAGCTGATCGAACGGGTTGAGATCACCCCAACTTTGACCGCGCACCCAACCGAAGCGAAGCGAAAGGCCGTCCTGGACAAGCTGCAAAGCATCGCCCTCCTTTTGGCGGAGCACGGTGGGTCTCCATCCCTCACCGGGCCCCTTGATACGCAGTGGCTCGCCGTCCGCGAGATCGAAAGAACCCTCACCGAACTGTGGCAGACCGATGAAATGCGCATCCGAAGCCTTACCGTTTCGGAAGAAGTGCGCAACGCCCTTTACTTCTTCGAGCGCACGATCATGGAAGTCGTGCCCTGGCTTCATGCCGATCTTGCTTCCGCGCTTCAGGACGCCTATCCTGATTACGCTTTCAAGATTCCGACGATCCTCAAATACCGATCTTGGGTGGGTGGGGACCGAGACGGAAACCCCAATGTCACGCCCGAAGAGACCTGGAGTGCACTCCTTGAGCACCGGATCCTCGCTCTGGATATCTACCTCACCCGAGTCGGCGTGCTTCGTCGCGAACTCACCCAAAGCACCAAGCTCGTTTCGGTGAGCTCGGAGTTGCTTGCTTCGCTCGAAAAGGATAAAGCCGAGCTTGCCTACCGGCCCCGAGAGCTTCAGCGATATTCGCAAGAACCGTACGTCGTGAAGCTGCTGGGTGTTGAGGATCGAATCAAGCAAGCGCTGGATCTTGCCCAAGCGATGGCTGCCGGCTCCGTGCTTCCGCGCTGCGAGCACGCGTATCAAACGCCCGACCAACTGCTCGCCGATCTTGAGCTGGTTCAACAGAGCTTGGTCGAGAATCGAGCCCCGGAGATCGCCCACAGCGGCCGCTTGCCGCACCTCCTGCGTCAAATCGAAGCGTTTGGATTTCACCTTGCCACCCTCGATATTCGCCAGCACAGTGACGAGCACGCCAAGGCGATTGACGAGATCTTGGCGGCAGCGCACGTTTTACCAAGCGATCAGACCTACAGCGAGTTATCGGAAGCAGAGAAGATCGAACTCCTTTCGAACGAATTGCTCAACCCGCGACCACTCCTGCCGCTAGGGTTCCAGGGCTCTCCGCGATGCCGGAGCGTTCTCGACGTATTTCATGTCATTCGGCGCGCCCGCCGCGAGCTTTCAACCGATGCCATCAAAGCCTATGTCATTTCGATGACGCACGGCATCAGCGACCTGCTCGAGGTTCTGCTTCTGTGCAAGGAATCCGGTCTGTTTCGAGTCACCGAGTCGGGTGTCGAGAGCGATATCGATGTGGTACCGCTTTTCGAGACGATTGAAGACCTCCACGGCTCGGGCGACCTCGTCCGGAAGCTGTTCGCTAACCCACGATATCGCGACCACCTGCAGTCTCGTGGGAATCAGCAGGAGATCATGCTGGGATACAGCGACTCCAGCAAAGACGGTGGTTACTTGGCTGCGAACTGGGCTCTGCAAAGCACTTTGGGCGACCTTGCGGTGACAAGTCGAGAAACCGGAATCCCGATTCGCCTTTTCCATGGCCGAGGCGGAACCGTGGGTCGTGGCGGCGGTCGTGCCAACAAAGCCATCCTTTCCCAACCTGCCGGGTCATTCTGCGGCAAGATTCGCTTCACCGAGCAGGGTGAGGTTGTCTCGTTCCGATATTCGCTACCACCCATTGCACACAGGCACTTGGAGCAGATCGTCAGCGCCGTTCTCACTGCTGCCAGCGGTGTAGGTGTCCGCAATGCTGAAGCCCAGTTCGGACCGGTGATGCAAGATTTGGAAGCGACTTCTCGGGCGGCGTATCGAAGTCTTGTTTACGACGATCCGATGTTCTGGAACTACTACACTCAAGCGACTCCGATTGAGCACATCAGCCTTCTGCCCATCGCGTCGAGGCCCGTCTACCGACCCGGAAATGCCGTTTCAGGCATCGATGGGCTACGGGCGATCCCCTGGAATTTCGCCTGGGTTCAGTGCCGAACCACCTTGGTCGGTTGGTACGGCATGGGCACCGCGTTGGAGCAATATGCCGACCAGGACGAGGATCGATTGAAGACACTTCAGACGATGTACCAAAGCTGGCCGTTCTTTCAGACGGTTGTCGACAACGCCCAGTTGGAGCTCACACGCGCCCATCTTCCCACCGCTCGCATGTACGCCGCTCGCGTCCAACCCCGATCCCTCGGTGAGCGGATCGAGACCACCATCAACGACGAGCACGCCCGCACCGTACGGATGATTCTCAAAGTGACTGGCCAATCGCGCCTGATGGAGAAGGCCAGGGTGGTCCACAACACCGTCGAATTCCGAAACCCCGCCGTGATGCCCCTAAGTACCCTCCAAGTAGCCCTCATGGACCGCTGGCCCACCCTCACCGAAGAAGACCAAGCCGGCGTCTGGCGAGAAGCCATGCTACAAACCATAGCCGGCATCGCCGCCGCCATGCAAAGTACCGGGTAAGCGGCGTCCGCGCGAAGTAGGTGAGCATCCAAAACTGGTCTGCCACAGCGGCATGTCGCCCCTGATGCCCTCGCTCGCGTCTGAGCGGGAGAGGGTCGGGAGAGGGAAATCCGGTTATAAAATTGCGTCACGACGGAGTCGGGACACCTTATCTCAGGAAACCCCCATCCTTACCGAAAAAATGGATTCACGACTGCGTCGCGACGGTTTTTGGACCGGATTTCCCCTTGCTGAATCTCCTCTGCTCAGACGCTGGAGGGGACATCGGGGGCGCGTTGCTCCCGTTCAATCAAGAGTCAATGGCTACCAAATTCGGTGGTGGTCACCTACGAACGGCACGCGGAATTTGCGAGTTTTCGGGAGCCGAATGGCACCGTTGCCCTCTCTCACGTCCAGTGGGAGAGGGTCGGGTGAGGGTAGATCCGGTCCGAAAAAGCGTCCCGACTCGGTCGGGACACCTCATCTCTGGCAACTCCCGTCGTTACCGAAAAGGCGGAGTCTCAACTACGTTTCGACGCGTTTTACGGACCGGATTTCCCCCACCAGAGCCTCCCCCGCTCAGACGCTGGAGAGGCCATCAGCGGCGATTAGCTCCCGTCAATGCGAGATGTTGTGGGCTGCGTTCAACCGCTGCGAGATACCCACAGCCCCTGTAGCCGTCGTCTCCGTGGCGACGAGGACCTATCAATTCTGCCCGCTTATGGCCGTTGTCGCGGCCTATTGTCGGCAAATCCGATCAGCTATCGCGACGCCACGGAGACGTCGACTACAGGAGCTGCTGGTGAACTGGATGTACGCAAACCCTGACAGCAAGACGTCGAGAGGAACACGATGAAACGCCCCCCTATCACCCTCGAGGATGATGTTTCCTCGCCCGAGCCGCCGCCACAGTCTTCCGAAAGAACTCCTGAAAGGGCCGACGCGTTAGCACTCCCACGAGCAATCCTACGAGAGCGGTCCCGCAACTCAATCGGTCCGTCCGGGATAGCAGGATAACCCCACAGGCAAAGACAGAAACGTACCCAATACGGAAGACCCCATCCAGCACTCCAGTCAAAGAGGCACGTTCCCGGATTTGCTTTGGTAAAGCCAACAACCAAGGGCACATTAGTCCACAGGCAAGAATCGCGTTATTCATCTTTGCCGTCTCAATCGAGTCGTACATAACATTAACGGTCGAATACTTGTTCTCACCGACTTCCGGGTCGCCCTAACGTTCGTTGTCACAATCCTATTCTTTCGAAGGGCTCTTCCTACAAATGACGAACAGAATCCAGCCGAAGGCGAGCAGGCTAAGGATGAGGCTCAAACCAGGCTGTCCAAACACTACTGGCACAGCCGCAGGAATCCACAAAACACACCACTTTCCGGGCAGCCTCCGAGATTTTCTAAGGGCATACTCGCCCCCAAGCATATGAATCCCAGCATAGCTCTCTACTCCGTGAGAGAATCCGCTTCGTGGTGGGAAAAGTCCAAGTGCAAGAAACACATAAGCCGAGACCCCGAGGCAAAGGAATAGAATCCCAACGAAAATTGATCCCTCGGCATCATTAGCGTCTTCAACTTGGCTATCAACCTTCATTTGACCTCCGGATAGAGGGCCTGTATCCATACGACCATCCCACTAACAGCTTCAGATTGCATCACAGCTTTTCGGCAATCGTGAAGTGATCGCCGCCTGCCCGGCACCATTGAAACCTGACACCCGGGTCATGGTTCTATTTTGGCTCGCCCAACTCGGGAAACTACCGAGGGAAAGCCGGAAGCGAGGATCGCAAACCCTACGAATACAGAGACCCCAAAGTTCAACCTCGCCGCAGCTCCGAGCCGAAACCCCAAGGTAGCTAGGATTGAGGTCAGACCCTCGCATATCAATGCCCTACAACCATGCCTGTTCCACAAACATAACCCAGCAGCGCAACAAGACTAAGAATCGAAAATACCAAAAGGGGCATGGAATGCAATTCGCGGATTAGCCGGTCGATGGCATGTCGATGTACCGAGCGCGGTGCGATTTCCGAGGATGTCGCACGTCGTCGACGTCCCCGAGATCGAGGTTGTTCGGTTCAGGTTGTCGCAAACCGAATCGGTCCGATTGCCAATCGAAAAATGCACAACAGATATAACCTCTGATTTTTCAAAGATCTTGACCAGTAGTTTTGCTGACATCATTACTCGTCAACCCCCAACAGTCCAGCTAAAATAGCAAGTTCGGAAAAATTCAACCGTGCACAGTGTAGTGGCAGAGGGGAGCATCTCGCTTTACCAAGCGAAAGCCAGTAGTGAAGTATCCGCTGTCACTAATTCCTCCATGGAACCTCATTGATGGATGGTAGAAATCAATCCCTTGCCCTCGGATAACGTGACGACCAGAAGGGCATCCAATGGGTGATCGAATCAATCTCCCGGCTACGGGGTTTGTCACTTCGGATATCCCGTTTCGATTCCAATCAAAGTAATCCAAACACCACTCGTCAAAACGAGAAAGAGATAACGGAGTCAGCGAATTTCTTTCAGCGATTTCCCATTCGCACTCGGTAGGAAGAGAGCAGTCCGCTAACTTGGCTAGTCGCCTCGCTTCACGGAAAGAGACATTACGAGCAAGGTCTGGCTCCAGTTTGATCTGAAAGCCCATTACAGTCACCGTCCTTCGTGGGACTGCGGCTAGAAGGGGAATTGGTAAATCGCCAGGAGCGGCAAACGAGGAACGATTTGTACATTCATAAGCGCTCCACAACCGCTCTGCCTCATCCGCGTCTAGTCCGATCGTGTAGGTTCCGGGGGGAACGACAAGCCAACCGTCAATATAGCGAAATTCCATAGTATTCTAGTTGTTCTGCAGGTTTGCAAACATGTGAAACCCTTGCCCGATGTCGTCGAATAGTCCGATAACGAACATCGGATCGGCCATAAAGGCCGTGTCGAGCGAAGTCATCCCGATTCCTGCGGACCGACCCGTATGCTCAGTGCATCTCCCAAGCCATTTTTGAAACTTCTTGTTGCCCTGAAGTAATGCCTTCAGAGCTTCCGGCGCGTCAGCCCCGTGCTTTATCTGACCATCGAATCGGATTGCCCCCCCCTTACAAGCGTCCGTAAAGCCCCAATTGTAATCAGCCATACGGCCCGCCCCGTCGTCGTAGAATCGATCGAAGGCGACCCAGAAATCTCCAATCTGGAATGCCTCACCTCTTTTGCCGGTCACATCAGTCTGATCAACCGGATCACAGTTGGCGTAAGTGAACCAGTTAAGCCCATCAGCGACGGGATCCTGGCTAACAAACCTCCCGCTCCCCGGCTCGTAATACCGTGCCCGCATGTAAATCAGCCCCGACTCATCGTCCTGCTGATGCCCCAAACTCGCGCAGTATCGGTTCTTCGGGTCGGCTGTCGCCGTTCCCTGGCGTATTGCACCCCATGCATCGTAGGACCGTTGGTTGTTGACTTGGTAGCCTGAATTCGACCGGGCAAGCGTCGCGGTCATGTTGCCATGGGCATCATAGATCGGGAATCCGACGTTGGAATAGGACCCAACGGTCCGCGTGGTCCCATTGGTATAGGTGCCCGTCGCGACTTCTTCGTAGTCGATGCCTCGCGCGCCAAGTCCGTAGCGAGTTGCCGTCAGACTCGTCCCCGAAACAACGGCATCTTCCATCGGCATTTGCCCATCGTGGTAGTACTCGGTGAACCCAGAGGTGGTGGACTTGCGGGTTCGCATTCCATCTGCCCGATACTGGTAGCTCATCGTGCCGGTTGAGTTCGTGAAGCTGGTCATGCGGTTGAGGCAGTCCCAGGCGTAGGTTGTCGTTGAACCAAGCGCGGTGCGGTTTCCGAGGCTGTCGCACGTCGTCGACGTCCCCGAGATCGAGGTCGTTCGGTTCAGGTTGTCGCAAACCGAATCGGTCCGATTGCCGCCCGCATCATACGTCCAAGTTGGCGAACCGTTCGCCAAACCATCGTTATACGTCGCTCCCGTCAGATAGTCGAAGTTCGAATCGTAACCGTAAACCTCCGTCCTCGGACTCCCGTTGGCCGCCGAGTAGGTTGAGCTCTGCTTCAAGCCCAGAACAGTGTCGTAAGTGCAGTCATTCGCAAGAATCATAGTCGAGGAGCCATAAGTATTCGTTCCCGAATTGAGCGTGTCCCAATAGTGATCGCAATTCCAAGTTCGCCCACCAGCATCGTAAGCATAATAAGCTCGCGCTCTCGTCTGGGCTAGATGGTTGCCGTCAAACCAAGGATTCGCGCCTGAAGGGGTGTATCCGGTGTAGGGTGTCTGAGCAAAAGCCGCTCCCGTCAATCGCCCGCCAGAGTCGAACTGATAATGCATCGCCTCGGCTGCGGTCCCTGTCAACAAGAGCCAATTGGAAGGGAGATTGCTTCATACCCAGCGAGATCGTCGGTGAAACGTGCATGTTTAGCTCCGTCATCCACGGTTTGAGGTGGGAAAGTGATTCCCAAGCTCGCGCTCCCAAGCGACAATAACCCCAATCACAATTGCCAACCCAAGCAATACTTCAACAATATCACGCTCGGTAACTCTACGGATTATTACCGATGCTAATACACTTAAGATTGCAATGAGTCCGATACGCCCGCCAATGATCTTCTGAAGCGCCTTTGAAGCAAGCCATAGTCCCGAAGTCAACAACAAGAAAGACAAGAGAAAGTAATCGCCCGTTACTCGTACAATTGAGGGTCTAGGCTGGTGCAAGCCAAGTGAAGTGACTTGCCACAAATCCAGTATCTGCCAGATTAAAGCGGCAGCTACCAGCAGACACGTTATCCATTTACCGCGACTTGTGTTCACTTCAATCTCCTAATAATGAGCCAAGTGCACCGAGTGACCTGAAATTTCCGAGGTTTGCCTGGCCAGCCGGAAAGTCACCATTAGTTGCCATGAAAATGAGTAAAGACATTTGGTACGCCGCAATTCCTACAAGAACGGCGGCAAGAGCTCCTGTGCACACAATGATGCCTATCGCAGCGCCGCTTGCGGCCGTCTCCGGGTTTGCGGCGACAAATTGTGCCATCGAATCAAGTGTGTCAACCATTGCTAATGCGCCTAGCGTTGCGTCAAGTATCTCTTTAGCGGCCTTGGCTTCTATGCTCCCGGGTTCCCAGAAATACGCTGCGGCGGCGTAATAAGCGCTTAACATTGCCATGAAGACCGCCGAAACACCTTTGCCAGTTCGGTCCCACTTAGAAACGGGCTCATTATTACAGTAGCAATACCAATTACGCCCTTGCCTTGCTGAGTCTTCACTCACGAACCGCCCACTGCCAGGCTCGTAGAACCTTGCTCTCATGTAGATGAGTCCCGACTCGTCATCCTGCTGATGCCCCAAACTCGCGCAGTACCGGTTCTTCGGATCAGCTGTCGCAGCCCCTTGCCGAATCGCGCCCCATGCGTCGTAGGATCGCTGGTTGTTAACTTGGTAGCCAGCCCCAGATCGAGCAAGCGTCGCAATCATTGACCCATGGGAATCATAGATCGGGAAGCCGACGTTGGAATAGGAACCAACGGTTCGCGTCGTCCCGTTCGTATACGTACCCGTCGCGACCTCTTCGTAGTCGATGCCCCTCGCTCCAAGACCGTAGCGAGTCGCCGTCAGACTCGTCCCATTAACGAAGGCGTCCTCCATGGGCATTTGAGCATCATGGTAGTACTCGGTGAACCCAGAGGAGGTGGATTTGCGGGTTCGCATTCCGTCCGCCCGATACTGGTAGTTCATCGTGCCCGTTGAGTTCGTGAAGCTGGTCATGCGGTTGAGGCAATCCCAGCCGTAGGTTGTAATTGAACCTAGAGCGGTGCGATTTCCAAGAATATCGCAAGTCGTGGAAGTCCCTGAGATCGAGGTTGTGCGATTCAGGTTGTCGCAGACCGAATCGGTACGGTTCCCTGCTGCATCATAAGTCCAAGTTGGCGAACCATTCGCCAAACCGTCGTTATACGTTGCCCCCGTCAGATAGTCCAAGTTCGAATCGTAACCGTAATACTCCGTCCTCGGATTGCCGGTCGCAGCCGAGTAAGTTGAGCTTTGCTTCAAGCCCAGCACCGAATCATATGTGCAGTCATTCGCGAGGATCAACGTGGAGGAGCCATAAGTGTTGGTTCCTGAATTGAGGGTGTCCCAATAGTGATCGCAATTCCAAGTTCGCCCGCCAGCATCGTATGCATAATACGCTCGCGCTCTTGTCTGGGCGGGATGGTTGGCGTCGTACCAAGGGTTCGTGCCTGTTGGCGTATATCCGGTGTACGGAGTCTGAGCAAACGCCGCCCCTGTCAAACGCCCGCCAGAGTCGAACTGATAATGCATCGCCTCGGCTGTCAAAGACGAGCCGTTCAGCTTGGTCAGGGTCTGGAACACCATCTTCGCATTGTTGAATGGCCCAACCGCGACATAGTTTCCGTACAGCCAGTTGATGGTCCCATCTTGGGTGGAATAGGAGGCAGTTGATCGGTTGCCAGCAGCATCGTAGCTGTAGCTCGTTATGTACGCCGAACTTGCCCCTCCAGATTGGGCAATCTGGGATACCTGACCGATTCCGTTGCCATTCGCTTGATAAGTGATCTGTTGCGTAATTCCACTTAGCCCATCGACCACAGAATTGGGTTGGCCATAGTCGATGGTGTTTTGATTCTGCCCATAGGCGTAGCTCACCAAGGTCTGGTTGAGGCCGCCGTCGGTGCGGCGGATATCTTGGACTAAACCGTCGTTGTCGTAGAAGTCGGTCACAAAGGTGTGTCCTGCTGCGTCGGTCACGCTCGAAGGTTTGCCCCAAGACGTGTAGGCATTGTTGCTGGTCGTCCGGTTAAGATGACCGTAATCTTCAACGACGGAGGCTGCCTGTCCCCATTGCGGCGTCCCATCTAGTCCGTAAGTTGTCCGAGTTTGGACATACGTCCATGGTGTCGTCGTGGTCTTCTGGAGCTTCCAGATATTCGTGACACGTCCCTGAGTGTCGTACTGGAAGGAGCCAACATACTTGGATGGGTCAGCGGGAGTGATCTCATACTTCCATGCACTAAGATCGCCTGGCGAAATACCTGTCGGCAAACTAGAGGTTGGATAGTTGAAAGTGCTATACGCTGAACTGTAGATGTTCGATTTCTGGCCGATGCTACCTTGCGGCGTTGGGTTAGGGCTCCCCACCGGTGTGAATGGGTAATAGTCAGTGAGACTCATTCGCCCAGCGGCATCCTTGACCACCTTCTGCTGATAGTACTTCGTGCCATCCCAGTAGCCGAACTCCGTGGTATTGAAAGTCTGTCTCGTTGTATTTCCGTTAAGGTCCAACGTTGTCTCGGTGACATCCTTCTTCAGCGGATTGCTCATGAAGTTGTATTGAGTCGCCGTCTGGACCGACTGGCATGACATATTTGTCTGACGCATCTGGCGGGCATTGCTGAGGTCGCCCTGGTTCCACGGATAAGTGTAGTTAATCTCGTTAGTGAGATCTTGACTCCAATAATTATAAGTCTTGATCCACTGGTAACGCATCTGTCCATTGACCGTGGCACCCATCATATCTTGGCTTTGAACGGTGACGAGGGGAGGGCTGGTGTTCGTCGTTAGTCCGACAAAGATGTTTCCGCTGTAGAGCAGCGTCCCTCCAAATCCACCAGACGTGACGGTAATGAGAGTCTGTGGAGTCCATAGATCTCCCAAAGAAAGATCGGTCTGGCCGGTGGTACTCACACCAGCCATCGCCGTCGTAATTCCGTTGGGCTCCTTAACCCAGTAAACCAGTGGCCCCGGGATATAACCGCAGACGCTTGGGTTCAAGCCCTGCAATGCCATTGCGTACTTGATTTGCGTGGTTAAGCCTCTAGGGTCAGTGATGGATGAAAGCAGATTGCTCGCGATCGTGACGTAGCCCTGCTGGGCAAGATTCTGAAAGCGCGTATCGGCTAATGCCGTATCGTAACCGTATGTTGTCGTTTTCAACCCAGGAGAGGTGGCTTTCCAAAGCAGATTGCCATTATAGTTGTAGGTGACCGTTCGGTTACCGTTATCGTACGCTTGGGTGATGTGGTTACCGGTCCAGACGAAACTGATTTGATGACCACCAGGCATCGAGATGCCGGTGAGTTCATTCTCCTGGGTGGGTCCGTTGTACTTTTGGAAAATCGCCTGGGTTGCTGAGTAGTTGTATGTGGTGACGTTTCCTTGGCGATCCGTCACCGTATCGACCTTCAGCACATTGCTCGGCTCGGCCGCTGCCGTCGCTCCCATCGGCTGAATGCCGTTGGTGTACGAGCCGTGAACCGTATAGGAGTAAACCGTTCCATCCAGCGTCTTGGTCTTTGTTGCGCTCAGGATTTGATAAGTGTTGGTGCCCATCACCACAGGAACGTAAGTCGGCTCGGTCGTGTTTTTGTCCCACGGCGGAGTGCTGAGCATTCCATCGACATCTTTCTGAATCGTTTCTTCCGTTCCCGCTGAATCGGTCGCAACAACCGCCGCCGTTGGTTGAATCCCGACAGGTGCGTTAGGATCGTTGACCTGGGCGCTCGGTCTTTCCTTATAGGACACTGGAACACTCATGACCGGCGCATGGCTGCTCTTGAGGATTCCGCCCGCCGTCGTTCTCACATCCACGCTCAAGGTCCAGCCGATGCCGAGGGGGCCCTCGTCGGCGTTGTTGGAACTGTAGCTTCGCGTGACATTTACTGGAATGCCGTATCCGGTGTCAAAGCTAAGATCGGTCGCGGTCTGGGAGTAGTTTCCGGTGGTGAGGTCGATGCCTTTATAGTTGACACCCCATTTGCGGGAACCTGCTACATACGGGTTTACCGCGAGCCTTCCATGGCGTTGCGCCATCTCGTGATTCGAGAGCAACCTTGAAGGCTTTGGCATTGGCGTTGTCTTCTGCGGCTTTTGGAGTGCCATCAGGCTTGGGCCGATGACATTGGCAAAACCCATGGGCACGCTAATATTGGCCACTGCGAGGGCAAACAGCGTTGCAGAGAAGCGGAAGATGCGGTTATTAGTTCGGATCATGAGTTGTCACAGGTTCGAATCAAAGTTCGGAGCAGAAAAAGTGATGAAGGTCATTCGGAATTCGGCGTCATCTTGGGCGGGGAGTTTGAGTGTCCGTTTCGCTTTCAGGAACGTGTCGAACAGCACCAGGCTGCGATCGTGGCGCTCCAGCGCGGCGTAGTAGTGATCGCCATCAAGGAGAATCGCGGGGAGTTTCAGCTTGTCAACGTCTTGGCGATTGAGATCGACGCCGTAGCATTGGATGCCGAGAGCCTTGAGACCCAGGCGCATCCCTTCGAGCGTCGTGCCGTTTCCGCCTGTATTGCATAGCTTCGCGATGGCGTGGTAATCGCTGGCATGTTCAGCGCCGCTCGCATGCAGCAGTCCCTGCTTCAACATGTACTCAAGGGTTTTTGGCCCGCACACTGCTTCTTCTAGCTTGAGGTTCTTCTCTTGAAGGTTCACGGCGACTTGGAGAAGTTGGTCATCCTCGGGTGCACTCACCATCCCGCTTAGTTTTGCCAAACGCTTGTGGGCGGCGTAGACGAGGGGACTCAGCGGATTATCCTTAATGAACTTTCGAAACCCTGTTCGTGCTTCCGCCTTCTTGCCCTCAGCGACGAGACAAACAACCGCTTGATAGGCCGCTTGATCGTTGATGCCACCGAAGTCTGCCCCCATCTGCCCAGTGCCTTTCAGCTTCGCAGTCTGAAGTAATCGTTTTCGGCTCGATTCAAAGTCGTGAGATTCGGCATCGAGATATGCCAAGCATAACTGCGCCTGACCCACAAGGTCCTGTGAACTCGGATCTTTCTTGTCACGGAACGTGGCAACAATCCTCTCTTCGTTCTTGCGCTGTTCGCCTTTCGTCAATGCGAGAGGGGTTGGCTTCTTTGCTATCCTGTGCGGCTGGGGCTGTGAGCCAAACCAACTCGTGCCGGTCACGAATCCTATGACACCCAGTCCCACAAGAGCCGCGATTCCGCTTGTCCTCTTTGAGAGTTTCAATGTCCGTACCCCCAGCCTGTCGTGCTCGCCAATCCGCACCACCAAATGCGGGGTTGGCAATCCGTATAGGGGAGTCCGGTAAGAGTGCCCTGGAACGGATAGCCGGCAAAGTAATGCCAGGATGGCCCCGTCGTTTCGTCCGTCAAGGCAAAGCAAAGCTTGCTAAACACAGAGGTTGGGATAACCCAACCGCCATTGGTTGTGTCGGCAATCACCCAGTTGAGGTAATCGCTTGTGTTCGAACCGGCAAGAGCTAAAGTTGCGACGGGGTTATTGGCGTAAGTGCCTGGTGTCGTCGTCGGTGCAATTGCCCAGCCTTGCGCCCATGTCAATCCCGCAGGTACAGCACTGATGTGACTGTCGCCGATGTCAGGGATAAATATGCCGACCGTTTCGCTCGAGGAAAGTGAACTTCGAATGCCCATGTCGGCCATGACGGTGGTCGCGGCGAGACACGTACCCGATCCGGGCCCGTTTCCCCAGAATTCGACCCTGGCGAGACCACTTTGATCTGCTCCACTGGTGGGTGGCATATTGCCCACGAAGAGGCCACCGCGATAGACCCAACTGGTGAAATCCACGTTCCGAGAGGGAGCATTGGGATCTGCAGGATATTCGCCAAGGATGTTCGGAGTTCCATAAACGCGACGAGTGTCGATAGAGCTTCCGATTAGGAGTAGCTTCGAGAGGTTCAGCGTGTATTCCGTCGCAGTGCTGTAGTTGCCGGTCACGCTCTGCCCGTTATTAGGGTTAACGTAGTGATATCCGACGGTCAGCGACACGACAATTGGGAACGAGCCGCTCGAAATGGTGCCTGTCGAGGCGATTTGTACCGGGACTTCGCCCAGCGCAGTTAGGTTGATGGAAACACCTGGACTTGTGTTTGTCGGTGTGCCTGAGAGTTGGATGGCACCAGCGTACGGTCCACCCGGAGCACCGGACAGGGCCGTGCCCATCTGGCCCGGTGTTGCGACGCTTAGGATATATCCGTAGGAATCCAAGATCCAAGGGCAATTTACATAGTTACCGAGATACAAAACCGACGTAGATCCGGTCAAGACCGGGACTCCGGCGACTTGGACTACCGCTCGCGCGACGTGCATGTTCGAATTGGTTTGCAATCCGTTGCTTACGTTGGAATAGGAAACCTTCGAGGACCATTCCTCCATGCGTTCGACTCGCATGAGGCCTTGGAATGGGGCGCCGCTTGTACCGGTTCCCGTACCGGTACCCGTCCCGGTCCCAGTTCCAGTTCCGGTTCCTGTCCCCGTCCCGGGACCTCCTCTAACTGTGCCATTGATTTGTGAGCCAGTACCAGTCCCCGTGCCAAACGCACTCTCTAGTGCCGGATCAGTACCCCTATCCAAAGCCTGGTTGCTACCGTTAGCCTCATTTAGAGGCTTCTTGTGTTCCGTGAAACCAACAATTGCCATGGTTAGAAGAACCATGATGATCCCAATACTACGCCTCATCACACCCCCGTTGATGTTCCATACACTAATACGACAGGACGAATTTTCGGGTGTTCACGGAAACGACATCAATTAAATATATTTTTCTGGAAGAACGCTCTTGACGTCGCAAGGGTTTGTGGCAAGTTGTGTGCTCAGACACAGGAGGCCATTAAGTGTCATCGAGTTTCCATGACGGAGCCCCGGCGGGATCGTTTCGATGTGGTCAGATCGCAGACAAAAATCAGGTTCAGGATAAGGGCTTTTAACGCGGGCGTGATAAGATGCGCAGATGCGGCGCGGATATGCACTTTTGATTGTTTCGTTGACCGGTTTGGGTGGGGCGATTGCTTTGCCTGGCCAAGACCAGCCCAATGCTGAGACTGCTTTTAAGAACATCACCTCGTTCAAAGGGGAAAAGGCAGGCACGGTTATCCCTGCGATGGAGTTCATGTCAGCCTCGCTGAAAGTTGAATGCAGCTTCTGTCACACCAGTGACTATTCCAGCGATGCTAAAGAAGAGAAGAAATCGGCGCGCGAAATGATCGCGATGCAACGCGAGATCAACAAGAAGAACTTTGGCGGCCGTAACCAGATCACCTGCGCCACGTGCCACGCCGGACACACTCACCCCATCAACCTTGCCCCCGTCACCGGCCTAGAAGTGCGCGCTCGACGAAGTCAGACCGTGAAACCCGAAGAGGTCCTCGCCGCCTATGGTAAAGCGGTCGGCACCGCCAAAGCGCTTCCGGGATTGCACCTGAAGGGCACCAGCCTCGCGAAGGGTGTCAAGTCACCACTTGAGGCATTTTACAGTGGGAACAAATTCGCCTACACCAGTAAGACGGCGAAGGAAGACGAGAAGCAAGGATTCAACGGTACCGTAGGTTGGTTCACCAGCCCAGAAGGCCTCAAGGTCATCCCAATTCAGTACGTGGCCCAGTCTGTCAACCAGAAAGTGCTGTTTACAGGACCAGACAGCCTGCCCAAGATCACCAACACCTCCGGTGGCACCGCCAAACTTGACGGCAAAGACAGCTTGGTGGTGATGGGCACAATGGAAGACAAAACTCGGCTGACCCTGTACTTCGACAAAGTATCTGGCCTCCTGAGCCGCGTGACCTACGCCTATCCATCCATCCTGGGAAGCACTGCCCAGATCAACGACTACTCCAACTACAAGAAGGTCAACGGCGTACTGTTGCCGATGATGCTCGTCAACCGCACCTCATGGGGAGACACGGTTCAAGAGTTCAAGTCTGCGAAAGTGGACGAGAAGATTGACGCAACCGTGTTCGATCCTCCCAAGGGCAAATAGGAGATCTAGTGCTTGGCTGTATTCGCAGCCAAGCACCCCTACTCGACGGTAATGCCAAAGCACTGGGCGAAGTGGATTGCCTGGGAAATATCCATTCTCGCCCCCTTCAGTTCTGCATTCCTCAAGTCGACTTCGTCGAGACTGGCGCCTCGGAAGTCTGCGCCCTGAAGTTTGGTTTGAAACAACGATGCCTGATCGAGTAGCGCGTCACGCAGATCGCATTTCTTAAGTGAAGCACCGGCGAGATCGGCACCTTTCATTCGGATTTTTTTAAGATCTAACCCATCAAGTTCCTGATATCGAAGGTTAACGAAAGACCAATCGCCAGCCGAAATTGTGAGCGCGGCAAAGTTGGCTCCGTCAAACGACGACCCGATCATTCGGCAGTTGTCAAATTTCGCACCGAACAGGTCCGCGTTGATGAACTTGCAGTTCAGGAAGCCGGTTGACCGATTCCTCGAGGAAGGGAGTCCCGCTCCAGTGAAGTCACACTCCTCAAACTCACAACTCTTTGTAATGAGTTCCGAAAGCCGGACTCCTTTGAACGAGCATCGGACGAATCGACATTGAATCCACTCCAGATCTTGCCAAGTTTTTCGTTCGAGATTCTGATCTTCAAACGTTTTATCTTCCATCGACAAGATCTTGATCTATTGGGCCGCCCTAGCTGGATACGTTTTCGTGGCGAACTTTCAGTTCTGCGTCGGCCTTGATGCGTTTAGCCTCAAGACGCAAATCCTTAACCGTCTGGATTTCGGCATTGCTTGGACAGGCAACAACATGGTCCATGTCCAGTTCACCCATGAGGTCTCCAACGATATTGCTATCTTCGAGCCCTAGAACATGGCCAAATTCGTGTTCAGCCTCTTGGCGCATGACTTCGAACGACAGTCCGTGATATTGCAGATCTTGAGTCCTTACTTGAATGTCGGCTTTGAACTTGGCGCTGACCTTTTTTCCATTCGCGGAAATGGTGCGAGTCCAGTTCGTAAGACCTGCGATGGGTTCTCGCTTCATCCTTACGTCGGTACGAAAGACGACCTTCAGATCCGCCTTGGCGGGATCATCTTCAAGATGAAACCGAACCGTGTCGTCCAAAGCCGACTCCCAAGTTTCGAGGCAAGCTTGAAGTGCCTGAACGCATCGATTGCGCTGGCTGGCACGGATGCTGTCAACATTCACGCTTACGGAGACATCATCCGCAATGAGTACCAAATCGGCATGAGCTGCTGCGGATTCATAGGAGCCACTGGCGAGGCACTTGTGGGCGGCAGCAAGGTGTTTCTTAACCTCTGGCAGCACAGGAGCCGCTCGTAGCGTCGAGGCAGCACCGCAGACAGTTGTAGCAACCAGGGCTATCCACAAAACGGGTCTCCGGGGGTTGACCATAATTAGCGAGTTCTCCAATCCGCTCCGATGGGCGGCATTCCTTTGATACGGCACCCTAGGAAAATTTTGACCGAATCTGACGACCTTGTGCTGTTTTGCACATGAAAGCTAACAGCCGACTGCCGCTATGGATTAAGGTAACACGTACAAGCCCATGGAATCGAACCAAACTCCCTATGCCGTTGTCTTCGACCTCGGAGGCGTTCTGCTCAATATTAGCCATACATGGCAAGACGCGGCGCAAACGGCAGGTGTGACTTGCCGCAACCTTCCAGCCGAGCCAACCCCACTTGCCACTCTCAAATTGCTGGAGTTGTACCAAACGGGGCAGCTTCCGGCCGAGGAATATCTTCCCGCCCTTGCAGATTTCGCGGGTTGCGATCTAGAGGACGCGAAGGACTTGCACAACGGCATCTTGGTTGATGAATACCCGGGGGCATTGGAGTTGGTAGAGGAGCTACAGGCTCGCGGAGTTCAGACCGGGTGCCTCTCCAATACCAGCGCCCTCCACTGGGAGCTATTGGCAGGCACGGGGCCCTACCCCGGCATCCAGAAATTGGAATGGAAAATGGCATCCCATTTGGCGGGGCTCCATAAGCCCGATCCCAAGATTTACGAGCTCTATTGCGCGACGTACGACCGGGAGCCAGGCAGCCTCATTTTCTTCGACGATTTTCCACAAAATGTCGATGCTGCCCTCGCTTGCGGGTGGCAAGCGCACTGGATCGACTCCTCCAAAGACACTTCGACACAACTCCGTGAACATCTTGGTCGGTTAGGGGTGATCTAGGTGAACGCGATAGCGTAACATCGCTCTGGATTTCGACAGAGAGGTTGTGGACATGGAAAAAGTCAGAGTTGCAATGGTTGGTTGTGGTGGTTTTCAGCGGTATCGCCTTGGAAACCTTCAGCAGGTGGCAGAAGCGGAGATCGTAGCGCTTTGCGACCCTACGGAAGAGCAGATTCGTTTGACCAAGAAAGCTCATACGAAGCTTGCTGATCTTCCTGAATTCAACGATCACTTGAAGATGCTTGAGGAGATCAAGCCCGATGCGATCATGATCGCCACGCCGCACACGCAGCACGTTGGCCAGATCATGGACGGTCTCGGAGCCGGCTGCCACGTATGCTGCGAAAAGCCGCTCGTGACGACGGTTGCCGACGCACACAAGATCATCGCCGAGCGAGATCGCGTTGGCAAGGTTGGCATGGTCAGCTATCAGCGACACTTCCAAGCGGAGTTTCGCTACATCAAGGCCAAGATCGAATCCGGGGAAGCGGGCAAGGTTCAGTACATCAGCGTGCTCCAGAGCCAAGAGTGGCTGCGAGCGGTGAAGGGAACCTGGCGACAGATCGCTGCCCTCTCCGGCGGTGGTCAGCTTAACGACTCCGGTAGCCACGTGCTGGACATCATCCTCTGGGTGACCGGTCAGAGCGTAGATACTGTTTCAGCGTTCACCGACAACAAGGGCACCGAAGTTGACATCAACTCGACTCTGTCGATGATGTTCAAGGGCGGCGCCATGGGCAACATCGCGATCATCGGCGACGGCATGGGCTGGCACGAAGAGATCACGATCTGGTGCGAAGATATGGCGTTCTTCGTTCGAGATGGCAAGCTCACGATGGTCGATCGCGCTCAGAACAAGCTGAAGTGCGAGAACCTCACCGGTGGCAGCACTCCTGACAAGAACTTCATCCACTCGATCCTCGGCAAGGTCGCTTGCGAATCGCCATTCGAGTGCGGTTTGGAAGTCATTCGCCTCACCGAAGCCGCCTGGGCGTCCGGCGCTAACGGCGGCGCGCCGACTAAAGTTACCGGCTAATATGACGGCGAGGCGTACCTCGCTTCGTGCAATAAAACCGCCCCGAGACTCTCGGGGCGGTTTTGTTTTATAAGATGTCACAGGTAGCCGATGCGGTCTTTGTCGCGGACTTGATTTCACTTGAAATGCGATCAAGTAACGGCGCAAAAAACATAGTCCCGCCCCGTAGTCGACGTCTCCGTGGCCAATGCCATCAAGTATTTTTCGGCTTCTTCGTGCTTCGCCTTTTGCCGCTCCTTGGTCTCTCCCATGTATGCCTTGGAGGGTTGGGTCTAGTTCTGGGTTTGAGAGTTCTTGCTGTGGCTCTGGTGAACATTTCAAGGACTAGCCTTTCTAACTCCTCTTGGTTTGGGGCATCTAGAAGTCTTTGCTCATATGCTTGCATGCATGCCGCCATTCTGGTAAAGCTGACTTGTCTTGGGTCTATGCCGACGTGTCCTGCCGCAAGGGCACCCATTGCCCTGACAAGGTTGTAGGCGGCAACACCCAGGATGAGTTCTTTTGCCAGAACGTCTGGGAGCCTAGCGCTGGGCCGGTCCAGTCCGAGTGTGTGCTTGAGGGTTCGGATATCGGTTTCGATATTCCATCTCTTGGCGTAGGTTGCCGCAAGCTCATCGCCAGTCATATTTGAACCTGAAACGAATAGGAGCAGCCTGACAACACTCTTGGAATTGCTTGGAACAACGTGCCGGACGATAAGGCACCCGGGCACCATGGCATTCTTAGGAATCTCTGGATGCGCCCGGAGATCGTGGGCGCTAGGTTTCCAAACGAACTCTCGCTCTTGGTCGAAAGAGAGGTCCGCATCTTTGCCTACCAGAGACAGAAATCGCTGGTCGGTCATCCTAACCAAGCACGAACGTCCAGAGTTCGTCACCGAGTAGGCGATTGAAAACACGCCGAAAGCACGGTCAGCTACAACCATCGCTCCCTCCGGGAGTCGACCGATCATCTCCAGAGCCAGCGATTGTTCGCTTACTCGATCCTTCCCGCGCACCGGACCCCAAATCGGGCGAACCGCCATCGCCGTACCCAGTTCGTGAGCAAACAAAAGGCGTAAATGTGGGTAATGAGACTCCCCATGCTGGTTCGCATGGGGAGGATACTCCTCGCGCAGCTTCGCACTGCCATCTGGAGACAAGGTAGTGCCGTCCAAAACAAAGGCGCTCGGCCGCGGATTAACGGCGCTGAGCTTGACGCACAACTCGGTAAACAAACGATCAAACACAGCCTCCGCCATCTCGACAGGCATTGCACGGCGGGCGTGATCGTAACCCCCGCCAAACGGAGAAAGCGTGCCGCTTTGAGCTCGCTTGCTTGTCGGTGAGAAACGCAAAGCCAGTTCAGGAGATACCGTCAACCAAGCAGATTCAACACTTAAACCCTTCAACCGTTGAACGATCATCAACCAACAAATCAAAGGGTAAGAGAATAACCCCCCGCCACCACTATAACCAAACTCTCGACGAATACCGTTGCACCATTCCGATGGCACAGCAGACAAAAATCGGCCGAGGATCGCATCCATGCTTTCCATGAGCTAAGGACGAAGGAAACACTCGAAAAATACTTGATGGCATTGG